>NZ_LGDG01000219.1 GCF_001279775.1 Streptomyces sp. MMG1533 | reverse complement strand
CGTAGAAGTAGCGCTGCGGCTCGCCGACCGGGTTGCCGTGCACATCCAACTGCCAGGCGGCGAGGTGGTCGTCGTTCATGTCCACCCCGACCACCCCCCCGGGTCAGGGCCGCCTCCAGCGGCAGGACGGGAGCGGCGGCGCGCTGCCAGGAGGCGGTCACATACCAGCGGCCGCGCACCACATCGTGGTGGATGCGGTAGGCCACCGCCCGGTTGGCGGTGATCCGGTCACGCCACTCCTGCCCGCGACACTGGAACCGCACGGTCACGTCGAGGACGTAGCGGCCGTGGGGTGCGTTGGCCAGGCGGGCCAGCGGGGCCGGGAGCTTTACCGAGACCTGTCCGGTGTCGGTGACGCGGATCGTTTCGTTGCCGAAGCACTTGCCCGCCTCGCCGTCGGCGGCCAGGAACATACGCTCCGCCTGCCACCGCTGCCGCCACGCCGCCACGTCCAGCCCGGCCGCCTGAAGGTGGTGGCGAGTGTTCGCGAGGCGTTTGCCGCCACGCACCACGTGCACCCGGCCCGCCGCCCGGTCCGCCTCCACCACCACGAGGCGGTCCTTGAGAGTCTGCAGGCGGCGGGACTTGGCATGCCACTCGCTCCGCGAGGCATACCCCCGCGCCAGCCCCTCCCGCCGGTCGGCCTTCGCGCCCAGCGGCCGGGCCAGCCGCGCCTCGATGGACGCGACCTGCCCGCGCAGCCAGGCCAGATGGGCCACCTGTCCGCGCCGGGCCAGCGCCCACTGGTCATGACTGGCCTTGGTGATACTGCCCGCCCAGCGCGCCGACGACCTCCCGGTCAATGCCCGCTTGCGCACCGCCCACCCGGCCGCATCATGCGCCAGCCCCTGCCGGAAGCGCTCCGCGAGATCCCCCGCCGCCAGCGACCCCAGGAAGACACCGACCTCGGCGAGCACCGCCGCATCCGCCGCCGACACCCGCAGCCGGTCCCGGATCGCCACCCCCGCCGGGCCGGGCACCACGAACGAAGCCGCCACCTCCCGCAGTCCAGCCACTCCGTCCACCCCCGCCCGGCCGAAGATCCCTGTCACCGCAGTCAACGAGCAGCCCCCACAAAGGTCACCCATTCGACCCAGGAACTCCCGTTCCCCTCTCGAGGAGCGCAGGGCCACAACGCGCTCCAAGACGGAGGAGACCCGCGCACAACGGAACAACCCTTCCAGCCCTCACACTCACTCACGCTCACCAGAAGTCACTCCTGCTCAGTCCACCGGCAGCAGTTCCCAACCCCTGGGGGGTCTGCTGCGGCCCGCTCAGTCGGCGGCCAGGACCAGGCCCGACGTCGGCACCCCCGTCCCGGCAGTCACCAGGATCCGCTCCGCACCCGGTATCTGGTTCGCTGCCGTGCCCCGCAGCTGCCGTACTCCTTCCGCCAAGCCGTTCATGCCGTGCAGATACGCCTCCCCGAGCTGTCCGCCGTGGGTGTTGATCGGCAGCTCCGCCCGGTGCACGAAGTCCGCCGCCTCTCCCTTTCCGCAGAACCCGAACTCCTCCAGCTGCATCAGCACGAACGGTGTGAAGTGGTCGTACAGGATCCCCACGTCGATGTCGGCGGGGGTGCATCCGGAGGTCCGCCAGAGCTGGCGGGCCACCACGCCCATCTCCGGCAGGCCGGTCAGGTCGTCGCGGTAGAAACTCGTCATCTGCTCCTGCGCCCGGCCCGCGCCCTGGGCGGCCGCCGCGACGACGGCGGGCGGGTGGGGCAGGTCGCGGGCCCGCTCCAGCGAGGTGACGACCAGGGCCTGGCCGCCGTCGGTCTCCTGGCAGCAGTCCAGCAGCCGCAGCGGCTCGACGATCCAGCGGGAGGCGGCGTGGTCGGCGAGGGTGATGGGCCGGCCGTGGAAGTACGCCGCCGGGTTGGTCGCCGCATACCCGCGGTCCACCACGGCCACGCGCCCGAAGGCCTCTGGCGTCAGGCCGTATATGTGAAGGTAGCGCTGGGCCGCCATCGCCACCCACGACGCCGGGGTGAGCAGCCCGAAGGGGAGGGACCAGCCGAGCGCCACCCCCTCGGCCGACGGCTCCCGGTGCTGCACACCCGAGCCGAATCTCCGCCCCGACCGCTCGTTGAACGCGCGGTAGCAGACGACCACCTCGGCCACGCCCGCGGCGATGGCGAGCGCCGCCTGCTGGACGGTCGCGCAGGCCGCGCCGCCGCCGTAGTGCACGCGGGAGAAGAAGGACAGCTCGCCCATCCCGCAGGCCTGGGCCACGGTGATCTCCGGGCTGGTGTCCATCGTGAACGTGACCATCCCGTCCACGTCGGCCGGTCGCAGCCCGGCGTCGTCGAGTGCCGCCCGCACCGCCTCCGTCGCCAGCCGCAGCTCACTGCGCCCCGAGTCCTTGGAGAACTCCGTCGCCCCGATGCCGACGATCGCCGCCCGTCCGCCGAGGGTGTCGCGGGTACGTACGCTCATCCCGCCTCCCCGGCCGGCAGGGCGACCGTCACCGTGCCGGTCACATGTCTGCCGATGGCGTTGGTTCCGACCACGCGGACGGTCGCGGTGTCGTCGGCCACGTCCTCGATCGTGCCCGTCAACACCATCGTGTCGCCCGGGTAGTTGGGGGCGCCGAGTCTGATGGCCAGCTTGCGGAGTACGGCGCGCGGGCCGAAGTGGTCCGTGATGTACCTCCCCACCAGGCCGTTCGTCGTCAGGATGTTCATGAAGATGTCGGGGGAGCCCTTCTGCCGGGCCAGTTCGGCGTCGTGGTGGACGTCCTGGTAGTCGCGCGAGGCGATGGCCCCGGCGACGACAAGGGTGCGGGTGATCGGGATCTCCAGGGGCGGCAGCGCGTCACCGGCCTTCATGCGGCCTCCTCTTCGGCGCGGAAGACCGGCAGCACCAACTCGTCGTCGTACGACTGGAATTCGAGCCGCACCGGCCGGCCGATCCGCACCTTGTCGTACGGCACCCCGACCACGTTGCCGATCATCCGGACGCCTTCCGCCAGCTCGATCAGAGCGACCGCGTAAGGAGGGGAGAAGGCCGGGAAGGGCGGGTGGTGCAGGACGACGTACGAATAGACCGTCCCCTCGCCGCTCGCCTCGACCGTGTCCCAGTCGGGGCTGCCGCAGGTGTTGCAGCCCGGCAGCCAGGGGTGGCGCAGGGTGCCGCAGCCGGTGCAGCGCTGGATCAGCAGCCGGTGCTGTCGGACGCCCTCCCAGAAGCCGGCGTTGTCGCGGTTGACGACCGGTCGGGGGCGCGGGGGTTTCTCCTTTCGGGCTGCGGGGGCGTACTTGAGGATGCGGAAGCGGTGGGTGCCCGCGAGGCGCTCGCCCACCCGGACGTCCATACGGGTTGTCACGAAGTACCCCGTGCCGAGCTTGGTCGTCTTGCGCTCCGACACCGACTCGATCACCGCGTCGAAGGTGACCTCGTCGCCGGGCCGCAGGGCTCTGACGTACTCCTGCTCGCAGTCGGTGGCGACGACCGAGGTGCAACCCGCCTCGTCGAGAAGGGCAAGGAGTTCGTCGTAAGCACCTGCCCGCCCGGTGTGGCCGGAGAGGCCGCCCATGGTCCACACCTGGAGCATGGTGGGCGGGGCGACGGCGTCCGGGCCCTCATACGCCGGGTTGGTGTCGCCCATCGCCTCGCACCAGTGCCGGATCATGGGCGCGTTGACGGGGTCCTTGCCGACGCCGGCGACCGCGGAGGGCCGGCCCTCATATGCCTTCAGCCGCTTCGCCAGATCGCCCGGGTTCCCAGGGCTGCCCAGGCCATCGCTCACCCCCTGCTCGCTGTTCACCATCGCCCCCTCGTCATCCCGTGCCGCATTGCGTCGACACTTCTGGTACACCGCAGCCGCCGGTCCGGTTCCCACTGATTTCGCGAAGATTTCTGACTGTCCGTCAGATACGAGTGGGTGTCAAGACCGTTGCCCCGCAGGCGAAAACGTCTGCGCGGCGATGCCGTGGCACCGCCGCGCAGACGCTTGTCACCCCCCGACCGAACACCCCGACCGAGCACCCCATGCGCGGGAGTTCAGGGAACCGATGCGGGAGCACCGGCCCCCTCAGATCACCACCACAGGGGGGTGAAGTTGACGAACGTACTGTCGTTGCCCTGGTTGATGACCGTGAACGCGGAGCCGTTGACCTGGGCGGTATTGCTCTGCTTCGAGGCACCGGAACCGACCGCCTGCTGCTGCTTGGTGGACGAGTTGGCGTAGTTGTCGAGCCCGACCCCACCGGCACCGACGGTCGCCACACCCGCGTTCGATCCGTCGTCCGCGAAGGCGCCGTTGTCCGCCGTCGTGACGCCGGTGAAGAGCGCGGCTGCGAGCGGGAGGGCGCAAGACGGCGGCGATGACGCGAGGGGTACGGGTGCTTGCCATGTTGTTCCTCCAGAACCATGTACACGTCGGCTGCGGTGCCGGTCGTACGTGAAGTACGGCTTCCAGCAGGGCGGTTGGTCGATCGCCCCGGGTATTGGTGTACGACGTCGCGAGATCAGAGTTGCCCACGGAAACCCCGGCGAAGCACCACGGAAGCCTCTATTCGCCCTCAAGCGTGATGGCATGCCGATAAACCCCTTTCGCGACTCCCGCACCAGATCATGCCGGTTATGAATACACCCATCCCAAGTCCCGCAAGAGGTGAAGCGTTCCGGCATATTTCCAGCCATTCCGCCCGCCCCGGCGCGCCCCCACCCGCCCCCTCTTCCTTTTTTCGAACATGCGTACGAACATGGAAGCATGGCCACCACCGACCGGCAGGCCACGACGCTGGCCCTCGCACACGCCCTGTCAGCCGCCGAACGCGGACTGGCCGTCATCCCCCTGTCCCGGACGAAGCTCCCGGCCCTGCGCTCCCCCCACCGCGACGACCCCACGGCCCCGACCTGCCACGGTGAGTGCGGACGCCTCGGCCACGGGGTCTACGACGCCGCCACCGACCCGGCACGTATCCGCGAACTGTTCGCCTCCGCACCCTGGGCGACCGGCTACGGCATCGCCTGCGGCCTCCCGCCCCACCACCTCATCGGCATCGATCTCGACACCAAGTCCGGCACGGACTCCTCTGCCGCCCTGCGCGAACTGGCCCTGCGTCACCTGTTCACGATCCCCGACACAGTCGTCGTCCTGACCCCCAGCGGCGGCCGCCACCTCTGGCTGAGCGGCCCGCCCGACGTCGTCGTCCCCAACTCGGCCGGCCGTCTCGCCCCCGGCATCGACATCCGGGGCGCCGGCGGCTACCTCGTCGGCCCCGGCTCCCGCACCGACCACGGCGCGTACACCACCGCCCCCGGCACCGCCCACCTCGCCCCCGCGGCCTGCCCGCCCACGCTGCTCCGCCTGCTGCTCCCCCCGCCCCGCAGCCACCACCCCACGCCCTCGTCGACCGGCGGACACGGCCAGGGCCTGGTCCAGTTCGTCCTCGCCGCCCACGAGGGCCAGCGCAACACCCGCCTGTTCTGGGCAGCCTGCCGTGCCTACGAGGACGGCATCGGCCCCGCCCTCGTCGACCCCCTGGTCGACGCGGCCCTGAACACCGGGCTCAGCGAACGCGAGGCCCGCGCGACGATCGCGTCGGCGGCGCGGATGACGGGGCACCGGCCGTAGCGGACAGCGAGCACGAGGACCGGGGAAGCCTCAGGAGCCAGGGGAGCCTGAGGACCCAGGGGAGCCTGAGACCTCGGAGGATCCTGAGGCTCGGAGGATCATGCGACCTCGGAGGATCCTGAGGCCCTGAGGATCATGAGGACCAGGGAACTGAAATTCACGGGAGCACCATGCACCACCGCCCTAGAGTGCCGACCATGTCCCTGACCCGTGTGGTCCTCACCTCCGGCCGCTCACTCGACCTCTCCGAGCTGCGGTTCTCCTCCACGTACGGCGGGATGCTGGAGGGCTACCCGTGCAAGCCGGTCAACGAGATGAGGATCAAGGGCCTTCTGCGAGCCGCCGAACGCACCTTCCCCACCACCCCCGTGCACCTCGTCCCGCCCCCGCGCGAGTACCCCGACCAGTACGCCGGAGGCTTCGGCCCGGTAGAGGTCCTGCCGTCCGTGGCCTGCCTCGGCTCCTTCCGCTCCACGGCTCTGAACCCGGACCATGACGCGATCCTCTACCGCTCCGCCCTTACGGTCGTCTGGTTCCAGCCCACGACACAGGTGCCGTCGGGCTGCGACGCGGAGGCCGCGCTGCGCGACATCGCGTGGGAGGAACTGGCGAGGGACTACGAGTTGTAGCCCCGGAAATCCCGTTTCCGCGGCATCCACCGGTGTGCCAGTGTCACCCGGTGACCGTTTCCCAATCCGACCTGCTGCGCCGCCAGTTCGACCTGACCTGGGCGCTGTTCGAATACCACCTCGACCGGCTCGAACCCGAGGACTTCCTGTGGGAACCGGCACCCCACCACTGGACGGTACGCCGCACCGCCGACGGCACCTGGGTCCCGGACTGGGCGGACACCGAGCCCGACCCGGTCCCCGTACCGACCATCGGCTGGCTGAGCTGGCACATCGGCTGGTGGTGGGGCGTCACCCTCGACCACGTCGAGGGCCGCACGCCCCGCGCCCGAACCGACGTCGCCTGGCCCGGCCCCGGAAAGCCCACCGTCGAATGGCTCCGCGACCTTCGCACCGCCTGGCTGACCGCCCTGACCCGCCTCACCGACACCGACCTGTCCGCCACAGCCCCCTTCCCCTGGCAGAACGACCCCGAGCACACGGTCGCCGACATGCTGGCGTGGGCGAACGCCGAGCTGATGAAGAACGCGGCGGAGATCGGGCAGTTGCGGTTGTTGCGGGCCGCACAGAAGTAGGTTCGGCACGTGGACAGCTCGGGATCGAGGGATGGCAGGGTCGCCAGGAAGTCCACCCGGGCAAGCATTCCTCAATCGCCCATCGGGCCCCATTGGCCCGGCCGATCGACGATCTCTCCCCCTCGCTGGTGGCGGCCAGGGCCTGTCCGGCGGATCTTGCCCGACAGGCCCTGGTCCCGAGGAGGGCTCAGCGCTTGAGCGTGAAGGTGAAGTCGCCGGAGAGCTTGCCGCTCAGCCGGACTGCCGAAACGAGCTTCCCCTCCGTGATCAGTCTCTCGACCTCGGCCCGTGAAAGGCCGCAGCCTTCAGCGATCAGTCGCACCGGCCGGACAGGGATCCGCGCCGTAAAGCGGACCAAGACGTCGATCACCTCGCGGTCCAGGTGATCCGATCCGCCGGTGTCGAGGCGCCAGGCGTTGTCCCAGTCGAGGGCGATGCGATTACGGCGCCGCACAACCGGATCCTGGAGCAGCTCAGCTGTCAGGCCAGGGTCGTTGTCATGCAGCCGGTCCAGCAGTTCAGGTCGTACGGAGCGCACATTCATCCGCTCCAGGACCGTGAGCTTGGCAGTGTCCCCGCAAGCGGTACAGAGCACGAGAAGCCAGGCGTCGATGAGCTTGTGGTTTGCGTTGACGCGAAATTTTCCGCTTGCCCGGAAGCGCTCGGACGCACACGCGTGGCAACGGCGGAGAACGATCGGCAGGCAGGTGGGCGCGACCACCCAGTTTTCGAGCACAGAAGTACACCGGTTTCAGTGAGAAGTCCGCAGCAAAAAGCAGCACGGCGCACATGTGCGACGCGCGACAAATCAGCACTCGGGAGGTCTCACACGGTGTACAACGGCACGTCCTTGCCTAGACGACTTGGTTCGGCAGCACGGTAATGGCGCACAGCGGCTCTGCTCCACTGGTTTTCCCCGGAAGTTCCTGAGCCTGGCCCACCGCACCAGCTCGGCAATCGGGGGTCGTGACGGGCAGGTTGGTCATCCAGCAGCCGGTCGGCTCGGCAGCCGTGTGGGGCTGCTCGATCAGGAGGGTCCGCAAGGGCAGCACACCGTCCCGCCGGATCCGTCCGGCGTCAGTGGGAACGTCTGCGGCGTCGGACGACGATGACCACGCCGCCCAGCAGAGCGGCGCAGCCTGCCGCGGTGGCGATGAGTGTCGTCCGGCCCGCGCCGGTGGCGGTGGCGTCCGGGGTGTCGCCGGACGGTACCGCCGCATTCGGTGTGGCCGACGTGCCAAAGGCGAAGGTGACGCTGTCGTTGGAGGCGTCGGGGTCGTGGAGGGGGATGCCGGCCGGGCCGGGACGCACGGTCGCCGTGCCTTTGGCGCCGTCGTACGCCTTGGACGTCTTCACCCACAGTTCGAACAGCTGGCTCTTGCCGGCGGCGACACCCAACGGCACGGTGCACAGGTAATGCCGGTGGCCCGCCTCGAAAGGTGCCGTCCTGGTGCTGCCGTTCCATGGAATGCAGGGGCCGTAAATGCTGTCCTCCTCCTCCATGTGAGCGGTCCCGGTCGCGACCGCACCCTTGGGCAGGACAACATCGACCACGGTGACGGACTTGTTGTCGATCCCGTACGCGGAGGCCGGTCCGTGGTTCAGGGCGTTGATGTCCAGGATCCATTCGCCTGCCTTGCGGCCCGGCTTCGTCGTGGCCTCGGCCGCGAGATCCGCGGAGTTGTCGGCCGCGACGGTGAATCGGCCCTCGGCACCCTCCTCGAATCCGCTTCCCGCTCCGGACGCCCGCACCAGGGTGAGCGCCGGCCCGGTCCCCTGGTGGCTGCCGCCGCCGGGCTTTACGCCAGGTTCCAGCAGCTCGACCGAGTAGTCGGTCACGGCGGTCAGGGCGCGCTTGCCGACGGTGGCGGTCAGGGGGCTGCTCAGCTCCACGGTGGCCCCCGCGGGCACGGAGTCCGGGCCGACCGGGAACACGCAGGTGACGGATGCCCGGCTGCCGGGCTCGCCGGGCTCATCACCTTCGCCGTAGGCGCAGTTGGAGAACCTGCGGTCGAAGACCAGACCGCCCACCGATTCCCAGCGCAGCATGACGCGCCGGTCAGTGGCCAGATCCCCGGTGTTGCGGAGCCGGAGCGGAACATCGACCCGGGACCCGATCCTGGCGTGCGTCACATCCGGCAGCCTGCCGACGATCAGGTTCGGGATGCCGACGACCACCTTCGCGTTCGCAGTGATGCCGGTGGCATGGTCGGCGCTGAGGGTGTACGTGATCGTGCCGCCGGCGCCGGGGGCGGCACCCGCGTCCGCACGCACGGTGAAGTCGACCGAACGCCTCTGCGAGGCATCCGTGTTGACGCAGGTGATGACCTGCCCGTCGGCCTTGCACCTCGAGTCGCCGACCTCGATGCTCGCGATGCCCGCCAGATCACGCGCATCGATGACGAGCGTGTCGTTCGTGGGTATGGGGACCTGCGCTCCGCCGTCCCAGAACATCCAGCTCACATTGGCCGACTGCGCCGCCGACCCCACGTTGAGCTGTTTTTCGGCGTCGATCGTCGCGTATGCCTGCGTCGGCAGTGGGGACGGTGTCGCAGACGGATCGTCGGCCCCAGCGGCTGCACCGGGCGTCAGGGCGAGCACCACTGTGGCCAGCACTGCCCCGAACACCGTGCACTTGGACCTCATGCACATTTGATGTGCGAGAAGCCCCGAAGGTTGCGCTCCAGCATGCCCGGCGCCATTGAACCCGCCTTGCCCAAAAGTCGTCAGGTGCGCAGGTCGAGCAGCATGACGTCATAGAGGGCCGGGCCCTCCCACGGCCGCGCCTCACCGATCCTGCGGTAGCCCCACGCCTGGTAGGCGGCCGACGCTGCCTTGCTGTCCGGGTGGACGTTCAGCAGCACCCGCTCGGCCTCGATGCCGTCGAGCAGGGTCTCGTGCAGACGCCGTGCAACACCCTGCCCGCGCCACGGTCGGCGCACGGCAAGTTCCATGAGGCCGAAGGCGCGGTTCCCGTCCTCGCGCTGCCGGAAGGCGGCCGTGACGTCGTCGGCGGCCTCGTTGTACGGCGGTTCCGCGAAGACGTCGGCATAGACGAGCCTGAACGCGTCCACAGCCTGTGCTGCGGCCGAGCCGTCCATGCGCTCTACCGTGATGGTTCCCTGTGGCGTCATGTGGTGCCCCCCTCGGACGTTCTCGCGAATGCGCTCGCCACACTCCCGGGCAGCGGCACCCACGCGCCAGTCCCGGCCTTACTCAGCGGGCAGTCGGCCGGGGCGAAGACGGGAGGCCGTCCGCGCCGGTGTCCCTTTGGGGCTGGGGTGATGGAGGGTTGGGGTGGGTGACCGGCCGCTGGGCCGTGCCTTTCCCGTGCCCGATCGAGCGGGGAACAACGGGGAACAACGGGGAACAACGGGGGACAACGGGGGACAGCGGTAGCCCACGGGGGCCGGAAAGAGCGAGGCTCCCGACCGATTTCGCTGGTCAGGAGCCTTCACCACTGCGGTGGGTGTGGGATTTGAACCCACGGTGACATCGCTGCCACGACGGTTTTCAAGACCGTTCCCTTAGGCCGCTCGGGCAACCCACCCCGCGCCGCCCACGGGGCAGCGCGGGACAAGAGTAACGGTTGGCGCCGGGCGGTGTGGGCTCAGCTGTCGCCCGTGCGGGAGCCCAGGGTGAGTTCGACCGTGTGGGTCTTGCCGTCGCGTTCGTAGGTGATGGTGACCTTGTCGCCGGGCTTGTGGGTCCAGATCTCGCCGATGAGGGTGGGGCCGGAGTCGATCACCCGGTCGTCGAGCTTGGTGATGACGTCGCCGGGCTTGAGGCCGGCCTTGGCGGCGGGGCCGCCGGACTCGACCGGGTCGGAGCCGCTGGCGCCCTGTTCGGTGATCTGGGCGCCGTCGGTGCCGTCGTCCAGGGAGACGGACGCGCCGATCTTGGCGTAGACGGGCTTGCCGGTCTGGATCAGCTGCTGGGCGACGTACTTGGCCTGGTTGATCGGGATGGCGAAGCCGAGGCCGATCGAGCCGGACTGGCTGGTACCGCCCAGGCCGCCGCCGCTGCTGGACTGGATCGCGGAGTTGATGCCGATGACGTTGCCCTGCGCGTCCAGGAGCGGACCGCCGGAGTTGCCGGGGTTGATGGAGGCGTCGGTCTGCAGGGCGCTCATGTAGGACGCGTTGCTGCCGGTGCCGTCGCTGGAGGCGACCGGGCGGTTCTTCGCGCTGATGATGCCTGTCGTGACCGTGTTGGAGAGGCCGAAGGGGGCGCCGATCGCGATCGTCGAGTCGCCGACCGCCACCTTGTCCGAGTCGCCGAGAGTCAGGGGCTTCAGGTCCGACGGGGCGTTCTTGAGCTTGATGACCGCCACGTCGTAGCCCTGTGCGTGGCCGACGACCTCGGCGTCGTACTTCTTGCCGTCCGGGAAGGTCGCCGTGACCTTGCCGCCGTCGACCGCATCGGCCACCACGTGGTTGTTGGTGACGATGTGGCCCTCGGTGTCGAAGACGAAGCCGGTACCGGTGCCGCCCTCACCGCTGGTGGACTCGGCCTCGATGGTGACGGTGCTGGGCAGCGCCTTGGCGGCCACACCGGCGACCGTGCCGGGGTCGCGCTTGACGGAGCCGCCGCTGTCGGAGGCGGAGACGGTCGTTGAGGAGCTGTTGTCGTCGTTCTTGGCCAGGGTGTAGCCGAGGCCGCCGCCCAGGCCGCCCGCGACCAGCGCGGCCACCAGGATCGCCGCGACGAGGCCGCCGCGGCCGCTGCGGGGCTTCGGCGCGGGCTGCTGGTAGGCGGCGCCCCAGGCGGACCCCTCACCGCCGGAGCCGCCGTCGGCGTACGACGGGATGGCAGGGGGCGGCCAGGCGTCCTGCGGAGCCGAGCCTTCATGTCCCTGGTGCCCCTGTGGGGCGCCTGCGGAGCCCGCTGCGGCGTAGGCGGGCGCCTGGCCCGCGTGCACCAGCTGCTGCTCCTGGGCGCTCGGCGGCGTCGGCGGGAGCGGAGTCGTCGGGGCGCCTGCGCCGGGAGCGGTGGGCTCCTGGGGCGCCGAAGCAGCGGGAGCATCCACCGGCACGGGGGGTGCGGACGGGGCCGGGGGTACCGCGGTGCCCTCGTTCTCGGTGCTCACAGCTTCTCTCCTCGATCCACGGCTGTTGTTTGTCGGTCGCACTCGGTCACGCGCTTCACGCTTCGCGTTGGTCGACGGTCCGGCGCGATGCAGCTGTGCATGTGTTTTTGTATGCCGTCAGCTTTTCCCACAGGCCGTCAGAGCACCATAAGCGGTGCCTGTGGGTCCACGGCCATCCTTTATATAGGTCATGTTGGACAAATGAGGCGCAATCCCAGAGCCTCCGTTCGCACGCGTACCCCCGTGCGGTGGCACCATGACGCGGTGACCCACGTACGACAGCACCGGATTCAGGTCGTCGCCCACCGCGGAGCCTCGGAGGAGGCCCCCGAGCACACGCTGGCCGCGTACAGGAAGGCGATCGAGGACGGTGCCGATGCCCTCGAATGCGATGTACGGCTGACCGCGGACGGCCATCTCGTCTGCGTCCACGACCGTCGCGTCAACCGTACGTCCAACGGCCGCGGCGCGGTCTCCGCGCTGGAGCTCGCCGATCTCGCCGCCCTGGACTTCGGCTCGCGGAAGACCCGGGACTTCTGGCGCACCCGCGACGAGGAGCCCGACTGGGAGTTCCGCCCCGAGGACCACGAGGACACCTCCGTCCTCACCCTGGAGCGGCTGCTCGAACTCGTCGCCGACGCGGGGCGCCGGGTGGAGCTTGCGATCGAGACCAAGCACCCCACGCGGTGGGCGGGGCAGGTCGAGGAGCGGTTGCTGGTGCTGCTGAAGCGGTTCGGGCTGGACGCCCCGGCGTCCGCGGCCGAGTCGCCGGTGCGGGTCATGAGCTTCTCGGCGCGCTCGCTGCACCGGGTGCGGTCCGCCTCGCCGACGCTGCCGACGGTCTATCTGATGCAGTTCGTCTCACCCCGGCTGCGCGACGGGCGACTGCCGGCGGGCGTCCGGATCGCGGGTCCCTCGATCCGGATCGTGCGCAATCACCCGGCGTACATCGAGCGTCTGAAACAAGCCGGACACCAGGTGCACGTGTGGACGGTGAACGAGCTCGAGGACGTCGATCTCTGTGTCGACCTGGGCGTCGACGCCATCATCACCAACCGCCCGCGCGCGGTTCTGGGCCGGCTCGGCCGCTGAGGCACGCGCGCGTGCCGCACGACTCTTGACCCGGCAGCCCCACTGGCCCCATCCTCCGATCTCGGCCACACCGTCGAAATCCGGCCAGTCCACTACGGGGAGTGCTCCGGCGCGTTCGGTCCGTATTCGATCGTTGCGAATGCGTCACCGGACATGGATTGGCCGGTTTCCGGTACAGGCCAATGGGGCATCCACTCCGTGGCGTGGGGCAAAGGAGGTCTCGGGGGTGGCGTTGGTGGTGGCACAGGAGGTGCCCACGTCGTCGAGCATGGCCGTACCCCATGGCCCTGCGGGCGTGGGCAAGGCACGACACCGTATGCGCGCTCAGCTGCGCGGGGGCGGTGTGTCGGAAGCGGTCATCGACGACGCCGTACTGATTCTTTCCGAACTCTTGAGCAATGCCTGCAAGCACGGCAGGCCGTTGGGCGACGCCCTGGCCGGGGACGGCGACGTCCGGGCCGCCTGGCGGGTGGACACGGGCGGCAGGCTCACGGTCGAGGTGACGGACGGCGGCGGTCCCACCCGCCCTGCTCCGGCCACGCCCTCGGTCACCGCGCACGGCGGCCGCGGGCTGAACATCATCACCGCGCTGGCGGACGACTGGGGCGTACGGGACGACGCCCGCGGTGAGGTCACGGTGTGGGTCGTCGTCCACGACGACGTACATGATCCGGACGCCGGTCACCGACGCAACGACTTCGCCACGCGCGTCGCGGCACCGGCGGTCTCGGTGATGCCGGGGATGGCCGAGCTGAACTTCGTGGACGCCTTCGACGACCTGGACTGAACCGGCCGGTTCCCGGAGGATCCGGCGCGTTGTCCACAGGTCGGCACGTAGGCCGCGTTGTCCACAGGCTCCGGTCGTTGATGGCGCAAACGGCTAGGCTCGCGCCCGTACGAGACGAGCCGTAACCGGGAGACACCCACGATGGCCAAGAAGCGACCCCAGACGAAGGCCAAGCGGCCGCAGCTCAGCGATGCGGAGATCCCGGTGGTCGGCGCCCGTGAGCCCTGCCCCTGTGGCAGCGGCCGCCGTTACAAGGCCTGTCACGGCCGGGCCGCCCAGCATGCCGTGACCGAGCTGGTGCAGCGTCCCTTCGAGGGGCTGGCCGGCGAGTGCGACTGGGTGGCACTGCGCGAGCTGGTGCCGGCCGCCACGGTGGAGCTGACCCTCAAGGGCGGCCTCCCCGAGGGCGTCCCGTCGGTCACGTTGGCCACGGTGCTGCCGATGGCCTGGCCGGCGCTGCGCCGCGACGACGGCTCGGTCCTGCTCGGCCTGCAGAACGACACGGCCTCGGGCGACATCAGCCGCGACCTCGCCGACACCCTCCAGCGCGCGCTCACCGCGGACCCGGGCACTCCGGTCCAGGCCCGCCGCGCCCCGGCGGACGGTCCGCGACTGCAGGAACTGCTCGACACGGAAGGCACGTTCGAGCCAGTTGTGCACCCGGGCTTCGAGTTCTGGGTCCCGGACGCGGAGAACGCCACGCCGGAGGTGACCGCCTCCCTGGAGCGGGCCAACGCCGCAGCCATCCCGACCGTGCGGCTGACCGGCGTGGACGCCGCGTACTGGTGCGAGACCCCGGACAAGAACCACCTGCGCTGGGTGATGCCGCACCCGGAGGAGCAGCTTCTGGACGCCCTGGCGCGGCTCCACGCGGCGGGCAGGTCGAACCTCGGCGAAGGCACCCGTCTCGTGGGCTCCTTCCGTGCTCACGGGCTCACCGTGCCGGTCTGGGACCTGCCGAGCGAGGTCACCGCGGAGGACATCGAGAAGCCGGCGGCGGAGTTCGCCGAGCGCCTCGCCGGCGCGCTGGCCACGGACGCACCGCTGACCGCGGACGAGCGCCGCGCGCGCGGCGGGCTGACCAACCGGCAGGTCACGCTGAGTTGACGGAGACCGTGCAGCTGACCGGTCGGTCAGCTGCACGGGGCCTTTCGGAATCGGCGACTCCGCTCACAACTCCCGTTCATCGCAAGCCAGTCGGTGTCCGAATAGCCGGGCCCGAGGAGAGATCGAATTTGCGAACGGCCGATCTCTTGTTACCGTTTGAGTAGCCCGGTTGCTGGTGCATCCCCCGTCGCCAGCAACCGGGTCTTTTCATGTCCGCGGACCCTTTACGCAACGGCGTCGCGCGTCAACTGCCCGTAGCAGCCTTGGAGTTGCTCCCGGCCCGCAGCAGGAGCCCGTCCCCGGCCCGCCCCGCGAACTCCGCGACCGCCGTGTATCCGTCCGGGTTCCCCCGGGTCTGCTCCCGGGGCGTCTCGCAGGTTCCCGGCTCGTCCCCGGCGCTCACCGCGCAGTGCATCAGCACGGTGCGTCCGCCGGGCGCCATGAGGCTCAGCACCGAGTCCAGCGCTCCGCCGGTCGCATTGCGGTAGTAGGTGCGCGCCCATGTCTCCTCACCCTGCGTCAGCACACACGTCTGTGCCTCGACGCCGTCGGGGGAGGTGAGTTCGGGGCCGCAGCGGGCGGCGGTGGCAAGACCGAGGCCGAGCAGTGGCGGGGAGCCGGTGGGTTCGGCGGAGGGCGCCTTGGCGTCGGCGGGCGGCGCGGAAGGACGTACCGCGGCGTCCGCGGAAGGACCGCGTACGGGCGAGCGCCCCTTGTCGCCCACCTGTCCCGCGGATGCCATGGCAAGCGGCAGCGCGACCGCGCAGGCCACGATGCCCGCGAGGGCGAGCAGACGAACGATTCGGGGGCCGGGGGGTCGTCCCCCGGAATGTCGCGACATGTACCGGAAGATAACGAGCGGGCGCGGGCGTCCGGTTCGCCCGCGCCCGACACCCCTACAACTCGGGTGCGCTCACACCCGTACGAGTGAGGGCCTCGACCACCGCGTCCACCACGGCCTCGACGTCGGGCACCCACGGGGAGGCCGAGCCGGGCAGCGGGGCGCGTTCCCAGCGGATCTCGCCGTGGCCGGTCTCCGAGGGGGGCAGGGCCAGATAGCCGCCCTCGCCGTGGAAGCGGAGGGAGCCGGGGACGTAGTCCTTGGCGTACAGCAGCTCGCCCAGCTGCTCCATGGAGTACGGCTTCACGAGCAGCGCCCAGCGGGTGGGCGAGGCGACGACCGGGCCGAGCCGCATGCCGTTGCGGTCGAGCACGGCGAGGGCGCGGGCGGCCGCGAGGGCCGGCAGGCTGACCGCGCAGGGAGCGTTCCCGCCGGTGGCCAGGACGATCGGCGCGGCGGGGCGGTTGTTCCACCACCAGCGCACCATGCGCTCGTCGGTGGTGGCCGCGAGGAGGCCGGGGTCGAAGGGGTGGGCACCGGGCACCGTGCACTCGGGGTCGGGGCAGCCGCAGCGGGCCCGCCCTTGCGGGTCCGCCGCCACGCCCGGGAGTACGGGCCACTGCCATTCCGTCGCGAAGGTCAGGGCCGCGCTGATCAACTCAGGCCTTCCGTCGCTGCGCTGGGACAGGAGCCTGCGTCGCTTTCCGAGGATCTCGCGCATGAGCGCTCGTTCCTTTCCGTTGCACCGCTGGCAACACCGAGGACCACATCACACCATGTGTCGATCACTTCACTGTGCGTACCTGTTGGCGCATCACACCCCTGTCCGAGACAAGGGGAACCCCTATGGGCCGAACGTTGAGCTGCATCCGCGGCAGCCTCGCCCACACTGCGGTCTATCAAAAGCGTGGGCGTGGCGTGGGGGTGGCGAAGTCTGGCGTTTGCCGTCCCGCGTATTTCTCTTCGCCTCCGCCACGGGAGGATGGGGCTCGGTCGTCGGTGGCTAAGACGCCCGGGTCCGTCGCCAGGTTCCGGGTGGTTCCCAACCACCCCTGGCCTTCTCCGAGTACGTACCCATCACGACCGATGTGACGCTCTGTGGAGCAAGGCCAGTCGACCGCAATAAGCCGTTACCCGAGTCAGTTTTAGGCCAACTTTGCTTTTTGGCAAGCGGTGCACCGCCGACCCACGGACACCAGGAATCCCGGCAGGACAATGCTGGACATCCCCTCACGAGTGCGTGTACATGTGGAGACACTGCTAGCGGCGCAGAATGACATGGGGGTTTGCGATGCTTTTGAGCAATACGCACCGGTCGGAAAGCCGGACGCCATGAACGCCCCTCACCCTCCGAAAGTGGCTGGAATCGATTCAACGGTTCCCTCGCCCGCACACACTGTCGCGCCCGCGCCAGCCGCCTCGGGCACCTCTGCGGTTCTCTCGGCCAACGCGCCGGGCGCGCTGCTTCAGGACCGTCTCGCCGGCTGGGTCTCGGACCTCACGACTCTCCACGAGCTCACAGAACGCCTGGCCCGCACGGATGCACTGTCGGACGCCCTGCAGGAACTGCTGCACGCCGGAGCCGCCCTGGTGGGCGCCCGCCGCGGACTCGTCGTCCTGGAACCGGGCGACGGACTGGGCCCCGACACCACCATCGGCCTCGGCCTCGCCCGTGCCGACCTCGGGCACATCGAGACCGTGCCGCGCAGCTCCATGTCGTACGGCCGCATCCTCGACGGACTGCCCGGCGGCGACGGCGAGATCACCCAGCCCGACCTCTTCGCCGAGGACGGGCTCGACCCCCGCCACCGCGAGGTCGCCGCCCGCCTCGGGTACGCCGCGAGCTACGCCCTCCCCCTGACCGCCGAGGACACCACCGGCCGCCTCGGTGCCGCCGTGTGGCTCTACGACGAACCTGCCGAGCCGACCGAGCGCCAGCGTCACCTCGTCGGCCTGTACGCCCGTTACGCCGGCGAGCACCTGGCCCGGCTGCTCGAAGTCGAGCGCACGCGCGCGTGCATGGCGACGATCGCCGAGGAACTGCTGCCGTCCCGGCTCCCCCGTGTCGCCGGAGTACGGCTCGCGGCCCGGCACCGCACCGGTCCGCGCGGCGGCGGCGACTGGTACGACGCGCTGCCGCTGCCGGACGCCGCACTCGGCCTCGCCGTGGGCTCGGTGACGGGTTCCGGGCCCAGCGCGATCGCCGCGATGGGACGGCTGAGGGCGTCCCTGCGGGCGTACGCCGTGATGGAGGGCGAGGACCCGGTCGCCGTCCTGTCGGACCTGGAGCTGCTGCTCAGGCTCACCGAGCCGGCCCGCTCGGCCACCGCGCTGTTCGCCTACTGCGAGCCCGCGCTGCGCAAGATCACGCTGGCCGGTGCCGGGCACTGCCCGCCGCTGCTGGTCGGGGAGCAGCGCACCGAGTTCGTGGAGACCTCCGTGTCCGCGCCGCTCGGGATGCTCACCTGCTGGGAGGCGCCGAGCGTGGAGTTCGAGGCGGAGGCGGGCGAGACGGTTCTGCTCTACACCGACGGGCTGCTGCACCGCACCGGCGACCCCACGGACCGCGCCTTCGCCCGGCTGCACGCGGCGGCGGCGGGCGTGCCCAAGGCACTGCGGCGCGACCCGGAGGCGATCGCCGACCACGTGCTGCGGACCGTGCTGCCGGACGGGCTGGACGAGGCGGACAGCGAAGAGGACGTGGTCTTGCTCGCCGCACAGTTCGAGTAGCGGCCGGCGAGGCCGGCGGTAACAGGTCTTCCGGCCCTGGGCCCCCTTCCGTACGACCGTACGATGGAGGGGGTCCAGTGCCGTATCTAGGAGGATGACCGTGGCCGACGAGCTCAATCCGGAGACCCCGGAAGCTGAGTCTGAAGAGCCGATCAAGCAGCGGAAGAACGGCCTGTACCCGGGCGTGTCCGACGAGCTGGCCGAGAGCATGAAGTCCGGCTGGGCCGACACGGAGCTGCGTGGCCTGGAGCCGATCGCCCAGGCCGCCGAGACCGCCGCCCGGCGTGCCGCGCTCTCCGCGCGCTTCCCGGGCGACCGTCTGGTGATCCCCGCGGGCAACCTGAAGACCCGCTCGAACGACACCGAGTACGCCTTCCGGGCGTCGGTCGAGTACGCGTACCTCACCGGCAACCAGACAGAGGACGGCGTGCTCGTCCTGGAGCCCACCGCGGACGGTCACAGGGCGACGATCTACCTCCTGCCGCGCTCCGACCGCGAGAACGGCGAGTTCTGGCTCTCCGGCCAGGGCGAGCTGTGGGTCGGCCGCCGGCACTCCCTCACCGAGGCCGAGAAGCTGTACGGCATCCCCGCCTCCGACGTGCGCGAGCTGGCCGACCGACTGCGCGAGGCCACCGGTCCGGTGCGGGTCGTGCGCGGGTACGACGCCGGTATCGAGGCCGCGCTGACCGACAAGGTCACCGCCGAGCGCGACGAGGAGCTGCGGGTCTTCCTCTCCGAGGCGCGGCTGGTCAAGGACGAGTTCGAGATCGGCGAGCTGCAGAAGGCGGTCGACTCGACGGTCCGCGGCTTCGAGGACGTCGTACGTGTCCTGGACAAGGCCGAGGCCACCTCCGAGCGGTACATCGAGGGCACGTTCTTCCTCCGCGCGCGCGTGGAGGGCAACGACGTCGGCTACGGCACCATCGCCGCGGCCGGTCCGCACGCCTGCACGCTCCACTGGGTGCGCAACGACGGGCCCGTGCGCTCCGGTGACCTGCTGCTGCTCGACGCGGGCGTCGAGACGCACACGTACTACACCGCCGACGTCACGCGCACGCTGCCGGTCAACGGCCGGTTCAGCGAGGTCCAGAAGAGGATCTACGATGCCGTGTACGACGCCCAGGAGGCCGGTATCGCGGCGGTGCAGCCGGGCGGGAAGTACCGGGACTTCCACGACGCGGCACAGCGGGTGCTGACCGAGCGGCTCGTGGAGTGGGGGCTGGTCGAGGGGCCGGTCGAGCGGGTGCTGGAGCTGGGGTTGCAGCGCCGGTGGACGCTGCACGGCACGGGGCACATGCTCGGGATGGACGTCCATGACTGCGCTGCCGCGCGCGTGGAGTCGTATGTGGACGGCACGCTGGAGCCGGGCATGGTGCTGACGGTCGAGCCGGGACTGTACTTCCAGGCGGACGACCTGACGGTGCCGGAGGAGTACCGGGGGATCGGTGTGCGGATCGAGGACGACATCCTGGTGACTCAGGACGGCAACCGGAACCTTTCGGAGGGGCTGCCCCGGCAGTCCGACGAGGTGGAGGCGTGGATGGCGTCTCTGAAGGACAGCTGATCATTCGCCTGCGGGTAGTCCGTGGCTGATCGCGCAGTCCCCCGCGCCCCCGAGGGGGCCGGCGTGGACCTGCATGTGGAGCCCGACGTCGGTGAAGGGCGTCGTGACGCGCTTGAGCGTGCCCTGCGCGATGCCGTGCGGGACGGGCGGCTGGCGCCCGGGGCGCGGTTGCCGGCCACCCGGCGGCTCGCCGTGGAACTGGGGGTGTCCCGGGGCACCGTGAAGGCGGCCTACGACCAGCTCGTCGCCGAGGGGTATCTGACCGCGCGGCAGGGGTCGGGTACCCGGGTCGCCTCGCTGCCCTCGGTCGACGCCGCGCCGCCGGAGGCTGCCGCACGCGCGCGTGTGCCGCGTTTCGATCTGCGGCCGGGGAGTCCGGACGTGGGGACGTTTCCGGCGGCGGCCTGGCTGCGGGCGCTGCGGCGTGCCATCGCGACGGCACCCTCGCGGGCGTACGACTACGGCGATCCGCGCGGGCGGATCGAGCTGCGGACGGCGCTGTCGGGGTATCTGGGGCGGGCGCGCGGGGTGATCGCGCCGCCGGAGCGGATCGTGGTCACCTCCGGGTATGTGCAGGGGCTTTCGCTGCTCACCCGGGTGCTGGAGGGCGGCACGTTCGCCATGGAGGATCCCGGGCTGCCCTTCCACCGGGAGGTGGTGCGGCGGGGCGGCGGGCGGGTGGTGCCGGTGCGGGTGGACGAACGGGGCGCTCTCGTGGAGGACTTGGGGGACGCCTCGGCCGTCGTCGTCACGCCCGCGCACCAGTACCCGACCGGCGTGACCCTGCATCCGGAGCGCCGGCGGGCGCTGACCGACTGGGCACGCGCGCGTGGCGGGCTGATCGTCGAGGACGACTACGACGGGGAGTTCCGCTACGACCGGCAGCCCGTCGGCGCGCTCCAGGGGATGGCGCCGGGGCAGGTGGCGTACCTGGGCACCGCCTCCAAGACGCTCGGGCCCGCACTGCGGCTCGGGTGGATGGTGCTGCCGCCGGACCTGGTCGACGCGGTCGCCGACGCCAAGCTGCACAGCGACCATCACACGGAGTCCATCGGACAGTTGGCGCTGGCCGAGCTGATCGAGAGCCATGCGTACGACCGTCATGTGCGCGCCTGCCGGTTGCGGTACCGGCGACGCCGGGACCAGCTCCTGGACCGGCTGGGGGCGCGTTTGAGGGTGCGCGGGATCGCGGCGGGGCTGCACGCGCTGGTGGAGGTCGACGACGAGGCGGAGGCGCTGGCACGCGCCGAGGCCGAGGGCCTTGCGGTGGGGCATCTCGGGGAGCACTGGCACACGCCGGGCGTCGAGGGGCGGGCGCAGGGGCTGGTCGTGGGATACGGGACACCTCGGGAGCGGGTGTACCCGCAGGCGCTGGACGTGTTGGGGAAGGTGCTGGACCGGGGCTGAACCAGCCGCTCGACAGGCTGGATTGGGCCACTGAGAGGTGTGCCCATTGGGCCTCCACAGGGGTCCACCACGCTTCTAGTGTCGTTCGCATGACGAACTCGCTCGTCCCGCCCGCGGGGCCGCAACGCGTCCTGGCCCTGGCCCAGTTGAGCAACTCCGTCGGTGACGGCGCCTACTACGTGACGTCGGCGCTCTACTTCACCCACGTCGTCGGTCTCGCCCCCGCGCGCGTGGGGCTCGGACTGACCCTCGCGTGGGCGGTCGGATCGCTGGTGGGGGTGCCGCTCGGGCGGCTCGCGGACCGGCGCGGGGCGCGCGGAACGGCGGTGCTGCTGGCGCTGGCGACCGGGCTTGCGGTGGCGTCCTTCCTGACCGTCCGGGACTTCGTGCCGTTCCTGGTGGCGGCCTGCGCCTACGCCTCTGCGCAGTCGGGGCTCGCCGCCGCCCGGCAGGCGCTGCTGGCGGGCCTGGTGCCGGCCGGGGAGCGGACCGGACTGCTGGCGCATCTCCAGTCGACGCTCAACGCGGGTCTGGCGGTGGGCGCGGGGCTGGGCGGGCTCGCACTGCACGCCGGGACGCAGGCGGCGTATCTCGGGGTGTTCGCGCTGGACGCGGTGAGTTTCGTGGTGTGCGCGGTGCTGTTGGTGCGGTTGCCCTCGGTGGCGCCCGTCGTACGTGAAGGCCGTCGTGACCTCGGGGTGCTGCGCGACCGCCCCTACGCCCTCCTCACGCTCCTCAACACCGTGCTCCTGCTGCGCATGCCGTTGCTCAGCCTCGGGCTGCCGCTGTGGATCGCCGGGCGGACGGACGCGCCGGCCTGGCTGGTCTCCGCGCTGTTCGTGCTCAACACCGGGGCGGTGATGCTGTTCCAGGTGCGGATGGCGCGCGGGGTCACGGGGATCACGTCGGCCACGCGCGCGGTACGGCGGTCTGGGTGGGTGATGCTGGCGGCGTGCGCGGTGTTCGCACTGTCGGCGGGCGCCTCGCCGTGGGTGGCCGCCGGTGCGCTGGTCGCCGGTGCGGTGCTGCAGGTCGTCGCCGAGATGGGGCAGTCGGCCGGTTCCTGGCAGCTGTCGTTCGACCTGGCCCCGGCCGACCGCGTCGGCGAGTACCAGGGTTTCTTCGGGACCGGCGTGACCGTGGCCCGCACCCTGGGTCCCCTGGTGCTGACCTCGCTGCTGCTCGGGTGGGGGACGGCGGGGTGGCTGCTGCTGGGAGGGGCGACGCTCGTGGCGTCGTACGCGATGGGCCCGGCGATCCGCCGGACCCATGCCTCCCGGCCGGACGTCAGGCTGCGCGTACCGGTGAACTGACCCGCACCGGAAGCGAGTCCAGGAACAGCGCCCCCGCCAACAGCCCCGCACTCCCCCTCGGGCTCCACGCGCGCGCGTGCAGGTCGGCGTCGAGGGCGTGCAGGGCTTCGCGGCCGGTGTCCGTCGCCGTACCGCCCGCTTCCAGGACTCCGCGGGCGCCCGCCTGGACGTGCCGCAGGCCGATCGGGCCCGCGGTGTGCAGGAGTTCGGTGTCCTGGAGGGTGGACATCACGGTGAGCAGGGCGTCCAGCCGGGCCTCGCTCTCGTCGGCGCCGGCCGAGCGGGCGGTGGCGAGGGCGTCCAACGCCCGCCGCACGTGCGGGAATCCGGCCCGCGCCTCGCCACGCGCCCCGGCGGCGCCGTACTTCGCCGAGATCGACGAGCCGCGCGAGGGCCGTCGCGGGGCCTGCCGGTCGGGGTGCGCGGCGATCCGCTTGGCGGCCGCGGTCACGTCCTTCGCCCCGGCTCGGGGGTCGAGGGCGGCCGCGGCGACCAGCAGGCCGAGCGCCCACAGGGCGCCGCGGTGGCCGCCGCCGGCCAGACCCACCGAGTGCTCGGTGCACCGGCCGATCGCACCCAGTTCGGTACGGAGTTGGGGCGTGGGCTCGCCCGTGCGGCGGGCCGCGGCGGCCATCGCCGCGAGGCCGGGCGCGAGCGCCTTGGCGGACCAGCGCAGGGCGCAGTGGTCCACCCGGGTGGTACGGGCGCCCAGGTCACGCGGATCGGGCAGGCCGGGCTTGGGGGCCAGCGCCAGCTGCCCGGTCAGCGCGGTCACGGCGGCCTGTGCCAGCGCCTCGTCCTCGCGGCTAGTCATGGCCGTACCTTAGGAGGACGCCGAGGCCGACGGGGAGGCGCCGTCGCTCGGGGGCGTGCCCGTGGGGGCGTCGCCCGGGGGCGTACCGCCACCGCCGCTGCCGGCGCCGGTGTTCTCGGCGTCGGGGTCCACGCCGAGGGTCAGGGAGCCCTTGTAGCCCTTGGACGGGTCGCTCTTGTGCACGGCCTTGAGGGTGAGCAGGCCACTGGAGGCGCCGCCACCGTCGTAGACCATGTCGTCGGCGAGCTCGGTGTAGGTGCCGGAGTGCTTCGAGTACGGCTCCAGCGTGAAGATCTCCTCGGCGATCTCGTCGGCGAAGAACAGCTGGCCGGTGTAGTTGACCTTGCCGCCCTCGTAGGTGCCGTCCTCCTTCTCGCCACCCGTGTGCACCTTGAGGTGGATGTGGCAGGTGCGCGGGGTGTACCAGCCCGGGAAGATCGTCTCGAACTTGACGACCCCGTTGGCGTTGGCGATCTGGTACCCGCGCAGGTAGGTGTTGCCGTCGGCGGTCGAACCGTCCTCGCTCTCCGCGGGCGCGGAGCCGCCGGGGTTGGCGGTGGTGTAGCCGGAGTAGTAGCCCCAGGCGTCGCAGTGCCAGATCTCCACGGCCGCGCCGGGCACCGGGGTGCAGCCGTCGGTGGCGTCCACCACGGTGAGGCGCAGGGTCAGCGGAACGCCGCTCTTGCCCTCGGTGATGTCCTTCCGCACCAGGGCGCCGTCCAGGTAGTACGGCCCCTCCGTGACGCTGGACATCAGCGTCATGCACTCGCTGCCGGTGGAGGTCGTCGAGGCGGTGGCGGTGGCATCGGCGGTGGTCGTCGTCGCGTCATCGGCGAAGGCCGACTGGTACCCGGCCACGACGAGGCCGCCGGCCGCGACCGTGCCGCCGGTCACCGCGAGGGCGCGGCGCCGGGTGATGGAGGTGTCTTTGTGGTTTCCCGTCATGTCCATGAACGTAGGGACGGCGTCCGTCAAGAACCTGAGCCGTCGCTGTGCGCAAGCTGAGAGGGCATACCGCGCATCTTCGGGAATGCGGGTGGCCGGCGCGTTGGCGCTACACCGCCATCAGCGGCGCGCCCTTCTTCCACTTCAGGATCTTGTCGAAGCTCACCACGGCGCCCCGCCGCCCCGGCTTGTTGCCAATGTGGACGTGATCGGCGAGTTCCTGAATGAGACAGAGTCCGCGGCCGTTCTCGTCCTCGACGGGCGTCGGACGGACCGGCGGCCGGGGCCGTACGGCCGAGAAGCCGGGGCCGGAGTCGGCGACCTCGATACGGCACTTCTCGCCGTCGAGGTAGGCGGTGACGCGGTACGCCTGCGAACAGCCCTCGCGCCCGCCGTCCCCGCCGTGCTCCACGGCGTTCGCGCAGGCCTCGCTGAGGGCCAGGGAGAGGTCGTAGGAGATGTCGGGATCGACGCCCGCCGTCTCCATGGTGCCGAGGAACAGCCGCCGGGCGAGCGGAACGCTCGCAGCCTCGCGCCGTAGATGGAGTGACCACCAGATGCTCATGCTCCAGCCTCCAGGCCGCGGCTCGACATACCGTTACGTATTGCCGCGAGTGCACCGGCGTAAGCACACAGTTGACGTGATGCCGCCCATATGGGGGATGTGCCTGGGGCGGTCACCGGTGTATGCGGGGCGCCTTGTGGCAGAAGGTGACCTTCCGGTCGTACAGCACGTACGTCATCTTGTGGACCTGCCGTATGGCGACCATAAGGCCAGTGCGATGATGAGCCGGCCATGACTGCCCCCCACCCACGAACGGCGCGCTCCGGAGGCGATCTCCGGGTGCTGCGGGCCGCGGTGTTCGCCGCGGTCTGCGTCGTGCTGGCCGCGGCCGGTCACAGCCTCGCCTCCTGCGCCAGGGTTCCGCTGTGGACGCTGGGCGCGGGCTTCCTGGGGGCCGTCCTGGTCGTGGTGCCGTTCGCCGGACGCGAGCGGTCGCTGCCGGGCATCGCAGCGCTGCTCGCGGTCGGACAGACCGTGCTGCACGTGATGTTCGGGCTGGGGCAGCAGGGCACGACGGCCTCCACGGCCTCCACCGCAGCCGCCTCCGTCTCCGACGCCTCGTTGGTCGAGCAGGCCGCGCGGCTCGTCTGCGGGGCCACCGCGGCGGCGATCAGCCCCGCGCAGGCCCAGCGGATCCTCGTGGATGCGCGGGTCTATCGGGGCACGGGTGGGGACATGAGCTCCATGCACCACCCGGCGGACGCCCTGTCCACCACCGCGGGCTCCTCCATGTCGCTGCTGCCGTCGCTGCCGATGCTGCTCGGCCACGTCCTCGCGGCTCTGGCCGCGGGATGGCTGCTGCGCCGGGGGGACATGGCGCTGCTGCGGCTCATCGAGATGTCCGCGCTGTCGGCGCACTCGGTCGCCGAGGGGGCACTCGTACGGTCCCTGCGCGGGGCGCTCGCGCTGGTGCGCGCCCTGCGCGCCGGGCTGCCGGGCACACCCGAGGCCGGTCCGCGCATCCCGCGCTCCGCCGTCCTGTTCGCGCCGCCTGCGCCCCGTACCACCGCACTCCAGCACACGGTGATCAGGCGGGGCCCGCCCGCGGCCGCTTTCTCCCTCGCCGCCTGACGCGACGCGACCAGCACTCCACAGCCGTAGACCGGTGTGGGGAGAGGCCGCCGTCGCGCGGCACGCGCGTGTGCCCGTGCTTCCGAGTGACCACCCATCGACGGTGATCGCTGACGCACGCGCACGCGTACCCCTCTTCATCACCGGAAATCCGGAAAGCCTCACCAGGAGTGGAGTGCTCCCCATGAAGGTCTCTCGTCTCGCCGCCGCCGGTGCCGTCGCCGCCTCGGCCGTCGTCGTCCTGTCCTCTCCCGCGTTCGCGCACGTCAGCGTGCAGCCCGAGGGCACCGCGGCCAAGGGCGGTTACGCGGTCGTCGACTTCAAGGTCCCCAACGAGCGCGACGACGCCTCGACCACCAAGCTCGAGGTCAACTTCCCGACCGACCACCCGCTGGCCTCGGTGATGCCGGAGCCGATGGCCGGCTGGGACATCAAGGTCACCAAGTCCAAGCTCGACAAGCCCGTCGAACTGCACGGCGAGCAGATCACCGAGGCCGTCACCAAGGTCACATGGACCGCCACCGGCGACGGCATCAAGGCCGGCTTCTTCGAGAAGTTCCCCGTCTCCGTCGGCGCGCTGCCCGAGGACGCCGACGAGCTGGTCTTCAAGGCGATCCAGACATACGACAACAAGGAAGTCGTGCGCTGGATCGAGGAGCAGCAGGAAGGCGCGGAGGAGCCCGAGAACCCGGCGCCCGTACTGACGCTGTCCGCCGCCTCCGAGGACGAGCACGCGCACGACTCCACGGCCACCGCCGAAGCCACCGAAGAGGCCACCGACGCCGAGGCCGCCGGCGCCGAGACCGCCGCCCCCGCCGACAGCAGCGACACCACCGCCCGCGTCCTGGGCGTCGTCGGCATCGTCGTCGGCGTGGTGGGCGTGGCGTACGGCGTGCTCGCCGGGCGTCGGCGCACCGACGCCTGAGGTCCACCGTCCGGCCCGGTCACCGGGGTTCGCACGGCTGGTGTGCGACCCCGGTGCCGCCCGGCACCATCACATCTGGGACATTTTTCTATGCGCAAGAAGACGTTCGCCGCGGCCGCGCTGCTCGCCGCCGCCACTTTGACCCTCTCCGCGTGCGGCAGCGGTGACGACAGCGGCTCGCCGGTCTCCGTGGTCTCCGAGGAGGCCGGCTCGGACAAGGCCGCCACCGTCCTCGACCAGCCGTTCGAGAAGCCGGACCTGGTCCTCACCGACACCCGGGGCAAGTCGTACGACCTCCGCAAGGAGACCGCGGGCAAGCCGACCCTGATCTACTTCGGCTACACCCACTGCCCCGACATCTGCCCGCTGACGATGAACAACATCGCCGTCGCCAAGAAGTCGCTGCCCAAGTCCGAACAGGACGAGTTGCGCGTGGTGTTCGTCACCACCGACCCGGACCGGGACACCCCGTCCGAGCTCGGCAAGTGGCTCAAGGGCATCGACACCCAGTTCGTCGGCCTGACCGGCGACTTCTCCACCATCCAGGCCGGCGCCCGCACCCTCGGCATCTCCATCGAGCCGACGCACAAGGACAAGAACGGCAAGGCCGTCTCCGTGCACGGCACCCAGGTCGTCGCGTTCTCCCCTAAGACCGACGCCGGATACGTCCTCTACGGCGAGGACGCCACCGTGGACGACTACACCAAGGACCTCCCCAAGCTCCTGAAGGGTGCGAAGCCGTGAGGCCCCTGGCCGTACCCCTCGTGGTGCTCACCGGGTCCCTGGTCCTGGCCGGCTGCGGTTCGGACTCCGGCTCCGACAGCGGTTCCGGCGACGGCATCTCCGTCTCCGGCGCCTACATGCCGCAGCCGGTGTCCGACGACATGGCGGCCGGCTATCTGACGATCGCCAACGACAGCGGTACGAAGGCCGAGCTGACCTCGGTCAGCAGTGACGTCGGCGAAGTCACCATGCACAGGACGGTCGGCGGCGCGATGGAGGCGATCACCCGGTTCTCCATCCCCGCCCACGGTCAACTCGCGTTCAAAAGCGGTGACAACCATCTGATGTTCGACAAGCTGAAGCACAAGCCCGAACAGGGCCAGACGGTCTCCGTCGAACTGCACTTCGCCAAGGCGGACCCGGTCGTCGTGAAGATGCCGGTGAAGTCGGCGACATACATCCCGAAGACCGGAAACTGACGGAGGGATCACCTTGACGCCGACCATCGCCCCCCGCGTCCGGACCCTGGTGCTGCTGCTCCTGGCCGCGGCCGGCCTGCTCCTCGGCGGGGCCGCGCCGGCCTCCGCGCACGCCGCCCTGACCGGCAGCGACCCCCGGCAGGGGGCGGTGGTCGACAAGGCGCCCACCCAGGTCTCGCTGACCTTCTCCGAGCAGGTCTCGATGTCCGCCGACTCGCTGCGCGTGCTCGACCCCAAGGGCACGCCCGTCCAGCGCGGCAAGCCGTCCAACGTGAGCGGGACGACGTACGCCGTCCAGCTGCACAGCGGCCTGCCCGACGGCACCTACACCGTCACCTACCAGGTCGTGTCCGCGGACAGCCATCCCGTCTCCGGCGCCTACACCTTCTCCGTCGGCGCACCCTCGTCCACATCCGTCTCGGTGTCCGACGGCACCGCGGGCGGCGGGGTCGTCGGCTGGCTGTACGGCTTCGGGCGGTACATGTCGTACGCCGGCTTCGTCGTCCTGGTAGGCGGGGCCGCCTTCGTCCTCGCCTGCTGGCAGCGCGGCTCCGGCGTACGGGCCGTACAGCGGCTCGTCGTCTCCGGCTGGCTCACGCTCACCTCGGCCACGCTTGTGCTGCTGCTCCTGCGCGGCTCCTATACGGGCTCCGGCAAGGTCGGCGACATCTTCGACCTGGACCTGCTCGGCCAGGTCCTCCAGACCAAGACGGGCGCGGCGCTGGTGTCCCGGCTGCTGCTGCTCGCCGCGGCCGCGCTGTTCATCGCCGTGCTCTTCGGGGCGTACGACAAGCGCGAAGGCCAGGAGAAGCGGGATCTGACCTTCGGGCTCGCCATCGGCGGATTCGTCGTGGCCGCCGGGCTCGCCGCGAGCTGGGCGATGTCCGAGCACGCCTCCGTAGGGCTCCAGGCGGGCATCTCCATGCCGGTCGACGTCGTCCACCTGCTGGCCGTCGCGACCTGGCTCGGCGGCCTCACCGCCCTGCTCGTGGCCCTGTACCGGGCGCCCGCGGACACACCCGTCGACCCGGCCGCCGTACGCCGCTTCTCGTCCGTCGCCTTCGGGAGCGTCGTCGCGCTGGTGCTGACCGGGACCTACCAGTCGTGGCGCCAGCTCGGCTCCTGGTCGGCGTTCACCGACACGCGGTACGGGCAGTTGCTGCTCGTCAAGATCGGCCTCGTCGCGCTGCTCGTGGGCATCGCGTACATCTCCCGGCGCTGGACGGCACAGCTCGCGGACACGGTGGTCCAGCGGAGCAAGCAGGCGCCTCAGAAGGAGCAGGTCACCGCCGGCGGCTCCAAGGGCGCCGGCGATGCCAAGCGCGCCGCGCAGCTCGCCCGGCAACAGGCCGCGATGGACGTGGCGCGGCAGAAGCGGGAGCGGGACGCCGACCCGAACCGGTTCGGGCTGCGCCGCTCGGTGCTCGCCGAGGCCACGGTCGCCGTCGTGCTGCTCGCCGTCACCACCGTGCTGACGCAGACCGAACCGGGTCGTACGGAGCAGGACGCCAAGGCGGCCTCGTCTTCCTCGTCCTCGTCCTCTTCGTCCTCCTCGAACCCGTCGTCGGGGGCGGTCACCCTGGACATGTCGTTCGACACCGGCGGCGAGGACGGCAAGGGCGTCGTCCGCGTCGATCTCGACCCCGCGCGCGTGGGCGCCAACGAAATGCACGTCTACGTGGAGCGGCCCAACGGGCGCGCCTTCGACATCCCCGAGGTGAAGGTCGCCTTCACCCTGAAGACCAAGGACATCGGGCCGCTGCCCGTCGTCCCCGACCACATCACCACCGGCCACTGGGCGGCGAGCGGAGTGCAGATCCCCATGGCGGGCGAGTGGACGGTCGCGGTGACCGTGCGGACCTCCGACATCGACCAGACGACCGTCTCCAAGAACGCGCAGATCGGCTGAAGCACACCATGCCTGACCAGTCCATCCCGGAGGCCCGAACTCCCGCTCTTGAGGAGGGCGCTTCCGAACAGGCCCCCTCAATGGAGGGCCTTTCGCGGCGCAAGCTGCTGAGCACCGCCGGCGCCACCGGGCTCGTCCTCGGTGCGGCCGGCGGGGCCGTGGGATACGCCGCCCGCCCGGCCGAGGCCACCCCGCTCACCTCCGTGGGTACCGATGAGGTGATGTTTCACGGGAAACATCAGCCCGGCATCACCCAGGGCCTCCAGGCCCGCGGCCATCTCATCGCCTTCGACCTGGCGGCCGGCGCAGGCCGCAAGGAGGCCGCCGCGCTGCTGCGCCGCTGGTCTCAGACGGCCCGGCGGCTGATGGCGGGCGAGGCGGCGACGCAGGACGACACGGATGTCGCCCGGGACGCCGGCCCGTCCTCGCTCACGGTCACCTTCGGATTCGGCCACAGCTTCTTCGCCCGCACCGGGCTGGAGAAACAGCGCCCGGCCTCCCTGGACCCGCTGCCCGACTTCTCCTCCGACCACCTCGACAAGAAGCGCAGCGACGGCGACCTGTGGGTGCAGATCGGCGCCGACGACGCGCTGGTCGCCTTCCACGCCCTGCGCGCGATCCAGAAGGACGCGGGCGGCGCGGCCCGCATCCGCTGGCAGATGAACGGCTTCAACCGCACACCGGGCGCCACTTCCCAACCCATGACGGCCCGCAACCTCATGGGCCAGATGGACGGCACCCGCAATCCGAAGCCGAGCGAGTCCGACTTCGACCAGCGGATCTTCGTGCCCTCCTCCGGTTCGAGCGACCCGTCGTGGATGGCCGACGGCTCCTACGCCGTCGTACGCCGTATCCGCATGCTCCTCGACGACTGGGAGAAGCTCTCGGTCACGGCCCAGGAGGACGTCATCGGGCGCCGCAAGTCCGACGGGGCGGCGCTGTCCGGGGGCACCGAGACGACCGACATGGACCTGGAGAAGGCCGACGCCAAGGGCAACCTGGTCGTCCCGATCAACGCCCACGCCCGCATCACCCGGCCCGACCAGAACGGGGGCGCGGCGATGCTCCGGCGCCCCTTCTCGTACCACGACGGCTTCGACGGCGACGGAGTCCCCGACGCCGGCCTCCTCTTCGTCTGCTGGCAGGCGGACCCCCTGCGCGGCTTCGTCCCCGTCCAGCGCAAGCTCGACCGGGGCGACGCCCTGTCCCGGTTCATCCGCCACGAGTCGAGCGGCCTGTTCGCGGTGCCGGGCGGGGCGGCGGAGGGGGAGTACGTGGGGCAGGGGTTGCTGGAGGGGTGACGATTCCGGGGGTGTCGTACGACTACTGCACAGTCGTACGACAGTGAGGTCGCCCTCGGGGGTGGCTGGGCCAGGATGCGTGCTACCGGATCGGCAAGGGCCATTAGGGTGAGGTCATGCCAGCGAGCTATGCGTATCTCGGCCCTGAGGGCACCTTCACCGAAGTCGCCCTGCGCACGCTTCCCGAGGCGGCCACCCGTGAACTGATCCCGTACGTGTCCGTGCAGTCCGCGCTCGACGCGGTGCGCGTCGGTGAGGCCGAGGCCGCGTTCGTGCCGATCGAGAACTCCGTCGAGGGCGGGATCACGACGACGCTCGACGAACTGGTCGCGGGCGCACCGTTGATGATCTACCGCGAGGTGCTGCTGTCGATCACCTTCGCGCTGCTGGTCCGGCCCGGCACCAAGCTGTCGGACATCAAGACGGTCTCCGCGCATCCGGCCGCCCAGCCGCAGGTGCGCAACTGGCTCAAGAAGAACCTCCCGGACGTCCACTGGGAGTCGGCCGCCTCGAACGCGGACGCCGCCCGCCTGGTCCAGGAGGGCCAGTACGACGCCGCCTTCGCGGGCGAGTTCGCGGCCGCCCGGTACGGCCTGGAGGCCCTGGAGACCGGGATCCACGACGCGGAGAACGCCCAGACGCGGTTCGTGCTCGTCGGCCGGCCCGCCCGGCCCGCCGCACCGACCGGCGCCGACAAGACGTCCGTCGTGCTGTGGCAGCGCGACGACCACCCCGGCGGCCTGCGCGACCTGCTCGGCGAGTTCGCCACCCGGGGCATCAACCTGATGCTGCTGCAGTCCCGGCCCACCGGTGCGGGCATCGGCAACTACTGCTTCTGCATCGACGCCGAGGGCCACATCTCCGACCGCCGGGTCGCAGAAGCGCTGACGGGGCTCAAGCGGATCTGCCTCCAGGTGCGCTTCCTCGGCTCGTATCCGCGCGCGGACGTGGATGTGGCGGACGTACGCCCTCCGTTCCCGGGGACCTCGGACGAGGAGTTCGTGTCTGCGGCGGACTGGGTGGCGCGATGCCAGGATGGACGTTTCTAGAACGTTTCCGACCACTCCTACCTGCATATTTTAGTTATCCACAGGAGTTTTCCACAGGTGAGCTTCTCGACCTGGGGACAAGTCGACAACGAAGCGCGACTCAGTCGACAAATCGCCCTACAGCGCCCAAGTTCGTCCACAGTCCCGTAGGTCACTCTTCGTCCACCCGTTTCCCTCCCGCCATCCTTTGGGGCGACCCATTTCCACCCGAAAGTGGGCGGGACGCTGGTTTGGGGCGGGATTCCTTCGCCCCGCACACCCGACTCGGAATGATCGCTTCCGACATCCACAGATCTTTCGCACAGCCTGTGGATAACTTTTCGGCGCTGTGGATTTCTGTGGACGAAGGGCACCCCAAGTCCCGCTCCCCACAAGGGAATCGAGTCAACTTCGCGCCCTCTGCATGCCCCGTCCCAGGGAGTGAGACGCCTTTTATTGACACACCCGGCAATTGCCGCATAACGCAACGTAGGCCTCGATTCGGCGCAGCACGGAATAGTGAGTCGTGAGCCGTCACCCCGCACCGGTAGCCTTGGTCGCGTGATTGACCTTCGCCTGCTCCGTGAGGACCCCGACCGTGTGCGCGCCTCCCAGCGCGCCCGTGGAGAGGACGTCGCGCTCGTCGACTCTCTCCTGTCCGCCGACGAGCGGCGCAGGTCGTCCGGCGTACGCTTCGACGAGCTGCGTGCCGAGCAGAAGGCGCTCGGCAAGCTGATCCCCAAGGCCTCCGGAGACGAGAGGGCCGAGCTGCTGAAGAAGGCGAGCCAGCTCGCCGCCGACGTCAAGGCCGCCGACGCCGAGCGCGACGCGGCCGACACCGAGACCCAGGAGCTCGTCCTCCAGCTCAGCAACCTCGTGCACCCCGAGGTGCCCGTGGGCGGCGAGGAGGACTTCGTCACGCTGGAGACGCACGGCACGATCCGCGACTTCGGCGCCGAGGGCTTCGAGCCCAAGGACCACCTGGAGCTCGGCACGACCCTCGGCGCGATCGACGTCGAACGCGGCGCCAAGGTCTCCGGCTCGCGCTTCTACTTCCTCACCGGCATCGGCGCCCTGCTGGAGCTCGCCCTGGTGAACGCGGCGATCGCGCAGGCCACGGCGGCCGGCTTCACGCCGATGCTGACGCCCGCGTTGGTCCGCCCCCAGTCGATGGCCGGCACCGGCTTCCTCGGCCAGGCCGCGCAGGACGTCTACCACCTCGACAAGGACGACCTCTACCTCGTCGGCACGTCCGAGGTCGCCCTCGCGGCGTACCACATGGACGAGATCATCGACGCCGACCGCCTCCCGCTGCGCTACGCGGGCTTCTCGCCCTGCTTCCGCCGCGAGGCCGGTTCGCACGGCAAGGACACCCGCGGCATCTTCCGCGTCCACCAGTTCGACAAGGTCGAGATGTTCTCGTACGTCGACCCGGCGGACTCCCAGGCCGAGCACCAGCGCCTGCTCGAGTGGGAGAAGCAGTGGCTGACCTCGCTGGAACTGCCGTTCCGGGTCATCGACGTCGCCTCCGCCGACCTCGGCTCCTCGGCCGCCCGCAAGTTCGACTGCGAGGCGTGGATCCCGACGCAGGGCAAGTACCGCGAGCTGACCTCGACCTCCGACTGCACCGAGTACCAGTCCCGCCGCCTGTCGATCCGCGTCCGTGACGGCAAGCAGGTCAAGCCGCTGGCGACGCTCAACGGCACGCTGTGCGCCGTACCGCGCACGATCGTGGCGATCCTGGAGAACCACCAGCAGGCCGACGGCTCCGTCCGGGTTCCGGAAGTGCTCCGCCCCTTCCTGGGCGGCCGGGAGATCCTGGAGCCGGTCGCCAAGTGAGTACGTCCGCTGCACCGGGCTTTCCCTACCGCCTGATCGCGACCGACCTCGACGGAACGCTCCTGCGCTCCGACGAGTCGGTCTCGCAGCGCACCCGTGAGGCACTCGCCGCGGCCACCGCGGCGGGTGCCGCTCACATCGTCGTGACGGGCCGCGCCGCCCCGTGGACCCGCCACATCCTCGACGACCTCGGCTACAACGGCCTCGCGGTCTGCGCCCAGGGCGCCCAGGTGTACGACGCCGGCGAGCACCGCCTGCTGACCTCGGTGACGCTGGACCGCCAGCTGGCCGGCGTGGCACTGGCCAAGATCGAGGCGGAGGTCGGCCCGCTGTACCTCGCGGCGAGCCGGGACGGCCTGGACGGCGAGGTGCTGGTCGGCCCCGGTTACGCGGTCACCGGCAAGCTCCCCGCGACACCCTTCACGGACGCGTCCGACCTCTGGACCGCCCCGCTGAACAAGATCTACATACAGCACCCCACGCTGACGGACGACGAGTTGGCCGAGGCATCCCGACAGGCCGCCGGCGGCTTCGTCAACGTCGCGATGGCCGGAGAGGGCATCGTCGAGCTGCTCCCCCTCGGCCTCTCCAAGGCGACGGGACTGTCCCTGGCGGCCCGCCGCCTGGGCATGAAGGCCGCCGACACGATCGCCTTCGGCGACATGCCCAACGACATCCCGATGTTCGCCTGGTCCTCCTACGGTGTGGCCATGGCCAACGCCCACGAGGAACTCAAGTCGGTGGCGGACGAGGTGACGTCCTCCAACGAAGGGGACGGGATCGCGGTGGTGTTGGAGCGGTTGCTGGGCTGAGGGCCGGGCCCTTCCTGCCGTGCCCAGCCGAGAACTCGGCCGTGAACTCGGCCGAGTTCACGGTGCCAACGTCTTGCGGAGGATGCACGGATCGAACGTGCGCGGGGTTGCCCCCGACCATGGCTTAGCAAGCCAGTGCCTTACCACTCGGCCAATCCTCCGGGTGGGCGGCCTCACGCGAGCGCAGTGCGCCGCGTGCTCGAAGCGGCCGCCCCGGGCAGCTCCCCGTGCGGGGCGGACTCGACGGAGGGGTAACTACTCCGGAGTCCGCCGCGGGCTGCCCTGTGGGGAGCTCGACGGACTGTCGTGCATGGACATCGTCGACCTCCTCCCCAGTGTGTGGCGCCGGTTCGATCCGGCGTCCTGGACACAACCACTGTGCCCGTACGCCGTGTTCGACGCCACTGATTAACCGCCGGCCCCGGACTCCCTCACCGCCGCCGCCACCTGCGCCGACGCTTGCTGAAGAACCACCCCGCGGGCGGCTCGTCGGAGCGCCAGGGCTGCGGCTCGGGCTTCTCGGTGCGCCAGCGTGCGGCCAGCATCCGGGCTCGCGCGGACGGCTCGGAGGTCTCGGCGGACCGTATGAAGTCGTCGTCCAGGACGAGGTCGTCCCAGACCTCGTCCCCGGACTGTCCGCGACTCTCGTACTGTGACGCCTCGTCCGCCATCCCCGTCCTCCCAGCCGTGCGCCCGCGTTTGCCCAGTCTGCCCGGACCGAGGTGAAGCCCCGGTCAATAAGCAGTGCGTCTACTCCTCGCCCGCGAGCGTCAGTGACCGCAGTTTCTGCCCCGCGTACCAGGTCGCCAGGACGGTGACCGCGACCAGCAGGACCGTCGCCGTCGTCAGCCCGACGTCGGATGTCACCAGGTCCCCGCCGGCCACCTTGTGGGCCACCGCCAGCGACCACTGCTGGACGCTGAGCGTGCGTGCCCCGGCCACCAGGGAGCCGAACAGGGCCTCCCAGACGAGCGCGTAGACGAGGCCGAACACCACCGCGTGCCGGGACACCGTGCCGAGCAGCAGGAAGAGCGCCGCGTAGGCGATGGAGGCGACCAGTGAGGCCACCGTGTAGGCGACGGCGATCTGCTGGCCGTTGCCGTTGAGGATCAACCCCGCGATCAGGGTGGGCACCGCGGAGAACACCATCGTCACGGCGATCGCGACGATCAGCTTGGTGAAGATGATCGTCGGCCGTTTGATGGGCTTGGACAGCAGGTAGACCACGGAGCCGTCGTCGATCTCCGGGCCGATCGCGCCGGTGCCCGCGATGACGCCGATGATCGGCACCATGGTGGCGAGCGCGAGCCCGCCCAGCAGGTCGGACGCGGTCTGGTCGTCGGCGCCGGCCAGGCCGCGCACCACGACGGAGATCGCGATCAGCAGCAGGGGCAGCGCGCCCAGGATGAGGGCCCGACGCCGGCCGAGCAGGGCGCGGTAGGTGAGTCGGGCGACTGTGGGGTCGTACATGTTCGGCCTCCTACGCCGCGACGAGATACGAGAAGACGGACTCGAGCGACTCGTCGGACGGCGAGACCGTGAGCAGCCGGATGCCGTGGTCCCTGGCCACGCGCGGCAACAGGGCCGTGAAGCGGCCGAAGTCGACGGCCTGGATGCGCAACGCGCCCTCCGCCAGGTCGACTTCGATGCCGGACGTGGACGGGTCGGCGATCAGCGCGGCCGCGAGGGCGCGGTCGTCGCTGGAGCGCACCAGGTAGCGGTGCGGGCGGTCGGTCATCAGGCGGCGGATCTTGCGGAAGTCGCCGCTGGCCGCATGCCGTCCGGCGACCACGACCTCGATGTGCCGGGCGAGTTGTTCGACCTCTTCGAGGATGTGGGACGAGAACAGGACCGTGCGGCCCTCGTCACCCATGCGCCTGAGCAGGTCCATGAGCTGCATGCGCTGGCGCGGGTCCATGCCGTTGAAGGGCTCGTCGAGCAGGAGCAGGGACGGGTCGTGGACCAGCGCGCTCGCCATCTTCACGCGCTGCCGCATGCCCTTGGAGTACGTCGAGATCTTGCGGTCCTGCGCGTACTCCATCTCGACCGTGGCCAGCGCCTTCTGGGCCGCCTTGGCGCCCAGGCCGTGCAACTCGGCGTTGGCGACGACGAATTCGCGGCCCGTGAGGAAGTCGTACATCGCCTCGCGTTCGGGGACGATGCCGATGTGCTTGTAGATGTTCTCGTTGCGCCAGACCTGCTGGCCGTCGAGGGTGACGGTGCCGGTGGAGGGGGCCAGGAAGCCGCCCATCATGTTGATGAGGGTGGACTTTCCGGCGCCGTTGGGGCCCAGCAGGCCGGTGACGCCGGGGCCGATCGTCATGGTGATGTCGTTGACGGCGACCACGTTGCCGAACCAGCGCGAGACGTGGTCGATGTTGAGCGTGGTCACAGTCCGACCTTTCGGTAGCGGCGCATCAGGAGGCCGTAGCAGGCGGCGATCAGGCCGAGCGTGACGAGGACGTAGACCACACCCTCCCCGTTCGTCGGGCCGACCCCTCCGGGGGACGCCGAGCTCGCGCCGAGGAACGCGGACTGCACTCCGTCGATGAGTGTGATGGGCGAGAACAGGCCGATCCAGGCGATGGATCCGGTGCTGGACTGCACGTCGGCGATGGCCTGGAGCGTGGAGACCGCGCCGTAGGAGATGGTCAGGACGGCGATCACGGCGGCGATGCCGAAGCCGCGGCGCGGGGTGACCGACGCGATGACCAGGCCGAGGCCGGCGAAGAGCAGTGAGAGAAGTGCCACCGAGACGAGCCCCTGTGCGAATCCCTTGGTCTGGTCGGTGAAGTCGAGCTTGGCCAGCAGGGCGCCCACATAGAGCACCAGCAGCGGGGCGGCGGTGAGGATGAACAGCGCCGAGGCCAGGGCCGCGAACTTCGCGCGTACGTAGTCGGCGGTCTCGATGGGCCGCGAGAAGTACAGCGGGACTGTCTTGAAGCGCAGGTCGCGCGAGACGGACTGGGGTGCCTGCGAGGCGACGTACAGGCTGATGACGGCCTGCATGACGATCGCGTAGCGCGTGTAGTCGAGGGGCAGGTCCTTGGCCTTCGTGGCGACCGCGACGGCGACCATGATGGCCGCGGGCACGCACATCACCACGAACAGCAGCATCGGCAGGACCTTGGACTTGACCGAGCGGCCGAGGCCGTAGGAGCCGCGCAGGGACTGCGAGTAGAGAGAGCGGGTGGCGTAGGAGCGGCCCAGACGCGGGCCGTCGTACGTGCGATAACCGATGTTGTGAATGCGGGTCTGGTCACCCGAAGGTGCCGCCGGTGTCCGCAGGGGCTGCTCAACCGCCATGGCCGACCGCCTCCTTCCGCTGCTCGTCCTCGTTCGTGAAGACCTCGGAGATGTGGTGCCTGCGCTGCTCCATGCGCACCAGGCCGAGGCCGAGGTCGGCGACCACGTCGCGCACCAGGTCGTACGTCTCCTCGCCCTGCGCGGTGAGCAGCAGTACGTGTCCGGCGCCCGGCAGGCCGGCGCCGCTGTCGAGGACGTCCATCCCGCGCGCGTGGAGCGCGTCGCGCACCGCACGGGTGCCGTCCGGGTGCTCGTCGGTGTCGGTGACCTCGATCGCGAGGGTGGTCGTGATCTGGGTGAAGTCGGTGGTGGAGCTGGAGCGCAGGAGCTTGCCGCCGTCGACCACGACCACGTGGTCGCAGGTGCGCTCCAGCTCGCCCAGCAGGTGGGAGGTGACCAGGACGGAGATGCCGAAGTCGGTGTAGATGCGGCGGATCAGGCCGAGCATCTCGTCACGGCCGACCGGGTCGAGGCCATTGGTCGGCTCGTCCAGGAGGACCAGCTGCGGGTCGTGCACGAGGGCTTGCGCCAGCTTCACGCGCTGCTTCATGCCGGTGGAGTAGCCGCCGATGGGCCGGTAGCGCTCCTCGTACAGCCCCACGTGCCGCAGGGTGTCCGCGGTGCGCTCGCGCGCGGCGGTGGGCGGCAGGCCGGACATGCGCGCCATGTGGACCACGAACTCGGTGGCCGAGACGTCGGGCGGCAGGCAGTCGTGTTCCGGCATGTAGCCGACCCGCTCGCGGATGGCGGCGCCCTTGGTGGCGACATCGAGTCCGAGCACTTCGGCGCGGCCCTCGGTGGCGGGGGACAGACCCAGAAGGATCTTGATCAGTGTGGACTTGCCGGCTCCATTGGCTCCGACGAGTCCGGTCACACCGGGCCCGACGTCCACGGAGAGCCGGTCAAGCGCGGTCACCCGGGGGAACCGCTTGCTCAGGCTTTCGGTCGCGATCACAGTCACGTCTTCGACAGTAGTGACCTGGACCACGCCGGTCGTCACCCCGCAGAGCCGTCTTGGTATCAGACTCCAGGCGTACGGGTCCCTAAGGGTCCCCCTCAGGTCGAACAACGCATGGCCGGTTCTCCACATCCGCCAAACGTCCGCGAAGTTGTCCACACCCGCCTGGTTGTCCACAGCCCGCCGTCACGCCTGTTGACGGAGCCTCTGATGACTGTCACATTCACCAGTGTCAAGTTGCGGGCACGTACCGCGGTTGACGTGGACGAGGGTGAGGCAGGGGCGTGATCGCGCACAAGGTCGACCGGGTCAGGCAGCGCCGCTGGTCACCTCACGTCTTCGGGTTCGGCACGCGGTCACTGAAGGGCCTCGCCGCCGACGCGCCGCACGGGCACCGCGAGGGCTGGTCCCCGCCGTGGTCGCCGTACCGCTTCTGCGACCATCCGCCGCAGCCGGGCCTGTGGGCGGTCGAACCACATCCGGGCTTCCGGGGCACGGGCGCGAAGTTCGAGGAGATCCTGGTCGTCACCGACTCCGGGGACCCCGGGCAGAGCGCCTTCTGGCTGGACGACGATCTGCCGCACGTGCGGCGCTGGGCGGAGGACAAGTGACGTTGCCGACGAGTGTGCGGGAGCGCCGGGTGCGGACCGGCGGGGTCGAGCTGTGCGTCGCCGAACTGGGGAACCCCTCGGGGCCGACGGTCGTCCTGGTGCACGGCTATCCGGACAGCAAGGAGGTGTGGTCCGGGATCGCGTCCCGGTTGGCCGAGCGCTTCCATGTGGTGATGTACGACGTCCGCGGCCACGGCCGCTCCACCGCACCGCAGCCGCTGCGCGGAGGGTTCACGCTGGAGAAGCTGACGGACGACTTCCTGGCCGTCGCGGACGCGGTCAGCCCGGACCGGCCGGTGCACCTGGTGGGGCACGACTGGGGCTCGGTGCAGGCCTGGGAGTTCGCCACGGTCAAGCGCACCGAGGGCCGGATCGCGTCCTTCACCTCGATGTCCGGGCCGTCCCTCGACCACTTCGGCCACTGGATCAACAAACGCGTCAAGCGCCCCACCCCGCGCCGGGTCGGCCAGCTGCTCGGCCAGGGTGCCAAGTCCTGGTACGTCTACCTGCTGTACACGCCTGTGCTGCCCGAGCTGGCCTGGCGCGGTCCGCTCGGCAAGTACTGGCCGAGGATCCTGGAGCGCGTCGAGAAGATCCCCGGCGACGGCTACCCGACCTCGTCGCTGCCGACGGACGCGGCGCACGGGGCGTGGCTGTACCGGGACAACGTCCGGGCCCGACTGCGCCGCCCGCGGACGGACGCGTACGCGCACGCGCCCGTGCAGCTCATCACGCCCCTGGGGGACGCGTTCCTCTCGGAGAAGCTCTACGACGACTTGGAGCTGTGGGCTCCGCAGCTGACCCGGCGCACCATTCCGGCCAGGCACTGGGTCCCCCGCTCCCGGCCCGACCAACTGGCATCCTGGATCTCGGAGTTCGTGACCTCGGTGGAGGGCGGAAGGCCGGATGCCGTGACGGCGACCGGCCGTCACGCCGACCGGTTCGGCGGACAGCTCGTGCTGGTCACCGGTGCGGGCAGCGGCATCGGGCGGGCCACGGCGCTCGCGTTCGCCGAGGCCGGCGCGCGCGTGGTGGCCGTCGACCGGGACGCCGAGGCAGCGGTCCGCACCGCCGAACGTTCCCGGCTGGTCGGCGCGCCCGAGGCCTGGGCCGAGACGGTCGACGTCTCCGACGAGCAGGCCATGGAGAAGCTCGCCGAGAAGGTCGCCGCCGAGTACGGCGTGGTGGACGTCCTGGTGAACAACGCCGGCATCGGCCTGTCCGGGTCCTTCTTCGACACCACCCCGCAGGACTGGAAGAAGGTTCTCGACGTCAACCTGTGGGGCGTGATCCACGGTTGCCGGCTCTTCGGCAAGCAGATGGCCGACCGCGGCCAGGGCGGCCACATCGTCAACACCGCGTCGGCGGCGGCGTACCAGCCCTCCAAGGCGCTGCCCGCCTACAGCACCTCCAAGGCGGCCGTGCTGATGCTGAGCGAGTGCCTGCGCGCGGAGCTGGCCGGCCGGGGCATCGGCGTGACCGCGGTGTGTCCCGGGTTCGTGAACACCAACATCACCTCGACCGCGCGCTTCGCCGGGGTCGACGCAGCCGAGGAGAAGCGGCGCCAGAAGCGGACCGCCCGCCTGTACGGACTGCGGAACTACCCGCCCGAGAAGGTCGCCGACGCGATCCTGCGGGCGGTGGTGCGGAACGAGGCGGTGGTCCCGGTGACGCCCGAGGCGCGCGGCGCCCTCCTCATGTCCCGTTTCACGCCCAGGGCACTGCGGGCGATCGCCCGCCTGGAGCCACCGCTGTGAGCGCACGGATCACCCCGCGCAGGGCCTCCTTCGACTGGTCGCGCACGCCTCTGCACCGGATCCCCGGCGAGCCGACCGCAACGCATGTGATCGATGTGCTGCACCTGTTGCTGCCGGCGGGGGAGCGGTGGTTCGTGCGGGTCTTCAGGGAAGGTCTCCCGCTCGTCGGAGACCCCGAACCGCCCGCCGAGGGCAGGGGCTTCATGGGCCAGGAGGCCATCCGCCACGACCCGCAACTCGCAGGCCGCCTGCGCCACTCCCTCGCCGAGCACGAAAGGGCCGTACGCAAGGGCCTGTTGCCCCCGTGGCGGGAACTGGGCGCGGCGATACCCCGTTACTTCCGGCGGCCCTACCACCCGTCGCAGGAGGGGTCGTTGAGCCGGGCGGTGCAGTACCTGAAGAGGTCACCGGCGGCGAGGGCGGCGGCCTCGTGACGGACGGCGCCCGGGGCTCCGGCCGCCGCGCCGGGGATTCCGGGCACCGGGCCGAGGCCCCCGCCTACCGGATCGAGGATCTGGCGCACCTCAGCGGCGCCACGGTCCGGACCATCCGCGCCTACCAGGATCGCGGGCTGCTCCCCCGCCCGGAGCGCCGTGGCCGCGCCAACGTCTATGCGGACGCCCACCTCGTGCGCCTGCGCCAGATCGCCGATCTCCTCGACCGCGGCTACACGCTGGCCTCCGTCAAGGAGCTCCTGGAGGCGTGGGACGCGGGCCGGGGCCTGGGCGGGGTGCTCGGTCTGGTCGCCGAGGTGGACGGTCCGTGGACCGACGAGGAGGCGGTACGGATCTCGCGCGCCGAGTTGGACGAGCGGTTCGGCGGTGTCCCCGACGACGCGGCGATCGCCGAGGCCGTGCACCTGGGCGTGCTGGAGCCGGTCCCCGGCGACGACGACTCCTTCCTCGTGCCGAGCCCCCAAGAGCTGGCGGTGGCCGCCGAGTTGCATGCGGCGGGGGTGCCGTTGTCCGCGATCTCGTGCCATCTGCGGGAGTTGAGGAGTCGGGTCGAGCACATCGCCGCCCGTTTCCTGGAGTTCACGACCGAGCACGTCTTCGCCCGCTACCTGGACGGACCGCACCGCCCGACGGACGCGGACGCGGCAGAAGCGGCCTCACTCGTACGACGGCTGCGACCGCTGGCACAGCAGACGGTGGACGCGGAACTCGCCCGGGCCATGCGGTTGTTGGCCGTGCGGCATCTGCGGGAGCACCTCGGCGCAGGGGACGTCCCGACACCCGCCGATCGGACACGTGATGTGGCGATCCCCGCGGAGACAATGCGGGCTGTCGAGAGTCTGGTTGGGGCCGAGCAGGCTGCGGAGTTCATCGCGCTGGCCGCCGAACGGGAGGTGCGGGCACGGTCCTTGGACCGACTTGCCACAAGTTACGGCGCATCAGACGATCTTGGCGAAACGCCTTGAATCCAAGGGCAGTTGTCCACAGAACCGCCAATTCCCCTGTGGATAACTGTACTTGGCTGTGGATCAAACATCCGGAGCAAAATCATTCGCGTGATTCACATCTCGCGCGGCAGGCTGGTGGGGTGGATGAAAGACGCACCGTGAAGGTGTCCAAGTACCTGTCGAAGCACCTGCGTCATCAGCCGGAGCGGATCGGGTTGATCCTCGACGACGCCGGCTGGGTGGAGATCGACACGCTGATCGCCGCGGCCGCCGCGCACGGCTTCCGGTTCACGCGCGAGGAACTCGACCACGTGGTCGAGTCCAACGACAAGCGGCGCTTCGCGATCGACGGCACGCGGATCCGCGCCAGCCAGGGCCACAGCATCGACGTCGACCTCGGGCTGACCCCGGCGACCCCGCCGGCGTACCTCTACCACGGCACCGTGGCCCGCTCCCTGGACGCGATCCGCGCCGAGGGCCTGCGGCCCATGAACCGGCACGACGTGCACCTCTCATCCGACCGCGAGACCGCGACCCGCGTGGGCGCCCGCCGCGGCAGCCCGGTCGTGCTCTCGGTGGACGCGGGCGCCATGCACCGCGACGGCCATGTCTTCCACGTCAGCGCGAACGGGGTGTGGCTGACGAAGGCGGTCCCGCCGCGGTACCTGCGGTTCCCAGAACCCCGTTGAGGCTTGCATGATCGGTGGTATGGACCACTTGCCCACCACCGAAGCCGCCGTCACCGCCCTCCGGATCATCGCCGCGGAGTACGCCCGTGAGATCGAGGTGACCCACGACGTCGGGGCCGACCAGACCTCGCGCCGAAGCGCCGCGGGCGTCGGCGTCACCACCGACGCGGACGGATCCCTGCCGCACGAGGCGTTCGTCGAGTTCGGCGGGCTGCCGCGGGTGAGCGTGCGGCTCTATCCCGAGGACGACGCGCTGATCGAGGTCGAGGGCATCCAGTGCCCCGATGTCGCGCGCGACGACGTGCCGGCCTTCCTCCGCTCCGTCTTCGGCGACCTCGCCCATGTCAGGGGCCGCCGTTTCCCGCCGGGCTACTTCCTGATCGTGCCGCTGACCGGCGACCGTACGCACAGGGAGTACATGCCGATGATCAACCTCAGCCCATGGCTGAGCGGGCGCGCGCGATGACCGTCGGTGACCGTTTCACGTGAAACACGTGCGTCCGCATACGCTCGGATACATGAGTCTGCGTCTGAGCACCGTGATCCTCCCGTACCGCCGCTGGAACGAAGGCGGCCGTTCGGCATGGACGCGTGCCGAGCAGCTCGGCTTCCACACCGGGTACACGTACGACCACCTGTCCTGGCGGAGCTTCAGGGACGGGCCCTGGTTCGGTGCCGTGCCGACGCTGACCGCCGCCGCGGCCGTCACCGACGATCTCCGCCTGGGCACGCTGGTGACCTCGCCGAACTTCCGGCACCCGGTGACCCTCGCCAAGGAGCTGATCTCCCTCGACGACATCTCCGGCGGGCGGGTGACGCTCGGTATCGGCGCGGGCGGCACCGGCTTCGACGCCACCGCACTCGGGCAGGAGCCGTGGACCCCACGCGAGCGTGCCGACCGCTTCGCCGAGTTCGTGCAGCTGCTGGACCGGCTGCTGATCGAAGACAGCCCCAGCGGAGTGTCGTACGAGGGCGACTACTACTCGGCGCACGAGGCGCGCAACATCCCGGGCTGCGTACAGCGCCCCCGGCTGCCCTTCGCGGTGGCAGCGACCGGGCCGCGCGGGCTCAGGCTCGCCGCGCGCTACGGGCAGGCATGGGTGACCACCGGCGACCCCAAGCTGTACGAGAACGGCACTCCTGAACAGTCGGTTCAGGCCATTCGCGGACAGGCCGAGAGGCTGGCCGACGCGTGCGCCGCGATCGGCCGTGACGTGAGCTCCGTCGACAAGATCCTGCTCACCGGCTTCACCCCGGACCGCGGCCGTCCACTCCAGTCCCTGGACGCGTTCGTGGACTTCGCGGGGCGCCACCGGGAGCTGGGCTTCACCGAGATCGTGATCCACTGGCCCATCCCCGACTCGGACTTCGCAGCCGACGAGAAGGTCTTCGAGCAGATCGCCATGGAGGCGCCGGGGCAGCTGCGCTGACCTGGACGACCTGCCGTCTGTGCCTGATCTGTACCTCATCTGTGCGGACTCCCGCACGGGCGTGCAGGCATATGCGTGAGAATGGCCGGGTGACCTCAGCGACCCGAGAGCCCGAGACCCCGGCCGCCGCCCTTCCGCCGCGGCTGATCGCCACCGACCTCGACGGCACCCTGCTGCGCGACGACAAGTCGGTGTCCCCGCGCACGGTCGCGGCCCTCGCCGCCGCCGAGGAGGCCGGCATCGAGGTCTTCTTCGTCACCGGCCGCCCGGCCCGCTGGATGGACGTGGTCAGCGAGCACGTCCACGGTCACGGCCTGGCGATCTGCGGCAACGGCGCCGCGGTGGTCGACCTCCACGGCGGCCCCGGCACCCACCGGTTCGTGAAGGTCCGCGAGCTGGCACGGGAGAACGCGCTGGATGCCGTGCGGCTGCTGCGCGACGCGGCACCGGGCACGGTCTACGCGGTCGAGCAGACCTACGGCTTCTACCAGGAGCCGGACTATCCGAAGCTGCACATGGAGATCCCGGACTCCCTCGCGCCGGCCGAGGACCTGCTGACACCGGATGGGCCCGGTGCCGGCGAGCCGGTCCTGAAGATCCTCGCGTACCACCCCGAGATCGACCCGGACGCATTCCTCACCCTGGCCCGCCTCGCGATCGAGGACCGGGCCAACGTCACCCGCTCCAGCCCCAGCGCCCTGCTGGAGATCAGCGGCCCCGGCGTCTCCAAGGCCAGCACGCTCGCCCTGTGCTGCGCCGAGCGCGGCATCTCGCACGAGCAGGTCGTCGCCTTCGGGGACATGCCGAACGACGTCGAGATGCTCACCTGGGCGGGACGGTCGTACGCGATGGGCAACGCACACCCGGACGTGCTCGCGGCGGCGTCGGGGCGGACGGTCGCCAACAACGAGGACGGGGTGGCGGTCGTGATCGAACGGCTGCTGGCGGAACACGCGTAGCCCCGGCCGCGTTCGTGGCTCCTATCCCAGCGGGACCCCTCGCGCCGACAGCCACGACGCCGGGTCCACCGCCGAACCCGTCTCCGGAGTGACCCGCACCTCGAAGTGCAGGTGCGGGCCGGTGGAGTTGCCGGTCGTACCGGACTGCCCGATCCACTGTCCGGGGCTCACCCGCTCGCCCTGGTCGACGGTGACGGCGGCGAGGTGGGCGTACTGCGTGTAGTAGCCGCCCGCGTGCTGGAGCACGACCTCGATGCCGAAGGGACCCCCGCAGGACACCTTCACCACGCGCCCCTCGCCCACCGCCCGCACCGGCGTCCCGATCGGCACCGCGAAGTCCTGCCCGGTGTGCCGGTTCGCCCAGCGCTCACCACCGCTGCCGAATCCCGCGGACAGTTCGTACGTCTCCACGGGGGCGACCCAGGTGCTCGTGAGGCCGGTCTGCGGCTGGTCCAGCCGGACGGCACCGCGGCACGAACCGGCCGCGACGGAGGCGTCGGCCTCGCCCTGCAACTGCCACCGTGCCTGTTCGAGCTTCGCCTCGATGCCCTTCTTCAGGTCGGCGAGTTCAGTGTTCCGCCGGTGCAACCGCTGCCAGGTCGTGGCAGCCTTGGCCTCGTCCGCGGCGAGCCGCTCCTCGGCCCGGCGGCTCTTGTCGATCGCGTTGTTGACGGCGAGATCCGCCTTCCACACGGCCCGCTGACCACGCATCAGCTCGTCGGGGCTGTCCGCCAGGATCATCTGCGCGGTGATCGGAAGGCCGCCACCGCTGCGGTACTGGGCGCGCGCGATCCGGCCCAGGTCCTCGTGCAGTACGGCGATCCCCTGCCGTTCCCGGTCCAGCAGCGCCTCGAAGCGCTGGGCCTGCGCCCGCTGCACCTCGGCCTCCTGCCGCCCCGCCTCGTACTGCTGCGTCGCCACCGCCGCGTCCTCGTACAGCCGGACCACCTGGGTGTTGAGCCCGGCATCGGCGGCGCTGTCTGTGTCCTCGCCGTCGTCGGCGGCGTAGGAAGTGCCCATGGGGCGGGCCGCGATCACGGCGAACGCGCACAGCAGCGCCGGAACGAGCAGCGGGTGACGGCGAGGTGAGCGCATGTCAGCGATCCTGGCCCGCGCGGCGGGCCGAGGCCCTGTTCAAGTCGTCCGGCTGGGGGACGGGTTGCCGCAGATGGGCTAGTGGGGCGTCACTGCGGAGAAGCCTCGGATCCCCGTCAGTGGGGGCACCTCCCGCATCACCGTCGTACCGGCGCGGCCTGTTCCCGTACCGGGCCCGTGCAGCCGACGCCGTCGTCCGCGACCGTCAGCCGGACACCGGGCCGTCCGTCCGTCCGGCAGGCAGGCAGGCAGGCAGGCAGGCAGGCTCACGGTCGCGTCGACGGCGACGTCGATCCGGCGCTCGCGCTGCTGGGCGGCCTCGTACAGCCTTCTCCGTGTTTCCGAAGATCTCGCCCCGCACGCCGATGGGGATGCCGAGGAAGCCCCGCATCGGCGGATGGTGCTCGGGGAAGCCGCACGAGCGCCGGTCGAGGTTCAGGGCCGGGCCCCGGATCGGCTCCGGGTCGCGGATGAGGGGCGCCCAGCAATTCCTTGCGCCCGTCGGGCAGCCGCCCGGTCTTCCGGGCGGTCGCCGTGTCGGCCCCTGGCGGACGAAGTCGACGAGACCGTCCCCGTCCTCGGCGACGACGCCGATCGCCGCGTACCGGGCGCCGGTCAGGGCTGCCGCGGTCTCGCAGCTCCGGTCCGGTGTGGAGTGCGGTTCCAGGCCTCTGCCTGCGGACCGCATCGCCTCCAGCAGTTGCGGCAGCCGCACGGCACGGTCGGCCGACAGGCCGTGGGCGGACGTCGGAGGGCCGGAGAGGGGCGCGGCGCACACGCACCGAGCCCGATTGGCCCCATTCGATTCAGAGAGTCGAGCCCGTGTCGGACGCGGTGTCGTGCGGGCCGGCTGCCTACCGCACCCCCACCAACAGATCCGCCTGCTCCTCCCGCTCCACCATCCCCCGCAACGGCCCCTCCACAGCGGCCAGCTCCGCATACGGCCCCTGCTGCACCACACGTCCCGCGTCCAGGACGACCACCTCGTCCACCGCCTCCAGGCCGGCCAGCCGGTGGGTGATGAGCAGTGTCGTACGGCCCTCGGTGGCGGCCAGCAGATCGGCGGTGAGCGCGTCCGCCGTCGGCAGATCGAGATGCTCGGCGGGCTCGTCGAGCACGAGGACGGGAAAGTCGGCCAGCAGCGCCCGGGCCAGCGCGAGCCGTTGCCGCTGCCCGCCGGACAGCCTCGCCCCGTGCTCGCCGACCAGTGTGTCGAGCCCGTCGGGCAGGCCGTCGGCCCAGTCGAGCAGGCGGGCCCGCCTCAGCGCGTCGCGCAGCTCGTCCTCGGTGGCGTCCTTCCTGGCAAGGAGAAGGTTCTCGCGCACCGAGCTGTCGAAGAGGTGCGCGTCCTGCGCGCACAGCCCGACGAGCCGCCGTACGTCGTCGCCGTCCAGGGCGTACGCGTCCACGCCGCCGAGCGTGTACGAGCCCGCGTCCGCGTCCAGGAAGCGCAGCAGCACCTGCGCGAGCGTCGACTTGCCGGACCCGGACGGCCCGACCACGGCGATCCGGCGGCCCTCCTCCAGGGTCAGGTCGAGCCCGGCGAGCGCGTCCCGGTCCTGCCCGGCATGACGGGCGGCAAGCCCCTTGACCATGACCGGGAACGGCGACGCGGGCGCCTGCCGGGGCCGCTCCGGTTCCTGTACGGGCTGGGGCGCGTCCAGTACCTCGTACACGCGCTCCGCGCTCCTGCGCACCCGCTGCCGGTACTGCACTGCGAGGGGCAGCCCGAGTACGCCCTCGAAGGCGGCCAGCGGGGTGAGGACGACGACGGCCATCGCCACCCCGCCCAGCCTGCCGTCGACGACCGCCTGGGCGCCCACGAGGGCGGCTGCGGCGACGGTCAGGCCGGAGAGGAGCGCGGTGAGTCCGTCGCCGAGCGCGGTGGCGGTGGCAGCGCGTGAGGCGATCCGGGTGAGCACCTCGTCGGCCCGCCGTGCCTCGGCACTACGTCCGGGCAGAGCTCCGGCGACGGTCAACTCGGCCGTCCCGGTGAGCAGATCGGTCACGCGCGTGGCCAGCGCTCCTCGGGCCGGGGCCAGTCTGCGTTCGGCCCGGCGGGCCACGGCGCCGGTGATCAGCGGGACACCCGCCCCGGCCGTCAGCAGTCCGGCGGCGAGCACCGCGCCGGCCTCTGGCAGCAGCCAGGCCGTGAAGCCGACGGACGCGGCGGACACGACCACCGCGGCGCCGGCGGGCAGCAGCCAGCGCAGCCAGTAGTCCTGCAGCGCGTCCACATCGGCAACGAGCCGCGACAGCAGATCACCGCGGCGGGTCTGCCGAAGCCCGGCGGGCGCCAGCCGCTCCAGACGTCGGTACACGGCGACCCGGGTGTCGGCCAGCATCCGCAGCACGGCGTCGTGCGACACCAGCCGCTCCGCGTACCGGAAGACCGCCCGCCCGATCCCGAAGGCCCGCGTGGCCGTCACGGCCACCATCAGATAGAGCACGGGCGGCTGCTGCGAGGCCCGCGAGATGAGCCACCCGGAGGTGGCCATGAGGCCGACGGCACTGCCGAGCGCGAGGCTCCCGAGCAGCAGGGCGAGCGCGAGCCGCCCGCGCCGGGCTCCGGACATGGAACGAACTCGGGCGAGGACACCACGGCTGCCCGCCACCGGCACCATCGTCTCGGGTGCGTCGGGAGCCAGCGCCGGTTCAGTCTCGATCGTGCGGACCTCAGCCGCCCTGAGAGGGGCCTCCATGCGGGCGGGGGACACCGGTTCCGCCAGCCGCACCACCCGGTCCGCCACCGACAGCAGCGCCGGGCGGTGCACCACCAGCAGGACCGTCCGGCCCACCGCCAGCCGCCGCACCGCCTCCACGACCTCGGCCTCGGTGGCCCCGTCGAGCGCCGCCGTCGGCTCGTCGAGCAGCAGCACGGGCCGGTCGGCGAGGAACGCCCGGGCCAGCGCGAGCCGCTGCCGCTGGCCGGCTGACAGCCCGGCCCCGTCCTCACCGAGCACGGTGTCGGCACCCTGGGACAGCGCGTCCACGAACTCCAGCGCACCGGCGTCCCCCAACGCCCGCCGTACGGCAGCCTCGTCGGCGTCGGGCCGGGCAAGACGTACGTTCTCGGCGATCGTCCCGGCGAACACGTGAGGCCGCTGCGGCACCCAAGCGATCCGCGCCCGCCACTGCTCCAGGTCGGCCTCGGCGAGATCGACTCCCCCGGCCAGGACCCGTCCGTCGCCGGGCCGTACAAAGCCCAACAGCACGTTCAGCAGCGTCGACTTGCCCGCACCGCTCGGCCCGACGAGCGCGACCGTCTCCCCGGGCTCGACGGCGAAGGACACGTCCGCCACAGCGTCCCCGGACCTCCCCGGGTAGCGGACCGTGACTCCCTCGAAGGACAGGCCCCCCGACGGCACGGCAGCGGAACCCGGCTTCGGCACCGGCGTCTCCAGCACCGAGAAGATCTCCTCGGCAGCCGCGAGGCCCTCCGCCGCGGCGTGGTACTGCGCCCCCACCTGGCGCAGCGGCAGATACGCCTCCGGCGCCAGTACGAGGATGACCAGACCGATGTACAGGTCCATGTCGCCGTGTACGAGGCGCATGCCGATCGTCACGGCGACGAGTGCCACGGAGAGCGTGGCGAGCAGCTCCAGCGCGAAGGAGGAGATGAAGGCGATCCGCAGCGTCCGCATGGTCGCCTGCCGGTACTCGCCGGTGATGCGCCGGATGGACTCGGCCTGTGCCTTGGCCCGCCCGAACACCTTCAGGGTCGGCAGTCCGGCGACCACGTCGAGGAAGTGCCCGGAGAGCCGGGACAGCAGCCGCCACTGCCGGTCCATCCGGGACTGCGTGGCCCAGCCGATGAGCACCATGAAGACCGGGATGAGCGGCAGGGTGCCGACGATGATGGCCGCCGAGACCCAGTCCTCGGTGACGATCCGCGCCAGCACGGCCACCGGTACGACCAGCGCGAGCCCCAACTGCGGGAGGTAGCGCGAGAAATAGTCGTCGAGGGCGTCGACTCCCCTCGTGGCGAGGGCGACCAGCGAGCCGGTCCGCTGCCCGCTCAGCCACCCCGGGCCCAGCGCGACCGCACGCTCCAGCAGCCTCCTGCGCAGCTCCGACTTCACCGCGGCACTCGCGCGGTGCGCGGCCAGTTCGGTGAGCCAGGAGACGAGCGCACGGCCGAGGGCGACAGCCGTCAACAGCAGCAGGGGAGTCCTGAGTTCGCCGACTGCCATGCCGTGCTGGAAGGCGCCCACCACCACCTCGGCGATGAGCATCGCCTGCGCGATGACGAGCCCCGCACCGACGACACCCAGTCCGACGACCGCCACCAGGAAAAACCGGGTGGCGCGGGCGTAGCGGAGGAGACGCGGATCGATCGGTTTCACGTGACACATGCCCTTCGGTCCAGGAGGTGTGGTTCCTTGTGTTTCACGTGAAACATCGCGAAACCATGGTGCACCACACCCCCTGTCGGACTCAGTGAGCGGCCTCGGCGGCGATGTGCTGCGTACCGATCCGCTTGCGGAACACCCAGTAGGTCCAGCCCTGGTAGAGCATGACGATCGGCGTGGCGATCGCCGCGCACCAGGTCATGATCTTCAAGGTGTACGGGCTGGACGAGGCGTTGGTGACCGTGAGGCTCCAGTCCTCATTGAGCGAGGACGGCATGACGTTCGGGAAGAGCGTCAGGAAGAGCATCGCCACGGCGGCCACGATAGTGACCCCGGACAGCGCGAACGACCAGCCCTCTCGCCCGACCTGGTTCGCCACGAGCGCGGCGACCAGTGCGGCCACCGCCACGACGAGCGCGACCAGGCTCTTGCCGTCACCACCTTCGATCTGCGTCCACAGCAGGAAGACCAGAGCCAGCACAGCCGTGGCGAGACCGACTCCCGTCGCCAGCTTCCGCGCCCGTTCCCGGATGTCGCCGAGGGTCTTGAGCGCCGTGAACACCGCACCGTGGAAGGTGAACAGCGTCAGCGTCACCAGGCCGCCGAGCAGGGCGTACGGGTTGAGCAGGTCCCAGAAGTTGCCGACGTACTCGAAGTTCCGGTCGATCTTCACGCCGTGCACGATGTTGCCGAAGGCCACGCCCCACAGGAACGCCGGGATCAGCGAGGTCCAGAAGATCGCGTGTTCCCAGTTGCGCTGCCAGTTCTCCTCGGGCCGCTTCACCCGGTACTCGAAGGCGACGCCCCGGACGATCAGGCAGACCAGGATGATCAGCAAGGGCAGGTAGAAGCCCGAGAAGAGCGTGGCGTACCACTCGGGGAAGGCGGCGAAGGTCGCGCCGCCGGCCGTGAGGAGCCACACCTCGTTGCCGTCCCAGACGGGGCCGATGGTGTTGATCAGCACCCGCCGTTCGGGCCGGTCACGCGCCAGCAGCTTGGTGAGGATGCCCACCCCGAAGTCGAAACCCTCCAGGAAGAAGTACCCGGTCCACAGGACGGCGATGAGTACGAACCAGACGTCGTGAAGTTCCATGACTGTGCAGCTCCCTCGGCCTAGTACGAGAAGGCCATCGGCTTGTCGGCGTCACGGGAGTCGCCGCCGATCTTCGTGGGCGGGTTGAGGTCGGCCTCGGTGAGTTCGGGCGGGCCGGCCTTGACGTACTTCGCGAGCAGCCTGACCTCGATCACGGCGAGGATGGCGTACAGGCTGGTGAAGACGATCATCGAGGTGAGGACCTCGCCCTGGGAGACGCCGGGGGAGACCGCGTCCCGGGTCTGCAGGACGCCGTAGACGACCCACGGCTGACGGCCCATCTCGGTGAAGATCCAGCCCCAGGAGTTGGCGATCAGCGGGAAGGCCAGGGTCCAGATCGCGATGCGCCAGTACCACGTGGTGAGCTTCGGGCCGAGCGGCTTCTTCCTGAAGAGGACCAGATGCGGCACCTCGTCGTCGCCGACCCTGAGGTGCTGCGGCAGCAGGAACTTCTTGCGGGTCAGCCAGAGTCCGGCCAGCCCGATGGCGAAGGACGACATGCCGAAGCCGATCATCCAGCGGAAGCCCCAGTAGGCGACCGGGATGTTGGGCCGGTAGTCGCCGGGCCCGAACTTCTCCTGCTCCAACTTGTTGACGTCGTTGATGCCGGGCACGTACGAGCTGAAGTCGTCCTTGGCCAGGAAGGACAGCAGTCCCGGAATCTCTATGGCGACCTTGTTGTGGCCGGCGTCGACGTCGCCGTAGGCGAAGACGGAGAACGGGGCGGGCGCCTCGCCGTCCCACAGCGCCTCGGCGGCGGCCATCTTCATCGGCTGCTGCTCGTACATGATCTTGCCGAGGGTGTCGCCGCTGACCGCGGTGAGCAGACCGCCGACGGCGACGGTGACCAGGCCGAGCCGCAGCGAGGTCTTCATCTCGCGGATGTGCTTCTTGCGCAGCAGGTGGAAGGCGGAGATGCCGACCATGAAGGCGCCGCCGGTGAGGAAGGCCGCGGAGAGCGTGTGGAAGGCCTGGGCGAGTGCGGTGTTCTGGGTCAGCACCAGCCAGAAGTCGGTGAGCTCGGCCCGGCCCTTCGCCTCGTTGATCTTGTAGCCGACCGGGTGCTGCATCCACGAGTTGGCCGCGAGGATGAAGTACGCCGACAGGATCGTGCCGATCGAGACCATCCAGATACAGGCCAGATGGATCTTCTTGGGAAGCTTGTCCCAGCCGAAGATCCACAGGCCGATGAAGGTCGACTCGAAGAAGAAGGCGATCAGCGCCTCGAAGGCGAGCGGGGCACCGAAGATGTCACCGACGAAGCGCGAGTAGTCGGACCAGTTCATGCCGAACTGGAACTCCTGCACGATGCCGGTGACGACACCCATCGCGATGTTGATCAGGAAGAGCTTGCCCCAGAACTTGGTGGCCCTGAGGTACTTCTCCTTCTCCGTGCGCACCCACGCGGTCTGCAGTCCGGCCGTGAGAGCGGCCAGCGAGATCGTCAGGGGAACGAACAGGAAGTGGTAGACGGTGGTGATGCCGAACTGCCAGCGCGCCAATGTCTCCGGCGCTAGAGCCAGGTCCACGTCGTCAGTCTCCTTAGGTCGCCGTGGTCACAGCGGCAGTTTGTCCCTTGTATTACACACATCACGGGACCAACCGGGACACGTTTGTGAACGCGTTCACATTCACAAGCAATTATGACGCACCAATTTTCGACATACGAAGGGGGGTCCCCTTAGCGGAGGCCCCCCTGGCGGCACCCGGCTTGGAGCGGGCTCCACAGCTCCTCGGCACCGCGCTTCAGAGCTCCTTGCGGAACCCCTCCGCCACCTTCAGGAGGATGTCGTTCGCCTCGTTCTCCCCGACGGTGACCCGCACGCCCTCGCCCGGGAACGGCCGGATCACCACGCCCGCCTGCTCGCACGCCGCCGCGAACGCGACCGTGTGCTCCCCCAGCCGCAGCCACACGAAGTTGGCCTGGGTCTCCGGCACCGTCCAGCCCTGGGCGCGCAGCGCCTCGACCACGCGTGTGCGCTCGCACACCAGTGAGCCGACCCGGCCGAGCAGCTCGTCCTCGGCCTGCAGCGAGGCGATCGCCGCGTCCTGTGCGAGCTGGCTCACGCCGAACGGCACGGCCGTCTTGCGCAGCGCCGCCGCCACCGGCTCGTGGGCGATCGCGAAGCCGACGCGAAGGCCGGCGAGGCCGTACGCCTTGGAGAACGTGCGCAGCACACAGACGTTCGGCCGCTCGCGGTACAGCTCCACGCCGTCCGGCACCTCGGCATCGCGGATGAACTCGCGGTAGGCCTCGTCGAGCACGACCAGGACATCACCCGGCACCCGGTCGAGGAAACGCTCCAGCTCCGCCCGCCGCACCACCGTGCCCGTCGGGTTGTTGGGGTTGCAGACGAAGATCAGTCGGGTCCGGTCGGTGATCGCGTCCGCCATGGCGTCCAGGTCGTGCACATCGCCCGGCGTCAGCGGTACCTGCACCGACGTCGCACCGCTGACCTGCGTGATGATCGGGTACGCCTCGAACGACCGCCAGGCGTAGATCACCTCGTCGCCGGGGCCGGAGGTCGCCTGGACCAGCTGCTGGGCCACGCCGACCGAGCCGGTGCCGGTGGCCAGGTGGGAGAGGGGGACGGCGAAGCGGTCGGACAGCTCGTTCATCAGGCCCGTGCACGCCATGTCCGGATAGCGGTTGAACGACGAGGCCGCGGCCGTCACGGTCTCCATCACGCCGGGCAGCGGCGGATAGGGGTTCTCGTTGGAGGACAGCTTGTAGGCCACCGGGCCACCGGCCGCCGCCGGCTTGCCCGGCTTGTAGGTGGGGATCCCCTCCAGCTCGGCGCGCAGCTTCGGGCTCGTCTCGCTCACCGCAGTCCTCCTCGCGACCACCGACGGCCCATCACCACCGCCGGCTTCCAATACTCCTCACCTTATGAGGATTCGGCGCGGCTGCGTACAGGTCGGCGTCGACCTCATCCGCCACGCCCGCATCAGGGGCATCACCGCACGAAGGCGCACGAACCTGAGGGGCGCTGTCACATATATCTACGCGCCGGTGGCTCACGCCCTGGCGCGCATCGCTCGTAAAGGTGAGTTGAGACCTCTTCGAAACATGGGCCCCTTGGCAGGCTTGCACGGGCCGACAAGTCACGTCCTGATATTGAAGGGTTCAACTCCCTTGCATTCAAAGGGATTTGACGCCTGATGACCTTGCAGAAACGTGCCTGTCAACGCGTGCATATGCGTCCGCCCTACCCCACCGCATGAGCCCTACTATCGGCTCGCCATGACAGCAGCAGGGAAGCACCAGGTGAGCCGCGCGGAAACCTCACGTCGAGGAAGCCGGCCGGGCCGGGCGGGCATCAGAGACGTCGCCGCCGCCGCCGGAGTCTCCATCACAACCGTCTCCGACGCCCTCAACGGGAAGGGCAGGCTCCCGGACGCCACCCGCCGGCATGTCCGCGAGGTCGCCGACCGGCTGGGCTACCGCCCGTCGGCCGCCGCCCGCACACTCCGTACCGGCAAGTCGGGACTCATCGGCCTGACCGTGACGACGTACGGGGATGAACCTTTCACCTTCACCGAGTTCGCGTACTTCGCCGAGATGGCGCGCGCCGCCACCTCGGCCGCGCTCGCCCGCGGCTACGCCCTCGTCATCCTCCCCGCGACCTCCCGCCACGACGTGTGGTCGAACGTCGCTCTGGACGGCACGGTCGTCATCGACCCGTCCGACCAGGACCCAGTCGTCAGCGAACTGGTCCGGCAGGGTTTACCGGTCGTCTCCGACGGCCGCCCGGCCGGCGCGCTTCCGGTCACCGCCTGGGTCGACAACGACCACGAGGCCGCCGTACTCGGCATCCTCGACCATCTGGCCGAGGCCGGCGCCCGCCGCATCGGCCTGCTGACGGGCACCACGACGGACACGTACACCCACCTGTCGACCACCGCGTACCTGCGCTGGTGCGAGCGCGTCGGCCAGGATCCGGTGTACGAGGCCTATCCGGCGCACGATCCGTGCGCGGGCGCCGTCGCCGCCGACCGGCTGCTCGCCCGCCCCGACCGGCCCGACGCCGTGTACGGACTGTTCGACCCGAACGGCACCGACCTGCTCGCCGCCGCCCGCCGCTACGGGATGCGCGTACCGGACGACCTGCTTCTGGTCTGCTGCAGCGAGTCCACCGTGTACGCCAACACCGAGCCACCCGTCACCACGCTCTCCCTGAAGCCGCGGCGCATCGGCACCGCGGTGGTCCAGCTCCTCATCGACGCCATCGAGGGGGTGGAGTCGGACCAGCCGGTCGAGCAGGTGATACCGACCGAACTGATCGTGCGTACCTCGTCCCAGCGACGTCCTCCTCGGACGACCGTCAGCCCGCCGCGGTCGCCCGAAGGGAAGTAGCGCGCGGACGACCGGAGCGGGAAAGCGCGTTCCCCGGGGCGGGGCAAGGGCAATCGCCAGGAGGTCGAAGCCCTGCCCAATCGGGGCGAAAGCCGCGATGAACTGGAGTCTTGCTCCGATTCACCACCCCTGGGTCATCACATGGCGCGATCCGCATTCCTATGATGGGCCCACGACACCGCGGGCCGCTGCGACCAGGCAGTCCGAAGCGGTGCAGATGCGGCGTGATGGTGGAGGGGTCTGATGACTCAGGGGGCCGGTCAGGGACCCGAGGTGGAGCGGGCGGCGACGTTGCGCGACTTCCGGGTGCCCGCGTACGTCCACGAGACCGGTCCGTACCCCCCTGACGCGCCCGTCGGCGAGGCCGTGCGACCGGTCGAGGAGCCGGTGGACCACCCCGAGGGGTACACGCCGACCGAGCGCGACCTGCCGGTCATCAACCGGGGTGACACCTTGCAGGTGCGCATCGACCCCGCGGCCGTACCCGACCCGCAGCCGACGACCGGCCCCGGGCCGCTGTACGTCGTCGGAGACGTGCACGGCTACATCGACGAGCTGGTGGCAGCCCTCCAGGAGAAGGGCCTCGTCGACTCCGCGGGGAACTGGTGCGCGGGCACCGCCCGGCTGTGGTTCCTGGGCGACTTCACCGACCGCGGGCCCGACGGCATCGGCGTCATCGACCTTGTGATGCGGCTGTCCGCCGAGGCCGCCGCGGCCGGCGGCTACTGCAAGGCCCTCATGGGCAACCACGAGCTGCTGCTGCTCGGCGCCAAGCGGTTCGGCGACACCCCCGTCAACTCCGGCGCGGGCACCGCCACCTTCCAGGCGGCCTGGCTGCTCAACGGCGGCCAGAAGAGCGACATGGACCGCCTCCAGGACCACCACCTCCAGTGGATGGCCCGCCTCGATGCTGTCGAGGAGGTCGACGGCCATCTGCTCGTCCACTCCGATACCACCGCGTATCTCGACTACGGCCGCTCCATCGAAGAGGTCAACGACACCGTCCGCGAGACGATCACGCGCAACGACGCGGACGAGGTGTGGGACCTGTTCCGCAAGTTCACCAAGCGCTTCTCCTTCCGCGACGAGGGCGGCGCCGAAGCCGTGCGCTCCCTGCTCGACACGTACGGCGGCACCCGCATCGTTCACGGCCACAGCCCCATTCCGTACCTCCTGGGCGAGGTCGGCTCCGAAGAGGGCGAGGACCCGGCCACGCCCCTGGTCGAGGGACCACACGTCTACGCCGACGGACTCGCCATCGCGATGGACGGCGGAGTGACCATGGCCGGAAAGCTGCTGGTCCAGCAACTTCCTCTGGATATCTGAACGTTCACAGGGCAGGCGTCCCCCCATGACGGACTGATCGACGACGGCGCTGGCCAAAGGGCATTTTCGGTAAACCCCCTGTCACGGCGTGCCGTCATCGCTCTACCATCGGCTTATCCGTAGCAGGCTCCCCTCCGTTTCTGCCCGACGGCTCGTCAGCGTGCGAGCCCCAAGCCCTACGGAGCATCGGGGGATGCACATGAACAGCGTTCCGCAGCACCTGCTGAGCGAGGACCGCCAGGAATACGAGCGGATCCTCGACGAGGCGCTGCGCTCCGCCCCACACCGTCCTGAACTGGCCGCTGTCGGTCAGCGGCTCAACCCGGAACAGCTGCGCACCATGGCGCTCAACGCCACCGCACTCATCACGGCGGCCGCGGCGACCGAGTACCAGCACTATGTGAAGGTCCGCGAGGAACTGCGCCAACCGGCGCCGTCCACCCCGTCGTCCACGCGCGAAACCGGCTCCGCGGAACCGGGCGCGAGCACGATGGGGCTCGCCACCACCATGGGAGAGGTCGCCGAGACCGGCGCGGGTGCCGTCGCCGTCGTCGCGGTCCTGGCACCCGTCCTCGCCGGAACGGCCGCGGCGATCTTCCTGCTCGTGGGCTACATCCTGAAGATGCTCGATCCCGAACCGGCGTTCGCCCAGACCATGCTCACCACCGGATGGGTGTTCGGCGCGATGACCGCGGCCGCGATTCTCGTCGCCGCAGTCGGACTGCTGCTCACCGCGTTGCGCAACCGGCCCTCACTCGAAGCAGGGCCGTACGGCGTGATGAGCGAGGAGGTGGCTCGGGCCAAAGAAGCCTGGCGCGAGGCACTGTTGGAGCGCGGGGTCCTGCCGTTCCTTCGGGAGGCGCTCGCGGACCCCGGCAGTGCCGCGCTGCGCCGCACGGCACCGCCGGCGCCGACCAGCCGTATGCCACACCTCGGCTACGACCGTCCGGGCTTCAGCAGCCCGGACGACGGCGCCCCGGGTTCGCGCCCCAGCTTCACGAGCCCGGACTACACCAGCCCGGACTTCGGGGGGCCGGAACACCAGCCGGAGTAGCCGGAGCAGCCCCTCGGCTTGCGCCCCCGCCCTGGGGAGCGCAAGCCGAACTTCCGGCGCAGGATCGGCTGCTCGCAGGGCGAGCTGCCTAGAGACGCCTGACGACCTGCGCCTCCGCGCGTTCGACAGGCGTACGGCCGAAGGCATGCACGAGAGAGAGGTGGAACAGCGCCGGCGCCAAGGGCGCCCATCGATGGACGCGGTCCTCCCGCAGCATGTACCTGGCCACCGCTGCCGGTCGGAAGGGCACGTACTCGATGGTCTGGTGCTCCCATCGGTCCGCGACGCCCCTGCTCATACGCGCCTGGAGATCAGAACTCCGCAGTTCCGTGAGCCTGGCGTAGAAGTGGCCGCTCCAGTGGCGCTTACCGGTGTCCAGCACGAAGGCCAGCAGTTCGAGCGAGGACTCGTGCGGTTCCAAGGACAGCTCCTCGCGCATCCCCCGGCGCGCCAAGGCATACAGATCCGGTGCGTTCCTCCCTGACGAGTCGATGTGCCGTGACAGGCCCTCGTTGACGGAGGAGTTCCAGACGCCCGGTGCCATGCGCACCCGGTCGCTGCGCTGACTGACCACCAGCATGTCGTCCGCGGTGACCACCGCGATGTTGACGGCGAAGCTGCACTGCAGGAAGGCCGGGGCCTTCATCGGCTCATCCGGATCCAGGTAGCGGGCCCGGGGTGAGGTGCCGTCGGGAAGCCGACGGTCGAGCTGCTGAGCGGCCAGGAACGTGTAGTAGTCGGTCGGACGCAGCCGCAGGTGGACCTCGGGCTTCTCCTCGAAGGCGGTACGGGAGATGTCGACCGACTCGACCGCGTACCGCGGCCCGTTCCACAGCGGGGTCCGGCCTTCGGCCCGCAGCCGCTCGCTCTCTTCGGTGATCTCGTCGCGCCAGCCGACCATGTCCGACGGCAACTCCACCTCGCCGTCGAGCACATGCACGTACACCGACTCCGGGGAGATCGGCGACTCGCCGTCGCCTTCGACGATGAGGGCAGATGTCTGCAGAGGCCCCAGTGAGAACGTGCGCCAGGCGGGCCCGGACTCCTCCTTCCGTCTCAGACTGCGTACGGCGCCGGCCGACCGCCGACGCAGCCTGTACCAGGCGTCCTGCAAGGGCTGTTGGAGCAGTACCGCGAACAGCATGCCGATGAAGGCGCCCACCACTCCGTTGACAACGTCTATCCCACTCACACGAGAGACAGTAGGGATCTTGGTGAGGCCGAGCGCCGTCGTAGTCCTTCCGTTACCGGAGCAGGGGGCTGTCGCACGCCGGCTTGCCCCCTGCCCGGTCGGTCATCGGCTCAGTCGGTGATCGGCAGGTACACCCTGTTGCCCGCCGCCGCGAATTCCTTGGACTTCTGCGCCATGCCTTCCTCGACCTCCTCCTGGCTGCCGCCGTGCCGGCGGCGGATGTCCTGGGAGATCTTCATCGATGGAAGGATCAGCCCGGAGTCGACCGATACCGAACCTCGCTCCCCGATCCGTGATCGGATACCCCCTGGCTACCGCATGTCGGAATCACTAGCGTCGGCTTTCTCATCCACACCTGTCCGGGGGGACTCATGCAAGCGCGCACGACACGGCTGACGACAAGAGCCGTAGCAACTGTCATCGGGGGGTTCCTCGCGTCAGGGTGTGCCCCGACGCAGGAGCCGAAGGCCGCTGCTGAAGCCTCGTCCACGACGCCTTCGGCCAAGGCCGCGGTGACACCCCTGACGATGGCTCAACTCAAGGACCTCGCCTTCAAGGACGGAGAGGTCCCGCAAGCCCACGAGCCCATCGAGGTGAAGGAACCCCTGCCGCAAGGAAGTGGACGCTCCTTCCCGCCCATATCCGTACCTGCTTGCCAGCCACTCATCGACATCCGCAACGGCGAGGGGTCATTAGCTCACGTCTTCCAGAGATTCAACTGGAAGGAGAACATCATGGGCGGCAACTCGACACTCGCCTCCTATGAAGAGGACGAGGCCGAACAGCGCTTCGCGGAACTCAAGGAGGCCCCCGCCACCTGCCGGTCCTACGAGGGTGAGGGCTACGTCGGACCGTTCAAGGCGACGGTGGCCCCGGAGACACCGCCGCAGGTCGGCGAAGAGGCAGTGGCCTTCCGGGAGATCGTTCCCATGGGGCCGGAGCAACCCGGAGACCGCAACGAGCAGTTCATCGTGGTCCGTACGGGGAACACCATCGCCACTTTCTCCGAACTCAGCATGGGCGCAAGCCGCTCGTTCCCCACCGAGCTGATCAGTCGGCAGGTGGAACGGCTACGGAACGCGCAGCGACCCTGAGCACCGGCGAAAAGGCTGGCCGACGTCGTAGCCGCCGGCCAGCCTTCTGCCCAGGTCAGTCCACGAACGGCAGGTACACCCTGTTCCCGCTCGCCGCGAACTCCTTCGACTTCTGCAGCATCCCCTCAGCGACCTCCTCAGCCGTCGCATCCGCAGCCGCTGTACCGCCGAACTGCTTTGTGATGCTTTGGCTAATCTTCATCGAGCAGAACTTCGGCCCGCACATCGAGCAGAAGTGCGCCGTCTTGGCAGGCTCGGCCGGCAGTGTCTCGTCGTGGAACTCCCGTGCCGTGTCCGGGTCGAGGGCCAGATTGAACTGGTCCTCCCAGCGGAACTCGAAGCGGGCGTCCGACAGCGCGTCGTCCCACTCCTGCGCCCCTGGGTGCCCCTTGGCGAGGTCGGCTGCGTGGGCGGCGATCTTGTAGGTGATGACGCCGGTCTTGACGTCGTCACGGTTGGGCAGGCCCAGGTGCTCCTTGGGCGTGACATAGCAGAGCATGGCCGTGCCCCACCAGGCGATCATCGCGGCACCGATGCCGGAGGTGATGTGGTCATAGGCCGGAGCGACGTCCGTCGTCAGCGGGCCGAGCGTATAGAACGGAGCTTCATCGCAGATCTCCTGCTGAAGGTCGATGTTCTCCTTGATCTTGTGCATCGGGACATGCCCCGGGCCCTCGATCATGGTCTGAACGTTGAAACGCTTCGCGATCCGGTTGAGTTCCCCCAGCGTGCGCAACTCCGCGAACTGTGCCTCGTCGTTGGCGTCCGCGATCGAGCCCGGCCTGAGGCCGTCGCCGAGCGAGTACGTGACGTCGTAGGCGGCGAGGATCTCGCAGAGCTCCTCGAAGTTCTCGTACAGGAAGCTCTCCTTGTGGTGCGCGAGGCACCACGCGGCCATGATCGAGCCGCCGCGGGAGACGATGCCGGTCTTGCGGTTCGCGGTCAGCGGTACGTACGGCAGGCGCACGCCCGCGTGGACCGTCATGTAGTCCACGCCCTGTTCGGCCTGTTCGACGACCGTGTCCTTGTAGATCTCCCAGGTCAGTTCCTCTGCGCGCCCGTCGACCTTCTCCAGCGCCTGGTAGAGCGGAACCGTGCCGATGGGGACGGGGGAGTTGCGCAGCACCCACTCGCGGGTGGTGTGGATGTTGCGGCCGGTGGACAGGTCCATGACCGTGTCGGCGCCCCAGCGGGTCGCCCAGGTCATCTTCTCGACCTCCTCCTCGATGGAGGACGTCACCGCGGAGTTGCCGATGTTGGCGTTGACCTTCACCAGGAACCGCTTGCCGATGATCATCGGCTCGATCTCCGGATGGTTGACGTTGGCCGGCAGCACGGCTCGGCCCGCCGCGATCTCCTCCCGTACGACCTCGGGCGACACGTTCTCCCGGACGGCCACGAACTCCATCTCGGGGGTGATCTCGCCCCGGCGGGCATACGCGAGCTGTGTGACCGCGCTGCCGTCCCGGCCGCGGCGCGGCTGGCGCGGCCGGCCCGGGAAGACCGCGTCGAGGTTGCGCAGGCCGCCGCGTGGCGAGGTGTGCTTGATCCCGTCGTCCTCGGGACGGACGGGACGGCCCGCGTACTCCTCGGTGTCACCGCGGGCGGTGATCCAGTTCTCCCGCAGCGGCGGCAGGCCCCTGCGGACATCGGTCTCGGTGAGGGGATCGGTGTACGGGCCCGACGTGTCGTACAGAGTGACCGACTGCCCGTTGGTGAGGTGCACCTGACGGACCGGCACCCGCAGATCGGGGCGTGAGCCCTCGACGTACGCCTTGTGCCAGCCGACGGACTTCCCGCTCTCCTCGCTGTTCTCGTTCTGCGTGGAGGCAGGCGTGCGTGCGTCCTTGTTGGTCATGAGACCTGGCTCCCTACGCCGGCATTACCCGGTAACAGGTTCGGCGGTCGACGCAGCGGCTTCCGTCTGTCGACGTTTCGTGTGAAACATCACTCGCTTGTGGCGATGTTTCATGTGAAACATGACTGGGACGGAGGTCAGCGCCCTCTCAGCCCGGTGCTCCGAGCTCCCGCGTGTACAAAGGTGCCTCCACGCTAGCGTCAATTCGGGCGCGGTGAACAGAGGGCCCCTGTCGTTCTTGCGATGATCGGTCGGTGACCACGACACAGCAGTTCCCGTTTCCGCCCTCCGAGCCGCCCCGCAGACCGGGTGGCGGGAACGGCGACGGAGACGACGGCGGACGTGGAGACGGCCGTGGGGGCAGCCCTGGCGGCGGCCCTGGCGGCAGCCACGAAACCGGCCAGGATCTTTTCAGCGCCAGGGACCACAGACGTGCACAAGGCTCCCGGGTTGCTGACGGGCATGGTGGCGGTCATGGTCCTGGTCACGGCGAGGGGCCCGGTTACGGCTCCGGCGGCGGCCACGACCACGGCGACCACGGCCACGGCCACGGTGACCACGGCTCCGGCGGCGGGCAGGGGCCTGACGGTCCGGGTTCCGGCGGCGGGCACGGCCACTCGCACAGCCATGGCCACGGGCCGGCAGCGCCTGTCTCCAAGCATCTGCGCAAGGTCATCGCGGCGATCCTGATCCCGTTCGCCGCGGCGGTCGTGGTCGGGCTCGTGGTGCTGTGGCCCGGCGGCGCACCCGGGCACGAGCGCACGGGCGTCGGCTTCGACCGGCAGACCCAACAGGCCACGGTCACCAAGGTCGACAGCGTGAGCTGTTCGTCGGTCAACGCCTCGGGGGAGACCCCGACCGGCGACACCTCCACCGCCGAGGGCTCGTCGGCGCAGCAACAGGCGAACGGCACCTGCAAGAAGGCGACCATCCGCGTCGACACCGGCAAGGACAAGGGGCGTACGTTCACCGAGATCGTCCAGCCGGACCAGTCACGGCAGTTGCACGAGGGCGAGAAGATCGTGGTCGCCTACGAACCCTCCGCGCCGAAGGACCTTCAGTACTCGGTCACCGACGTCAACCGTCGCCTCCCGATGGCGCTGCTCGCCGGCATCTTCGCGCTCGCCGTGGTGGTCGTGGGCCGGCTGCGGGGCGTCATGGCCCTGGTCGCGCTGGCCATCAGCTTCCTGCTGCTGAACTTCTTCGTCCTGCCCGCGATCCTGCAGGGCTCGAATCCGCTGGTCGTGGCCGTGGTCGGGGCGAGCGCCATCATGCTGATCGCCCTGTACCTGTGCCACGGTCTGTCGGCCCGTACGTCCGTGGCGGTGCTCGGCACACTGATCTCACTGCTGCTGATCGGCCTCCTCGGCTCGCTGTTCATCGACTGGGCCGCGCTCACCGGCAACACGGACGACAACACCGGTCTGATCCACGGGCTGTATCCGTCGATCGACATGAGCGGTCTGCTGCTCGCCGGCGTCATCATCGGTTCCCTCGGTGTCCTCGACGACGTGACGGTCACCCAGACGTCGGCGGTCTGGGAACTGCACGAGGCCAATCCGAGCATGGGCTGGCGCGGGCTGTACCGGGCGGGCATACGGATCGGTCGCGACCACATCGCGTCCGTCGTCAACACGCTCGTCCTCGCCTACGCGGGCGCGGCGCTGCCGCTGCTGCTGCTCTTCTCGATCGCGCAGAGCAGCGTGGGGGCGGTCGCCAACAGCGAACTGGTCGCCGAGGAGATCGTGCGCACGCTGGTGGGCTCCATCGGCCTGGTCGCCTCGGTGCCGGTCACCACGGCGCTCGCGGCCCTGGTGGTATCGGCCGACCGGGCGGGGGCGGGGAGCCCTGCGACAGCAGGGGCGCCGGGGACGCCGGCAACGGAAGCGGCAATGACCGGTGGCCGACCGGCTCCCGCACGCGGCGGGAAGGGACGGCGGCGCAGGCGCTGAGACGGGAGAGCCGACCGGTCCGACCGAGTGGCCGACCGGACCGACGCGGCCGACCTCAGCATCAACCCGCCCCCGTCCCCGCTCCCGCCCCAGCCCACCAGACACCCACGCACCCACGCACCCACGCACCCACGCACCCACGCACCCACGCAGAAGCGTTACTGCACAACCCCGCGCCTGCGGCGAAGCGTTCCGCCGCTTCCCCGCCGAAACGCTTCAGCCCGCGCTCTGCTCCTCTGCCAGGATGCGGTCCAGGGCCTCGTCGAGGTGGGCGTCGAAGTCGGCGTGCGCCCCTTCCTGGCCCAGCGGCACCAGCTTGTCGGTGCGGTCGAGGAAGGCGATGAGCGGAGCCGTGGACGAGCGGAACACCGCCTGGTCGCTGCCGACCTGAAGCCGAATCAACACGTCGCCGAGTGAGTCGGGCTCGGCGGGCGAGACCCGCACGTCCCCGTCCCCGCACGGCCGCCCCACTCCGTCGATCAGCAGCTCGCGACCGAAGGCCCAGGTCACCGGGGCATCGCCCGGCAGATGGAAGGTCAGCCGGACGGCGTAGGGATCACAGGTCTCGTAGCGCAGCTCCACCGGAATTCGGAAGGAGAGCTCCTCGGAGACGAGAAAGCTCATCATGACCTCTGCCTGCACGGACTCGCGCATCGCCTACTCCGTCACTTGCAGTCGACTGGCTGGGAACCATTCCCTGACACTGATGGAATCTTGCTGAACGTGCACGATAGATCACAAGGAGTGAGTTTTCAGATACTGATAGAGATCGCGAGTGACCCCAGGAGCCGAGCCAGCGAACCTTGCAATTGTTGCGTTGCCCCCGGCAGCCGGTCGGCCTGGTGGGAGGGCAGGGAAATGGCCATCGTCGCGGCCGTGTCACCCACCGTGATGGGGATCGCCGCGCATACCGTCCCCAGCGCGTACTCCTGCCGCTCCGTCACCGGTTCGGCTCGCCTCATGCGTTCGAGCCGCCGGAGCATGGAGTGGTTGTCACGCACCGTGTAGGGGGTGATGGCCTGCACGGGGTAGCGGGCGAGGTGGTCGCGGCGGGCGTCGTCGTCCAACTGGGCCAGCAGGCACTGCCCGATGGCGTGCGCGTGCCCGGTCTCGCGGAAGTCGGCCCACTCCTCGACAGCTGGGTTGCCCGGGGTGTCGGAGACGCACATGACCTCGATCTCGCCATCGCGGTACATCGCGTAGTACACGGGTACGCCGATCGCGTCGCGCCAGTTTGCGAGCGTCTCCGCGACCGTGCTGCGACGTTTCTGCTGGGCTCCGCTGCTGCCCAGCCGCTCGGCCGCCTCGCCGAGGAAGAACAACCCCTTGTCGCGGCGTAGATAGCCCTCGTGCACGAGCGTGCGCAACAGGTGGTAGGCCGTGGGGAGCGCCAGGCCCGTCTCGCGGGCCAGTTGCTTGGCGGGGGCTCCGTATTCGTGTTCGGCGACGCATTCCAGCAGGCGCATCGCGCGCTGCACGGATCCGATGAGGGTCGAGGAGTGGGGCGGCGCGGGTGACGCGGTCGCCTGCCGCTGCGTCGGAGGGGTTGCCTGACGCGGCCGCGCCGACGGTGCGGCGGGCTGCTCGGGAGGCCGGATGCCGGCTCCCGGAGGCGGGAGGGCGGATCCCGAAGGCGGGAGGGCGGCTCTGCCGGTCGCGGCGGGTGCGTGGGGTTGAGCGGGTGCGGTGGGTACTTGGGATGGGACAAGTGCGGTGTCAACCGTGGCCATGGGTCACTCCGGAGCGCGAGGGGGCAGCCCGTGCGGAGGAACACGGGAGGGGGTGTACGCCGCTCGCGGGGTCGCCCCCGCGTCGAGTTCCGGACTCTAACCGTCTGCCACCGCCTGCAGACGGTCTGCCCGCGAAACTTCCCTCGCCCGAGGGAACCGGTGATTCCTGTTACCGATCGCCGGTTGCCCCGAGTTGATCGCTCACCAGTCGCTACGTGACGAAGAACTCGCCGTGAACTTCCGTACGACGTAAATCAGTCCGCCGACCAGTGCCACGAAGACCAGCAGCTTGAAGAGCAGGCCGATGACGAAGCCCACGACGCTGGCGATCAGCCCGCCGAACACGACCAGGGCGATGACCGGCACCGCAACCCACTTCACCCACCACGGCAGTCCCGTGAAGATCTCTCGCATCGCCCTCGCCTCTCTGGTGCCCGGCACTTCCGGTGCCGGATCTTCTGATGTCCTGCACTCGATGCTAGGGCCGGGAGGGGCCCCGGCGGGGGCCTCGCATCCCTTGTCCGCCCCTGACTGATCCCCTAGGGAACCCCGAGGTCTCAGGTCAGCTCTCGGGCGGAGAGAACACCACCATCACCCTCAGGTCCTCGCTGATGTGGTGGAACTTGTGTGCGACGCCGGCCGGTACGTAGACCACGCTGCCGCGCGCCACCTGGGTGGTCTCCATGCCGACGGTGATCGCGGCGCGGCCGCTCACGACGAAGTAGACCTCGTCCTGGTTGTGTGGTTGCTGCGGGTCGTGCTCGCCCGCGTCGAGTGCGTACAGGCCGACCGACATGTTCCGCTCCCGCAGGAACTGCAGGTAGGCGCCGTCGTTGGCGGCGCGCTCCGCCTCCAGTTCGTCCAACCGGAATGCCTTCATCGACTTCTTCCGCCCTCGCCCGTGTCGTAACCGATCTCGTCTGCCACGATCAGACACATGAAGAATTTCGTAGTCAAGACGATCGCCAACGCGGGCGCCCTGGCGGTCGCCGTATGGCTGCTGGACAAGATCACCCTGACCGGTGACAGCACGGGCAAGAAGGTCTGGACGCTGATCCTCGTCGCCCTGGTCTTCGGGTTGGTGAACTTCCTGGTCAAGCCCATCGTGAAGGTCCTCACCTTCCCTCTGTTCATCCTGACCCTCGGCCTGATAACCCTGGTGGTCAACGCCCTGATGCTGCTGCTCACCTCATGGCTGGCCGACAAGCTCGACCTGAGTTTCCACGTGGAGGGCTTCTGGACCGCCGTCCTCGGCGGCCTGATCATCTCTATCGTCTCGTGGGCGCTCCACGTTGTCCTGCCCGACGAGGACTGAGCACGCCATGACCTACCACGTCTGCTTCGTCTGCACCGGCAACATCTGCCGCTCCCCGATGGCCGAGTCCGTCTTCCGGGCCCGCATTCAGGAGGCCGGGCTCGACGGCCTGGTGGAGGTCGACAGCGCCGGCACGGGCGGCTGGCACGAGGGCGACGGCGCCGACCCGCGCACCGTCACCGTCCTCGAGAACGGCGGCTACGACAGTACCCACACGGCCCGCCGGTTCCAGCCGTCGTGGTTCGCGGACCTCGACCTCGTCATCGCCCTCGACGCCGGCCACCTCAAGGCCCTGCGCCGCCTCGCCCCCACCGCCCAGGACGCGGAGAAGGTGCGGCTGCTGCGTTCCTACGACCCCTCCGCGGGCCATGACCTCGACGTGCCGGACCCGTACTACGGAGATATGGACGGTTTCGAGGAGTGCCTTGAGATGGTGGAGACGGCGAGCGAGGGCCTGCTCGCCGCGGTACGCGAGGACATGGAGGGGCGGGCGGCATGAGCGCTACGGGCGGCGGGCACGGGTCCCCCGTGGACAGCGGTGACGGCACGCGCGCGGTGCGGGCCGGGCTGCCCGAGCCGGCCAAGAACGAGCCGACCCTGCCCGGTCCGGCGTTCGCCGCCCACTTCCATCTCCCGGGCGAGGTGACGGGTCCGTACAGCTACGGCCGCGACGACAACCCGACCTGGACCCTGCTGGAGCGTGCCATCGGCGAGCTGGAGGCACCGGGGCTGGACGACGTCGAGACACTCGTGTTCGCCTCGGGCATGGCCGCCATCTCCTCGGTGCTCTTCTCGCAACTGCGGGCCGGGGACGCCGTGGTCCTGCCCGTCGACGGCTACCAGGTGCTGCCGCTGGTGCGCGCGCAGCTGGAGGCGTACGGCATCGAGGTGCGCACCGCGCCGACCGGCGGTGATGCGCAGCTCGACGTCCTCGACGGGGCGAAGCTGCTGTGGATCGAGACACCTTCGAATCCCGGGCTCGACGTGTGCGACATCCGGCGGCTCGCCGAGGCGGCACGCGCGCGTGGCGCCCTGGTCGCCGTCGACAACACGCTCGCGACACCGCTCGGGCAGCGCCCGCTGGAACTCGGCGCCGACTTCTCCGTGGCCAGCGGCACCAAGCAGCTCACCGGGCACGGGGACATCCTGCTGGGATACGTCACCGGCCGCGACACCGAGGCCATGGCCGCCGTACGGCGCTGGCGGAAGATCGTCGGGGCGATCTCGGGGCCCATGGAGGCCTGGCTCGCCCACCGTTCGATCGCCACGCTCCAGCTACGGGTCGATCGGCAGAACGCGAGCGCCCTGGTCCTCGCGAAGGCACTGCGGGAGCACCCCGACGTGAGCGGGCTGCGCTATCCCGGGCTGCCCGACGACCCCTCACACAAGGTCGCCTCGCAACAGATGCGGCGCTACGGCTGCGTGGTCTCCTTCACGCTGCCCACGCGCGCGCGTGCCGACCGTTTTCTCGACGCACTGCGGCTTGTCGACGACGCGACCAGCTTCGGCGGGGTGCGCTCGACGGCCGAACGCCGCGGGCGCTGGGGCGGAGACGCCGTGCCGGATGGTTTCATTCGTTTCTCGGTGGGTGCCGAGGATCCCGAGGACCTGGTGGCGGATGTGCTGCGAGCGCTGGACGAATCGGCCGGGTGACACCTTCGCGGGCGGTCCCCGCTGCGTGCAACGGGCGGTCCGAGCCTCCCCCCTCGTGGCTCGGACCGCCCCGGTTCTGCGCGCGAAGAACCGCGCGAACAAGGCTAGTTGACTCTGTGTCAGTGTCCAATCACAGTAGCGACAGAGACCTATCGACATATTTATAGTTAGGCCCTGCCTCGGGGCCGGGAGAAGGGCAGGGAAGAGGAGGGCGTCGCCATGGATCTGGCCTTGCTGCGCACCTTTGTGACGGTGCACCGGGCCGGTTCCTTCACCCGCGCGGCCGCGCTGCTCGGCCTGTCACAGCCGGCCGTCACCTCACAGATCCGCACCCTGGAACGGCAGCTGGGGCGCCCCCTGTTCCTGCGCCAGGCCCGGGGAGTGACACCTACGACCATCGGCGACGAGCTCGCCCACAAGGCGGCGCCGCATCTCGACGCCCTCGTGGAGATCACCGAGGCCGGGCTCGACGACGAGTCCTCCTTACGGACCCTGCACCTCGCCGGCCCTCCCGAGTTCACCGCCGAGCGGGCGCTGCCCGCGCTCACCGAGCTGACCGGAGAGGACGGCCAGGGCTTCGCCCTGCGCGCCTCCTTCGGCAACGCCGAGGAAGTCCTGGAAGGACTGGCCGCCGGGCATCACGATCTGGCCATTTGTACGGCCCGTCCGCGCGGTTCCCTGCTCACGGCGACTGCGCTCTGCGACGAGGAGCACGTCCTGGTCGCCGCCCCGCGCTGGGCCGAACAGCTCGGCTCCGGGAAACCACGCCGCAAGGGGGCGCGGGTCCTGGAGAACGTCCCCGTGGTCGAGGTGCACGAGTCGCTGCCTTTCGTCTCCCGCTACTGGGCTTCGGTCTTCGACTCGCTTCCGGCGGCCCCGGGCACCGTGATCGTTCCCGACCTGCGCGCGGTCCTCGCCTGCGTGGTGGCAGGCGCCGGACTCGCGGTGCTGCCTCGCTATCTGTGCGCATCCGCCATGGCACACGGTGAGGTCGTCGCTCTGCACGAACCGGCGGTGCCACCCCTGCGAACGTACTTCCTGGTGGTCCGCACCGGCACGCTGGCGATGCCGCACATCGCGCGGGCTCACGACTGGCTGCTGCGGGCGGCAGGCAACTGGTGCTGAGCCTCGCATTTCAGCTGGTCACAGCCGCGCTTCAGCGCTGGCCGCCGCCTCGTTCCGAGCTGCTCACACGGTGAGCTCATGCGGTGACGTTTCGCGATGTTTCACGTGGAACCAGCGGGGCCACATTTCTCCCATGACCGTCCGACCTGTGGTCAAGCGCACCGCCCGTGCCGTTCTGCTGGACGGTGACGACCTGATTCTGATCAAACGCACCAAGCCCGGCATGGATCCCTACTGGCTCACCCCCGGCGGCGGGGTCGAGCCGGACGACACGACCGTCGTCGACGCCCTGCACCGTGAGGTGTACGAGGAGCTCGGCGCCAAGATCACCGATGTGGTGCCCTGCTTCGTCGACACCGTCGAGCACATCGGCGAGGACGCCGCCACGACCGGTGTGAAAGTGCAGCACTTCTTCGTCTGCCACCTGGAGTCCATGAACCCGTCCCTGCGGCACGGCCCCGAGGTGGACGAGCCCATCGGCGAGTACGAGATCGTGCGGGTGCCGTTCACCCGCGTCGGGATCGCCTCGGTCCACCTCGTACCGCTGTCGCTGCGGCACTACCTGGACGGCAACATCGAGGGCGTACGGGCCATGCACGCTCCGGACCTCGGCTGACATCCGACACCGGGTCACTGAGCGGCAACGACCAGCTCCTCCAACGAGTCGTGGCGTATGCGTTCCGACGGAATGCCGATGTCTCTGAGCGCGTCCACACCACTGCGGATCATTCCGGGCGGACCGGAGAGATAGGCGTCGAACTCGTTCCACGGCCCGTACTCGCGTATGGCGTCCGGGAGCTGGAGATGCGCCTGCTGGTCGATGACCGCCCGGACCGAGAGCCACGGGTGGGACTGCTGGAGCCTGAGCATCGTGTCGATGTCGTAGAGGTCGTGGTCGGTGCGGGCACCGTAGAACACCTCTACCGGGCGCCGCTGCCCGTGCTCGGCGACATCCTCGACCAGTGCCTTGATGGGCGCTATGCCGGTGCCGCCGCCCAGGCACAGCAGCCCGCTGTCGGTCGTGTGGTCGACGGTCATCGAACCGGCGGGCGGGCCGAGCCGGATGATGTCGCCGGGCCGCGCGCGGTGCACCAGGGCGTTGGAGACCCAGCCCGCGGGGACGGCCTTCACGTGGAACGACAGCAGGCCGTCGGAGCGGGGCGCCGAAGCGAAGGAGTAGTGCCGCCAGATCCTCGGCCACCAGGGCGTTTCCACGCTCGTGTACTGGCCTGCAAGGAAGGGATAAGGCTGGTCGGGGCGGACGGTGACGACCGCGACGTCCGGTGTTCTGAGGTCGTGTGCCACAACTTCCGCGTACCACCAGGCGGGGGCCCGCAGTTCGTCCGCCGCCGCCGCGTCGATCATGACCTGCGAGATCGTCGTGTACGTCCGGACCCAGGCCCCCTCCAGCTCCGGGTTCCAGATGGCGGAGGCGAACTTGCTCAGGGCGCCGATGAGGCACTCGCCGACGGCCGGGTAGTGCTCGGCCCGGGTGCCGTATTTGCGGTGGCCGCGGCCGAGGTTCTGCAGGTACTCGACGAGGACCTCGGTGTTGTCGATGTGCTCGGCCGCGGTGAGCAGCGCCTTGAGCAGCCGGTCCCGTTGGGTGTCCATCGCGGCCGGGAACAGCGACCGGAGATCGGGGTGGCGTACGAAGAGCAGCGCATAGAAGTACGAGGTGACCTTGTCGGCCACGGGGCTGACCTCGGCCATGGTCCGGCGGATGAGGACGGCGTCCGGGGAGGCGTCCTGCTGCGGGACTGAGCGCTGGACGGGAACGCGCTGTTCGGCCGGCGGGGCTTCGGCGGGCGCGGCTTGGTTGAGGAGGGGGGTCTGGACGAGCGGGGACCGGACGGGCGAAGTCGGGGCGGGGGCCGGGATGAAGGGCGACATCTCGGGGGTCTGTACCGCGCTGGGCTCGCCGGTCCCGGTGAACGCAGCGACATCGGCCGGGGTGGCGGACGGTGCGCCGGCAGTCGCCTCTGTGGGCGGCGTGTCGTCGATGGCCTCGGCGGGCGGGTACGCGTCCCCGGGCGCCTCGGCGGGCGGGTGTGCGTTCCCGGGCGCCGTTACGGGCGGTGCGATGGCCGGCGTCGGCGGGTCTGTGTCGGCGCCTGTCGCGTTCCTGCCCACCGGGCGCATCGCCGCCAGGCGGCTGCCGTCGGCGGTCTCCCTTTCGCTGCCAGGAGTCGTCGACGGCTGCTTGCGCGGCGCGAACCAGCCGCTCCCGCCGCCGGAAGTGCCGTTGTCGGCCGACGTGGTGGTCGGAGCGTCCATGGTGTGCCTCGCCTCGAACATCTTTCGGTCGGTCTGCGCACTTCCTTGGTCGGAAGGTGCCTGCTTTCCCCCGCAGACGGCTTGCTCTCTTGTCCGGCGCCGCAACCACTGCGGCCACATTCAACCCGTGTTCCTGCTCCGTACGGACAAGTAAGGCGAGAGTGTGACATTGGCCGCAGTACTCTCGCCGCAGCGTCTCACCCGGCGTGGACGCCCGGTCTCATTACCGGAAATACGGGTCTTCGATCTCTCCGTCCCGTTAGGATGCATTGCCTTGCTCTCGGCCCGATCAGGGCGTACAAGAGGGCCTCCTCACCCGGACACGAACCGGAGTCGACCATACCGGCCACCGCTCCGCACACAAGTCCCCCCTCCTCCTCCACGAATGCGACGAGGGGCGAACCATCAATTCCCTCAATTACCGGGCGTGGCGCACCAATTCATAGGCTTCCCACAGATCACGGCCCATGTAGGAGTGGGTCGAGATATCGGCCAGATGACCGTCCGCATTGACCGCGACGGAGATCGGCACCGCCCCGAACAGATCCTTGTCCGACAGCGAGTCCCCATAGGCGATGCAGTCGGCCCGCGCCACGCCGAACTCCTCACACAGCCGGTCGGCGATCCGGACCTTGGCCGCGGCGCTGAGCACCCCTGCAGGGTCGACGGGCTCGGTGAAAGGCAGCGCGGGAAAGCGGGACCCGTACGCCGCATGTGCGCCCCAGCCGATGAGCCTCTCCACGAAGAAGGAGGGTGAGAGCGACACGACGGCGCAGTAGTCGCCGTCGTTCCTGATCGCCGCCCAGACCTCGCGGATACGCGCCAGCCATGGGGCACCTTCGAAGGCCGCCACTACATGAGCCTCGGTGAGTTCCGACCAGAGTGTGCGCACCTCCGCCGCGTACTCGGGCGGCCCTATCAGCCCCGCGCCAATCGCCTGGTCGAGCGCCGCTGTCTCGGCTTCCAGTCCGAGCTGGCGGGAAATCTCCACGGGTGCGGAGCTTCCGTGCAACAACGTGCCGTCGAGGTCGAAGAGATGAAGTCTGGCCATACCGCCGAGGCTAGCGGGGTGGTTGTCCGGCTTCTGGGGCGGCCGTCGGACCGTCGCCGTTCGCTGGGTGTTTCACGTGAAACACCCAGCGTCTGTTCTCAGGCTGTCCAATTGGCTACGACATGGCCAAAAGCTCGTCCGTCTCCCGGGAAACAGGTGGACGTCGAGGGCCCCCGTCAGACAGCCTGACCTGCGTGCCGACTCCTTCTCCCACCGCTCTGCCCATCCGCCGTCTGACGCGTCGCGACCTCACCGCCTGCGCCGACTTGTCCGAGGACCGGGGGTGGCCACGCGAGGAGCACAAGTGGGGCTTCCTCCTCACGGCCGGCAAGGGTTACGGCATCGACGATCCCGACGGCGGACTTGTCAGCGCCTGTGTGGTCACCGAGTACGGACCGCAGGACCAACCCGATCTCGGAGCCATCGGCATGGTGCTGGTCGCCGAGCGGCATGCCCGGCAGGGCGTCGGACGCCGGCTGATGCGCCACGTCGTCTCAGCGATGGGCACCACACCGCTGACCTTGCACGCGACGCCGTACGGTCGCCCGCTCTACGAGGAACTCGGCTTCAAGGCCACCGGCCGGGCCGAGATGCTGCGCGGACACTTCACAGGGGACGGGCCGCCACCCGAGGTCGCCACGCGTGCGGCCACTGCCGAGGACCTCACAGGCATCCTCCGGCTCGACGAGGAGGTGTTCGGCGCCGATCGCACGCACATCGTCACCCGGCTGCCCGCCTTCGCCGACCAGTTGCGCGTCGCCGAGGAGAACGGCCGGATCGTCGGTTACGCGGCAGCCTGGCCCAACATGGACACCCACGTCGTCGGCCCGCTGATCGCCCGCGACACACGAACAGCGAAGGCCCTGATCGCCGCCCTCGCCGCTCACACCGAGCGTCCGCTGCGCACCGACATCGACGTACGGCACGAGGAGTTGCTGGCGTGGGCGAAGGCGCACGGTCTGGCGTCCCTCGCCTTGAACACCGTCATGACGTACGGCGTGGCGGAACTCCCCGGAGACTGGAGCCGGCGCTTCGCGCCGCTGACGGTGGCGGCGGCTTGAGCCACGTGGTGACACGGCGACGCCGGCTCCCGGGGGATCCAGGAACCGGCGTCGCCGTGCACAGCTCGTGATGGCGGGCAGCCGTACGGCTCACTGGTGAACGGCAGCCCGCTGATTGGCCGTCACGGCTTCAGCGACCTCCGTGCTGGGCCCGCTGCCGCGGCGCTCCATAGCGGACGACAGGACGGCGAGAAGCAGGGCGGCCGCGGCGAGGGCGGCACCGACCCAGTTGGGGGCGGTGTAGCCGAGGCCGGCTGAGATGACGAGTCCGCCGAGCCAGGCGGAGAGCGCGTTGCCGAGGTTGAAGGCGCCGATGTTCACGGCCGAGGCCAGTGTCGGGGCGCCGTGCGCCTGGTCCAGGACGCGCTTCTGCAGCGGCGGGACGGTGGCGAAGCCCAAGGCGCCGATCAGCACGATCGTGACGGCGGCCAGGGCCTTGTGGTGGGCAGTGAGCGTGAAGAGGGCAAGCACGACGGCCAGGGCGCCCAAAGAGACGTAGAGCATGGGCATCAAGGCGCGGTCGGCGTACGTGCCGCCGACGAGGTTGCCGAAGACCATGCCGACGCCGAAGAGGACGAGCAACCAGGTGACGGAGCCGTCGGCGAAGCCGGCGACCTGGGTCATCATCGGCGCGATGTAGGTGATGGCCGCGAAGACGCCGCCGAAGCCCAGGACGGTCATCGCCATCGCGAGCAGAACCTGCGCGTTCTTGAAAGCGGCCAGTTCGTGGCGCAGGCTCACGCCTTCCACCCTGGGCATCTCGGGGACGAGCTTGGCGATGCCGAGGAGGCCGATCACGCCCAGGACGGCGACGATCCCGAAGGTGACGCGCCAGCCGACGGTCTGCCCGACGAGCGTGCCCAGGGGGACGCCGACCACGTTGGCGACGGTCAGGCCGGTGAACATCATCACGATGGCTCCGGCCTTCTTGTCGGGGGCGACCAAGTCGGCCGCGACGACCGAGCCGATACCGAAGAAGGCCCCATGAGCGAGTGAGGCGATCACACGGCCGACCAGCATGACGGCGAAGGCGGGTGCGAGGGCGGACAGCAGATTGCCGACGATGAACAGCCCCATCAGCAGCATCAGCATCCGCTTGCGCGAGATCTTGGTACCGAGCACGGTCATCAGCGGGGCACCGAACATGACACCGAGCGCATAGCCGGTCACCAGGAAGCCGGCAGTGGGGATGGAGACCCCGAAGTCTCCCGCGACCTCGGGCAGCAAGCCCATGATCACGAACTCGGTCGTTCCGATTCCGAAGGCCCCGATCGCGAGGGCGAGAAGCGCGAGCGGCATGGGGATGACACCTTCCCAGACGATTGCAGGAGCGCGTTAAGCACGACCACATTAATTGCGCACGCTGGATACATGCAAACGCGCGCTATTTCGTGATCGCTACGTCTTGGTGTACAGCCGCTCCTGAAACGGAGGAGCAGACCGCATGACCGCCACGGACCCCGCGCTCATCGCCCTCCCACATCGAGCGGGCCCTGCAGGCGGCACACGATCTGAGCGTGACCGAGTCCCCACCGACCGCCGGAGTTCCCGCCGACCGTCGGGGCATCTACACCGACATCACCGAGTCGAACCTCAGGCCACCGGCAGAGGCCCGCCCCACCGAGGAGACCGCCCTGCGCGAAGCCCTCGACGCCGCCTCCCAGAACCCCGGACCGCCCCGGCCGCACGAACCGTCGAGACCCTCCGCCCGCCCGCACAGGGACGCTCCTGCATAGGGTGCAGCCATGGAGGATCTTGAGATACAGCCCGCGACGGTGGACGACATTCCCTCGATCGTCGCCATGCTCGCCGACGACCCCCTGGGCGCCCAGCGTGAGTCACCGGACGACTTGACGCCCTACCTGGCGGCACTGGAGCGCCTCACGAGCGACCCCAACCAGCATCTGGTGGTGGCCGTCCGTGAGAGCCGAGTCGTCGGTACGCTCCAGCTCACGATCATTCCCGGGCTGTCCCGGCGCGGTTCCACCAGGTCGATCGTCGAAGGCGTGCGCATCCATGCGGACGAGCGCGGCAGCGGCCTGGGGACGCGGCTCATCGAGTGGGCGATCGAGGAATCCCGTCGCCAGGGCTGCCAGTTGCTCCAGCTGACCTCGGACAACACCCGCACGGACGCCCACCGCTTCTACGAACGGCTCGGCTTCACTGCCTCTCACGTGGGATTCAAGCTGCAGCTGTGACATGCCGCTCCAAAGGCGGCACAACACTCCCGCCGAGACATGACGATGCGGCTTGTTTCACGTGAAACAAGCCGCATCACCGCGAGCGCGTCTAGCCGATACCTCGCCAGCCCTCGGGATCCACCCCGCCTGGCAGGGCAGCCCCCTCGTCGTACGGCTGACGCGTGAAGACGAACGACCCGAGGTCGAGATGGCTCACGGAACCGTCCGGGCGCCATACGGCCTTCAGGAGCTCCCCGGCGTAGTAGCCCTCCAGGCCCGTCCAGGTTCCGTCGCCATTCGCCCGGAACCGCGAACGGCGGCCGTTGCCGGAGAGGGGCTCCAGTGAGACCAGCCCGTCGGCCGTCAACCGCAGGGCGAAGGCATGTGTCCCCCAGTACCACTGGCCCGCCAACTCGAGCACGGTGGCGTCGACTTCTGTCAGGGGTCGCCACGGATCGGGGAAGTGCGGCTCGGATTCGGCGACGATCCGTACGAGATCGGCGCCCACGGCCGACAGCAGCGGGCCGGAGGTGCAGTTGGCCAGCACCACCGCCGCGACGTCGTCCGCCACGCTGATGGTGAGGTTGGCCAGGAAGCCCGGCAGTGACCCCGAATGTCCCACGAGCAGCCGCCCGTCCCGGTGCTGGATCTGCAGCCCCAGACCGTACGTGGCGGCGTCCGCAACATCCGCGGCCTCCGCCGGTGCCGCGGGCGTCCGCATCTCCCGCAGGGAGTCGACGCTCAGCACCCTGGCATCCCCCTTCGCCAGGAAGGCGGCGAATCGCGCCAAGTCCCCCGTGGTGGACCAGAGTTGTCCGGCCGGGGCCATCAGTCCGAGGTTCTCGGTCGGTTCCGGCAGCATCACGTCGGCCCACGGGTGCACCGCCCAGCCGCCGGCGTGCGGCGCCTGTGGCCGCGTGCCCGTACGGTCCAGGCCCAGAGGTTCAAGCACTTCGTTCCGCAGTACCTGCTCCCACGGGGCCCCGCGCAGTTTCTCGACGAGTGCGCCCAGGAGGGTGTAGCCGGGGTTTGAGTAGTGGAAGCGGCGGCCGGCCGGATGCCGGAAGGGCTGCTCCCCCAGCACGTCGGCGAGTTCAGGACGCAGGGACCCCGGAGTGCGCTCCCACCACGGCGAGGGTGACTCGGCCGCCAGTCCGCTCGTGTGCGCGAGCAGCTCGGCGATCGTGGCCTCCCCCGCACCGGTCCCCGGCACGTACTTCTCCAGGGGGTCCCCAAGGTCGAGCACACCCTCGTCGCGCAGCCGCAACACGAGAACGGCGGTGAAGGTCTTGGTGATCGACCCGATCCGGTACTGCACGTTCTCGTCCGGGCCGTGCCCATCCACCGAGGTCCGCGAGCCGTGCCACACTGCCTGCCCGCCCCGTACCACCGCCGCGACCAGCGACGGCGCACGCCCTTCAGCCTGGGCCACGGCAATCCGGTGCAACAGCGCCCGGCGCGTGCCGGGGAGCAACTCTTCCTGAGGTGTCGTCATGACCCCAGTCCATCCCGCGGGGTACTCGGGCGTCGAGCTCATTTGGCCCCGTGGGAGCCCCGTGGGGGGACTGATCAGGTCTGCGCCATGTCCACGAACCGCGAGTAGTGGCCCTGGAAGGCGACCGTGATCGTCGCCGTCGGGCCGTTACGGTGCTTGGCCACAATCAGGTCGGCCTCGCCCGCGCGCGGGGACTCCTTCTCGTAGGCGTCCTCGCGGTGCAACAGGATGACCATGTCGGCGTCCTGCTCGATGGAACCGGACTCACGCAGGTCGGAGACCATGGGCTTCTTGTCCGTGCGCTGCTCGGGACCACGGTTCAGCTGGGAGAGCGCGATGACCGGGACCTCCAGCTCCTTGGCCAGCAGCTTCAGATTTCGGGACATGTCCGAGACCTCCTGCTGACGGTTCTCGGCGCGCTTTGAACCGCCGGACTGCATCAGCTGGAGATAGTCGATGACGACAAGTCTGATGTCGTTGCGTTGCTTGAGCCGGCGGCACTTGGCACGGATCTCCATCATCGACAGGTTCGGGGAGTCGTCGATGAAGAGCGGCGCGGCCGATACGTCCGGCATGCGCCGGGCCAGGCGCGTCCAGTCCTCGTCGGTCATCGTGCCGGATCTCATGTGGTGCAGCGCAACGCGGGCCTCGGCGGACAGCAGACGCATCGCGATCTCGTTGCGGCCCATTTCGAGGGAGAAGATGACGCTCGGCAGGTTGTTCTTGATCGACGCGGCCCGCGCGAAGTCCAGTGCGAGCGTGGACTTACCCATGGCGGGACGGGCTGCGATGACAATCATCTGCCCCGGGTGCAGGCCGTTGGTGAGCGAGTCGAAGTCGGTGAATCCGGTGGGCACGCCGGTCATCTCGCCGCTGCGCGAGCCGATCGCCTCGATCTCGTCGAGCGCGCCTTCCATGATGTCGCCGAGCGGCAGGTAGTCCTCGCTGGTGCGCTGCTCGGTGACCGCGTAGATCTCCGCCTGGGCCCGGTTGACGATCTCGTCGACGTCGTCGTCGGCCGCGTATCCCATCTGCGTGATGCGGGTGCCGGCCTCGACCAGGCGGCGCAGGACGGCGCGCTCGTGAACGATCTCCGCGTAGTACTCGGCGTTCGCCGCCGTCGGCACGGTCTGGACGAGGGTGTGCAGATACGACGCCCCGCCGACCTTGTTGATCTCGCCGCGTTTGGTGAGCTCGGCGGCGATCGTGATGGGGTCGGCCGGCTCGCCCTTGGCGTAGACGTCGAGGATCGCCTGGTAGATCGTCTCGTGCGCGGGCTTGTAGAAGTCGTGGCCCTTGAGGACCTCGACGACATCGGCGATGGCGTCCTTGGACAGGAGCATGCCGCCGAGCACGGACTGCTCGGCGTCGAGGTCCTGCGGCGGCACACGCTCGAAGGACGAACCGCCGCCCTCCCAGGCGCCGTTCTCCCTGCCTCGGTCGTGCTGCTCGTCGCGCCCCCGGGCTCCGTCGCCGCGCCGGCGGGAGGCGGGCAGACGATCACTGGGACCGCTGTCGGCCCAGGGGTCGTCCAAGGGCTCGGAAATACTCACCCGAGCCACCTCCTCCCGTCCGCAGAGCGGACCTCGCCGTGCCCCTCATTTCTACGGCACGCCACTGACAAATGAGACGCCCAACTCCGGTTCTGGCGCGTCGGTTTTGTGATGCTTTCCAAGCCGACGGACGGAGTGGGCGCCGGTCCACGGTAGGCCCGCGGGCACCGTCAGCCAATCTGGTTATCCACAGGCCATGTGGACGACCGCCCGGATGCTGTGGAGAACTCCACAAAACCTGTGCACGACACGGTGGACAGCCCTGTGAACAAGCTTCACCTCCTTTCACGAGACATGATCTGACCTGCACTTTTCCCGTCCACCGGCTGTGCAGAAGAAAAACTTTCCCAGTCGGGCCAAGATCACATCAACCGGCGCACACGAGTGCGCACTGCGTGACAGCACGTAAGGGTCATTAAGGGATTACATCTATTACCTGTGGACGATTAGATTGGTGCTCATGACACAGGCTCCCGCGACCCCAAGGGCCGCCCGACGCCGGCACGACCGAGAGATCGTCGCGCTGGCCGTCCCGGCCTTCGGCGCACTGGTCGCCGAGCCCCTCTTCGTCATGGCCGACAGCGCGATCGTCGGCCATCTCGGTACCGCCCAACTCGCCGGCCTCGGCGTCGCCTCGGCCCTCCTCATGACCGCCGTCAGCATCTTCGTCTTCCTCGCCTACGCCACCACGGCCGCCGTCGCCCGACGCGTCGGCGCGGACGACCTCCAAGCCGCCATCCGTCAGGGCATGGACGGCATCTGGCTGGCGCTGCTGCTCGGCGCCCTCGTCATCGCCGTCGTCCTGCCCACAGCGCCGACCGTCGTAGAGCTCTTCGGCGCCTCCGACACCGCCGCCTCGTATGCGACCACTTATCTACGGATCTCGGCCCTGGGGATCCCGGCGATGCTCGTCGTGCTCGCCGCCACCGGTGTCCTGCGCGGACTGCAGGACACGAAGACCCCGCTGTACGTCGCCATCGGAGGCTTCGTCGCCAACGGCGCCCTCAACGTGGGCCTCGTCTACGGCGCCGACCTCGGCATCGCGGGATCCGCCTGGGGCACCGTCATCGCTCAATGCGGCATGGCCGCCGCCTATCTCGTGGTGGTCGTCCGCGGCGCCCGTCGACACGGTGCCTCACTGCGCCCCGACGCCGCCGGGATCCGAGCCTCCGCACAAGCCGGCGTACCTCTCCTGGTTCGCACGCTCTCCCTGCGGGCGATCCTGATGATCGCCACCGCTGTGGCGGCCCGCCTCGGCGACGCCGACATTGCGGCTCACCAGATCATCCTGTCGCTGTGGAGCCTGCTCGCCTTCGCGCTCGATGCCATCGCCATCGCCGGACAGGCCATCATCGGCCGCTATCTCGGCGCCGACGACCCGGAAGGCGCGCGTAATGTCTGCCGACGCATGGTGCAGTGGGGCATCGCGGCCGGCGTCGTGCTCGGCGTGCTGGTCGTGATCAGCCGCCCTGTTTTCCTGCCGCTGTTCACCAGCGACTCCGTGGTGAAGGATGCAGCCCTGCCCGCTCTGGTGATCGTCGCCCTTTCGCAGCCGATCTGCGGCGTCGTCTTCGTCCTGGACGGAGTCCTGATGGGTGCGGGCGACGGCCCGTACCTGGCGTGGGCGATGCTGGTCACCCTGGCCGTGTTCATCCCGGCCGCCTTCCTGGTTCCCGCACTCGGCGGCGGGCTCACGGCACTCTGGGCAGCCATGACGCTGATGATGACCGTGCGAATGCTGACGTTGTGGCTGCGATCCCGCTCCGGGCGCTGGCTGGTGACGGGTGCGACGCGCTGACCGTTTCACGTGAAACCGACGTTTCACGTGAAACATGGACTCCTCTGCCGGGTCTAGAGCACGCGGAAGGGGCCGCACCCGACTGGGTGCGGCCCCTTCCCTCAGCATCCGAGCCGAGTGCAGCGATCAGGCCGCGACGACCTCGATGTTGACCTTGGCGGCCACCTCGGGGTGCAGACGCACGGACGTCTCGTGGGCGCCCAGCGTCTTGATCGGCGTGCCCAGCTCGATGCGGCGCTTGTCGACCTCGGGGCCACCGGAAGCCTTGATCGCGGAAGCGATGTCGGCCGGGGTGACGGAGCCGAAGAGACGACCGGCGTCGCCGGAGCGGACGGCCAGGCGAACCTTGACACCTTCGAGCTGGGCCTTCACAGCGTTGGCCTGCTCGATGGTCTGGATCTCGTGGATCTTGCGAGCACGACGGATCTGCTCGACGTCCTTCTCGCCGCCCTTGGTCCAGCGGATCGCAAAGTTCCGCGGGATCAGGTAGTTGCGAGCGTAACCGTCCTTGACGTCGACGACGTCGCCCGCGGCACCGAGGCCGGAGACCTCGTGGGTGAGGATGATCTTCATGTTTCGGTCACCCTTCCCTTATCGCGCGGTGGAGGTGTAGGGCAGCAGCGCCATCTCACGGCTGTTCTTCACGGCCGTGGCGACGTCACGCTGATGCTGCGTGCAGTTGCCGGTCACGCGGCGGGCACGGATCTTGCCGCGGTCGGAAATGAACTTCCGCAGCATGTTCGTGTCCTTGTAGTCCACGTACGTGACCTTGTCCTTGCAGAAAGCGCAGACCTTCTTCTTCGGCTTGCGCACAGGCGGCTTCGCCATGGTGTATCTCCTGTGTGATCAAGAAGTTTGGGTACGACCCACCCTCGGCCCGAGGCCTAGAAGGGGGGCTCGTCCGAGTAGCCGCCGCCGGAGCCGCCGCCGGAGTTTCCACCCCAGCCGCCGCCACCGCCGCCACCGCCCTGGTTGCCAGCTGCGGGAGCGCTGGTCGCCCACGGGTCGTCGGCAGGAGCACTGCCGCCGCCCTGCTGACCGCCGCCGGAGCCACCGCCCCAGCTGCCGCCGCCCTGGGCGCCGCCACCGCCACCGCCGCCGTAACCACCCTGGCCACCGCGGCCGGCGGTCTTGGTGACCTTGGCCGTGGCACTGCGCAGGCTGGCGCCGACTTCCTCGACGTCCAGCTCGTAGACCGTGCGCTTGACGCCCTCACGGTCCTCATAGGACCGCTGCTTCAGCCGGCCCTGCACGATGACGCGCATGCCTCGCTGGAGCGACTCGGCGACGTTCTCAGCCGCCTGACGCCAGACCGAGCAGGTCAGGAACAGGCTCTCGCCGTCCTTCCACTCGTTCGTCTGGCGGTCGAAGGTGCGGGGGGTGGACGCGACACGGAACTTCGCGACCGCCGCACCGGAAGGGGTGAAGCGCAGCTCGGGGTCGTCGACAAGATTGCCGACGACCGTGATGACGGTCTCGCCTGCCATGGGGGAACCTCTCGGCGGGTTTGCTGCTGGCTGCTAGTGCTGCTACTCGGAATCCGAGATCAGCTGAGCGGGAGAGCTCAGTGGGTCTCGGGACGGAGGACCTTGGTCCGGAGGACCGACTCGTTCAGGTTCATCTGGCGGTCGAGCTCCTTGACGACCGCAGGCTCGGCCTGCAGGTCGATGACCGAGTAGATGCCCTCAGGCTTCTTCTTGATCTCGTACGAGAGACGACGACGGCCCCAGGTGTCGACCTTCTCGACCTTTCCGTTGCCCTCACGGACGACGGAGAGGAAGTTCTCGATCAGGGGGGCGACAGCGCGCTCCTCCAGATCGGGGTCGAGGATGACCATCACCTCGTAGTGACGCATGTAGAACCCACCTCCTTTGGACTCAACGGCCACGGCGGTTCCGTGGCAGGAGGGTTGTGATGCGTACGCAACGGTATCGGCCGCCACTGACAATCGGGGGTCCCGAAGGGGAGTCCTTTGTCGTGACGTGGGCAGACAACGGTGCAGACGGTACAGAGTACCCGCACGGCGGCTTCCGGTTGAAATCCGGTCGCCAGGGCCGTCAATCTGTACCCATCGGGTGTGTATGGCGCTACGATGCGCCGTCTTCCGCAGGAGGTGCCCTATGGCACAGGCATTGCGACCCAACACCGTCGGAGGCCTTTTCGCCACGGACGGCAAGCCCCACCCGCTCCAGGACACGCTGCTAGCGGTGACCCTGGTGCTGGGCCTCACGTCGTTCATCACGGCGATGTTCAACAGCCTGCATCTGCTGAGCTCCTGGACCGGCCTGGTGGGGATCCTCGTCGGCGCGTACGGGCAGTGGATCTCGGAGACGACGCGTGAGCGCTTCGGGCTGATCCTGGGCCTGGGCGCGTCCGGGGTCGGCTTCTTCCTCGGCATGGCGCACGGCGGTCTCTTCGGCGGGGTCGTCGGCTGACGCCACGGACATCGTCCGCTGAACCGCTCATAAAGTACGGCGGAACGCCTCGGCGGCCCACAGGCCGGGGCGAAGGTGCCGTATGCCCAGTCGGGGCGCTCGCAAGGCGCAGTAGGCTTCGGCGCGAGAGCCGGAGCCCCTGTACCCATGGGGACACACCAGCCCGAGGAGCGCCCCGAATGAGCCTGACCCTGAGGACGATCAGCCGCGAGCAGCATCTGGCGTACATCCAGAGCCTGCCGTCGGCGAGCCACATGCAGGTTCCGGCCTGGGCCGACGTCAAGGCGGAGTGGCGCTCCGAGAGCCTCGGCTGGTTCGACGACCGGACCGGCGAACTGGTCGGCGCGGGCCTCGTCCTCTACCGGCAGCTTCCCAAGATCAAGCGCTACCTCGCCTATTTGCCCGAGGGCCCGGTCATCAACTGGTTCGCGCCGAATCTGACCGAGTGGCTGGAACCGATGCTGGCGCACCTCAAGCATCAGGGCGCCTTCTCCGTGAAGATGGGCCCGCCGGTGATCATCAGGCGCTGGGAAGCGGCCTCCATCAAGCAGGGCATCCAGAACCCGGACGTGAAGCGTCTGCGGGACATCGAGGCCGACTTCATCGAACCTCGCGCCTTCGAAGTCTCCGACAAGCTGCGCCGCATGGGCTGGCAGCAGGGGGAGGACGGGGGCGCCGGCTTCGGTGACGTACAGCCCCGTTATGTCTTCCAGGTGCCGCTGGCGAACCGCTCGCTGGAAGAGGTCCACAAGAACTTCAACCAGCTGTGGCGCCGCAACATCAAGAAGGCCGAGAAGGCCGGCGTCGAGGTCGTGCAGGGCGGCTACCACGACCTCGAGGAGTGGCAGCGCCTGTACGAGATCACGGCTGTGCGCGACCACTTCCGGCCCCGCCCGCTGTCGTACTTCCAACGCATGTGGACGGCCCTCAACACCGAGGACCCCAACCGCATGCGGCTGTACTTCGCCCGGCACGACGGCGTGAATCTGTCGGCGGCGACGATGCTGATCGTCGGCGGCCACGTCTGGTACTCCTACGGCGCCTCCGACAACATCGGCCGTGAGGTCCGGCCCTCGAACGCGATGCAGTGGCGGATGCTGCGCGATGCCTACGCGCTCGGCGGCACGGTCTACGACCTGCGGGGCATCTCCGACTCTCTGGACGAGACCGACCACCTCTTCGGCCTGATCCAGTTCAAGGTGGGCACGGGCGGCCAAGCCGCCGAATACCTCGGCGAGTGGGACTTCCCGCTGAACAAACTGCTCCACAAGGCGCTCGACATCTACATGTCGCGCCGCTGACGTCGCGTTCTTCTCTTCAACAGCTCCCATACCTCTGATACACCGCAGCCACCAGAAAGGTTCCAGGTCCGGCCATGGCGCTCACCCTCTACGTCGACACCGCGCGCTGGCGGGCGCACCACAAGCACGTGCAGGAGCAGTTCCCGGGGCTCGTCCCGGTCTGCAAGGGCAACGGCTACGGCTTCGGACACGAGCGGCTGGCGGAGGAAGCCACGCGACTCGGCTCGGACGTCCTCGCCGTCGGTACGACGTACGAGGCCGCCCGGATCAAGGACTGGTTCGGCGGTGACCTGCTGGTGCTGACGCCGTACCGGCGCGGCGAGGAGCCCGTCCCGCTGCCCGACCGGGTCATCCGCTCGGTGTCGTCGATCGACGGGGTGTACGGCCTCGTGGGGGCCCGTGTGGTCATCGAGGTGATGTCCTCGATGAAGCGGCACGGCATCAGCGAGCAGGACCTGCCGCAGCTGCATACCGCCATAGAGAACGTCCGTCTCGAGGGCTTCGCGATCCACCTGCCGCTGGACCGTACCGACGGCTCGGACGCGGTCGAGGAGGTCATCGGCTGGATGGACCGGCTGCGCGCGGCCCGACTGCCGCTGCACACGATGTTCGTCAGCCACCTCAAGGCCGAGGACCTGGCCCGGCTGCAGCAGCAGTTCCCCCAGACCCGCTTCCGCGCCCGTATCGGCACGCGGCTGTGGCTGGGGGACCACGAGGCCACCGAGTACCGCGGGGCGGTCCTGGACGTCACACGCGTCGCCAAGGGGGACCGCTTCGGCTACCGGCAGCAGAAGGCGGCCTCGGACGGCTTCCTGGTGGTCGTGGCGGGCGGTACGTCGCACGGGGTGGGCCTGGAGGCCCCCAAGGCGCTGCACGGCGTCATGCCGCGTGCCAAGGGCGTCGCCCGCGCCGGCCTCGCCACGGTCAACCGGAACCTTTCTCCGTTCGTCTGGGGCGGCAAGCAGCGCTGGTTCGCGGAGCCGCCGCACATGCAGGTCTCCATCCTGTTCGTGCCTGCGGACGCCCCTGAGCCGAAGGTCGGCGAGGAGTTGGTGGCCCATCTGCGCCACACCACCACGCAGTTCGACCGGCTCGTCGACCGCTGAGCACCAGCTCGCCGCCCGCCGAGCGCCTCAGAAACAGCCCAAAGGCCGTACACGGAACGGCGCTTTCTAGGGGTCGTTGCAACACGTGGTCGTGTTGATCAGGCCGCGAGCAGTTTATGCAGGCGCTCGGCTGGGGTTTCCCAGCCGAGCGTTTTGC
>NZ_LGDG01000218.1 GCF_001279775.1 Streptomyces sp. MMG1533 | reverse complement strand
TAACCTGGCGGACTCCGGCCGCGACGCCCGCCCGGGCGCCGTCGGGCACGGCGAGTCCCGCGCTGACCAGCCGGTCGGCGATGCCGCGCACCGCGTCCCTGGCGGCGGCCGAGGCCCCCACCCGCCACCAGCCCGCCGCCCCCAACGGATCAGTGACCGTGATTCCCACCGGAACGTCACATACCGGCAACTCCTGGTCCGGATCGTGAACAAGGCATGGCGCCGCCCGAACCGGTCGCATAGAAAATCCCCATGTTCTGGGTGCTTCTCCTGCTGCTGGCCTGGGCCGCCGCCGGCACGGCGTGTACGCGGCTGTGCCTGGCCGCCGTACGTGCGGCGGCCGTCGACGCGCACGCGGGCCGGGTGCACGATCTGACGCTGTACGAGGCCGCGTTCCTCTCCGGCGGCCCCCGGCGGGTCGCCGACCTGACGCTCGTCTCCATGGCACGCCAGCGGCGACTGCTGCTCGCCCACACCGGCTGGGCGACCGTCGTCGACCCGCGCGGCCGGGACGACATGGAGCGGTCGGTGATCGGGGCCATCGGGCCGGAGGGGCAGTCGCGGATCGCGCCGGTACGGGCCACCGCCGCCGCCACGGACGCGGTGCGCGGCATCGCCGACCGGCTGGTCAGCGCGGGACTCGCCGTGCCCGACGGCGCCCGGGCGGGCGTCGCGGCCGGAGTCCGCCAGGTTCAGCTCGCCGTGGCGGCCGTCGTCGCGCTGGGCGCGATCGCGCTGCTGACACCCGCCGAGTCGGACATGCCGCGGCACCTGGTCGCCCTCTGGTTCGGGCTCCCCCTCGCGCTCACCCTGAGCTGCCTCGCCATCGCACGGGTCGAGGTCCACCCGTACTCGCGCTGGGCCTCCCCGGCCGGCCAGCGCCTCCTCGGGGCCCTGAACCGGCGCTCCGGCGGGGGTGACCGTGCGGACCTCACCTCGGTCGCCGTCCACGGCATCCGCGCGATCGGCGAACCGGACCTGCGCGCGGCCTTCGCCCACGGCGAGCAGCAGCACTGGCGCGAATAGCCGAGGGGGCGCACGGAGGCATTGGGCCCGACACCGGCCTGACGGTGCTTGCCTTCACCGACGACCGAACGAAACATCCCTTTTGTTGCTGCCGTGCACCGAAGGGATACGCGATGAGAGCCCCCGCCCTCTACTCGGCCGCCGGGTCCTTGCTCCTGACCACGCTCGCCGCCGCCCCGGCCGACAGCGCCCCGGCCGTCCCGGGCTCGGCCGAGGTGCGCGGCACCGCGGTGGTCGCCGCGCGCGCGATGGCAGAGGGCATCGACTTCGGCGCCTGCCCGGAGGGGGATGACCTGCCCGGCGGCATGCAGTGCGGCACGGTGTCCGTCCCGCTCGACTATGCCCGTCCCGACGGCAAGCAGATCAGACTGACCGTCAGCCGGGCCCGGGCCACCCACAAGGACCCGCACAACAGCAAGCGCCGGGTGCCCCGGCAGGGTGCCCTGGTCTACAACCCGGGCGGGCCGGGCGCCTCCGGCATGTACTTCCCGGTGATCGGCGTGCTCCCCGAGTGGAAGCGGCTGGCGGCGGCGTACGACCTCGTGGGCTACGCCCCGCGCGGGGTGGGCCTTTCCGCGCCCCTGTCCTGCCAGGACCCCGAGCAGTTCCTCAAGGCGCCCTCGCAGGCGCCGACGTACCCCTCGGAGTCGTACAAGAGGGAGCGCATCGCGCAGGCGAAGGCGCACGCGCGCGGCTGCGCGAAGCGGGCGGGCGACGCGCTGCGGCACTACACCTCCCTCAACAACGCCCGTGACCTGGACGTGCTGCGTGCCGCGCTGGGCGAGGAGAAGCTGACGTTCATGGGCACGTCGTACGGCACCTACATCGGGGCGCTGTACGCGACGCTGTTCCCCTCGCACGTACGGCGGATGGTGTTCGACTCGGCGGTGAACCCGGACCCGGGGCAGATCTGGTACCGCAACAACCTCGGCCAGTCGGCCGCGTTCGAGGGGCGCTGGGCGGACCTCAGGGAGTGGATCGCCAAGCACGACGACGTGTACGCGCTGGGCGACACGGCCCAAAAGGTGCTGCGCAGCTACGAGAAGGCGGCGGCACGGCTGGCCGCGGAGCCGGCGGGCGGGAAGGTCGGGCCCGGGCAGTTGCAGGCGGCGTTCCTGTCGGCCGGGTACTACGACGACTACTGGCCGCACCGCGCGCAGGCGCTGTCGGCGTATCTGAAGGGTGACCCGAAGCCGCTGATCGAGCAGGCCGGTCCGCATCCGGAGGCGGCGGCCGAGGCGGAGAACTCGAACGCCGTCTACACCGCCGTCGAGTGCAACGACGCGTCCTGGCCGACCGAGTGGCGGGTGTGGGACCGGGACAACACGCGGCTCGCGCGCGTGGCACCGTTCGAGACCTGGGACAACGTGTGGACGAACCTGCCGTGCGCGTACTGGCCGACGCCCCGCCAGCAGCCCCTCGACGTACGGACCGGGCCGGGTGAGCTGCCGCCGACGCTGATCCTGGCCGGCGAGCGGGACGCGGCGACCCCGTACGACGGCGCCCTGGAGATGCACCGGCGGCTGTCGGGCTCGGTGCTGGTGACCGAGCGGGACTCCGGCACGCACGGCATCGCGGGCGGGCCGAATCCGTGCGTCAACGGCCACGTGGACGCGTATCTGCTGGAGGGCCGGCTCCCGGTGCGGCGCGCGGCCTGCGCACCGCGCCCGGAACCCGAGCCCGGGCCGGCGGCCGGCTCCCGGAAGGCGCCGGCCGCCCCGGCCTCACGCTGGGCGCCGGGCTCTCAGGCTGATCAGGCGAGGCCCGCGACCAGCTCGCCGATGTCCTTGCGGCGCCCGGTGTAGAACGGGACCTCCTCGCGGACGTGCATCCGGGCCTCGGAGGCGCGCAGGTGGCGCATGAGGTCGACGATGCGGTACAGCTCGTCGGCCTCGAAGGCGAGGAGCCACTCGTAGTCGCCGAGGGAGAACGAGGCGACGGTGTTGGCGCGCACGTCCGGGTAGCCGCGGGCCATCTTGCCGTGGTCGGCGAGCATGCGGCGGCGGTCCTCGTCGGGCAGCAGGTACCAGTCGTACGAACGCACGAACGGGTAGACGCTGATGTAGTTGCGCGGGGTCTCGTCGGCGAGGAACGCCGGGATGTGCGAGCGATTGAACTCGGCGGGACGGTGCAGCGCCATGTTCGACCACACCGGCTCCAGCGCGCGCCCCAGCCTGGTGCGGCGGAAGAGGTTGTACGCCTCCTGGAGCTGGTCGCTGGTCTCCGCGTGCCACCAGATCATGAGGTCGGCGTCGGCGCGCAGGCCCGAGACGTCGTAGGTGCCGCGGATCGTCACGTCCTTGGCGGCGAGCTGGTCGAACAGCTCCTGGACCTCGTCGGCGTAGCCCGCACGGTCCTCGGGGAGCACGTCCTTCAGCTTGAAGACGGACCAGAGGGTGTAGCGGATGACCTCGTTGAGGTCCTTGGCCAGCTTGCCCTTGTTCGGGATCCTGGCGGACTCGGTGGTGGGGGCGTCGTCACTCATGACCTCATTCTCCCGCTCCTCCGTGCAGACTCTGCACCGGGTTGGTGGTGAGCTCTTCCACACCGCGCCGGTCGCCCTGGAGCTGGTCGACGGCGGCGTACGCGCTCGCGATGCAGGCCGGGATGCCGACGCCGTCGTACACCGCGCCGCACACCGCGAGGCCCGGCAGCTTGCCGACGTGCTCGCGGATGCGGGCCACGCGCGCGTGGTGGCCGACGGGGTACTGCGGCAGGCCGTCGTTCCAACGGGTGACGCGGGTCTCGACGGGAGTGGCGTCCAGGCCGATGGCCGCTTCGAGGTCGCGGCGCGAGACCTCGACCAGGTCGGCGTCCTCGCGCTGGAGGATCTCCGTCTCGCCTTGACGCCCGACGGAGGTGCGCAGGACCAGCAGGTCCGGGTTCTCGTCGGCGATCCAGCCCCACTTCTGGGAGGCGAAGGTCGACGCCTTGATGGTGCGTCCGTCGACGGGCGGCACGAGGAAGCCGCTGCCTTCGGGGAGGGTGATGCCAAAGCGGCGGTAGGCGAGGGTGATCAGGGCCATGGAGGCGTACTCGACGGCGCGCAGTTCGGCAGCGGCGTCGGGAACCGGCTCGGACAGCAGGCGGGCGGCGTCATGGGCGGGGGCGGCGACGACCACCGCGTCGGCCTCCTCGGTGTAGTCGTCGACGAAGACCTCCCAGCCCTCCCCGGCCCGGCGCAGTCCGTGAACGGGGCTGTGCAGGCGGATCTCGCCGCCCCGCTCCCGCACCGACTCCGCCACCGCCAGCGGCAGGCTCCCCACCCCGCCCTCGATGCCCATGAACACCGGCCCGGTCTGCTGGTTGGCGGCGGCCTTGGCCTGGATCTCGCGGACGGCCTGTGTCAACGAGTCGTGCGTCTGCGCGGCCTGGAAGAGTTGCGGGACCGCCGAGCGCATCGAGATGCGGTACGCGTCGCCCGCGTAGACCCCGCCGAGCAGCGGCTCCACGAGGCGGTCGACGACCTCGCGGCCCAGCCGCGCCGCCACGTACTCCCCGACCGCCACGTCGTCGCCGACCTCCGTGCGGGGCAGGTCGGCGTCGCGCTCGATGCGCGCGAGGCCCTCGTCGGACAGCACACCGGACAGGGCGGCCGCGGTTCCGGGGACCCCCATCACATGGCCCTTGGGCATGGGGCGCAGGGCGCCGCGGGTCCACAGGGACGCCGTCGCCGTGGCGGGCGGCCGGAGGCGGTCGGCGAGGCCGGTCTCGCGGGCGAGGGCGACGGCCTCGGGGCGGCGGGCGAGCATCGACTCGGCACCGAGGTCGACGCGCGCGCCCGCGATCTCGCCGGACAGCAGCTTGCCGCCGACGCGTTCCGACGCCTCCAGCACGGTCACCCGCGCACCGCGCTGCAGCAGCCGGTGGGCGGCGGCCAGTCCCGCGATTCCGGCCCCGATGACGACGACATGTCCCGTACCCGTTGCGCTCATGTGCCCACTTTCTCAGACTCCGCCGACCCTCCCGCAGCGCCCCGGTGTCCTTCACGAGTCCCGACCGTGACCGCATCGGGACCGTTTCCCGCCAACGTTCGGGCCGGGTCCGGCGTCGAAGGAACGTCAGTCGTCACAACCCTCGGGGGGTACGCCCAGATGCGCACACGACGTTCCGTACGACCCGTCCAGGCCCTGGCCGGGATCCTGCTGGCCGCGGCCCTCGCGCTGACCGGCTGCAGCGGGGCCGACAGCAGCGATTCCGGTGCCGGCACGACCAACGACGAGGCCGCCGCGCAGAGCGACGCGAAGGGGGCCGCGCCCGGCGGCGCCGCGGACGGCACGGGTGGCGACAGCGACGCGAGCGGCGCCAAGGCCACCGCGCCGCCCAAGATCTCCGCGAACCACATCATCCGCACCGCCTCCCTGACCGTGCAGGTCAAGGACGTGCCGAAGTCCCTCGACGAGGCCCGCACCACCACCGAGAACGCGGGCGGCTACGTCGGCAACGAGACCACCTCCCGGGGCGAGGAGGGCAACGAGCAGACGCACGTGGTGCTGCGGGTGCCCGTCGACAAGTACGAGGAGGTCCTCGCCGAGCTGGAGGGCTCGGGCAAGCTCCTGGAGCGCACGGCGAAGGCGCAGGACGTCACCGACCAGGTCGTCGACGTGGAGAGCCGCATCACCTCGCAGCGGGCCAGCGTGGCCCGGATCCGCGAGCTGATGGACCGGGCCACCAGGCTGAGCGACGTGGTGACGCTGGAGGGCGAGTTGAGCACCCGCCAGGCCGACCTGGAGTCGCTGCTCGCCCGGCAGGCGTCCCTCAAGGACCGCGCAGGCCTGGCCACCATCACCCTGAACCTGTCCGAGACGCCGGTGAAGAAGGCCGCGAAGGAGGACGAGGATCCCGGGGTCGTCGACGCGCTGACAGGCGGCTGGAACGCGTTCGTGACGATGCTGCGCTGGATCGTAGTGGCGATCGCCGCGGTGCTTCCGTTCGCGGCGGTCACTGTGCTGACCGTCCTCGTGTGGCTTCGCCTCGTACGGCCCCGCCTGCCGCGTCGGCCGGCCACCGCGCCCGCGATGCCCTCGGTGGGCCCGCTGCCGACGGCCAGGACCGCACCGGAGCCCACTCGCCCGCGGGAGGGCGGCGAGGAGAACTGAGCAGGACTGAAATGCCCTGCCCCCGTAGCGTGTTCGCATGAGCATGAGCACAGCGAGCCGTGGCACGGGCCGTGGGGCCGAGCGTCTGGTGGTGATCGGCGGCGACGCCGCGGGCATGTCCGCGGCGTCGCAGGCCCGCCGTATGAAGGGCGCCGACGAGCTGGAGATCGTGGCGTTCGAGCGCGGCCACTTCACGTCCTACTCGGCGTGCGGCATCCCGTACTGGGTGGGCGGCGACGTCACCGAGCGGGACGCGCTGATCGCCCGCGCGCCCGAGGAGCACCGGGCCCGCGACATCGACCTGCGGATGCGCACCGAGGTCACGGAGATCGACGTGGAGCGGGGGCGGGTACGCGCGCGTGACGTCGAATCCGGGGCCGAGTCCTGGACGTCGTACGACAAACTCGTGATCGCGACCGGCGCCCGCCCGATCCGCCCGGACATGCCGGGTGCCGACGCGCCCGGTGTGCACGGCGTCCAGACCCTCGACGACGGGCAGGAGCTGCTGGACACGCTGGCACGCACGCGTGGCCGACGCGCGGTCGTCGTCGGCGCGGGCTACATCGGCGTCGAGATGGCCGAGGCGCTCATCAACCGCGGCTACGAGGTGACGGTCGTCAACCGCGGCAAGGAGCCGATGTCCACACTCGACCCGGACATGGGCCGTCTGGTGCACGAGGCCATGGAGGGCATGGGCATCACCATGGTCGACGACGCCGCGGTGACCAAGCTGCTGACCGGTGACGACGGCCGGGTGCGGGCGGTGGTCACGGACGACGGCGAGTACCCGGCGGACGTGGTCGTGCTCGGCATCGGCGTACGCCCCGCGACGGAGCTCGCGAAGGCCGCGGGGCTCCCGCTCGGCAACCACGGCGGACTGCTGACCGACCTCGCGATGCGGGTGCGCGGGCAGGAGAACGTCTGGGCCGGCGGCGACTGCGTCGAGGTCCTCGACCTGGTCTCCGGGCAGGAACGGCACATCGCCCTCGGCACCCATGCCAACAAGCACGGCCAGGTCATCGGCACGAACGTCGGGGGCGGCTACGCCACGTTCCCGGGCGTCGTCGGCACGGCGGTCAGCAAGGTGTGCGACCTGGAGATCGCCCGCACCGGCCTGCGCGAGAAGGACGCGCGCAGGGTGGGCCTCCAATTCGAGTCGGTCACCATCGAGTCGACCAGCCGCGCGGGCTACTACCCGGGCGCCTCCCCCATGACCGTGAAAATGCTCGCCGAGCGCCGCACGGGACGGCTGCTCGGCGTGCAGATCGTGGGCAGGGAGGGCGCGGGCAAGCGCGTCGACATCGCCGCGGTGGCCCTGACGGCCGGTATGACGGTGGAACAGATGACGGCCCTGGACCTGGGCTACGCCCCGCCGTTCTCACCGGTGTGGGACCCCGTGCTGGTGGCCGCCCGCAAGGCAGCGGTGAAAGTGCGGGCCTCTTGAAGGACTTCCACGCCGTGACGGACTTCCACGCCGTAATGACTCCTGCGCCGTGATGACTTCTGCGCCCCAACGACCTCTACGCCGACCCGTTGATCCTCTCGATGGCCTGCCGCGCCTGATCCGCCGGAGGCCGCGGCGGCAGCGACGAGACGGACGCGCTCGTGGTCACGGGCGCCGGCTGCTCCCCCGCGGGCTTCGCGTGGGATGCCGATCGCGTGGACCGCAGCCGGTTGCTCACCGCCTCGTCCAGGGTCACCGGTCGCTGCATCTGGGAAGCCAGCCGTCCGGCCTCCTGGCCGAGTCGCGCCACGTCCTCCCAGGGCAGGCGCAGCACCAGTGAGATCTCGGCCTCGCCGTCCGGCAGGGCGTGCATCGGAGGAGTAACTCGGTCGTTCATCGCCTGTTCCTCACGTCGTCCCCGCGAGCGCCTTCCCCGTGCCGCGGGCGGTTGAGGAGACATACGCACGCGCAGCGGGCGGCGTTCACCGGTTCGCCGCCCGCATCGGGGGCACTACTTCCTTGTGGTCATCCCCGTCCATGACGTGAACCCGACGCGTCGCACCCCGTTGGTGACGTACGCGCTGATCGCCGCGAACGTCCTCGTGTTCCTGTCCATGCCCGGCGTCGCCGATTCCGTGGCCGGGGACAGCCATCTGGCTCAGCTGTGCCACCTCCAGGCGTTCCTGGACCACTACGCGGCGGTGCCACAGGAGTTGATCCACCATCAGATGCCTCGGGTGGTGCCGACGGGCGATGTCGGCGTGGGCGCGCAGGGCGCGGGCTGTGTGGTGGGCCCGCCGGGTTACGACAAGTCCCCCGAACTGTCGGTCCTCACGGCGATGTTCCTGCACGGCGGCTGGCTGCACCTGCTGGGCAACATGCTCTTCCTGCTGATCTTCGGCAACAACATCGAGGACCGCATGGGGCACGTGCGGTTCGCGCTCTTCTACGTCGTCTGCGGCTACGCGGCGTCGTACGGCTTCGCGCTTCTCAACGCCGACTCGGCGGACCCGCTGATCGGTGCGTCGGGGGCGATCGCCGGGGTCCTGGGCGCCTATCTCGTGCTGTATCCGAAGGCCAGGGTCTGGGTCCTGGTCCCGTTCCTGGTCTTCCTGCCGCTGAGGCTGCCGGCCTGGCTGGTGCTCGGCTTCTGGTTCGTGCTGCAGGCGTTCTACTCGTCCGGCGAGGGAGTGTCCGACGCCGGGACGGTGGCGTACGCGGCGCACATCGTCGGCTTCCTCGCGGGCATGCTGCTCGCCTGGCCGCTCAAGCCGGGCACGCCCCCGCCGCCGGAACCGCGCGGCCTGCTCTTCGGCAGGCGGGCACGGCCCCGGCACACATGGTGATCGGCCCTAGCGAGCCGTCTGCGTGTGGACGTACTCGACCAGGCGGGTCAGCGCGTCCGGGTCGGTGGACGGCATGACGCCGTGGCCGAGGTTGAAGACATGCCCTTCGAGGCCCGCGGCCGCGTCCAGGACCTCGCGGGCCTTGGTCTCCACGGCCTCCGTGCCGGCGAACAGGACGGTCGGGTCGAGGTTGCCCTGGAGCGCCTTGCCGGGGCCGACCCGGCGGACGGCCTCGTCGAGCGGGACGCGCCAGTCGACGCCGACGACGTCCGCGCCCGCCTCTCCCATGAGCCCCAGCAGCTCGCCGGTGCCGACACCGAAGTGGATGCGCGGGACGCCGTAGCCCTCGACGGCGCGGAACACCTTCGCGGAGGCGGGCAGCACCGAGTGGCGGTAGTCCGCGGGAGCCAGCGCGCCGGCCCAGGAGTCGAACAGCTGGACCGCGGAGGCGCCCGCCTCGATCTGGACCTTCAGGAACGCGGCCGTGATGTCGGCGAGGCGGTCGAGCAGGTCGGCCCACAGCTCGGGGTCGCCGTACATCATCGCCTTGGCGTTCTCGTACGTACGCGACGGACCGCCCTCCACCAGGTAGCTCGCGAGGGTGAACGGCGCGCCGGCGAAACCGATGAGCGGGGTGGAGCCGAGCTCGCGGGTGAGCAGGCCGATCGCCTCGGTGACGTACGAGACGTCCTCGGGGGTCAGGTCACGCAGCTGAGCCAGGTCCTCGCGGGTGCGGATCGGGCGTTCGACGACCGGGCCGACGCCGGGCTTGATGTCGAGGTCGATGCCGATGGCCTTGAGCGGGACGACGATGTCGCTGAAGTAGATCGCCGCGTCCACGTTGTGCCGGCGCACCGGCTGGAGGGTGATCTCGGTGACCAGCTCGGGCCGCATGCAGGACTCGAGCATCGGGATGCCCTCGCGCACCTTGCGGTACTCCGGCAGCGAGCGCCCGGCCTGCCGCATGAACCAGACGGGCGTGTGCGGCACGGGCTCGCGCCTGCACGCCTTCATGAAGGCGGACTCGTACGTGGTGGCTGTCGGCTGCGGCGTCGCGGGGCTCTCGTTGGCACTCACGGGGCAAGTCTCGCACGGGGCCGGACCCCGCCCGGACGGCAACCCCGACACCGGGCAACAGGGTGTCCTCCCTGCACGAAGCCCCCGTTCCCTTTAATCTTCCCCGCATGGCTGCGGCTCAGGGACGACTGTCGGACGGCGCTGACGGAATGGACGACGCGAAGGAGGAGGACCTGCATACGAGCGGGACGGATCCGCTGCCCTTCCGGGCGGCTGTCGACGCGCTCAGGGCCGCGCGGCTGCGGCCGCAGGTCGAGGTCGAGCCGACGCGCGCGCCGCAACGGCTCGCGCCCTACGCGTACGCGCTGGAGGCCGCGGTCGTCGACGGCGACCAGGACCTGGCCGACGGCCGGCTGGTGCTGCTGCACGACCCGGCCGGGCACGACGCCTGGCGGGGCACCTTCCGGCTGGTGACGCTGGTGCGCGCGGAGCTGGAGCCGGAGATGGCCGCCGACCCGCTGCTGCCCGACGTGTGCTGGTCGTGGCTCACCGGCGCGCTCACGGCGCGCGGACTGGCGTTCGGCGAGCCGAGCGGCACGGTCACTCGCGCGAGCTCCCACTACTTCGGCGGCCTGTCCGAACGGCCGCCCGCCTCCCAGATCGAGATCCGCGCCTCCTGGACGCCCCGCGAGGGCCTGGGCGGCGTTCCGGACACGGCGGCACACCTGGTCTCGTGGTGCGATCTGCTCGCCCAGATCGCGGGCCTGCCGCCGGCCGGGCCGGGCGACGCGTCGGTGGTCTCGCTGCCACAGCGGCGCGGCCCGCAGTCCCGCTGACCGACCCCTCGTCTCTCCTCTGCTCTGCTCTGCTCTGCTCTGCTCTGCTCTCCTGCCGCTTATCCCTGCCTCGCTGGACCCACGCTGGATCATTGGCAATCTCTTTGTCGATACGGCCACTTTCGGCCGCGTTTCGACGCGGACCGAAACCGTTCGATCTTCGAATGATCGACCGTGCGTCCGAATTGCACGGATTGTTACTCACCAAATCGTGATCATTCTCTAAAGGCGGACGGGTTTGGTGCCGAAGACGTCTGTGACCTTGAAAGCACGGTTCGTCCCGGCTTCATCCCCACAAGCCGGCCCCGTCCCCCACCCAGGAGGCCTGGTGTCCGTTCTCCTCGAGCAGCCCGCAAGCCTGGTCGCCTACCGCCCGAACAAGCCGACCGCCATGGTGGTCGTGGCCGACCCGCGCGTCCGCTCCACCGTCACCCGCCATCTGTGGGCGCTCGGTGTGCGCGATGTCATCGAGGCCTCGTCCGTCGCGGAGGCTCGTCCCCGCATCGGCAACCCCCGCGACATCTGTGTCGCCGACGTCCACCTGCCCGACGGCTCCGGCCTCACCCTCCTGTCGGAGACCCGCGCCGCGGGCTGGCCCAACGGCCTCGCCCTCTCCGCCGCCGACGACATCGGCGCCGTGCGCAACGCCCTCGCCGGCGGCGTCAAGGGCTATGTCGTCACCGGCACCCGTACCAACGTCGGGCTCCCCACCCGGCCGGGTGCCGCCCCCATCGGAGCCGCCGCCGCCCGTATGCACCGCCGCCCCCCGGGTGCCCCGAGTCACCCGGGCGGCTACCGCGAACTGTCCGGCCGCGAGGTCGAGGTGCTGCGGCTGGTCGCGGAGGGCCAGTCCAACAAGGCGATCGGCGTCTCGATGGGCCTGTCCGCCCTGACCGTCAAGAGCCATCTCGCCCGCATCGCCCGCAAGCTCGGCACCGGAGACCGCGCCGGAATGGTCGCCGTGGCCCTGCGGACCGGCATCATCCACTGACCCCCACCCTTCACAGACGTGAACCGGACCGGCCGCTGGTCCTCCTCCGCGTACCCCACCCGTCGTGAACCGGATCTTTCACCGAGCTGACTGGTTTACGACCCCCAGGCGCCCGTCGACGGAACGTTCCGTCGGCGGGCGCTGTCCATACACGGATACCCTTGACATGTGACCGACGCCCAAGACACCGCAGCAGACAGCACACTGCGAACCACCGGAGGCGCCCCTCCGGACGACGGCGGATCTTCTGCTACGGAGGCGCCGCACCCCGATACCGGCCCCGACACGGGCCCCGAGCCGATTCCTTTGCTCGAACCGCGCGAGGGCATCCCGCCCGTCATCGCCGACGCGGAAGCGCTCGCCGAGGTGATCGCCGCCTTCGCCGCCGGCTCCGGCCCGGTCGCCGTGGACGCCGAGCGTGCGTCGGGTTACCGCTACGGCCAGCGCGCCTACCTCGTGCAGCTGCGCCGCGAGGGCGCGGGGACGGCACTGATCGATCCCGTGGCCTGCCCCGATCTCTCCGGCCTCGGCGAGGCCCTGGCCGGCGTCGAGTGGGTGCTGCACGCGGCCACGCAGGACCTGCCGTGTCTCCGCGAAATAGGCATGGTCCCCACGCAGCTGTTCGACACCGAGCTGGCCGGCCGGATCGCCGGATTCCCCCGGGTGGGCCTCGGCGCGATGGTCGAGAGCGTCCTGGGCTTCGTCCTGGAGAAGGGCCACTCCGCCGTCGACTGGTCCACCCGCCCGCTGCCCGAGCCGTGGCTGCGCTACGCCGCCCTGGACGTGGAGCTCCTCGTCGACCTGCGGGACGCGCTGGAGAAGGAGCTCGACCGGCAGGGCAAGCTGGAGTGGGCCCGCGAGGAGTTCGACGCGATCGCCTCGGCGCCGCCGCCGGAGCCCCGCAAGGACCCGTGGCGCCGGACGTCCGGCATGCACAAGGTGCGCCGGCGGCGGCAGCTGGCCGTCGTACGGGAGCTGTGGCAGACCCGGGACCGGATCGCGCAGCGACGGGACGTGTCGCCGGGCAAGGTGCTGTCCGACGCGGCCATCGTGGAGGCCGCGCTCTCTCTTCCGGCCACCGTGCAGGCGCTCTCGGCGCTGAACGGGTTCGGGCATCGGATGGGGCGGCGCCAGCTGGAGCAGTGGCAGGCGGCGGTGGATCGGGCCAAGGCGCTCACGGATGCGCAGTTGCCGCAGCCGGGGCAGGCGGTGACGGGACCGCCGCCACCGCGTGCTTGGGCCGACAAGGATCCGGCTGCTGCCGCGCGGTTGTCCGCGGCTCGGGCTGCGGTGTCCGCGCTGGCCGAGGCGCTCAATATGCCGCAGGAGAATCTGATCACGCCGGATACGGTTCGGCGGGTCTGCTGGGAGCCGCCGGCGGTTGTGAGCGCCGAGTCCGTGGGGGCTGCGCTTGCGGGGTTCGGGGCTCGGCCCTGGCAGGTCGAGCAGGTGACTCCTGTGCTGGTGGCTGCGCTGTCCGCCTAGCCGCCGTAGGTCGTCTCCGACATACGGCGGCTGCGGGTGCGTCGTGGTTCCTCGCGCCCACTCGGCGGAGCCGCACATCGACACAGCCCCGCGCCCTGAAGGCGCCTCACCTGGTCGCGCCTCTCATGAAGCCGTTGTAGATGAACCTCTGCAGGCTCAGGAACACGATCAGCGTCGGCAGGATCACCAGGATCGCTCCCGCCGAGATGACCTCCCAGTGGGCGCCGTAGGGGCCGCGGAAGCGGAAGAGGGACGTCGAGATCACGCCAAGATCTTCGGAGGGCATGTAGAGGAAGGGGATGTAGAAGTCGTTGTAGACGGTGATCCCCTTCACGATGACGACCGTCGCGATCGCAGGCTTGAGCAGGGGAAAGATGATCTTCCGGTAGATCGTGAAGGCGTTGGCGCCCTCCAGGCGGGCCGATTCGTCGAGGGAGATCGGGATGGATCGTACGAACTGCAGGAAGATGTAGATCGAGACGATGTCGGTGCCCATGTAGAGCGCGATCGGCGCCCACAGGGAGTCGAACATCCCGAAGCTGTTCACGATCTGGAAGGTGGCCACCTGGGTGGTCACTCCGGGGACCAGCGCGGCGATCAGGAAGAGCGCGACCACCAGCTTCTTGAAGCGGAAGGTGAAGCGGTCGATGGCGTAGGCGGTCATCGAGCCGATGAGGACGGTGCCTCCGATGGCGACGGTCAGGATGATCGCCGTGTTGGTGAACGCCGTGAGCATGTGGCCGTCCCGGAACGCCGTCACATAGTTGTGGACGTTGAACAGGCTGTCCGGGAGCGAGAGCGCACCACTGCCGTTCGCCATCTCCTCCGAGGACTTGAGGGAGGTCAGCAGGACCACCCCGAGCGGGAGCAGGACGATGGCCGTCGCGGCGATCAGCGAGAGGTACACGAGCGTGCGGGTCACGATGCGGCGCGTCATACGAGGTCCACCTTGTCGTCGGGGACGAGGCGGCGCTGCACCCAGGTCACCAGCAGGATGATCAGCAGCAGCACGACCGCGGCGGCCGAGGCGAGCCCCGTCTTGTTGAAGCGGAAGGCCAGGTTGACGGTCTGGATCACGAAGGTCTGGGTGCCGGTCGCCCCGCCGGTCATGATGTAGGGGACCTCGAAGACCGACAGCGAGCCGGAGATGGACAGGATCACCGTCAGGGTGAGGACCGGCTTGATGCCGGGCGCGATGATGTAGCGGAACTGGTGCCAGCGGTTCGCGCCGTCCAGTTCGGCCGCTTCGTACAGCTCCCCCGGGATCGACTGGATCGCGCCGAGGAAGAGCACGAAGTTCAGGCCCATGTAGCGCCAGATCGAGACGCCGGCGAGAGAGGTGTTCGCGGAGACCGGTGTGCCCAGCCAGGCGTGGTCCGTGTGATAGCCGAACAGGCCCAGGACCGAGTCGAGGGTGCCGCCGTCCTGGAAGAAGTAGAGGAAGACGAAGCCGATCGCGACCCCGTTGATCAGGTACGGGAAGAAGAGCACGCCCTTGAAGAAGCTCCGGAAGCGGACGTCGAAGCTGAGGATCGTCGCGAAGTAGAGGGCGGCGGCGATCTGGACGGCGGAGGCGGCGAGGTAGTAGCCGCTGACGAAGAAGACCCGGAAGAGGTCCTCCCTGGTGAAGATCTCCCTGTAGTTCTCGGCGCCCGTGTAGTGCAGTTCGGGACTCACGCCGTCCCAGTCGGTGAAGCTGTACGCGAGCATGTTGGCGATCGGCGCGTACGTGAAGGTGACCAGCAGGGCGAGCGGGACGATCAGGAAGAGCCAGGGGGTGGCTCCACGCCATACCCGCGTCCTGCGTGACGCGGGAGCCGGGGCGGGGGCGGCGGACGCCTCCCCCGCCCCGGCCTTCACGGCCGCCTTCTCGGTGGTGTCCGTCATCAGGACCCCAGAGTCCGCTGCGTCTCGGTCCAGCGCTTGCTGAGGTCGGCGAAGAAGTCGTCCAGGCCGCCCTTCTTGGCGCCGCGGGCGAGGTCGACGAGGTTCTGGCGGTACTCGGGGGCGTAGATGCCGACCTCGGACTGGTTGTCGATCTGCTTGACCCGGGCTCCCGCGCTGTCGTCCAGCTCGATGAGCTTGACGCCCTCGTCCTCGTACGGCTTCAGCACCTCGGGCAGGGGCGCGTCGTTGAGCGGCGAGATGGCCAGGTTGTCCTTGTCGTAGCCGGACTTGTCGGTGAACCAGTCGATCCAGGCGCGGGCGGCCGGCTTGTTCTCGGAGTGGACGTTGACGGCCTGGTTGTAGTCGGGCGCGACGACCGCGCAGAACTTGCCGTCCACCTGGGACGGGAAGGGCATGAACCCGATGTCGTCGGGGCTGACCCCGGCCTTCCGGGCGGCGTCCTGGAACTGGATGATCGCCCAGGTGCCGAGCCACTGCGTGGCCAGCTCCCCCTTCGCCAACCGGGGCTTGGACTCCTCCCAGTTGGTGGTCGTCGGGTCCTTCTCGATCAGGCCTTGGTGCACGGTGTCGTACAGGAGCGTGTCGCCGACGCGCAGGTCGGCGCCCTTGGCCCACGGGTCGCCCTCGGCGAGCTTCGTCGACGCCTGGGGGTCGCAGTTGACCGAGCCGTTGACCTGCGTCCACTGGGACAGCGTCCACTGGGCGGCGAAGTTGGTGTAGTACGGGACCGCGTCCGTCTTGGACTTGATCGCCTTGAGGTCCGTGAGGAACTCGGCCGGGGTGGCGGGCCATTCGGTGACGCCGGCCTCCTGCCAGACCTTCTTGTTGTAGAGGAATCCGGGGATCACGCCGATCGGGCTCTGGCCGTAGACCTTGCCGTCGACCGTGGTGTAGTCGGTGAAGCGGTACTTCTTGCTGCGCTCCTCCTCGCTGCCCAGCGAGGCGAAGAACCGCGGGTAGTCGGCCTTCTTGATCACCGCGGGGATGAGCAGCACATCGCCGTAGTTCTCCGTGTTCATACGGATCTTGACTTCGGTCTCGTAGTTCGTGAGGGCCTCGAACTCGACCTTGACCTTCGGATACGTCTTGTTGAACTCGGCGGCGTACTTCTTCATCGTGCCGTCGGTGACGAGATCGGTGCGCTGGGTGAGGACCTTGATGGTTCCGCTGACCTTCGACGGGTCGTCGGGCGCCTTGGCGTCGGCGCCCTTCGAGGTGCCTCCGGTGCCGGTGCAGGCGGGAACCAGCAGGGCGGTTCCCACGACCATGGCGAGGATGTGACGGCGGTTCATGTGCATCAGCTCCGTTCTAGGGACGTTCCAGGGACGGACGAGCACGTGCGTGTTGGTGGGTTGGCTGATTCGGCACTCTGACAGCGCTTTCTTAACCGGTAAAGTCCCTATTTCGCCAAGGCTGCAAACATGTGACCGCATACACGGCTGAAACGGTTTAGGAGCCCGCATGCTGGAGGCCACACCGCTCACCGAGGGCTGGATCCTGCGCCACGAGGGGGACGCGCTGCCGGCCTCGGTGCCGGGCTGCGTGCACACCGATCTGCTGGCCGCGGGGGTGATCCCGGATCCCTTTCTCGGGCTGGGCGAGACCGAGGTCGCGTGGGTGGGGCGGCGGGAGTGGCTGTACGAGACGGAGCTGGGGGCGACGAACGGGCACGAGCAGACCGACCTCGTCTTCGACGGTCTCGACACCGCGGCCGAGATCCTGCTCGACGGTCGGCTCCTGGGCCGGACAAGGAACATGCACCGCTCGTACCGCTTCGACGTGACCGGGCTCAGCGGGCGGCTGTCCGTGCGGTTCGTCTCCGCGTACGCCGAGGCGGAGGCCGTGCGCGGGAAGCTGGGCGAGCGGCCCGCCGCCTATGCCGAGCCCTACCAGTACATCCGCAAGATGGCCTGCTCCTTCGGCTGGGACTGGGGACCGACCCTGGTGACGGCCGGGATCTGGCGGCCGGTACGGCTGGAGCAGTGGTCGACGGCCAGGATCGCGCGGGTGCGGCCGCTGGTGACCGTCGAGGACGGCCTGGGGCGGGTCGAGTTGCACGTGGACGTCGAGCGGTCCAGGGTCGAGGCCGGGCTCGCCGTGGAGGCGACGATCGGCGGGGTGCGGGCGCGCGCGCAGATCGACGGGGCGCGCGGAGTCGTACGGCTGGAGGTTCCCGACGCGCGGTTGTGGTGGCCGCACGGATATGGCGAACAGCCTTTGTACGACGTCGAGTTGACGCTCCTGCACGAGGATCGGACGCTGGACGTGTGGCGGCGCCGGATCGGCTTCCGGACCGTCGAGCTGGACCGGCGGCCCGACGCGCACGGCACCGGGTTCACCCTCGTCGTCAACGGCGAGCGGCTCTTCGCGCGCGGCGTGAACTGGATCCCGGACGACGTGTTCCCGTCCCGGATCGGCCGGGACCGGTACCGGGAGCGGCTGCGACAGGCGGCCGACGCCGGTGTGGACCTCGTGCGGGTGTGGGGCGGGGGGATCTACGAGAGCGAGGACTTCTACGACGCCTGCGACGAGTTCGGCCTGCTGGTCTGGCAGGACTTCCCCTTCGCGTGTGCGGCCTACCCGGAGGAGCAGCCGCTGCGGGGCGAGGTCGAGGCGGAGGCGCGCGAGAACGTCGTACGGCTGATGCCGCATCCCTCGCTGGTGTTGTGGAACGGCAACAACGAGAACCTGTGGGGGTTCCGGGACTGGGGCTGGGAGCAGCGGCTGGCCGGTGACTCCTGGGGCGAGGGGTACTACCTGGGCGTACTGCCGCGTGTGGTGGCCGAGTTGGATCCGACGCGGCCGTATGCGGCGGGCAGTCCGTGGTCGGGCTCGTGGGACCGTCATCCGAACGATCCGGCGCACGGTACGCACCACTCGTGGGAGGTGTGGAACCGGGAGGACTACGCCGACTACCGACTCCATGTGCCGCGGTTCGTCGCGGAGTTCGGCTGGCAGGCGCCGCCCGCTTACGCCACGCTGCGGCGGGCGCTGCCGGGTGAGGAGCTCGCGTCCGGCTCCCTGGGCATGCTGCACCACCAGAAGGCGGACGACGGCAACGGCAAGCTGGAGCGGGGGCTCGCCCGCCACTTCGCCGTGCCTGACGGGGACTTCGACCGCTGGCACTACCTGATGCAGGTCAACCAGGCGCGTGCGGTGGCCGCCGGGATCGAGCACTGGCGGTCGCACTGGCCCGTGTGCGCGGGCACGGTGGTCTGGCAGCTCAACGACTGCTGGCCGGTGACCTCGTGGGCGGCGATCGACGGGGACGGGCGGGAGAAGCCGCTGTACCACGAGCTGCGGCGGGTGTACGCGGACCGGCTCCTGACCCTTCAGGTGCGGGAGGAGGGACTGGTGCTGGCCGCCGTGAACCAGGCTGCGGAGAGCTGGTCCGGTGGGGTGACGGTGCGTCGGGTGTCCGTCGAAGGCGGCCTGGTCGGTTCGTCCCGTTTGGAGATCGCCGCCGAGAGGCGGTCCGTCGCCGAGATCCGCGTCCCGCGCGAGCTGGAGCCGGTCGGCCCCAAGGAGTTCCTCGTCGCGGACGCGGACGGGCTGCGCGCCCTCCACTTTCCGGCGCCGGATCGCGAAGTCCCGTACCCGCGCCCGGAGTTCGAGGTCGCGCTCGTGCCGGGCGGGATCGAGGTGACGGCCCACACCCTCGTACGGGATCTGCTGTTGCAGGCCGACCGGCTGGACCCGGCGGCGCGGGCCGACCGGGGGCTGGTCACGCTGCTGCCCGGCGAGCGGGTCACCATCGGGGTGCACGGCTGGCAGACTCCGGATGCCGAAAAGGCACGTTCAGCCCTGTACTGCATGGAGCCCAGTCGATGACGGCAACGCCGACCCCCCGCGTCACCATCAAGGAAGTCGCCGCGCGTGCCGGCGTGTCCAAGGGTGCCGTGTCCCTCGCCTTCAACCACAAGCCGGGGCTGTCGGAGTCGACCCGGGACCGGATCTTCCGGGCCGCGCAGGAGCTGGGGTGGGCGCCGAGCCCGACCGCGCGGACGCTGGCCGGCTCGCGGGTGGACGTGGTGGGGCTGGCGATCTGCCGGCCCGCCCGGCTGCTCGGGCTCGAACCCTTCTACATGGAGTTCGTCTCGGGCGTGGAGAGCGTCCTGATCGAGCAGTCCTGCTCGCTGCTGCTGAGGCTCGTGCGGAGCCTGGAGGAGGAGGTCGGGCTGCAGGAATCGTGGTGGCGGGGGCGGCAGATCGGCGGGGCGATCCTTGTCGACTTCCGCGCGGACGACCCCCGGGTGGCGGCGGTCGAGCGGCTGGGGATGCCGGTGGTCGCGGTCGGGCATCCGTCGCTGACCGGCGGCCTCATCTCCGTGTGGACCGAGGACGCCACCGCCGTGACTCAGGCGGTGCGGTATCTCGCCGCGCTCGGGCACCGGCGGATCGCCCGGGTGGGGGGCGCGGCGGCCCTCGGGCACACCTCCATGCGGACCGGCGCCTTCGACGAGGCGGCCCGCGCGCTGGAGCTGACCGGGGCCTGGCAGGTGGCCACGGACTACTCCGGGGAGGCGGGGGCGCGGGCAACGCGGTCACTGCTGACGGCCGCGCCGCCGGACCGGCCGACGGCCATCGTGTACGACAACGACATCATGGCGGTGGCGGGGCTGTCGGTGGCGGCGGAGATGGGGCTGAGCGTGCCGGACGACGTCTCACTGCTCGCCTGGGACGACTCCCAGCTGTGCCGGATCACGCACCCGCCCCTCTCCGCGATGAGCCATGACGTGCACGGATTCGGTGCGGACGCGGCGCGGACGCTGTTCGGGGTGATCACGGGAGAGGGGCCGGGCTCGCATCAGGTGCCGACGCCGGTACTGACTCCGAGGGGATCGACGGCGCCTCCGAGGGTGTGACCTTCACCGCTCCGGCCGGGGGGACTGGGCAGCTTGGTTACCCACAAGTAGCATGGGTCCTGAGCGCGCGCTCAGCGCATCGCAGCAGTAGAGCCGTCCCGCACTCTGGAGGAGAGCCATCGTGCCTCGTACCGTCAGGGACGTCGTCTTCGTAGACGGCGTCCGTACCCCGTTCGGCAAGGCGGGCCCGAAGGGCATCTACCACGAGACCCGTGCCGACGACCTCGTCGTGAAGGCGATCCGGGAGCTGCTGCGCCGCAACCCCGGTCTCGACCCGAAGAAGATCGACGAGGTCGCCATCGCCGCGACCACGCAGATCGGCGACCAGGGCCTGACCCTCGGCCGCACCGCGGGCATCCTCGCCGGTCTCCCCCAGTCGGTCCCCGGCTACTCGATCGACCGCATGTGCGCCGGTGCGCTGACCGCCGTGACGACCGCGGCCGGCTCCGTCGCCTTCGGTGCGTACGACGCCGTCATCGCCGGTGGTGTCGAGCACATGGGCCGCCACCCCATGGGCGAGGGCGTGGACCCGAACCCGCGGTTCGTCAGCGAGAAGCTGGTCGACGAGTCCGCCCTGTTCATGGGCATGACCGCCGAGAACCTGCACGACCGCTACCCGACCATCACCAAGCAGCGCGCCGACGAGTACGCCGTGCGCTCGCAGGAGAAGGCCGCCAAGGCGTACGCCAACGGCAAGATCCAGCAGGACCTGGTGCCGGTCTCGGTGCGCCGCACCAACGCGGAGGCCGGTGAGACCGGCTGGGGCCTGGTCACCGCCGACGAGCCGATGCGCCCGGGCACCACCCTGGAGAACCTGGCCGGTCTGAAGACGCCGTTCCGGGTGCACGGCAGGGTCACCGCCGGCAACGCGGCCGGTCTGAACGACGGTGCCACCGCGTCGATCATCGCGAGCGAGGACTTCGCCCGCGAGAACAACCTGCCGGTCAAGATGCGCCTGGTCTCGTACGCCTTCGCGGGTGTCGAGCCGGAGGTCATGGGCTACGGCCCGATCCCGGCGACCGAGAAGGCCCTCGCCAAGGCGGGCCTGTCGATCGAGGACATCAACCTCTTCGAGATCAACGAGGCCTTCGCGGTCCAGGTGCTCGCCTTCCTGGAGCACTACGGAATCGCCGACGACGACGCGCGCGTCAACCAGTACGGCGGCGCCATCGCCTACGGTCACCCGCTGGCCTCCTCCGGCGTCCGTCTGATGACACAGCTGGCCCGTCAGTTCGAGGAGCAGCCGGAGGTCCGTTACGGCCTCACCACCATGTGCGTCGGCTTCGGCATGGGCGCCACGGTGATCTGGGAGAACCCGCACCACAAGGACGCCGGAGGCGACAAGTGAGCACCGCTGAACTCCTCAAGGGAGCGGCCGAGCTGTTCCCCGACGAGGTCGTCACGTCCGCGCACGTACGCCACCTCGACCTGCCGTTCGGTGCCGGGCGCTTCGCGCTCATCACCCTCGACAACGGCTTCGACCACACCAAGCCGACCACCTTCGGCCCGGCCTCGCTCGCGAACCTCAACACCGCGATCGACCAGGTCGAGAAGGAGGCCGCGGCCGGCGAGATCGTCGGTATCGGCATCACCGGCAAGCCGTTCATCTTCGCGGTCGGCGCGGACCTCAAGGGCGTCGAGCTCCTGAAGAACCACGACGACGCGCTCGCCATCGGCAAGGGCGGCCACGAGGTCTTCAAGCGCCTGTCCGGGCTCGCGGTCCCGACCTTCGCGTACTACAACGGCGCGGCCATGGGCGGTGGCGTCGAGGTCGGTCTGCACTGCAAGTACCGCACGGTGTCGAAGGCCATCGCGGCCTTCTCCCTCCCCGAGGTCTTCCTCGGTCTGGTGCCGGGCTGGGGCGGCTGCACGATCCTGCCGAACCTGATCGGCGCCGACAAGGCCGTCTCGGTGATCATCGAGAACAGCCTCAACCAGAACAAGCAGCTCAAGGGCGGGCAGGTCTTCGACCTCGGCATCGCCGACGCCATCTTCGAGGGCGCCGACTTCCTGGAACAGTCGCTGATCTGGACCGCCCAGGTGCTGAAGGGCGACGTCGAGGTCGAGCGCCCGGTGATCGACCGCGGTGAGGCCTGGGACCAGGCCGTCGCCAAGGGCCGCTTCATCGCGGACAGCAAGGTGCACGGGGCCGCTCCGGCCGCCTACCGCGCGCTGGACATCATCGCCGCGGCCAAGAACGGCGACCTCCAGCAGGGGTACGACGCCGAGGACAAGGCCCTCGCCGACCTGATCATGGGTGGCGAACTGCGGTCCGGCATCTACGCGTTCAACCTGGTGCAGAAGCGCGGCAAGCGTCCGGCCGGCGCGCCGGACAAGTCGCTGGCCCGCCCGGTCACCAAGGTCGGCGTCGTCGGCGCCGGTCTGATGGCCTCGCAGCTCGCGCTGCTGTTCCTGCGCCGCCTGGAGGTGCCGGTCGTGCTGACCGACATCGACCAGGAGCGCGTCGACAAGGGTGTGGGCTACGTCCACGCCGAGATCGACAAGCTGCTCGGCAAGGGCCGTGTCAACCAGGACAAGGCCAACCGTCTCAAGGCCCTGGTCTCCGGTGTGCTGGACAAGGCCGAGGGCTTCTCCGACGCGGACTTCATCATCGAGGCCGTGTTCGAGGAGATCGGCGTCAAGCAGCAGGTGTTCGCGGAGGTCGAGGCGGTCGCCCCGGCGCACGCGATCCTCGCCACCAACACCTCCTCGCTGTCGGTGACCGAGATGGCGTCGAAGCTGAAGAACCCCGAGCGGGTCGTGGGCTTCCACTTCTTCAACCCGGTCGCGATCCTCCCGCTCCTCGAGATCGTCCGCGGTGAGCAGACGGACGACGCCTCGCTCGCCACCGCGTTCGGCGTCGCCAAGAAGCTGAAGAAGACGGCGGTTCTGGTGAAGGACGCCCCGGCGTTCGTCGTCAACCGCATCCTCACCCGCTTCATGGGCGAGATCCAGAACGTCATCGACGAGGGCACCCCGGTCGAGGTCGCCGAGAAGGCCGTCGAGCCGCTCGGTCTGCCGATGTCCCCGCTGGTGCTCCTGGAGCTGGTCGGTCCCGCGATCGGTCTGCACGTGTCCGAGACCCTCAACCGGGCCTTCCCGGACCGCTTCACGGTCTCCCCGAACCTCGCGGCCGTCGTCAAGGCGGGCAAGCGCGGCTTCTACGTGTACGACTCCGGGAAGCCGGAGCTCGACCCCGAGGTCGCCGCTCTGCTGAAGCAGGGTGACGTCGTCCTGACCGAGGAGCAGGTCCGTGACCGTGTCCTGGACGCGGTGGCGCAGGAGATCGGGCTCATGCTCGACGAGGGCGTCGTCGCCGAGGCCCAGGACATCGACCTCTGCCTGATCACGGGCGCCGGCTGGCCCTTCCACCTGGGCGGCATCACGCCGTACCTGGACCGCGAGGGTGTCTCCGAGCGCGTGACCGGGAAGCGGTTCCTGGCTGCGGGCGTGGCGTCGGTTCCGGCGTAACCGTCGTACGTACGCACCTGAAGAGGGCCTCCGCCGGTCGGCGGAGGCCCTCTTTCATACGCCGGTGTCGCTCTGTCCGGCCGCGGCGAGCTTCGCCCTGCTGCCGTGGCGTCAGGAACGCCAGGGCCCCAGCGGGCTGCCCGCCGCCGGGGCGAGCTGACGGCGGGTGTGCAGTTGCCCGTCCGTACCGATGACGGCGACGACCAGCGCGCCCGTCGCGTCGTACGCCATCGCCGGAGCGTGCGCGAACATCTCGCCGGACTCGTGCCAGTGCGTGCCGGAGACGTCCTTGTCCCGGTCGGGCAGCGAGACGACCAGCCGGCCGCGGCTGCCGCGGTGGGCCAGGAAGGCCTCACGGGCTCCGCGTTCGGGCGCCCACAGCGCGGCGACGGCGCCGGTGCCGCCGTGGCCGCCGACTCCGGCGCCGGAACCGGGCCAGCGGCCGTCGGCGTGCTGGCGGTAGGCCATGACCTGCTGGGTACCGGCCTCCCGGAAGTAGAGGCAGGTGCGGCCGCCGCCCGAGTCGACGGCGGTGATCCCGCCGGTCGCCGGACGGCCGGTCTTGAGGGTGTCGTCGAGGAGGAAGGCGCCGCCGGGCTCGCTCTGGTGCCAGCGCCACACCGAGTTCTTCCCCGGCACGTACAGCTCGACGGTGCCGCGCTCGGTGGTCAGGGCGGTGCCCGCGTCCTGGACGAAGCTGCCGCCGATGTTCTCCCACGGGGCCCAGGTGCCGTCGATGTCCCGACGGCGGAGGCTGATGCCCTGGTCGAAGTTGCGGACGAAGACGTACAGCCGGCCGGCCGCGTCGACCGCGGCCGACGGTACCCCCGCCTCGCGCTGGCGACGGCCGTCGCCGTGCGCCCATTCGGGGTTCTCCAGGGACTGCCAGCCGTTGAAGCCGTTGCCGCCGGGGTCCTGGGCCGTGTGCACGACGTCGACGGTCACTCCGCCGCCGACCACGTGCTGCCGGCGCAGGCCGACCAGTTCGGCCGGCCCGCCGGGCAGCCCGGTCACGGCGAGCGTGGACGCGATCCAGCCGTCACCGAGCACGTAGGGCCCCTTCCACTCGCCACCGGCCGGGCCGGTCTCCGTCCAGAAGGCGAGGCGGCCGGCCAGCACCCCGAAGGCGTTGAGCCGTCCGCCCGGCCCGAGGCGCAGCCAGTTCGTGGTCGGCGAGTAGCGGTAGGCGGCGCTCATCATGTGCGTGCTGCGGAACGGGTCGGGTCCCAGCTGCCGGTCGCCGCAGGTCTGGCAGGTGCCGTGCGGGCAGACCGTGGGGGCGTCGATACCGGCGTACGTCGCCAGGTACTCGGCCTTCTCCGTGACCGCGGCCGAGTCCAGGTTGTAGCCCCAGAAGCGGTTGGCGTAGGCGCGGTAGTGCTCGACGACCGGGTTGTGGCCCGCCTCGCGGTGCCGGGTCAGGGCGGCGAGCACGAACTGGGTGGTGGTCGTGTGGTCGATGTGGTCGGAGCACACGAACTCCGGTTGCCCGCCGTCGTGTTCGGGGTCGGGGTCCATCGTGCGCACCGTGGTCGGCCGGACGTGTCCGAGGAGGGCGGCCAGCGCGCCGATCACCAGCTCACGGGTGACGTGCTGGACCTCGCCGATGGTGCCGCCGTGCACCGGGAGCGTGGCCTGGGTGCGCAGGGCGCCCTCCCACAGTTCGTGGAGCCGGGTGCGGGTGCCGCGTTCGGTGGGCGCGCCCATGTGCAGCTGGAGGAAGTAGAGGCTCACGTGGTCGTGGTCGACCAGGGTGAACCGCTCCGCGGCGAACCCGGGCACCAGGTCCACGGGCTCGCGCTGCCAGGGATGGTCGCGGTTGCCGGTGGCCATACGGGCGTACGCGGAGCGCAGTCCGCAGCCCCGCTCGGTGCTGTAGCGGGCGAAGTCCGGTGCCACCGCCCGGCGCCCGGGTTCGTTGGTGTCGACGTTGATGCCGTCGCCCTCCCCCGCGGTGACGACCACCGTGGCGATCCGGTCGCCGTCCTGGAGGGAGCGGACCAGGTCGGGGTTCATGAAGTACAGGTCGTCGTCCTGGTGCGCGACGACATGGAGGACGGATCGGGTCGCGGCGGTCATCGGGCCTCCTCAGGCGTCGCGGTCATCTGGTTCGTCGTGATCATCGTGATCATCGTGATCATCGGGCTCTTCCGGCCGTCTCGTCGGTGCGGGTCGTAGGCGCTCATCGGTCCACCACGTTCATGGCCATCGCCCCCGAGGCCGAGCAGTACGGCCGGACCCACACCGGCCGGGCCGGGTGGACCACCGCGTACGCCGAGGGCTCGTCGCCGACGAGCGGGACGGACGGGTAGACGTAGGCGCCCTTGACATCGGGGAAGTCCTCCAGCACATGGCACACGCGGACCTTGCGCCGGTCGAACGGGTCGGGCTGCAGCCACCAGTCCCAGTCCTCCCAGCGCTCCAGCCGGTGGTCGACGACTCTGCGCAGCGGCGCCTCGGCCCGGAACGCCTGACGGCCGAGGACCTGCACGGGCACGGAGAAGCTCTGCCCGTGCCGGCCGCGGCGGCTGACGATGAACAGCGCGCCGGCCTCGATCCGGCGTCCGCCGCAGAGCACACCGCGCAGGGTGATGGCACCGTCGCCGACATCGACGCCGGTGCACTCGGCGTGTTCCTCGCGCAGCACGGTGCGCAGCATCAGCCGGCCGTTCGGCTGGGCGTAGGGCAGGTTCCAGCCGACGGGGCCGGACGGCGGGCGGGCGACCAGACGGGCGCGGGCGTCGATGAGGGCGCGGGTGTCGCGGACGCCGGCCTTCATGTGGACGTGGGACGTCTTGGGGGCGCCCATGGTCACCTGCCAGCGTCCGTCGCCGAGTTCGTCGAGGGCCGACGGGGTGACGACGGCGCTGTAGTGGATGCCGCCGTTGTCGAGGTCCTTGCGGGAGGTGCGCAGGGCCAGGTCGGGGCGGCGTTTGCCGTCGACGGGCTTGTGGCGCAGGACGAACTGCCAGCGGCGGCGGCCCTCGGCGGGTCCGTCGGCGCTGAAGCGCAGCCAGCCGGCGTCGTCGGCGGTGACGTCGACGACGGCCGAGCCGAGGGCGACCGGGGGCACGGTGAGCTGCTCGGGTCCGGCCTCGCGGTCCGCGACGGGTACGCGGTAGCCGCGGTGGGCGGCGGCCCGGCGGCGCGCGGCGTCCTCGAAGAGCTCCAGGTAGCGGTCGGCCACGGCGGCCGGGTCGTAGCGGGCGGCGTTGCGCAGGGCGGCGGCGCCCATGCTGCGGCGCAGCGGCTCGTCGGCCATCAGGCGGCGCAGGCCCCAGGCGATGCCCTCGACCTCGCCGTTGGGCACGAGGAAGCCGTCCTCGCCGTCGCGCAGGATCTCGCGCGGGCCGACGGGACAGTCGGTGGAGACGACGGGCAGGCCGCAGCGCATGGCCTCGACCAGGGTCATGCCGAAGGACTCGGCGCTGGAGGTGACGGCCGCGATGGAGCCCTTGGCCCACTCCGACTCGATCGGCGAGAAGCCGCCCATGAGCAACGCCCGTCCGGTCAGGCCCAGTTCGGTGACGAGAGCGCGCAGCTTGCCGGCCTCGCCGCCGTCGCCGTAGATGCGCAGTTGCCAGTCGGGGAACTCCTCGGCCAGGGCGGCGAAGGCGCGGATGAGGAGGTCGTAACGTTTGATCTGGTGCATGCGGCCCGCGCTGACGACGACCTTGAGTGTGCAGTCGGAGGGGGCGACGGTCGGCTCGGGCACGCTGTTGGGGATGCCGACGACGGGGATCCGGGGGATCGGAGTGTTCTCCATGAAGGAGCGGGCGTCGGCCTCGGTGACCGTGGTGATGGCGTCCAGGCGCGGGTAGACCCGGGTCATCTCCGCGCGCACCGCCGGCGGGATGGCCAGGTGGGTCATGTGCTCCTGGGCGACGCGCAGGGCCCCGTCGCGGGTGTGGGCGGCGACGAAGAGGTTGAGGCTGGGCCGGGTGCCGACGACGACGTCGGCGGTCGTCTTCTCCAGGTCGCGGATGATGCGGCCGTCGGTGAACCTGCTGTACTGGGCGTAGAACTCCTCCTGGCGCGGCACCACTTCGCTCGGTTCGTCGCTGCCGGACGCGTCGCGGTCGGCGGAGCCGGGCCGCAGGTCGACCAGGGCACGGACGGCGATGCGCGGGGAGATCTCGAACTTGGTGGCGGTGGCGCGCCGGAACACCGAGACGATCTCCACCTCATGGCGGACGGAGAGCGCCTCGGCGAGGTTGATGACGGTTCGGTTGGTGCCCCCGATGCCGTAGATGTTGTTGATCAGGAAGGAGATCTTCATCGGACCTCACGCTCCTTCCGTCCGTCCTTCCACTCGAAGGGGCTCGGCACGGGGTAGTAGGACTCCAGGAAGCGGCTGAGCATCGCGGTCTGGCGCTCGGTGTCGTGGCCGTCGGAGAGGGTGTCGTTGATGCAGAACGCCTGCCGGTCGCGGCGCGCGAGCAGGATGCCGAGCCGGCGCTGGATCTCCGGCCTGGCGAGGTCGAGGTAGGCGAAGGTGATGTTCGAGGGCACGGCGCGGCCGGTGAAGTAGGCGTAGTAGTGGTACAGGGAGGACGGGATGGAGATGTCGGTGGCGCTGCGGAACCGGCTGTGCGAGGTCCGCCGGTGCTCGTCGGCGAACTCGCGCTCGATCTCCTGGAGCACGCTGCGGCGCAGCGCGTAGGGGGCGTGCCGCAGCTTCTGCACGATGGCGGTGCCGAAGTACTCCTGGAGGAGACGCCGGTTGTTCTTGCCGGCCGCGTCGACCGGTCGGTCGACGGGGCTGAGGTCCCAGCGGGGCACCTGGGACGGCGAGAAGAAGGTGCGGGTCATGCCGTTGGACAGGAAGAAGTCCCCGGGCGTGACGGGGCTGCCAAGGAACATGTCGTCGTTGAAGTACAGGAAGTGCTCGGCCAGGCCCTTGATGTGGTGCAGCCGGCTCTCGATGGCGTGCGAGTTGAAGGTGGGCAGTGCGGCCGGCTCGTCGAAGATCTCCGAGTGGTCCACGACCGTGATGCGCGGGTGGCTGTCGTTGAGCCAGGCCGGGCGCTGACGGTCCGTCACCAGGTAGACGTTGCGCACCCAGGGGGCGTTCTGCTCCAACGCGCGCAGGGAGTAGCGCAGTTCGTCGCGGCTGATGTAGCGGGCCGCGTTGGCGGACTCGGTGTGGTAGCCGCCCTCGCCGTAGCCGCCGCGTCGGCGCTGCCAGGCGGGGTCGCTGCCGTCGACCCAGGTGTAGACGACGTCGACGGGGAACCGCACGTCCTCGGGCAGCGGGTCGGCGCAGGGCCGGATGGTGCGCACCGAGCGGGTACGGCGGGTGTGCAGGGCGGCGAAACCCGTGAGGCGGCTGACCGGGACGGTGACCCGGGGTTCGTCGGGCGCGACGTCCTCGGTGACACGGTTGGGCCGCGGGGCCAGCAGGCGGCCCTCCTCGGGCCGCCAGAACTCGATGTCGCAGCCGTGTTCCAGGCCCAGCAGCAGGGAGCCCGCCGGGTCGCTCCACATCATGCCGACGCGCAGCACCGCGGCCGTGTCCGCGAGGTGCCGGCCCGGCCGGGAGCCGGCCAGCGCCGCGCGCCCCTGGGCCGCCTCGCCCCGGCAGGCGCGCAGGTAGACGGGGCTGTGCCCGGCGCAGCGCTGCAGCGCTGCGGCGACCCGGTCCCGGTCGGCCTCGGCGACGGCGAGGCAGGAGCGGAAGTCGGAGGTGCCGCGGATCGCGAAGTAGTCGACGCCGGCCTCCTCCAGGGCGGTGACGACGAGTTCGAGGTTGGCCTCGCGCAGCCCGAGCGGCGAGACGGTGGGCCGGACCAGGGCGATCCGGGCGCTGTGTCCGGCGAGGACGGCGAGCCGCTCGCCCGGTCCGAACAGGTGCGGCCAGCGGCGGCGGGCCCGCAGGCCGCGGACCATGCGGGCCAGCAGGCCTAAGGCGTGCAGTCGGCGCAGCAGGTGCTTGAGCGCCATGCGGATGCGGATCGGGACGCGGCGCGCGATACGGCGTCTCAGCCCGGCGGGGACCAGGGTGCGGTACGCCCCGACCGCGGCGGTTGCCTCGGGGTTGCCCATGCTCACGGCCGGTTGTCCGCCTTCTCGGAGGGGTGGGAGGGGTCCTGCTCGAAGACGCTGGGGACCGGGAAGTAGCGGCGCAGGAACCGCACGACGGCCTTGGTGCCGCGCCGGGTGCGCGCCTCTTCCGTACCGAGACCGAAGAGCTGGATCTGCTGGGTGTCGCGGCGGACGAGGAGCCGGTTGAGGTGGGAGGTGATGCCGGGCATCGCGGCGTGCACTGTCACGAACGCCTCGCCGGAGGGCTCGGCGAGTCCGGCGGTGTGCCCGACGTGGTGGACCATGCCGTCCATCGGGTGGGTGCCGGGGACGACGGACAGCAGCTGCCCGTCGTCGAGGGGCAGCGGGGCGGCGCCGGTCCCGGCGAGCCGGGCGATGTTCTCGGCGCGGTGCGGCTGGGGGCCGTGCGCGTAGCCGTGGGAGGCGACCCGGCCGGTGGCTGAGTACGCGGCGCGGGTCCACGGCGCGAAGGACTCCTGGGCGTTCCAGGGGCCGCGCCGGGGGCGGGTCGAGCCGTTCGGCGTGAAGTAGTCGAAGGGGCGGACCGGCCGGCCGAGCAGGGCGCCGGGGCGCAGCAGCAGGAAGTGGTCGGCGAGGTCGGGCAGTTGGTGCAGGTACCACTCGGCGCCGGGCCGGGCGCGGACCACGGTGAGCCGGTCGCCGGCCTTCAGCCAGGCGGGCGGTTCGGCCTCGGCGACCACGTGGACGACGTCCACCCAGGGGGCGTACTGGTGCAGGGAGCGCAGCGCGGCGCGCAGCAGCTCCTCGCCCCAGGGGGTGGGGTGCTGCCACAACAGGACCGCGTCGACGGGGAAGGTGATCTCTTCGAGGCGCAGGACGTCGAAGGTCTCCAGCGTGATCGTCGGCTCCATGTCGCCGTCGATGTCCGCGTAGCCGCAGAGCCGGTCGAGGCCGATCTCGACGCCGGGCGCGTCACTGGGCACGGAGCGCTGGACCCGGTTGGGGCGGGGTCCGACGAGGCGCTCCTGGGGCAGTTTCGTGTCGGTGGTCCAGAACTCGATCTCGATGCCCTGGTCCTCGCCGGTCCAGAGGTGCTCGGTGGGGTCGGTGCGCAGCCAGCTGAGGCGGATGACCTTGGCCTTGGCGTAGTGCTTCCACGCCTTCACATGGCTGCCCGGGATCTCCCCGGTGTCGCTTTGGGCGGGTGAGACGGAGACCACGTAGCCGGTGTGTTCCTCCAGCAACGCGCGTAGCACCCGGCGGACGGCACCCTTGTCCTGCTGGTCGACGGCCAGGCAGACGCGGCGGTCGTCGAGCGCGGGCACGGCGAACCAGGGGATGTCGGCCGTGTCGAGGGCGTGGGTGACCAGGTCGTGGTCGAGCCGGCGGGCCAGGTCGACGGTGAGGCCGGTGTGGACGTGGCCGATCCTGCCGTCGGGTGCCTTGGTACGGCGTTCGGAATGGCCGAACTCCACTTTGCGCACCCGGCGCAGGGCACGGCGGTGCAGCCGTGCCTCGCGCCGGCCGAGGGTCCGGGCCAGCTGCCGCTTGACCTTGCGTCGTACGCCCACGGGCACGGTGGTGGTCGCGGCCGCGCGCACCGGCTGGGGAACGAATCGTTTGTAGACCTGGGCTGCGGAGCTCATGGACGTCGGGTCCGACACGTCATGAACTCCGTTTCATCGCTCGTGGGGGCTGGGGGTGGGGAAGTAGGAATCGAGGAAGCCGTCCAGCAGCTCCTGCTGGGCCTCGATGTCCTCGGGGGTCGAGAAGGCGTCGTTGAGACAGAAGGTGTCCTGGTCGCGTCCGTCGAGCAGGCGTTGCAGCCGGTCGGCGAGGTCGGGCACGGCGAGTTGGAGGTAGGTGAAGGGCATCGAGCCGGGCTGCGCCCGTCCGGTCAGGGCCGCGTAGTAGAGCGCGAAGGACGAGGTCGGCGACAGGTCGGTCATCGCCCGGAACCTGCTGGCCGAGGTGCGCGCCCAGGCTTCGGGAAAGTCGCGTTCGGCCTCTTCCATCGCGGAGCGGCGCAGGGCGTACGGGATGTGCTCCATGGGCTGGGTGATCACTCTGCCGAAACGTTCGAGCAGCAGGGCGCGGTTGTTCTTGCACGCTGCGTCGACCGGGGTGTCGGTCTCGACGACCGGTCCCTGCGGGATGCGGTTGCGCGAGGGGAAGTAACGCGCCGTGCCGGTGGGGGTGAAGAAGGCGTGCGGGGCCACCGGGCGGCCCATGAACATGTCGTCGTTGAAGTACAGGAAGTGCTCGGCCAGGCCCTCGATGTGGTGCAACTGGCTCTCGATCGAGTGCGAGTTGAAGGTCGGCAGGTCCGCCGGGTTGCGGAAGATCTCCCGGTGCGTGGCGATGCGCAGCCCGGGCACGTCCTCGCGCAGCCAGGGCGGCACCTGGTCGTCGGTGACGATGTAGATGTTGCGGATCCACGGCGCGAACAGGTGGATCGAGCGCACCGAGTAGCGCAGTTCGTCACGGCTGATGAAGCGGGCGTCGCTCGCCGACTCGGCGTGGTACACCTCGCCCTTGGCCTGTGCCTTGCGCTGCTTCCAGGCCGGGTCGTCACCGTCGACCCAGGTGTAGACGGCGTCGACGGGGAAGGCGATGTCGTCGGCGCAGTGCACCAGGAACTCGGGGCGGGTGGCCAGGGCGGGCGCGAGCGGGGCCGGCGTCCAGTCCGACACGAAGCGGCTGAACAGCCGGGCCGCGCCCAGCACGTTCCCCCCGTCGGCGGCGACGGCCCAGGTGGCGCGGTTGGCGCGGGGCGCGACCAGGTGGGTGCCGTGCCGCTGCCAGAACTCGATGGCGCAGCCGTACTCGTGACCGAGCAACAGGTGCCGGCCCGGGTCGGTGCGGTACCAACTGACCTGCAGGATCCGGGCACTTGCGACCGCGCGCCAGGCCTTGGCGTCCCGCGAGGAGACGGGCTTGGCCGGCCGCGGTGCGTCCGGGTCGACCACGCTCAGGTGCCCCGGGAACTGGCTGAGTCCGCGGAACACCACCGCCAGCACCCGGTCCCGGTCCTCCTCGGCGACGGCGATCACCGTGCCGTGGTCGGAGGTGCCGCGAACCGCGAAGTACGCCACGCCGACGCTGTCGAGCAGGGCGGTGAGCGCGGAGCGGTTGGCCTCGCGGCCCGCCAGCGGGGTGAGTCCCGGTTCCACGTAGACGTCGCCGTGCTCCGGGGTGAAAGTCGTGGGTCCGGCCGCTGCCGGACGTGCGTGTCCCCCCTCGCCCCGTCGGGTCCGGGCGGCTGCGCCCGGCGCCTGTTGGACGACGTGATCAGATACGGCCGTCACACCGCCGCCCTTCACGGGCCGACGCACGCAGCACCTCAGCCACCCCCCCTGTTGTTTCTCACCTGGCCGAGGCCGATGGTGAGTACTGATGGCCGCCCGCCCTCGTGCCCCCCGGCTCGAATCAGCGACCACACACTCCGCCGACTGCTTCGCCGACGTTTCATTCACACCTAAGATTTAACCTTCACAGGTCCGGCACATCATCACCAGGCGTACACATAGCTGTCAACGCCATTCAGAAGTAACCCAAAACACACGGTCATGCGTGCAACCATTGAACATCCGGAATCTGGTGGGTAAACGGGCCTCCGGCACCGACACACCAGGAAATCGGTTTATAGTTCGGGCCACATCACGGTGTTCGCCGCCGCGCGGGCCCGGCCCCTCTCCCCCCACTCGTGCCCCCCACGTACAGACCCAGGCAACGAGCCATTTGAGCGAGAGAGGACCGAGGCATGACGCATGCCCCGACGGACACCAGCCCCCGCAGATCCAGGCGAGCGCCGTCGGGCCGCAGGGCCGCCGCACCGCGCCGACGCCGCGTGGGCCGCTGGGTGGCGCTGGGCCTCGTCACCGTCGTACTGGCCGCGGGCGGCACCGGCTACTGGCTCTACCGGGACCTCGACGGCAACATCAAGGGCGTCGACATCGATGACGCCATCGGCGGCGGCCGGCCCGAGAAACTGCCCACCTCCGGCCAGAACATCCTGATCCTGGGCTCCGACTCGCGCGCCGGCGCCAACGCCGCCCTGGACAAGGGCAAGGTCTCCGGAGCGCGCTCCGACACCGCGCTGGTGATGCACATACCCGAGGGCCGTACGAAGGCCGTCGCCGTCAGCATCCCGCGCGACACCCTGGTCACCCGCCCCGCGTGCGCGAAGTCCGACGGCACCGAGGTGGCCTCGGCGAAGCGCGTGATGTTCAACTCCATCTACGCGCAGGTCGGTCCGGCCTGTGTGGTCAAGACCGTGGAGCAGATGTCCGGGGTCCGCATGGACCACTACATGGAGATCGACTTCGCCGGCTTCAAGGGCCTCGTGGACGCCATCGGCGGGGTGACCGTGACCCTCGACGAGCCGATCAAGGACGGCAACAGCGGCCTGGACCTCGGGGCCGGCACACACCGGCTGAACGGCACCGAGTCCCTGCAGTTCGTGCGCACCCGGTACGGCTACGGCGACGGCAGCGACCTCGGCCGCATCGGCCTCCAGCAGAAGTTCATGATCGCCCTGCTGTCCGAGATCAAGAAGCAGGACCTGCTGGGCAGCCCCACCAAGACCTTCAAGATCGCCGACGAGCTCACCGAGTCCCTCACCACCGACTCCGACCTCGCCTCGCTCACCGAACTCGCCGAGTTCGGCCGCAGCATGAACGGGGTCGACCCGGCCTCCATGGACACGATCATGCTGCCGGTGAAGTACGACACCCAGGACCCCAACCGGGTCGTCGCCGCCCAGCCGCAGACCGAACAGCTGTGGGAGGCGCTGCGCAAGGACCAGGACATACCCGAGTCGGCCAAGAAGTCACCGGCCGGGGGCTGAGCCCCGCGGGGCCCCGTCCGACCGTCAGAGGCGGATGGACGGGGCCAGCGAGAACCCCGGCTCGGAGGTCTGCCGGGAGATGTGCAGCGCTCCGTCCTGGCCGAGCACGGCGAGTACGACACGGCCGTGGCCGTCGAGCGCCAACGCCGGGGCACCCACGCAGCGTTCGCCGGTCGGCGACCACCACACGCCCCCCTGCTCGTTCTCCGTGCCGAACGCCGCGAGCATGACCTGCCCGTCGAGATCGCGGTGGGCCAGCAGCGTGCAGTCGTATCCGTCGAGCATCGCGCGCAGCACCGCGACCGGATCCCCCGCCGGTGCGCCGCCGAGCGGGATCACCCAGCCGCCGGGGCGATGGGCGACGAGCCCGCCCGTGTCGGGGTCGGCCCAGTAGTACGTCGCCCGGTCGGGCCCGGTCGACAGGGCACTCGCCGTGCCCGGCGCCACCCGGACCGGGATGTTCGGCTCCGTCCGGAAGTCGCCGTCGGGCTCGGCCTGGCGCCACCACATGGCGTCCTGCTCACCGCCGGCCAGCAGCTCGATGCGCCCGGAGTCGTGGGCGACCGCGGCGAGTCCGTCCCGTACGCCGCTGCCCGTGAGGTCCTTCCACGGCTCCCACTTCCCGGTGGGGGCCTCCCGGCGCAGCATCACCCCGCGACCGGCGTTCCGGACGAAGACGTGCACACGACCCGACTCGCCGACGGCGGCCACCGGGACGCCGAAGCGGGACGCCTTGTCGCGGTCCTGGTGGGGATTGCCGAGCGAGCGCCACTCGGTGACGGGGCGACAGGTCTGGTACTGGATGGCGTGCACGACGTCGACGGCGGGCGGGCCGTCGCCCCTGGCGACCTCGCGCCGGCCGAGGAAGTGCACGTAGGTGTCGGTGCCCTGGGCGAGGTACAGATGCGTCAGGTTCGCGACCGGGAAGAAGTCGGGTGCCGTCCATGCCGGGCCGCCCGGCCGGACCTCGGTCCACCGCAGCAGGCCCTCCCGGGTGCGGGCGTAGGCGGTCAGGCGGCCGTCCTTGCCGAGGGTCAGCCAGCGGCCGTCCACGGTGCCCTGCGCCGCGCGGCCCTCGGCCGCCGTGCGCTCGGCGACGTCCGCCGTTCTCCCACGGGCTGCGCCGCGCCCGGATCTGGTCCGCATGACGTGACCTGCCCCTTCCGTGACGCTCGGCGTGGCTGACCCGCCAGTCCCGAACCTGTGTGCGGGGCCGAGCTGGCCCATCATAGGATGTGCGTTCGGTGAACAACGCATGGTGACCCTGTGCGCGACGGGCGCGACGGGCGCGACCAGGGAGCCCGGCGGCCGTCCCCGAGCACGCCTCGCACCCGGCGCCCCCTGCCCCCGCCTCTCAAACCTGCCGCCAGGCCTCCAGCGCCAGGCCCGGCTCTTCCTTGCGGCGGGTGAGGAGCAGCTGCCCGTTCGACGGGGACAGCGTGGCGGCCACGACCCGGTCGTCCTCGTCGACGGCCAGGGACACCTCGGCGTCCACGGGGAGTTGTGGTCCCGACTCGGTCCACCAGGCGCCCGCCGACTCCTGCTCGGTGGGGTACGCGGCGAACGCCACCCGGCCGCTCGCGGAGCGCTGGGCGAGCAAAGTGCAGTCGTGGCCGTCGAGTTCGCAGCGGACGGCCGAGACCGGGCCGGGGCCCGCGGAGGCGAGGAGCGTGACCGGCTTGGCGCCGGGGCGCCAGGCGCACAGGTCGCCGGAGGTGTCGGCGAAGAAGAGGGTCGTGCTCTCCGGGGAGGTGGCGAGGGCCCGCAGGGTGCCGGGGCGGACCGGGGACTCGATCGCCTCCTCCAGGACCGGCTGGGCGCCCGGCTCCTCCTGCCGCCAGTGCAGGATGCCCCCGGGGACGGCCGCGTAGAGCTCGACGCGTCCGGACTCCCCCGTCACGGCCGCCAACTCCTCTTGTACGTCACTCCCCTTGAGGTCGCGCCAGGGGTCCCAGCCGCCCTTCTCCTTCTGGGCGATCATGCTCACGCCGCCGCCCTTGTTCCGTACGAAGACATGGGCGCGGCCCCGGGCGTCGACCGCGACGGCGGGCGGGCCGGTGCGGGCGCCCTTCTTGTTGGGGTGCCCGACCGGAAGCCAGTCGAGGGCGGCGAGCCGGGGCCGGAAGTGCGTCGAGTGCACCAGGCCGGACTCGCCGGAGGCGGTGGGACGCCAGGAGACCAGATGGGCGTAGCCGTCGGCGCCCTGGCCGACCGCGAGCACGGGGTGCAGCCTCTGGTCGCCGCCCACCCGGCGGGGAGCTCCCCACGGACCGCCGGGGCCGCGCTCGGCCCGGCACACGACGGCGTCGCCCGCAGGCAGATACACGCTGAGGCGGCCGTCTCGGCCGCGTATGAACCAGTCGCCGTTCACCGGTTCACTCTAAGCGGAGGGGATCACTCGCCAAGCGGAGGGGAAGCTTGCCAAGCGGAGGGGATCACCCGGCGCGGCCTGCCCCCAGGTGCGGGCGGCCTGCTGGAGCAGGTCGCGGACGCGGACCACGTCCCGGTTGGCGTCGGCGCCCGGACGCTGGACGAGGAAGAGCGTGTTGAGCGGAGCCTCGGCCGGGTCATGGAGCAGGACCGGCCGACCGGCGGCGAGGTGCTCCTCGCACAGCGAGCGGGGCAGCACGCTGTAGCCGGCGCCCGCGACGACCGCGGAGACGACGGCGTACGGGTTGGGCACGGTGAGCGCGGCGCGCGCGGCGAACTGCCTGCCGAAGACCATGCGCCAGTATCGATGCTCCGATCGCAGGTATCGATGCCCCTGTTGGATATCCGATGGCTTCCGGGCCTACCGTCGTGAACGTCGCCCCGACCGGCGGCGACAGCGACGAAAGGACCCTCCACGCCTGGCCGGACGGCTTGTCGGCGCCGCGCGGTGTTGATCCGGCAGGCTGGTCCACGGCAGCCCGCACCGCACGAGGACAGGAAGTTGACGTCATGACCGACACCCGCACCGTGAGCGTTCTCGGCACCGGGATCATGGGGGCCGCGATGGCCCGCAACCTCGCCCGCGCCGGACACCCCGTGCGCGCCTGGAACCGCACCCGGGAAAAGGCCGAACCCCTCGCCGCGGACGGCATCGAGATCGCCGACACCCCCGTCGAGGCGGTCACGGACGCCGACGTCGTCCTGACCATGCTGTACGACGGTCCCGCCGCCCTGGACGTCATGCGTGAGGCGGCGCCCGGCCTGCGTCCCGGCGTCGCCTGGGTGCAGTCGACGACCGCGGGCATCGAGGCGATCGGCGAGCTGGCCGGCTTCGCCCGCGAGCACGAGCTCGTGTTCTTCGACGCGCCGGTGCTGGGCACCCGGCAGCCCGCCGAGGCCGGACAACTGACCGTGCTGGCCGCCGGACCGGGCGAGGGGCGGGCCGCGGTGGCGCCGGTCTTCGACGCGGTCGGCGCGCGGACGGTGTGGACCGGCGAGGACGGCGCGGCCGGTTCCGCCACGCGGCTGAAGCTGGTGGCCAACAGCTGGGTGATCGCCGTCACCGCCGCGACCGGCGAGGTGCTGGCCCTCTCCCAGGCCCTCGACGTCGACCCGCAGAGCTTCTTCGACCTCATCGCGGGCGGCCCGCTCGACATGGGCTACCTGCGCGCCAAGGCCGGACTCGTCCTCAACGACCAGCTCTCCCCGCCCCAGTTCGGGGTGGCGACCGCCGCCAAGGACGCCCGGCTCATCGTCCAGGCTGGCGAGCGGAACGGCGTACGGCTGGACGTGGCGGTCGCGAGCGCGGAGCGGCTGGAGCGGGCGGCTGCGCAGGGCCACGGCGACGAGGACATGGTGGCGGCGTACTTCGCGAGCTTCGACGAGAAGCGGGAGGACTGAGCCGGCGGTCCGCTCCTTGCGCCCCGCGGCCGTGGGACCCTGGCCGGTATGGACGAGAACGCCCCGCTGCTCGTGATCGTGGACGCCGCGAACGTCGTCGGGTCGGTGCCCGACGGATGGTGGCGGGACCGGCGGGGGGCCGCGGAGCGGCTGCGGGACCGGCTGGCGGCGGACGGGGTGCCGGGGCGTCCCGGACCGGTGGAGATCGTCCTCGTCGTCGAGGGCTCGGCCCGTGGCGTGGAGTCGGTACCGGACGTACGGGTCGAGGCCGCGCCCGGGAGCGGAGACGACCACATCGTGGCTCTGGCGGGCCGGGCGGGCGACCGTCCGGTGCTGGTCGTGACGGCGGACCGTGAACTGCGGCGGCGGGTCGGGGAGTTGGGGGCCGAGGTGGCAGGTCCGCGGACCGTCAGGCCGTCGTGACGACCGACGTGCCCGACGGCCACGCCCGGGCCTGGCTCCGAAGGCCCGGGCGTTCGACGGGTCGAGCCGGAGGGTTACCCCTCGTTGCCGTTCGGCGGCTTCGCGGCGCGGCCGGCCGCGGTCTGCTCCCGCAGTCCGAGACGGCTGTGGGAGCGGCCGTAGAGGAAGTACACGACGAAGCCGATCACCATCCAGATGGCGAACCGCAGCCAGGTCTCGGCGGGCAGGTTGAGCATCAGCCACAGCGAGGCGAGCACCGACAGGATCGGGATGAACGGCACCCACGGGGTGCGGAAGGACCGGTGCAGGTCGGGGCGGGACTTACGGAGGATGATCACGCCGATCGCGACGACCACGAAGGCGAACAGCGTGCCGATGTTCACCAGCTCGGCGAGTTCGCTGAGGGGGGTGAAGCCGGCCAGGATCGCGATGAGCACGCCCAGCAGGATGGTCGGCCGGTGCGGGGTCTTGAACCGCGGGTGGACCTGCGAGAAGAAGCGGGGCAGCAGCCCGTCGCGGCTCATGGCGAAGAAGACGCGGGTCTGGCCCAGCAGCAGGATCATGCAGACGGTCGTGAGGCCGACGGCGGCGCCGAAGCTGATGAAGCCCGCGTACCAGGGATGTCCGGTGGCCTTGAAGGCGTCGGCGAGCGGGGCGGTCACGGACAACCTGGTGTAGTGCTGCATGCCAGTCACCACGATCGACACCAGGACGTACAGCGTGGTGCAGATGACGAGTGAGCCGAGGATGCCACGGGGCATGTCCCGCTGCGGGTTCTTGGTCTCCTCCGCGGCCGTGGCCACGACGTCGAAACCGATGAAGGCGAAGAAGACGACCGAGGCGGCGGTGAAGATGCCCATCACGCCGAAGTTGGACGGCGCCCAGCCGAACATCAGCTGGATGAGCGGGGACTGGAGACTGTCGCCCGCAGGCACCTCCTGCGCCTTCGGGACGAACGGGTCGTAGTTGTCGCCCTTGATGAAGAAGGCGCCCGCGATGATCACGGTCAGCACGACCGTCACCTTGATGGCGACGACGAGCGAGGTGACGCGCGCGGAGAGCTTCGTGCCGAGCACGAGGATGCCGGTGAGGACCAGGACGAGCGCGGCGGCGAGGATGTCGAAGCCGAAGCCTTCGGCGCCGTCTCTGACGCCGAGCGCCTCCGGCAGGTGCCAGCCGGCGTTGTCCAGCAGCGAGGCGATGTAGCCGGACCAGCCGACGGCGACCACCGCAGTGCCGAGCGCGAACTCCAGGACGAGGTCCCAGCCGATGATCCAGGCGGGCAGTTCACCGAGTGAGGCGTACGAGAAGGTGTACGCCGAGCCGGCCACCGGGACCGTCGAGGCGAACTCGGCATAGCAGAGCGCGGCGAGCGCGCAGACGACCCCGGCCACCACGAAGGCCAGGGCGACGGCGGGACCGGCGTTGTTCTTGGCGACGGTGCCGGTCAGGACGAAGATGCCGGTGCCGATGATGACGCCGACGCCGAAGACGGTCAGATCCAGCGCGGACAAGGATTTCTTGAGCGCGTGCTCTGGCTCCTCGGTATCGAGGATGGACTGCTCGACCTTCTTCGTCCGGAAGAGGGTGCTGCTCACGGGCGTACCTCCCACGCTTTGTCGTCCTCGACATGATCGAGAGGGGGCGTAGTGCGTATGCCCCGACGCGGGCGGATTCACGCGAATGGGCCGGTGGTACCACTGTGAAGAGTGGTACCACCGGCCCATTCGGGGGTGCTCAGTCGCGGGCGGGCTCCACCGAGTCGACCTCGGCCGCCGTACTGCCGTACTTGCCGTCCAGCTTGGAGACCAGGCCGGTGACCTGGCGGGCGATGTCGGGGGCGGTGAGGCCGATCTCCGCCATCACCTCGGCGCGGGAGGCGTGGTCGAGGAAGCGCGGCGGGATGCCGAAGTCGCGCAGCGGGACGTCGACGCCGGCGTCGCGCAGGGCCTGCGCGATCGTCGACCCGACGCCGCCGACGCGGGAGTTGTCCTCGACGGTGACGACCACGCGGTGCCGCTCGGCGAGCGGGGCCATGGCCTCGTCGACGGGCTTGACCCAGCGGGGGTCGACGACGGTCGTGGAGATGCCCTGCTTGTCGAGGAGGTTCGCGATCTCCAGGCACATCGGCGCGAGGGCGCCCACGGAGACGAGGAGCACGTCCGGGGTGTCGGTGCCGGGCTCGCGCAGCACGTCCATACCGCCGACACGGCCCACGGCGGGTACGGCGGGGCCGACGGCGCCCTTCGAGAAGCGGACGACGGTCGGCGCGTCGTCGACCTCGACCGCCTCGCGCAGCTGGGCGCGGACCTGGTCGGCGTCCCGCGGCGCGGCGAGCCTGAGGCCGGGGACGACCTGGAGGATCGACATGTCCCACATGCCGTTGTGGGAGGCGCCGTCGGTGCCGGTGACGCCGGCCCGGTCCAGGACGAACGTCACACCGCACTTGTGGAGGGCGACGTCCATGAGGACCTGGTCGAAGGCACGGTTGAGGAAGGTGGCGTACACCGCGAACACCGGATGCACACCGCCCGTGGCGAGGCCCGCCGCGGAGACGGCGGCGTGCTGCTCGGCGATGCCGACGTCGTAGACCCGCTCCGGGAAGGCCTTGGCGAACTTGTCGAGGCCGACCGGCTGCAGCATGGCGGCCGTGATGGCGACGATGTCCTCGCGCTCCTTGCCGAGCTTCACCATCTCCTCGCCGAACACGGAGGTCCAGTCGGCACCGGAGCTGGAGATCGGCAGGCCCGTGTCGGGGTGGATCTTGCCGACGGCGTGGAAGCGGTCGGCCTCGTCCTGGAGGGCGGGCTGGTAGCCGCGGCCCTTCTCGGTGAGGCAGTGCACGATGACCGGCCCGCCGAAGCGCTTGGCACGCGCCAGCGCGGACTCCAGGGCCTCGATGTCGTGGCCGTCGATGGGACCGACGTACTTCAGGCCGAGGTCCTCGAACATGCCCTGGGGCGCAATGAAGTCCTTGAGGCCCTTCTTGGCCCCGTGGAGGGTCTCGTACAGCGGCCTGCCGACGACGGGCGTCCGCTCCAGCACCTCCTTGGTGCGGGCGAGGAACCGCTCGTAGCCGTCGGTGGTCCGCAGGGTGGCGAGGTGGTCGGCGAGGCCGCCGATGGTCGGCGCGTACGACCGCTCGTTGTCGTTGACGACGATGACCAGCGGGCGGTCCTTGGCGGCCGCGATGTTGTTGAGCGCCTCCCAGGCCATACCGCCGGTCAGGGCACCGTCACCGATCACGGCGACCACGTGGTCGTCGCGTTTGAGGATCTGGTGGGACTTGGCGATGCCGTCGGCCCAGCCGAGGACCGTCGAGGCGTGGCTGTTCTCGATGACGTCGTGCTCGGACTCGGCCTGTGAGGGGTAGCCCGAGAGGCCGCCCTTCATCTTCAGCTTCGAGAAGTCCTGACGGCCGGTGAGCAGCTTGTGCACGTAGGACTGGTGGCCGGTGTCCCAGAGCACCTTGTCCTTCGGCGAGTCGAACACCCGGTGCAGGGCGATGGTGAGCTCGACCACACCGAGGTTGGGGCCGAGGTGGCCGCCGGTCTTGGAGACGGCGTCGACGAGGAAGTTCCGGATCTCCTCGGCCAGCTGGTCCAGCTGCTCCAGGCTGAGCCGGTCCAGATCGCGCGGTCCCCTGATGCGGGTCAGCAGCGGCACCCGTGCCTCCTTGCAGTAGAGCTGATCGAGCTGTTGCCGGGCTTGTCGAGTCTAATGTTCCGGCTTGGGGACCCGCGCCCGGGCGGTGCGTCATACGTCACGCGATCGGCTGTACCCAAGATGTGGCGTTCCTACGACATGACTGTGCCCGGCACCGCCATTGGTGCCGGGCACAGTGTTTTTCTTTCAGGGTCTTTCTTTCAACGGGGCGGAACCGCAGCACCCTCAGGGGCGCGGGGCTGTGACATGTGCGGCGCCGCCGCGGGCGCGACCGGACCCGCGGGACCGGCACCCGCGATCCGAACCACGCCCCTACGGCGCCGCCGCGCCATGCGCGACCCGCGGCCTTGCTATGCGCGACCCGCGGCCTTCTGGCTCCGCCGGGACACGGAGTCGATGACGACCGCACCCAGCAGCACCGCACCCGTGATCATGTACTGGATCGACGTGTTCATGTTCAGCAGGTCCAGACCCGTCTGGATCGACTGGATGACCAGCATGCCCAGCAGCGCGGACCAGACAGTGCCTCGCCCGCCGAAGAGGCTGGTACCGCCGATGACCGCCGCCGCGATGGCCAGCATCAGCGTGTTGCCGCCACCGGCGTTCAGCGTCGCGCTCTGCGTCTGGCCGGCGAAGAACATGCCGCCGACCGCCGCGAAGCCACCGGCGATGGCGAAGACGGTGATCCGGACCATCGACACGTTGATACCGGCACGGCGGGCGGCCTCGATACCGCCACCGACCGCGAACACCTTGCGGCCGTACGGCGTACGCCGCAGCACGAAGTCCACGATCACCAGCGACGCGAGGAAGATGACCAGCGCGTTGGAGACACCGGCGGCCTGGTTCAGGACGTACGCGGCGGCGAACGCGGCCACCGCGAGGGCACCGACCCGCAGCGCGATCTCGCTGGTGGGCCGGAAGGGCACACCGGCGGAACGACGGCGGCGCTGGTCCATGAGCGAGCCGTAGAGCATGGAGGCGACACCGAGGCCGGCCAGCAGGTAGGCACCGATGACGGCCTGGTCCATGAAGAACGAGCTCTGGCCGAAGAGGTGCACCGGGCCCTCGTCCGGGATGTTGATGGTGCCGCTCTCACCGAGCAGCCACAGCATCAGGCCGTTCCAGCCGAGGAAGCCCGCCAGGGTCACCACGAAGGCCGGTACGCCGATCCTGGCGAAGAACCAGCCGTGCAGGGCGCCGATGCCGACACCGGTGATCACGGTCAGCACCAGGGCCAGCCAGGAGCCCACCCCGTGGTCGACCACGAACACGGCGAACAGCGTGGACGCCAGGCCGCTGACGGAGCCGACGGACAGGTCGATCTCACCCAGCAGCAGCACGAACACCAGGCCGATGGCGAGCATGCCGGTGGCCGAGAGGTAGTAGCTGATGTTGGACAGGTTGTCGGCGCTGAGGAACCGGTCGTTCTGCAGCTGGAAGATCGTCCAGATGACGATCAGGCCGATGACGACGGGCAGGGAGCCGAGCTCGCCGCCCTTCATCTTCCGCTTGAACTCGGTCAGGTAGCCCTTGAGGCCTTCTTCGCGGATCAGCAGGCGCGGGTCGACGACGGTGACCGGCGCGGCTGTGGGGTCGTCGGCCGGGGCGACGGTGACCTGGGAGGCCCGCTCCGGATCCTTCTTCACGGTCTTGGACGTGTCACTCACTTTGCCGCCTCCGTGGTGCGACGCCCGGCACGACGGGTCACGGCGTTGTCCGTGGCACCGGTGATCGCGGCGATGATCTCTTCGTGGGTGGTGTCCTTCACCGGGAAGGCACCGTTGTTCTTGCCCAGGCGCAGCACGGCGACGGTGTCCGCGACCGCCTTCACGTCGGCCATGTTGTGGCTGATGAGGATGACGCCGAGGTTGCGCTCGCGCAGTCGCTCGACCAGGTCGAGGACCTGCGCGGTCTGCTCGACGCCCAGGGCGGCGGTGGGCTCGTCGAGGATGACGATCTTCGGGTCGCCGATCAGCGCGCGGGCGATCGCGACGACCTGACGCTGACCGCCGGAGAGGCTGGCGATCGGGATGCGCACGCTCGGGATGCGGATGGAGAGGGTGCTCAGCAGCTCGCGAGCGTTCTTCTCCATCGTGACCTCGTCGATGACACCGCGGTGCAGCAGCTCACGGCCGAGGTAGAGGTTGCCTACGACGTCGAGGTTGTCGCACAGGGCGAGGTCCTGGTAGACGGTCGCGACGCCGAGTCCCTGGGCGTCGTGCGGCTTGTTGATGCTGACCGGCTTGCCGTCCCACTCGATGACGCCCTCATCGATGGGGTGCACACCGGCGATCGTCTTGACCAAGGTGGACTTTCCTGCGCCGTTGTCGCCGACCAGGGCGACTACTTCTCCGGCGTGGACCTCCAGTTCGACGTCGGTGAGGGCCTGCACCGCACCGAATCGCTTGGAGACTCCGCGCAACGCCAACACGGGCGTAGCGGACACGTGAACCATCTCCTTCGCCGCCTGACCGGCGGGGATGCCGCGCTTGTCGAAAGGCGCGGAGGGTTGTGCTCGAGGCACTGGTCAACAAGATGAACATGCGCGCGGCCGATGCCACTTGGCAACGGCTGAGCGGTATCGGGGCGGTGCGAGTCGGTTTTCGCGCCCGCCGCGGCAGCGGCTCGCCTGCGTCATGCTTCCGTCCGGCGCCCGCCCCGCAGCGGGGTGTGAAGGTGGGGCGGGCGCCGGACAGGCTCTGCATGCCGCTGTGCGGCTACTACTCCAGACCGGCTGCCTTGCACTTGGCGGCGTAGTCCGCGGTGCAGATGTCGGCGACGGTGTAGAGCTTGTCCTTGACCACCGTGTCGTTGATGTTGTCGACGGTGACCGAGACCGGGGTCAGCAGCTGCGAGGGCACCTTGTCGCCGGAGCCGCTGGTCAGCGTCTCGGTGGCCAGGTCGTCGATGCTCTTGCCGTCGAGCAGGTTGACCGCGAGCTGAGCGGCCGCCTCGGCCTCCGGCTTGAAGGCCTTGTAGACGGTGCTGGACTGGGTGCCGGCGACGATGCGCTGGATACCGGCGAGCTCCGCGTCCTGACCGGTCAGCGGGATGCCGCTGATGCCGGCGCCCTTGAGGGCGGTCGCGATACCACCGGCCATGCCGTCGTTGGCGGCGTAGACGCCCGCGATGTTCTTGGCGCCGAGCTGGGTGATGGCGGCCGACATCTTCTGCGCGGCGACCGTGTCCTTCCACAGACCCGACTGCTCGTAGGCAATGTCCACCTTGCCGTCGAGGGCCTTGTGGGCGCCTTCCTTGAACTGCGCGGCGTTCGGGTCGGCGTCGTCACCGTTGATCATGACGACCTTGGACTTGGTGGTCGCCTTGGAGCCGAGGGCGTCGATCAGGGCCTGGCCCTGGAGCTCGCCGACCTTGACGTTGTCGAAGGAGACGTACGCGGAGACCGGGCCCTGGGCCAGACGGTCGTACGCGATGACCTTGACGCCCTTGTCGACGGCCTTCTGGATCGAGGACTTGATCGCGGCGGAGTCCTGGGCGCTGATCACGATGACCTTGACGCCCTTGGTGATCATGCTGCTGACCTGCTGCGCCTGCTTGGCGGAGTCGGCCGCGGCGTTCGCGTACTCGACCTTGCAGTCGGAGCAGAGCTCGGCGACCTTATCCTCGAAGTACGGCTTGTCGAACTTCTCGTAACGAGCGGTGACGTTGTCGGGAAGAAGCAGGCCGATCGACTTGCCGCCCGAGCTGGTGCCGCTGTCCGAGTCGTCGTCACCGGCCTTGCCACAGGCGGCGACCGAAACGGCGAGCGCCCCGATCGCAACGGCTACGGCGGTACGACGCATACGCGTGTTCACTTTTGGAACCTCCCTGACGAGGCCGCGACGTTGCGGCCGAGGTGGCTGGAAGTCAACTCGGCCACGCGTGCGACGTCAAGAAGTAAATACTTAACGAGATGGCAACGGCGTCCTGCGTTCTCTAAGTGAAGGCAGGAGTGGCTGCATGCAGCGTGCTGTCCAAAAGGGTCGAATCACCCATCTCGCTGAGCGCGAGAGCGAGTGCTCCGAGCACCTCCGCACGACCTCCAAGTGCCCCTGGAAGCACGGACAGTTGGCGCGCCGCACTGGGGATCGCATAGCGGCCGACGGACTCCCTGATCGGCCCGAGCACCAGCTCACCGGCCTCGGCGAGATCACCGCCCAGGACCACTCGGCTCGGGTTCAGCAGATTGCAGAGATTGGCGACTCCACTGCCGATATGTCGGCCGACGTCGGCGATCACCCGACGACAGCCCGGGTCTCCGTCCCGCGCCAGCCGTACGACGCCTTCCATCGTCAGGTCGGTCCCGTGGCTGGACTGGAGGAGCGGCAGCACATAGCGCGCGGCCGCGAAGGTCTCCAGGCAGCCCCGGTTTCCGCAACGGCAGACGGGGCCGGATTCATCAAGAGTAATATGTCCGATTTCTCCCGCAGTACCACCAGGGCCGCGGTAGATCCTCCCGTTGATCACCAGACCGGCGCCGACACCGCTGGCGACCTTGATGTACGCCAGGTCGCGCACCCCCCGGCCGCTGCCCCACACCAGCTCGCCGAGGGCGCCGAGGTTGGCGTCGTTGTCCACGTGCACGGGCACGCCCAGGCGGCCGCGCAGCTCCTCGGCGGGCTTGGTGCCGATCCAGCCCGGCAGGATGGCGGAGGAGCCGAGCGTGCCGGACTCGAGGTCGATGGGACCCGGGACACCGAGACCCACACCGGCGATCTTGGAACGGTCGACGCCCGTTGCTGCAATCAGGCGATTGACCAGTTGCTCCGCCCGGTCGAAGCCCTGTGTCGAGGAGGCGTCCACGTCGAGCGGCTCGGCTTCCTCGGCCAGTACCTGGTGGGCGAGGTTCCCGACCGCGACGCGCAGATGCGTGTGCCCGAAGTCGACGCCGATGACGATGCCGGCGTCCCCGCTGAGGGAGACGCTGCGGGCTCGCCGGCCACCCGCCGAGGTGGGCGTGACCTCGACCGTTCCGCCTTCCTTGAGTTCGCGCACGATGTTGGAGACGGTCGCGGCGGACAGGCCCGTCGTCCGCGCGATCTCCGCCTGCGTGAGCGACCCGGCCAGCCGTACGGCCCGTACGACCCGCTCCAGGTTGGCTCGGTGCAGCGATGACTGCGACCCCGGAGTCTCCACGACGACCTCCTGCGCGCGGGACCGCTTCGATGAGGCCCCGTCTATGTCCAACTAGTGAACTCTAAGCTGAGCCGTTCGGGTCGCCTCCCGTCAAGAGGTTGACCCGCATCCGCGTTCATGTACACAAACACGGCCACCGCTTCCGGAAGATCCGGAAGCGGTGGCCGTACGGGCAAAGGGGCCGCTACTTCAGCGCCCCTGCGGTCAGTCCCTGCACCACCTGACGCTGGAAGACGATGTACGCCGCGAGCACCGGCAGCATGGCCATCACCAGGCCCGCGAACAGTCCCGACCAGTCGCCCTTGTACCCCTGGCTGACGGCCAGCTGCACCAGGCCCTGGGTCAGGACGCGCTTGTCCGGGTCGGTGTTCAGCACCGTGGGCAGCATGTACTGGTTCCACTGCCCGAGGAAGTTGAAGATCCCCACACTGATCAGGCCGGGCTTGGCCATCGGCAGCATGATCTGGAAGAAGGTCCGGGAGTGCGAGGCCCCGTCCACGAAGGCCGCCTCCGCCACCGAGCTCGGCAGGGTGCGGAAGAACGCGGTGAGGAAGAACACCGTGAAGGGCAGCGAGTAGGCGATGTAGACCAGGATCAGCCCGTGGATCGTGTTCAGCAGGCCCATGTTGTTCACGACGTAGAACAGCGGGACCAGCGCGAGCATGATCGGGAAGCTCATGCCTCCGATGAACAAGAAGTAGATGAACCGGTTGCCCGGGAAGTCGAAGCGGGCCAGCACATAGGCCGCCATGGAGCCGAGCACCAGGGTGCCGATGAGCGAACCCCCCACCACCAGGATGGTGTTGAGGAAGTAGTCGCTCATGTTGGCCTCGGTCCAGGCCCGCGACCAGTTGTCGAAGTGCAGCTTGTCCGGCAGCGACCAGGGCGAGCCGAAAATGGCGCTGTCGCTCTTGAAGGACGTCATCACCGCCCACAGCAGCGGCATTACGACCAGGATCGCCCAGATGACCAGGATCCCGTGCGAGAAGACGTTGAGGGTGGTGCCCTCCCTCTCCTTCCGGGGCGGGCCGGCCGGGACGTCGACCTTGGCGACGGGCACACCGGACTCGGCCGGTACGGGGGCGGGGGTCTCGGTCGTCTTCATTGATCAGTACTCCAGCCGCTCGCGCCGGCCCAGCCGCATCACGAGGGCGGCGAAGGCCAGCGTGACGACGAGGAGGGCGACGCCGATGGTGGTGGCATAGGCGGCCTGCCCGTCGCGGAACGCCTTCTGGTACACGTACAGGACCATGACGGTGGTCGAGTAGTCGGGACCGCCCGGCCCGGTCGTCATGATCTGTACGACCGCGAACGCCTCGGCACCCAGGGCGAGGATGCCCATGTAGACCCAGCCGGACTGCACGGTGTCCCACAACAGCGGCAGGGTGATCCGGAAGAAGGTGGTGGCCCGGCCCGCCCCGTCGAGCAGCGCCGCCTCGTACAGGTCCGCCGGGATGGAGGCCATCCCGGCGGAGAAGAGGACCACGAAGAAGCCGACCGTGGACCACACCAGCACGGCCATCACGCACCACAGGGCCAGACTCGGGTCGCCCAGCCACAGGGGCTGGACGCTGTCGAGCCCGATCCCGCGCAACAGCGAGTTGATGGCGCCGCTGTCCGGGTTGTACGCGAAGGCGAACAGCAGGGCCACGATGGCGATCGAGAGCACCTGCGGGAAGAAGTAGACGATCTTGTAGAAGGAAGAGCCCCGGACGCCGGAGATCACCGGGCCGCCCTTCCTTCGCCGTCCGCCGACATTGATCATGAAGGCGAAGAACAGCGCCAGACTGATGGTCACCAGCGGCAGCACGACCGCGAACATCAAGCTGTGCTGCAAGGACTTCCAGAAGATCTCGTCGTCCAGCATCCTCCGGTAATTGTCCAGGCCGACCATCTTGAATTCAGGGCTCAGGCCGGTCCAGTCCGTGAACGAGTAGTAGATGGACTGGATGAACGGCCAGATCACGAATAGCGCGTACAGTCCGAGGGGCAGCGCCAAAAACCCCACGATGAACCGGTACTTGCCGTGCTGCATCGCTTCTCCGGTCCGTCTACTGGTGCTTGTAGTGCTTGATCGAGCTGTCCTTGGCGGTCTCGTCCGCGTAGTCCTGGATCTTCTTGATGGCCTCGGCGGGAGTAAGCCGGCCGGCCATCATCTCGCCGAGGCCGGACACCCCGATCTTCTCCTTCTGCAACTGCACGTACCAGTCCTGCAGCCGCGGATTCACCACGTTGTCGCCGGCCTTTTCCAGCGCCGCGACACCGGACTTGAGACCGGGGGTGAGGGTGATGCCGTCGGTGCCGCCGTTGTACGCGGTCAGCGACTTGACCTTGCTGGTGAAGTTCTTCGAGGACGCCTCGCTGAGCATGATGCGCAACTGCTCCATGCCGCCCGCGCCGTTCTTCGCCTTGGCCGGGACGATGAACGGCTCACCGCCGGAGGCCCAGATGGTGCCGAAGGGCATCTTGTCGGAGGAGTCGATGCCGGTGGGCGCGGAGACGGCGAGGTTGAAGTCGGCCGGGATGACGTTGGCCGACTCGTTCTCCACCCAGGAGCCGTTCGGGATGAACAGCGCCTTGCCCTTGGCCCACGCGGTCTGCGACTGGATGTGGTCCAGACCGGGCGTGCCCTTGAGGATGTAGCCCTTCTGGTAGAGCTCGTAGTAGGCGTCGAAACACGCCTTGACCGCCGGGTGCTTCCAGGCGTTCGGCTCCAGGTTGTCGATCGCGTCGAGGACCTCGACGCCGCCCACCTTGCCGATCATCGGGTAGAGCGAGAAGGGGAGGTAGTACGGGTACTTGCCCGCGTACGTCCAGCCCGCGATGCCCTTCTTCTTGGCCTTCGCGCAGACCGCGAGCATCTCGTCCCAGGTCTCGGGATAAGTGGCGTCGAGGGAGTCCAGGGCCTTCTGCGAGTACCAGACGCCGTACACCGTGTAGGCGTAGTACATGATCCAGACCGGGTCGCCGTCGAGCTGGCCCATCTCCACGATGCCGGGGCGCAGCGTGTCGCGGACCTTCTTGTCGGGGTCGTCGTAGGACGGGGCGTCGAGGAGCGCGGTGAGGTCGGCGAGCTGGTTCTTGCCGGCCAGGACACCCATGTCCATCTGCTCGGCGCCGGAGTTGTCGATGAGGTCCGGCGGGGTGCCCTGGTTGAAGCGGGGCTGGAGCGTGGACTGGATCTTCTGGGTGGCGGAGAACTTCACCTTGGCCTTGGGGAAGTTCTTCTCGTAGATCTTCACGGCGTCCTCGGCGTACTCCTTGCCGAAGCCGCCGTCGAACAGGACGAATTCCATCCCCGCGGTCTCGTTCACGCCCAGCGGGTTCTTGGCGGTCTTCTTGCCGGCCTTGGCCTTGTCCCCGTTGTCGTCACCGCCACTGCTGGCGCACGCGGAAAGGAAGCTCATCGTGGGGACGGAGATCAGGCCCAGCGCGGCGGCCCGCTTGATCAGATCGCGGCGGCCTACGCCACCGGTGCCGTTGTTCTCGGCGGAAGTGGATCCCATGCTCAAGTCCTCGCCTTCTCCAGGACTCAGGCGGTGAACCGGATCCTCCCCGGCACCGCGGTCAGGTCAAGCAGGGTCGTGCGGATCATGACGTGCGGATCGGTGAATCGCCGACAGGTATAGTCCACTTCACGTCAATGGAGCAAGATCGAATGCAAGGTTGGCCGAGGGAGTTTCCGAGTTGAGACCTCCCGGAAATATGAGTGGCCTGTGTGCCTCTTGCCGGAAAAATCCCTGACATAGAGCCCGTATGCCACAGCCAACGTCCTTGACATCACTGTCCACTTGAGCCACAACTGATCCTTGCGCACAGAAGTTGACAACGTTGTCCACACCACGCGCAGGGAGAGTGCTCGCGTATGCGGCAGCACAGGGTTCGGCACAGACGAGGTTCGGCGGGCGGGCGGGGTTCGGCGGTCGTGGTCGTGGCGGCAGCCTTCGTCATGGCGGTGGGCTCGCGGGGCTCGGCGGTCGCCCTGCCGGCCGCACCCGCCGCGGCCGACCGGTCGTTCGCCTCCTCCTTCGAGGCGGGCGACCCGGCACCCGACTGGCTCAACACCGTCGACACCGCGCCGGACGGCGGCAAGCGGGCCTCGGGCGTCGACGGCGGCTACAGCACCGGCATTCCCGGCAATGTCACCGACCACGTCACGGACGTACGGGCGAGCGCCGAGAACACGGGCGGCGGCGAGGTCAAGGAGAACCTCGTCGACGGCGAGCCGGGCACCAAATGGCTGGCCTTCGAGACGACCGGCTGGGCCGAGTTCGACCTGGACAAGCCGGTGAAGGTGGTGACGTACGCGCTCACGTCCGCGAACGACGTCGCCGAGCGCGATCCGAAGGACTGGACGCTCCAGGGTTCCACCGACGGCAAGGACTGGAAGACCCTCGACACCCGCTCCGGCGAGTCCTTCGCCGAGCGGCTGCAGACGAGGGCGTACGACATCGCTCAGCCGGTCGCCGAGTACCGGCACTTCCGGTTGGACATCACCGCGAACAACGGCGCCTCGGGCGTGCTGCAGCTCGCCGACGTCCAGTTCTCCACGGGCGGCGCCGACGGCCCGGTCCCCGAGGACATGCTCTCGCTGGTCGACCGCGGCCCGAGCGGCTCGCCCACCGCGAAGGCGGGCGCGGGCTTCAGCGGCAAGCGGGCGCTGCGGTACGCGGGCCGGCACACGGCCGAGGGGCGGGCGTACTCGTACAACAAGGTCTTCGACGTGGACGTGGCGGTCGGCCGGGACACGCGCCTGTCGTACCGGATCTTCCCCTCGATGGCGGACGGCGACCGGGACTACGACGCCACGAACGTCTCCGTCGACCTGGCCTTCACCGACGGCACCCACCTGAGCGAGCTCAACGCGACCGACCAGCACGGGTTCGGGCTGTCGCCGCGGGCGCAGGGCGCCGCCGAGGCGCTCTACGTCAACCAGTGGAACAACGTGGTCGCGCGGATCGGGTCGGTCGCGGCCGGGAGGACGGTCGACCGGATCCTGGTGGCGTACGACTCCCCCGAGGGGCCGGCGAAGTTCCGGGGCTGGCTGGACGACGTGACGATCGAGCGGGTCGCGCCCGAGAAGCCGAAGGCCCACCTCTCCGACTACGCGCTCACCACCCGCGGAACCAATTCCAGCGGCGGTTTCTCGCGGGGCAACAACTTCCCTGCGACGGCCGTCCCGCATGGCTTCAACTTCTGGACGCCGGTGACCAACGCGTCCTCGCTCAGCTGGCTGTACGACTACGCACGGGCCAACAACGCGGACAACCTGCCGACGGTCCAGGCCTTCAGCGCGAGTCACGAGCCCAGTCCCTGGATGGGTGACCGGCAGACCTTCCAGGTGATGCCGTCCGCCGCCTCCGGCACCCCGGACACCGGCCGCGAGGCCCGCGAGCTGGCCTTCCGGCACGAGAACGAGACCGCACGGCCGTACTACTACGGGGTGCGCTTCGAGAACGGCCTGAAGGCGGAGATGGCCCCGACGGACCACGCGGCGGCGCTCCGCTTCACCTACCCCGGCGACGACGCGAGCGTGCTGTTCGACAACGTGACCGACCAGGCGGGGCTCACGCTCGACAAGGACGCGGGTGTCATCACCGGCTACTCGGACGTGAAGTCCGGGCTGTCGACCGGCGCCACCCGGCTCTTCGTGTACGGGGTGTTCGACAAGCCCGTGACCGAGGGCGACTCCGGCGGGGTCAAGGGATACGTGCGCTTCGACGCCGGTGCCGACCGGACGGTCACCCTGCGGCTGGCCACGTCGTTGATCGGCCTCGACCAGGCGAAGGACAATCTGCGCCAGGAGATCCCGGACGGCACATCCTTCGACACGGTCACCTCGCGCGCCCAGCGGCAGTGGGACCGGATCCTCGGCAAGGTGGAGGTGGAAGGCGCCACGCCGGACCGGCTGACCACGCTGTACTCCAGCCTGTACCGGCTCTATCTGTACCCCAACTCCGGCTTCGAGAAGGTCGGTTCGAAGTACCGGTACGCCTCTCCGTTCTCGCCGATGCCCGGTCCGGACACTCCGACGCACACCGGAGCGAAGATCGTGGACGGCAAGGTGTACGTCAACAACGGCTTCTGGGACACCTATCGGACGACCTGGCCCGCGTACTCGCTGCTGACGCCCGGTCAGGCGGGCGAGATGGTCGACGGGTTCGTGCAGCAGTACAAGGACGGCGGCTGGACCTCGCGCTGGTCCTCCCCCGGGTACGCGGACCTGATGACCGGCACCTCGTCGGACGTGGCCTTCGCGGACGCCTACGTCAAGGGCGTCGACTTCGACGCGAAGGCGGCGTACGAGGCGGCCCTCAAGAACGCGACGGTGGTGCCCCCGTCCTCGGGCGTGGGCCGCAAGGGCATGGCGAGCTCCCCCTTCCTCGGCTACACGAGCACCGACACCCACGAGGGCCTGTCGTGGGCCCTGGAGGGCTACCTCAACGACTACGGCATCGCACGGATGGGCCGGGCGCTGTACCGGCAGACCGGCGAGCGGCGCTACCAGGAGGAGTCGGAGTACTTCCTCGACCGCGCCCAGGACTACGTGAACCTGTTCGACGGCAAGGCCGGCTTCTTCCAGGGCCGGGACGCACAGGGCGACTGGCGCGTCGAGTCCTCCGCGTACGACCCCCGCGTGTGGGGCTACGACTACACGGAGACCAACGGCTGGGGCTACGCCTTCACCGCCCCGCAGGACAGCCGGGGCCTCGCCAACCTCTACGGCGGCCGCGGCGGCCTCGCGGAGAAGCTCGACGAGTACTTCGCCACCCCGGAGACCGCCTCGCCCGACTTCGTGGGCTCCTACGGCGGGGTCATCCACGAGATGACGGAGGCACGGGACGTACGGATGGGCATGTACGGGCACTCCAACCAGGTCGCCCACCACGTGAACTACATGTACGACGCGGCCGGGCAGCCCTGGAAGGCGCAGCGGAACGTGCGCGAGGTGCTGTCGCGGCTCTACACCGGCAGCGAGATCGGTCAGGGGTACCACGGCGACGAGGACAACGGCGAGCAGTCGGCCTGGTTCCTGTTCTCCGCGCTGGGCTTCTACCCGTTGGTGATGGGCAGTGGTGAATACGCCGTCGGCTCACCGCTGTTCACCAAGGCGACCGTCCATCTGGAGAACGGCGAGGATCTGGTGGTCCGGGCGCCGCGGAACAGCGCGAGGAACGTGTTCGTGCAGGGGCTGACGGTCAACGGCCGTGCATGGACGTCCACTTCGCTCCCCCATGCGCTGCTCGCGAAGGGCGGGGTCCTGGACTTCGACATGGGCCCGAGGCCCTCCTCCTGGGGCACGGGCAAGAACGCGGCCCCCGTGTCGATCACCAAGGACGACAAGGTGCCGGCCCCGCGCGCGGACGTGCTGAAGGGCGAGGGCGCCCTGTTCGACGACACGTCGGCGACGGAGGCGGGCGTGGCGTCGGCCGTGGGGTTGCCGGTCTCCGGGCGGGTCAAGGCGGTTCAGTACACGCTGACGTCGTCGGCGGACCGCACGAAGGCGCCGACCGGCTGGACGCTCCAGGGCTCGGCCGACGGGACCACGTGGAAGACGCTGGACGAACGCTCCGCGCAGTCCTTCGCGTGGGACAGGCAGACACGTGCGTTCACGGTGGGGTCGCCGGGTACGTACGGGAAGTACCGTCTGGTCGTCGACGGCGAGGCGGTGGTGTCTGAGGTCGAACTGCTCGCCTGAGCAGTGGAGTTGGGGATCCGAGTTGGGGGTTTCATGTCGCTTCCCGTGCCCGTCCTGCCCGAGGGTGTCGATCCGGCCTGGCTGCCGTCGGCCGCCTTCCGGCCGCTCGGCAGCCGGCGGACGCTGATCAGCGGATCGGGTCCGACGGTGGAGACGGTGCACGGGGAAGTGGCGGAGGCCTGCGCCCGGTTCGGGGGGCGGGTCGTACGCGACTGCGGGCCGGGCGACTCGTCGTACGACCTGGTGCTGGAGCTGGACGGGCCTGAGGACCTGGGGAACGAGGGCTTCACCTGCCTGCGCAGGGACGGCCGTACGACCGTCACCGCGTACGGACCGTCCGGGCTGCTGTACGGCCTGTTCCATGTCGTGCGGCTCGGGGAGAAGGCGTTCCGGCACGACCGGCAGAAGCAGGCGCACCGCCCCGCAATGGCGCTGCGGATGCTGGACCACTGGGACAACGTGGCCGTGCACCCGGTCATGGGCCAGGTGGAGCGCGGGTACGCGGGCGGGTCGCTGTTCTGGGCGGACGGGCGGGCCCGCGGCGACCTGGAAAGGGTGCGGGCGTACGGCAGGCTGCTGGCCGCCTGCGGGATCAACGCCGTCGCTGTGAACAACGTCAACGTGCACGCGACCGAGGCACGTCTGCTCACGGACCGGATCGGTGAAGTCGCCGAGATCGCGGGTGCGTTGCGGCCGTACGGCATCAGGACGCATCTGTCGGTCACCTTCGCCGCGCCGATGGTGCTCGGCGGGCTGCCGACGGCCGATCCGCTGGACGCATCGGTGCGGGCGTGGTGGGCCGAGGCGACGGCGCGGGTGTACGAGGAGATCGACGACTTCGGCGGGTACGTGGTGAAGGCCGACTCCGAGGGACAGCCCGGCCCGTTCGCGTACGGCCGCAGCCATGCCGAGGGAGCGAACCTGCTGGCCGCCGCGCTCGAACCGTACGGCGGGACCGTGCACTGGCGGGCCTTCGTCTACAACCACCGGCAGGACTGGCGGGACCGGACCACCGACCGGGCGCGGGCCGCGTACGACCATTTCACGCCGCTGGACGGGGAGTTCGCCGACAACGCCGTCCTCCAGGTGAAGCACGGGCCGCTGGACTTCCAGGTCCGCGAACCGGTCTCGCCGCTGATCGGCGCGATGCCACGGACCCGGCTCGCGGTGGAGGTGCAGGCCACCCAGGAGTACACCGGGCAGCAGCGGCACGTGTGCTGGCTGGGGCCGATGTGGAGCGAGGTGCTGAGGTTCCGGCCGGACGGGGACACGGAGGTCGGGTCCCTGGCGCGCGGCGGCCTGGTGGCGGTGTCCAACGCGGGCGACGACCCGTTCTGGACCGGACATCCGCTGGCGCAGGCCAACCTGTACACCTTCGGCCGGCTGGCCTGGCAGCCGGACGCGAATCCCTACCGGTTCCTGAGCGAGTGGATCGAGCTGACCTTCACGCCCGAGGAGTTCGAGGAGACCGGGGAGACCGGGGAGGGTGCCCGGCTCACGGCCTCTCTGAGCGAGGTGCTCGCCGGCTCCTGGCAGACGTACGAGAAGTACACCGCCCCGCTCGGCGTGGGCTTCATGGTGCAGCCCGGGCACCACTACGGGCCCGGCGTGGACGGCTACGAGTACAGCCCCTGGGGCACCTACCACTTCGCCGACCGGGACGGCATCGGCGTCGACCGGAGTGCCGCGACCGGCACGGGCTACGCGGCGCAGTACGCCAAGCCCTGGTCCGAGGCGTACGAGTCGACGGACACCTGCCCCGACGAGCTGCTGCTGTTCTTCCACCACGTGTCGTACGACCACGTACTGCACAGCGGGAAGACGGTGATCCAGCACATCTACGACACCCACTTCGAGGGCGTGACGGAGGTGGAGGAGGCCCGTGAGGTGTGGGCCTCACTCAGCGGCCTCGTCGACCCGGCACGCCACGCGCGGGTCGCGGAGCGGTACGAGGAGCAGCTCCGCAGTGCCCGCGAGTGGCGCGATCAGATCAACAGCTACTTCTTCCGGAAGTCGGGAGTGCCGGACGCACATGGGCGGCGCATCTACTGAATCCGCAGGATCGCTGTGCCGAGCGGGTCGAGGGTCAGCGGGTCGCCCTGCTCGACCCGCTTGCCGGTCAGCAGGTCGGTGGCGGAGGTGTGGGCCGTCAGGTCGGCCGGTTCGGGGGCGTGGTTGAGGAGGAAGACCAGGCGGGTCCCGTCCGGGGCGACGCGGGTCGCCGTCTCCACGGTCGCGTGGTCGGCGTACGGGCCGATCAGGTCGTGGCGGGTGAGGATGCGGCGTATGACCTCGTTGACGCCCGGCTGGTCGAGGGCGGTGGCGACGTACCAGGCCTCGCCGCCGTTCTCGCCGAACCGGTTCCGGGTCACGGCCGGCGTGCCCGCGTAGAAGTCGGCGCCGTAGGTGGCGATCGGTTCGGCGCCGCGAGGCAGGACGATCTCGAAGACCAGGCGTGCCTCGCAGCTCGACTCCCCCAGCTCCACGGGCTGTACGACCTCTTGCGGTCGGGAGTCCCACTCGTCGACGCGGATGCCCATGAGGGGGGCGAGCGGGCCGGGGACGTCGGTGAGGAAGGCGCGGTCGTGTTCGTCGACGCGGCCGGAGAGGAAGGTGGCCAGGACCGTGCCGCCGCGCGCGGCCACCGCTTCGAGGCGGGCGGCCAGGTCGCCCTTGACCATGTGGAGGACGGGGGCGAGGACCACGTCGTACGGGGTGAGGTCGGCGGTCTGGGGGACCACGTCCACGTCGGCGCCGGCCTCGCGGGCGGCACGGTAGTAGGCGTGGACGGTGTCCTGGTAGCGGACGAGGCGGGAGGGGCCGTCGGAGATCTCCAGGGCCCACCAGCTGTCCCAGTCGAAGAGCAGGGCGGTGCGGGCCGGGGTGCGGGCGCCCAGACTCGTATCCCCGAGAAGCTCCAACTCCCTTCCGACGCCAGCTACTTCACGGAAGACCCGGGTGTCGTCGCGGCCCGCGTGGCCGATGACCGCGCCGTGGTACTTCTCGCAGGCGCCGCGTGAGGCACGCATCTGGAAGTACAGGGCCGCGTCGGCGCCGTGGGCGACGGCCTGGAAGGTGGCGAGGCGGAGTTCGCCGGGACGCCTGAGAGGGTTGACGTCACGGCAGGCCGTGGTGGACGGGGTCTGTTCCATCAGCCAGAAGGGGGCGCCGTCCTTGAGGCCGCGCATCAGGTCGTGGGCGAGGGCGGGCCAGGTGGGCGGTGCGTCGAGGGGCGGATAACTGTCCCAGGAGGCGAAGTCGAGGTGGGGCGCCCAGCGGTGGTAGTCGAGGGGGCGAAACATGCCCATGAAGTTGGTGGTGACGGGGGTGTCCGGGTCGTGGGCGCGGATCACCTCCTTCTCGGCGAGGAAACAGCCGAGGAGGGCGTCGGTGGTGAAGCGGAAGTAGTCGAGCGTCGTGCCCTGGAAGGCGGTGTGGTCGGGGCCGCGCCAGTGCTCGGTGAGGGCGTTCGGCGGCTCGATCTCGGCCCAGTCGGTGTAGCGGTGGGACCAGAAGGTGGTGCACCAGGCGTCGTTGAGGGCGTCCGGGGTGGCGTACTTCTCGCGGAGCCACTCCCGGAAGGCATCGGCGCACCGCTCGCAGTAACAGACGCCGCCGTACTCGTTGTTGATGTGCCAGGCGAGCAACGCCGGGTGCTCGGCGTACCGTTCGGCGATGCGGTCCGCCATGGCCGTGGCCAGTCGGCGGTATGTCGACGAGCTGGGGCAGAAGTTGTGGCGCTGGCCGTAGCGGTGACGCCGGCCCTCGAAGTCGGTGCGGTTGACCTCGGGGTACTTCTTCGCGACCCAGGGCGGGAGGGCGGCGGTGCCGGTGGCCAGGCAGACCCGGCGGCCCTCGGCGGCGGCGCGGTCGAGGATGCGGTCGAGGATCGTGAAGTCGTAGGTGTCCTCGGCCGGTTGGGTGAGCGACCAGGAGAAGACACCGACGGTGAGGGTGTCGATGCCGGCCCGGGTGAACAGGCGGTGGTCCTCGTCCCAGACCGGCTCCGGCCACTGCTCGGGGCTGTAGTCACCGCCGTACGGGATCTTGGGGGTGCCTGGCACGGTCATACGGTGAAGTCCTCCTGGGTCTCGGCGATCACCGGGCGGCCGCTGTGCAGCAGGGACAGCAGCAGCGGGGCGGCGAGCAGGGCGGGCAGCGCCTCGGTCAGCAGGGCGGTCAGTCCGGCGACCAGGACGAGCAGCGAGGCGGCGCCGAGGGTGGCGCGGCCGTGCCGGAACAGGAAGTACGCGGCGAGGCGGGCGGTGTCGCGGGCGCGGAAGGCGAACAGCGAGGTGAGCACCAGGGCGTGTGCGCCCCAGAGGAGGGAGCCGGCTCCGATGGCCGCCAGCAGTACCGCCCACCAGCCGGGGAGGCCGGTGGCGGAGAAGTGGGTGAGGGTGAAGGCGACGACGGTCAGCCAGGCGAGCAGCGGCGTCCACAGTTTCAGCGCCGGAAGGGCGTTGAGCCGCCAGCCGCGCCAGTAGGTGCGGGCCGGGTGGAGGTCGGCGAGGTCGCGGTCGCGGTGGTGGAGGGCGTACAGGGCGGCGGACAGGGCCGGGCCGAGCGGCAGCAGGCATACGGCCGCCAGGGGGAGGTTGGAGGCGTCGGGGCCCACCAGCAGCAGTCCCGCCAGGCCCGGCGCGGCGGCGAGGAGCAGCAGCGCCTCGACGGTGACGAGGGTGTGGATCAGGGCGGCGGCGCGGGAGAGGGCGCCCTCCCCGAAGGTGACGGACGTGCTCGTACTCATCGCGGCTCCCTTCCGAGCAGCCGCCGCTCGACCGTCCACGGCGGTGCCTCGTCCTCGACGGGGGGCACCTCGACGAGGGTGACCTCGTGGCGGCTCAGTGTCTGGACCAGGTCCGGATCGAGGTCCGGATCCAGGTCCAGGTCCACCCGGCCGTCCGTGGCAGGCGGCCTCAGGTGCCGCCGGGCGGGCTCGGCGGCTTCATGCAGTACGTCGATCTGGTGCGGGCGGGGCGAAGGCGGGCCGGCCATCCGCTGCCAGGCCGTCCGGGCGTCGGAGAACCGGCCACTCCGCTCGGCGGGCAAACGGATCACCCGTTCTCCTTCTTGAAGCGGTCGTACGCCTTGTTGTGCACGTCGACCAGCTGGTCCATGTTCTTGGCCTTCAACTCGGTCACGTAGTCGTCCCATTCGGACAGCGGGCGCTTGCCGAGGGCGAACTTGAGCGTGTTCTGCGTGACGTGGTCGCGGAGCGGGGTGTCCCAGAGCGTCGCCTGCTCCTGCTCGACGGACTGGAGCGGGTGGGCCGGGGAGACGGGCAGTTCTGTGCGCTGGGCCATGGCGTCCTGGAACTTCTTCTCGTCCGGGCCGAACGAGGAGGAGACCAGCTCCCAGCTGCCGCCGTAGGTGAAGACGCCGTTGAAGAAGCCGTAGTCCTTCTGCAGGTCCTTCGGGGCGTCCGGATCGGAACCCATGAGGCTGATGCCGGGCTCCAGTCTGGGCTCGCCGCCCGACTCGGTGTAAGTGACGCCCTGGACACCCCACTTGCAGAACTTCTGGCCCTCGTCCGAGTACCAGAGCCAGTCCACGAACTGCATCATCGCGACGAAGGTGTCGCTCTTGAGTGCCTTGCTGGAGATCATGACGCCGTTCTCCAGCCGGCTGCCGCCCAACACCACCGGGCCCGCCGGTCCGAGCGGCACCGGCACCATCTCGATCTTCGCGCCCTCGACCTGCTTCTCCAGGTTGTAGCGGTAGTTCTGCACCAGCTCCTGCGGGTTGGCGCTGATCGCGAAGGACTTCTCGCCCAGCAGCTTCTGCACCGCGGCGTCGTCGGTCTGGGTGAAGCTCTCCGGGTCCATCAGCTTCTCGGCGACCAGTTTTCTCAGGAACTCGACCATCTGGCGATAGCCGTCCTGCGCTCCGGTGAAGACGAACTTCTGCGCCTTTGAGTCGAAGCTGATGTTGTCGTACGTCCAGCCGGCCCGGACGCCGTACGCCTGGCCGAGATAGCTGAGGAGGGAGGCCACGGGGTACGGGGTGTTGATGCTCCAGCGGTCGGAGAAGGGGTAGCGGTCGGGGTACTCCGCCTTGAGCGCCTTGAAGACGTCGTACACCTCGTCCCAGGTGGTGGGCAGGCTCAGGCCGAGCTTGTCGAGGACGTCCGTGCGGAAGGACAGCGAGTAGCCGGACTTGACCTTCTCGTGCAGGCCGGGCAGCAGGTAGTACTTGCCGTCGGCCTGGCGGAAGGAGTCGAGCTCCGGCTCCAGACTCCACTTCTTCACCTTCGCCCGGAAGTTGGGCATCAGGTGCACGTAGTCGCTGACCGGGAGGATCGCGCCGGAGGACACGAAGGCGGCCTCCGCCGGGTGGTACGTCTTGGGGATCAGGAACGGGGCGTCGCCCGCGCCGATGAGGACGCTGCGCTTCTTCTCGTAGTCCACGAGAGGGACGTCGACCGGCTTCAGGGTGACCCCGGTGCGCTTGGTGACCTCCTTCCAGAACAGCCAGCTGTCCTTCGTCGGATAGACCGGGTTGTTGTTGTGCAGGAGCGAGAAGGACAGCGGCTTGGCGGCCTTGAACTGCTGGCCGGCGCGGTACTCCTTCATCGCGCCGTTCTGCTTCTTGGAAAGGTCCTTGGAGTCCCCGCCGTCGTCGCCGCTGCCGCAGCCGGTGAGGGTGGCGAGGCCTATGAAACCTGCGGCGGAGAGGATCTGACGCCTCGACAACTGTCCGGCGTTCTTCCGTCCCGCGTTCTTCCGTCCTGCGTTCTTCACGGATACTCCCTTGTTCCGTAAGTGAGTTGAGGGGGCGTCAGTCCGGTGACCGTCAGCCCTTGACCGCGCCGAGCATCACGCCCGAGACGAAGTAGCGCTGGACGAACGGGTACACGCAGAGGATCGGCAGCGCGGTGAGCACGATCGTGACCGCCTGGATGTTCGCCCCGACCTGGCTGAGCTGATCCGTGGCGGCACCGGCGTTGCCGCCTTGGGTGGCACCCGAGATGAGGTTGCGCAGGTAGACGGTGGCCGGCATCAGCTCGGTGCTGTCCATGTACAGGAATGCCGCGAACCAGGAGTTCCAGAAGGCCACCGAGTAGAAGAGGATCATCGTCGCGACTACCGCCTTGGACAGCGGCAGCACGATGCGGAGCAGGATGCCGTACGTGCTCAGCCCGTCGATCTGCGCGGCCTCCTCCAGGTCGGTCGGCAGACTCTCGAAGAAGGCCTTCATCACCAGGAGGTTGAAGACGCTGATCGCGTTCGGGATCGCCAGCGCCCAGATGGTGTTCTTCATGCCGAGGCTGCTGATCAGCACGTAGTTCGGGATCAGACCGCCGGTGAAGAACATGGTGAAGACGGCGATGCCGACGAGCGCGGTGCGCCCCTTGAGGTGTCTCTTCGACAGGACGTACGCATAACAGGTCGTCAGGACCATGGCCACGGTGGTGGACACGACCGTGTAGAGCACCGTGTTGCCGTAGTTCCGCCAGAACATCGAGTCCTGGAAGACGATCTTGTAGGTGGTGAGGTTGAAGCCCTTGGGCCACAACGACACCTCTCCCGCCCGGATCTGGCGTTCTCCGCTGAAGGACCGCGCGACGATGTTGACGAACGGATACAGGGTCACGACCACGACCAGGGTGAGGATCACCCCGTTGACGCCCTGGAAGACGCGGTGGCCACGCGTGGGCCGGTGGACGCTCACCACAGGCTCGTCCCCACCGTGCGGCGGGAGAGCTGGTTGGCGGAGGTGATCAGCACCAGGCCGATGATCGCCTCGAACAGGCCGATGGCGGCGGCGTAGCTGAAGCTGTTGGACTCGACACCGGTCCGGTAGACGTAGGTGGAGATCACGTCGGCCTTCGGATACGTCAGCGGGTTGTACAGCAGCAGGACCTTCTCGAAGCCGACCGCCATGAACGTGCCGATGTTGAGGATCAGCAGCGTGATCATGGTGGGCCGGATGCCGGGCAGGGTCACGTGCCAGATCTGCCGCCAGCGGTTGGCACCGTCGATGCGCGCGGCCTCGTACAGGTCCTCGTCGATCGTGGTGAGCGCGGCGAGGTAGAGGATCGTGCCCCAGCCGGCGGTCTGCCAGATCTCCGAGCCGACGTAGATCGTGCGGAACCACTCCGGTTCCTGGATGAACCGGATCGGATCGTGCCCGAACCAGCCGAGGGCGTGGTTGACCGGGCCGTCCGTGGCGAGCATCTGCATCGTGACACCCGCGACGATCACGATGGACAGGAAGTGCGGAAGGTACGACACCGACTGCACGAACCGCTTCAGCGAGCGTCTGCGCACCTCGTTGAGCAGCAGTGCGAGCACGATCGGGATCGGGAAGCAGAAGAGAAGCGTCAGCCCGCCGAGCCACAGGGTGTTGCGGAACACCTGCCAGAAGGTGGGGTCGGTGAGGAACATGCGCACATAGCGCAGCCCCACCCACTGCTCGCCGAAGATCGAGCCGCCCGGCTCGAAGCGGCGGAAGGCGATGACGTTGCCGATCATCGGCAGATAGCGGAAGACCAGGAAGAACAGCAACGGCAGGATCGCCAGCGAGTACAGCTGCCAGTCTCGGCGCAGGGCCCGCCGCCAGCCGGTGCGCGCGGCCTTCCGCGGACGGCGACGGGGTGCGGCCCGGGCCGGCGGCGGGTCCTGGGTGCCCGGTGGTGGGGCCGACGTGGTGGACGTGCTCATGCTCGGGCCTCCCGGGGCATGGGACGCTGAAACCGAAACTTTCGAGCTCTTACCGGTAACTTCGCGGCAACTTAGGGGCAGCAGAAAGCGCTGTCAATGGGAGCTGCACACGGGGATGTTGAGTCGTGAGGCGACCGTGCCGCCCTGGATTCACCTCGGGACGAGGGTGGAAGAGATGAAGAGATCGGCGTGGTCACATCGGAACTTTCTGCCATACGACCGCAACGATCGGACCGAGCCGCCCCGTTGACGCCTGTGAGGTGCCGCCGTGCCCGCGTTCGACCTGCCCCTGAGAGAGCTCGAGCACTACCGACCGGCCCCCGAAGAGCCCGCCGACTTCGACGAGTTCTGGCTCGGCACCCTGAAGGAGGCCGGGCAGACGGACCCGGTGGTGTCGGCCCGGCCCGTGGAGAGCGGTCTACGGCTGACGGAGACCTGGGACGTCACCTTCCGCGGCTTCGCCGGCGATCCGGTCCGCGCCTGGTACAGCAGGCCCGCCGGGGTGCGCGAACCACTGCCGGCCGTCGTCGAGTTCGCCGGCTACGGCCGCGGGCGGGGCCTCCCGCACGAGCGGCTGACCTGGGTGAACGCGGGGTATGCGCATCTGCTCATGGACAACCGGGGCCAGGGCGACCAGTACGGCTGCGGCGGCGACACCCCCGACCCGCACGCGGGCGCACCCGGCGGCCCCGGCCCCGCGGTACGCGGCCTGCTCACCCCGCACGACTACCACTACCGCCGCCTGATCACGGACGCCGTGCGCTCGGTCGCCGCGGTGCGGGAGCTGCCCGGGGTGGACGGCGCGCGCGTCGCGGTCGTCGGCAACAGTCAGGGCGGCGGCGTGGCCCTCGCTGTCGCGGGGTTGGTGCCGGACCTGGCGGCGGCCCTGGTCACCGCCCCCTTCCTGTGCGGCATCCGGCGCGCCCTCGACCTCACCGACGCGGCCCCCTACGGCGAGATCACCGCGTACCTGTCCGTGCACCGGGGCGCCGAACAGGCCGCATACCGCACCCTGTCCTATCTGGAGGGCATCTCCTTCGCCCGGCGCGCACAGGCCCCGGCGCACTTCGGGGTGGGCCTGCGCGACACGGTGTGCCCGCCGAGCGGGGCGTACGCCGCGTTCAACCGCTATGGGGAGCTGGCCGACGCGGATCCCTGCAAGGAGATCCACGCCTATCCCTACAACGGCCACGAAGGCGGCGACGCCGTGCATGTACGCCGCCAACTCGACTGGCTCGCAGGCGTGTTCAGCCCAGGGCCGACGTGAACACGGGCAGGTCCGCGTCCTGCGGCAGTTTCACTCCCGCGATGGTCTTCCCATATACGGTGCTCGGGGCCACGCGGCGGGGCGCTGAACGGCCCAGCACCCAACCAGCTTGACATCGTTGTCCGTTGGGGCGGTAGAGTCATGCACAGACCATCGGACAACGTTGTCGCACCAAGGTCTCACCACGAGCCCGCACCACCCGGCCGGACGTTCTCCCCCCACGCCCGGCCGGCTCGCGGACCCGGTGGCACACAGTCCACCGGGTCCGCCCCGAGCGGAGGTTCAGAACGGCGATTCAGGTGACGACTGCTCAGCCGGGGCCGGTTCAGCCGACCCGGCAGGGAAGCGTCGTCGCGGTGTCACCGCCGGAGCCGGAGACGACGTATCCGAACGTCGTGCTCTCCCCCGGATCCAGCGACCCGTTCCAGTCGGCGTTGTGGACCATCACCGCCTGGCCGGTGTATGTCGCGTTGCCGCTCCACAGACTTTCGACCTTCTGGCCGCTCGGCAGCGTCCAGTCGACCATCCAGCCCAGCATCGGCACGTCGCCGGAGTTGGTGACGGTCACCTCGGACTGGTAGCCGCCGCTCCAACTCCCGGTCGTCTTGCGGGTGGCCGTGCAGGTGCCCGGCACCGGTTCCGTCGGGTTGCCCGGTTCGTGAATACCGGTGACCTCGCCGTTTCCACCGTCGAAGACGACGTCGGAGCAGGAGTAGAAGGTCTCGGCGCTGTCCGAGCGCTGCCAGACCATGTAGATGATGTGCCGTCCCGACTTGCCGTCGGGGAGCTTGCCGTTCCAGGAGTAGTTGGCCTCGACCGTGCCCGGGCTGCCGTTGAGCGGCGGGTGGTCGACGCTGAGGAAGGGCTGGTCCTCCATGTCGTCCCAGGTGAGGGTCTGCTTCGGGTCGAAGCCGTCCTTGGTGACGTAGACGTAGAACCAACCCGGGTGCGCGGCCCAGGCGTTGTACGAGAAGTCGACGCTCGCCCCCGAGGTGAGGTGGGTAAGCGGCCAGTCGTCGCGGGCTGCGTTGAAGCCGGTGAAGTTGGTGTTGCCGCCACTGCACAGCTCGCCGTCCGGCACGAAGCCGCGGGTGCGGCCCGCGCCGTCCGAGCGCAGCACCGAGAACCAGTTGTAGAACGGCGTGGTGCCGCTGACCTGCTGGGCATTCTTGCAGGCCGGGTTGATCGGCTTGATCTCACCCGTGTCGGTCAGGCCGTCCTGCCAGCACAGGAAGGTGCGGCTGCCGGGCTTCATCGGGGTGCCGTGGGCCTCCGCCTCGCCGCCGGCCGTGACGACCAGGCTGAGCGCCGGGATCGTCGCGAGCAGGGCCACGAGGACGAGGAAGAGGGCTCTGGCGCGGGTGGGGGGCGTTAATCGCCGCACGGGATCCGGGGACCCCGTTGGTGTTGTCATGATCATGACAGATCAGTCCGTTCCTTGAGGTACGGGCCGGGTGGATGCGTGTCTGCGGATACATGTGCGGATGCGGGGGGTGGGGGCGACCACGGGGCGGGTTCCGGTCCACCGCATGGGAGCGCTCCCACCCCACCTTCTGGGGAAGCTAGCGCCGAGCGGCCGACTTGTAAACGTCTGGCGCACAAGGGCCGCACCTCGGCGCTTGCGGCGCTCGGGACATCGGTGCCGTCAGTGGTGGCGTGCGGACGTCACACCGGGTACGACGCCTGGAAGGCCAGTCGCGCCTCGGCTCCCTCGCCGATCGCCGTGAGGAGGTCGTCGAAGGCCAGGAACTCCTCCCAGACCGTCCGGCCGCTCGCCGTGGCCAGCCGTCCGACGACCAGGTCCTCCAGTTCCGGGACGCGTTTGTTCTTCCAGATCTTGTCCGCCACGCTCACGAGCAGGTCCTCGATGCCGAGATCCGGGAGATTCCAGTCGGCGTGCGTGCCAGCGAAGCGGGCCAACTCCGGGCTGACGCCCCGGGCCAGGAGCAGCGCGCGGCCGGCCTCCTCGTGTGCGGAACCCGGGCCGGAGAGTTCGGCGACGTGGGCCGTCTTGCCGATGTCGTGCGTGGCCGCGCCGAAGAGTACGGCGGCGCGGTCGAGGGGCAGACCCGGGTGCTGCTCTCCCACCCGGCCGACGAGCTGGTGGGCGACGTCGTGCACGGCCCTCAGGTGTGCTGCCAGGCGCGGTGGGGCGTCGAGCTCGCGCAGGAGAAGGGCGACCTCGTCCGGGAGGGGGCGCAGGGGCGCATCTCCGGGGCCGGTGTCGTGGAGGGCTCGGTGCAGGAGGTCGGGGGGTCTCACGCGGCAAGGGTAGGGGTGAGGGCGGGAGTTGGGCGGCGCGGGTCGCGGCGAGGGCGGGAGCCGGGCGGCGCGGGTCGCGGCGAGAGCGGGAGCCAGACAGCACACGTCGGGGCAAGAGCAGGAGCCAGACAGCACACGTCGGGGCAAGAGCAGGAGCCACACGGCACAGGTCGCGGCAAGAGCAGGAGCCAGACAGCACACGTCGGGGCAAGAGCAGGAGCCAGACAGCACAGGTCGCGGCAAGACCGGGAGCCGGACAGCACACGTCGGGGCAAGAGCAGGAGCCAGGCGGCACAGGTCGCGGCAAGAGCGGGAGCCGGACAGCACAGGTCAGGGCGAAGGCGGGAGCCGGACGGCTCGGTCGGCGGTGTGGTCAGTTCGTGGTGGCCGTCGGCGACGGACGGCCCGGGCGTACGGAGAAGGCCGTGTCGCCCGCCACCGCCACGATGGCGTCCTTCACGAGCAACAGGCTCGGGATCGTGTTCTCCGCCGAGTCCCCGGGGTCGTCGAGCTTGTCCGTGGTCCACCGCTGAGCGCCGGTCCCGCGGTCGAGCGCGAGGAGGCGGCCGTAACGGTTGGCGAAGTAGAGCGCGTCGTATTTCGTCGACCGCACCGGCGCCGACAGGTTCTCGATCTGGGTGCCCTGCTGCCACAGCCGGGTGCCGTCGGCCACCGCGACCGCGGTGACGGTCCCGTCGGGGCGCACGAAGTACACCGTGCCGTCGATGACGGTGGCCGTGCCGCGCGGGGCTCCCGCCAGGGGGACCCGGGTGACGGTGCCGTTGGTCGGGTTCACCCGCAACAGGGTGGTGTACGCCTCGTCCCGGCCGTCGTCCGACTGGTACTCCGCGCTCTTCTGCAGCAGGAACAGCGGCTGCCCGTCGACGGCACCGAGCGACTCCGCCCCCTCGGGCAGCGGGTCGAGTTCGTGCGCCGTGCCGTCGGTCGGGTCGAGGCGCAGGAAGCCGGTCGGGCCCGTGGTGGGGTCGTTCGCGTCGGCACACACGCCGTAGGGGGCGCCGTCCAGAACCATCGGGCCGCAGGAGGTTCCGGCCGACGACTTGGCCGGGGTGCGCCACAGGTCCTTGCCCGTGGTGGCGTTGAAGGCGACGAACTCCTTCGTGTCGTCCGACACCGTCAGGACGCCGCCGTCGAACAGGGCGACGCGATGACTCGCGTCGACCGTGCGGGTCCAGACGCGTTTCCCGGTGTCGGCGTCGAGGGCGATCACTCGCTGGTCTGCGTACACCTCGTCCGGCTGCTCGTACGTGTACACGATCCCGTTGCGCACGCCGAGGGGCCGCTCGGCGGCCTGGGAGTTGCTGCCGAACCGCCACGCGACACGGCCCGAGGCGACGTCGAGGCGGGCGACCGTGAAACCGGTGCCCGCGCAGTACAGGGAGGATCCGCCGGACACACAGCCGGAGTCCACGCTGCCCACGTTGATGCTCACGGGGTCGTCCCGCACGGCTCGGGTGAGGTTCGTCTGCCAGGGCTGCCAGCCGACGGGGAGCGCCGGGGTGGGAGAGGAGGGACGGCCGGCAGCGGGCGGGTCCTCGGTGGTCTCCGGGCTCGACACCAGGTGGTACACCGACGCGGACACCGCGGCGACGGCCAGGGCCGCGGCGAGGACCACGAGGCGGCGGCCACGGCGGCCGGTGCCGGCCACGCCCGTCTTGGCACCGGCCCCCCGGGAGGCCCTCCGGTGTCCCGGGACGGTCGGCGGACCCGGCAGGGCCGGGGTGCCCGGCGTGTCCGGTGTGTCCGGCATGGTCCTGAACAGCCGGTGCAGCTCGGCCAGTTGGGGTCTGGTGCCCGGATCCTTGTCCAGGCAGCGCTCGACGACGCTCAGCAGGGGCTCGGACACGCCGTCCAGGGCGGGCTGCTCGTGCACCACCTGATAGCCCGTCATGTACGGACTGCCGCCGTCGAAGGGACGGTTGCCGGTGGCCGCGTACACCAGCAGGGAGCCCAGCGAGAACACGTCCGAGGCGGCGGTGACGTCCCGAGGTGAGGCGAACTGCTCAGGGGACATGAAGGGCGGGGTGCCGATCAGCCGTCCGGTCACGGTGAGTGCCTGGTTGTCGGCGGCGCGCGAGATCCCGAAGTCGATGACGCGCGGCCCGTCCTCGGCCATCAGCACGTTGCTCGGCTTCAGGTCCCGGTGCACCACGCCCGCCTGGTGGATGTCCCGCAGCGCCTCGACCAGTCCGAGGGCCAGGGTGCGCAGCTCGCGCCCGCCCAGCGCCCCTTCCTTGGCAACGACGTCCTCCAGCGTGCGGCCCGGCACGTACAGGGTGGCCATCCACGGCAGCTCGGCGTCCGGATCGGCGTCCACCACGGGGGCGGTGAACGCGCCGCTCACCCGGCGGGCCGCCGCGACCTCCTGCCGAAAACGCGTCCGGAACTCCTCGTCCTGCGCGTACTGCGTGTGGACGACCTTGACCGCGACCTGGCGTCCGGAGGCCGCGCGTGCCAGGTAGACGACGCCCATGCCACCGTTGCCGAGCCGGTCGACGAGGGCGTAGCCGCCTATGGACCCGATGGACTCCGATTCCCCGGTGCTCACCGGCATGTTCCGGTCGCCCATCGCAATTCCCCTGTGTCGCACGGCTGTTCAGCGGCATCAGACTAGTGCCATTCCCACGGGCCGTGGCGCAGAGGCTGGATGGCCTACACCGACGCCGACCTGCTCCGGATCGCCTGTACTGCCGGTGCTGCCTGGGATGCCTCTGCTGCCCCTGCTGCCCCTGCTGCCTGTACTGCCGTCGGGTCGTCCGCCGTCGGGAGGCCGATCGTGAACTCCGTGTGCCCAGGGACGCTGTGCACGTCGATCCGGCCTCCGTGAGCCGACGTGATCGCCGCCGCGATGGCGAGGCCGAGCCCCGATCCGCCCGCTCGGGCGTCCGTGCGGGAGCGGGAGGTGTCGGCGCGGGTGAAGCGTTCGAAGACCCTGGGCAGGAGGGCGGGCGGGATGCCGGGGCCGTTGTCGCGGACGCGGATGACGCAGTGGTCCGAGGTGGCCTCGACGGACGCCACCACCGTCGTGCCCGCAGGCGTGTGCATCCGCGCGTTGGCCAGCAGGTTGGCCACCACCTGGTGGAGCCGGGTCTCGTCGCCGAGGACCAGCGCGGGCGTGTCGAGGCCCAGTTCCAGCTGCCAGTCGTGGTCGCCGCCCGCGGCGCGCGCGTCCCACACGGCCTCCGCGACCAGCGCGGCCAGGTCCACCTCGGCGGACTGCAGGGGCCGCCCCTCGTCGAGGCGGGCCAGCAGGAGGAGGTCCTCCACCAGGCCGGTCATCCGGGCCGATTCGGCGGAGACCCGGCGCCAGGCCATGACCGGCTCGATGCGGTCGGTGCCGCGGTTCATCAGTTCCGCGTATCCGGCGATGGACGCGAGTGGCGTACGGAGTTCGTGGCTGGCGTCGGCGAGGAAGCGCCGCATCTTCTCCTCGCTGTGGCGCACCCGCTCCTCGCTGCGCTGCCGCTCGGCGAGGGAGGACTCGACGTGGTCGATCATGCGGTTGAGTGCCGCGCCGACCTGGCCGGCCTCGCTGGCGGGGTGAGTGTCGGGTTCGGGCACCCGGGTCAGGCCGACGACCTCGCCCCTGCCGAGGGGCGCGCGGGAGACCTCGGCGGCGGTGGCGGCGACCCGGCCCAGGGGCCGCAGCTGACGCCGTATGACCACCGCACAGGCACAGCCCGCGACGGCCAGCCCGAGACCTGCGACCATCGTCTCGACCACGACGAGGCCGCTGATCATGTGCTGTACGTCGTCCATCGGGAGCCCGGTCAGGACCCGGACGCCGTTGTCGTCGAGCACGGTGACCCGGTAGGTGCCCAGGTCGGGGACGGTCCGGGTGTGCTTCGAGCCGTCGGTGCCGATGCCTTTCAGCGCGGCACGCTGGGCGGTGGTGAGGGCCTTGGGAGCGGCGTCCGGGCCGACGACCTCCGCGGAGAGGATGGTGCCCCCGGCGTCGAGCCGCGCGGCGAGCATGCCGGTGGGGTGGCCGCTCTCGTTGAGGAAGGTCAGGTCGGCCTCGAACTCCGGGTGGAGCGAGGCACCGCCCAGGCTGCGCTCGGCGGCGTTGGTGACCCGGCCGTCCAAGGCGCCCATGAGGTAGGCGCGTTGGACGTAGGCGGTGGTGAACGCCATCGTGGTGCACACGACGACGAGGGTGGCACTGACGAAGAGGAGCAGTCGGGTGCGCAGGGAGTGCGTGCGCAGCCTCGGGCGCGGCGTGGCGGTCATCTCCCCTCCTCCGCAGGCCTGATCGCGTAGCCCAGCCCGCGCATGGTGTGGATCATCGGCGCCCGGCCCTTGTCGATCTTGCGGCGCAGGCCGGAGATGTAGACCTCGACGAGGTTGCCGCCCCCGTCGAAGGAGCTGTTCCAGACGTGGTCGAGGATCTGGGCCTTGCTCAGCACCTGGCGCGGGTGGTTCATCAGCAGGCCGAGCAGGTCGAACTCCTTGGCGGTGAGCTGGATCGGCGTGCCCGCGCGGCGCACCTCGCGGCTGTCCTCGGCCAGCACGAGGTCGCCGAGCACGCGCACCGAGTCGTCGGCCCGGCCGTGTTCGGTTCCGGCCCTGCGCAGCAGCCCGCGCAGCCGCAGCACGACCTCCTCCAGGGAGAACGGCTTGGTCACGTAGTCGTCGGCGCCGGCCTCCAGGCCGTCGAGACGGTGCTCCAGCGCATCGCGGGCGGTGAGCATGAGCACGGGCAGCTTCGGGTCGTCGTGCCGCAGCCGGCGCAGCACCTGAAGCCCGTCGAGGTCGGGCAGCATCCCGTCGAGCACGACGGCGTGCGGCGCGCAGCCCTGGGCGACGCGCAGCGCGCTGTGCCCGTCCGCGGCCGGGTAGGGCCGCCAGCCCGCCTCGGTGACGGCCACGGACAACAATTCGGTGAGCGTGGGCTCGTCATCGACGATGAGCACGCGGACGCGGCCGGTTCGGGACCCGGAGGTGCCAGTCATGTCTTGATTTTGTCCCCCTCGGCTGAGGGAACCCTGTGGTCCACCTGAGGGTGGGTGATGACCTGGGACGTCCTGGTCCCGGCACGGCGGAGGGCCGCATCCCCGTCACCGGGAATGCGGCCCTCAACTGCCCTGCCGTACCGCTTACTTGCGGATCAGGCTGCGCAGCACGTACTGCATGATGCCGCCGTTGCGGTAGTAGTCCGCCTCGCCGGGGGTGTCGATGCGGACGACCGCGTCGAACTCGACACCGGTGTCGGTGGTGACCTTCACCGTGCGCGGGGTGGTGCCGTTGTTGAGCTCCTCGACGCCGGTGAAGGAGAAGGTCTCCTCGCCGGTCAGGCCGAGGGTGGCGGCGGACTGGCCCTCCGGGAACTGGAGCGGCAGGACGCCCATGCCGATGAGGTTCGAGCGGTGGATGCGCTCGTACGACTCGGCGATGACGGCCTTGACGCCGAGGAGCGCGGTGCCCTTGGCGGCCCAGTCGCGGGACGAGCCGGAGCCGTACTCCTTGCCGGCCAGGATGGCCAGCGGGACGCCCTGCTCGATGTAGTTGCGGGAGGCGTCGTAGATGAACGACACCGGAGCGCCCTCGACAGTGAAGTCACGCGTGTAGCCGCCCTCGGTCCCCGGCGCGATCTGGTTGCGCAGGCGGATGTTGGCGAACGTGCCGCGGATCATGACCTCGTGGTTGCCTCGGCGGGAGCCGTAGGAGTTGAAGTCACGACGCTCCACACCGTGCTCGGTGAGGTACTTGCCGGCCGGGGTGTCGGCCTTGATCGCACCGGCCGGGGAGATGTGGTCGGTGGTGACCGAGTCGCCCAGCTTGGCGAGGACGCGCGCGCCCGTGATGTCGGAGACCGGGGTGGTCTCCATCGTCATGCCCTCGAAGTACGGGGGCTTGCGGACGTACGTCGACTCCGCGTCCCACTCGAAGGTGTTGCCGGTCGGGATCGGCAGGGCCTGCCACTGGGCGTCGCCCGCGAAGACGTCCTGGTAGGACTTGTTGAACATGTCCTCGCCGATGGCGTTCGCCACGACGTCGTTGACCTCGGCCTCGGAGGGCCAGATGTCCTTGAGGAAGACCGGGTTGCCGTCCTGGTCGACGCCCAGGGCGTCCTTGGTGACGTCCACCTTCATGGAACCCGCGAGGGCGTAAGCGACCACCAGCGGCGGGGACGCCAGGTAGTTCATCTTGACGTCGGGGTTGATCCGGCCCTCGAAGTTCCGGTTGCCGGAGAGGACCGAGGTGACCGCGAGGTCGTGGTCGTTGACCGCCTTGGAGACCTCCTCCGGCAGCGGGCCGGAGTTGCCGATGCAGGTGGTGCAGCCGTAGCCGACGAGGTTGAAGCCGACCTTGTCGAGGTACGGGGTCAGGCCCGCCTTGTCGAAGTAGTCGGTGACGACCTTCGAACCCGGGGCGAGGGTGGTCTTGACCCACGGCTTGCGGGTCAGGCCCTTCTCCACGGCCTTCTTCGCGACGAGCGCGGCGGCGACCATGACGTACGGGTTCGAGGTGTTGGTGCAGGAGGTGATGGCCGCGACCGTCACCGCACCGTGGTCGATCTCGTACGTCGAGCCGTCGGGGGCGGTGACGGTGACCGGGTTGGACGGAGCGCCGTTCGGGTGGACGGCCGGGGAGTCGGAGGCCGGGAAGGACTCCTTGCCCGCCTCGTCGACGTCGTCGACGTAGTTGCGGACGTCCGTCTTGAACTGCTCGGCGGCGTTCGCGAGGACGATGCGGTCCTGCGGGCGCTTCGGGCCGGCGATGGAGGGGACGACCGTGGAGAGGTCGAGCTCCAGCTTCTCGGAGAAGTCCGGCTCGGCCTTCGGGTCCAGCCAGAGGCCCTGCGCCTTGGCGTACGCCTCGACGAGCGCCAGCTGCTGCTCGGAGCGGCCGGTCAGCTTCAGGTACTTGATGGTCTCGTCGTCGATCGGGAAGATCGCGGCGGTGGAGCCGAACTCCGGCGACATGTTGCCGATGGTGGCGCGGTTGGCGAGGGAGGTGGCGGACACGCCCTCGCCGTAGAACTCGACGAACTTGCCGACCACGCCGTGCTTGCGCAGCATCTCGGTGATCGTGAGCACGAGGTCGGTGGCGGTGGTGCCGGGCGTGAGCTCACCGGTCAGCTTGAAGCCGACGACGCGCGGGATGAGCATGGAGACCGGCTGGCCGAGCATCGCGGCCTCGGCCTCGATGCCGCCGACGCCCCAGCCGAGGACGCCGAGGCCGTTGACCATGGTGGTGTGCGAGTCGGTGCCGACGAGGGTGTCGGGGTAGGCCTGGCCGTTACGGACCATGACCGTGCGCGCCAGGTGCTCGATGTTGACCTGGTGGACGATGCCGGTGCCCGGGGGGACGACCTTGAAGTCGTCGAACGCGGTCTGGCCCCAGCGCAGGAACTGGTAGCGCTCGCGGTTGCGGCCGTACTCCAGCTCGACGTTCTGCGCGAAGGCCTCGTTGGTGCCGAACTTGTCGGCGATGACGGAGTGGTCGATGACCAGCTCGGCCGGCGAGAGCGGGTTGACCTTCGCCGGGTCGCCGCCGAGCTCCTTGACGGCCTCACGCATGGTGGCGAGGTCCACGACACAGGGCACACCAGTGAAGTCCTGCATGATCACGCGGGCCGGCGTGAACTGGATCTCCTGAGAGGGCTGGGCCTGCGAGTCCCAGCCGCCGAGGGCGCGGATGTGGTCGGCGGTGATGTTCGCGCCGTCCTCCGTGCGGAGCAGGTTCTCGAGCAGGACCTTGAGGCTGTACGGCAGGCGGGCCGAGCCCTCCACCTTGTCCAGCCGGAAGATCTCGTACGACTCGTCGCCCACCTGCAGCGTGCTGCGGGCGTCGAAGCTGTTCGCCGACACGACAGTCTCCTTCATTTTTGTGCGCTTACCACCGCATCCTGCCGCCACACCGTCTTGGCCGATCCGCTAAGGTAAGGCTAAGTTAGGCACGCCTTACCACCGGACTGACGATGGCGTGCGACCGCGGCGCGCCTCGGCAGATATCTCGATGTCGAGATAACTCTAGTACATGGGGCCGGGTTGGTCATGCCCGGCCTCCCCGTGATGTCCTCCCGCACCATGGACCGAGCCGATTTCTCCCGGGACGACCCGGCCCGGCCGACCCGGGGGCCGCTGATCTCTCGCAGTGAAGGCGACCGCAGTCTTCCCGGCTGGTACTGCGCGGCGACCAGCCGCAGCCAACCAGCTCAAGGCTGTCGCCTGCGGACCTCTGCGAACCGCCACTGCATCGAGGGGTGCCCAGCCGGGCCCGCTGAGCCGCCGCGACCGGCCGCGATCCCATCACCCTCCGGGAAATCATCATCGCTCGATGTGACCGAGCGGTTCGGTATGCCCGGGGGCTTGCCGCTTTGTTCAGCGGTGCTCGGGCTCCACCGGGAGCCACAGTTCGGCGTCGGCCTCGGTCTTCTCCGGCGACAGGCGGGTGCGCAGGATCTCAGGGCCGGTGCGGGTGCGGTACGGGTTCGACGGGAACCACTCGGTGAACACGTCGCGCCACAGCTCCTGGATGGCCTGCGGCGCCGGCCCGGAGGTGGTGAAGACCGCCCAGGTGCCGGCCGGGACGGCCAACGTGGTCGTGCCCTCCGGAGCGGCCTCGGAGGTGATCACGCCGTGGTGGTAGTCGAGTTCGGTGCCCTCGGCGCGGCTTGGGTCCAGGTCGTCACAGACCGCGACGATGCCGTGCGGCTCCTGGTCCGACAGTTTCTCCAGGCGCTCCAGGGTCCGCGGGTCGATCCCGCGGACAAAGTCCATGATCGCCTGGTTCGGCCCCGCATGCACCAGCGGTACCCGGGTCTTGAGCCCGACGACGGTGAACTCCGCCTTGTCCACGACGCGATATCGCATACCGCTCCTCCCTTCGACGGTGAGGCGGAAGGCCATCCGAGACTGGGAGTTGAGCGCGGCGCCGGTACGCCGGGCCTCGCCCGGTCCGATGCCGTGCATGGCACGGAACGCCCGCGCGAACGCCTCGCCGGAGCTGTAGCCGTAGCGCACCGCGATCTCCAGCAGCGTCTCGCGTCCCGCGAGCACTTCGGCGCCCGCGAGGGTGAGCCGACGGCGCCGGATGTACTCCGACAGCGGTATGCCCGCGAGCGCGGAGAACATCCGACGCAGGTGGTACTCCGAGGTGGCCGCGAGGCGTGCCAGCTCCTCCACCTCGACGGCCTGGTCGAGATGGCACTCGATGTGCTCCATGGCCCGGTTCAGCCGCTCCAGCATGCCCGGTCTCCTTCCTCTTCCTCTCCAGGAACGGATGAAGCATGTCTACCCGGCGCTGCAGCCGGTGCCGTCCCCGTCCGGACCGGGGGTGCCCTGTCCCAGGCCCCGACGGATCGCGATCTCCACGGGTGAGTACGCGCCGTCGGCCCGCTCCAGTTCGTACGGCGCGGCCGGCATCAGCGGCGGCTGCGCCATGAAGCGCGGCCGCACCCCATGATGCGGTTGCGCCGCGTGCACCAGGAACGGATGACACAGGAAGACGTCGCCCGGGGCCCCGGTGGCCAGGGCGAGTGGCCGGTGGTCGGAGGCCGCCACCAGATCGGGCGCAAGGGTCAGCCCGCTCGCCCCGTCCTCCCCGTACTTCTCCAGCACCTTGGGCACGTCGAGGTGTGAGCCGACCCGGATCCGGGTCGGGGCGTCCTCCTCACCGACCTCGCTGAACAGGAACAGCATCAGCAGCGCCCGGCCCCGGGAACGCAGATTTGTGAAGTACCAGCTCTCGCCCTCCGGCAGATAGCTCCCCTCGATGTGCCAGCCCGCGTCGTCCGGCTCCTCCTCGTGCGGGAAGCGCAGCGGGAACGTGCCCAGCGAGTAGCGCGGCTCCCAGCATCCCGCGCCGACGAGCAGGTCGTACGCGCGCTGCAGGGACGGGGAGTTGGGTGCGGCGGCGAACGGCCCCTGCGCCATGCCGGCCACCCAGCGCACGGGCTGCGTCCACGTCGCCGGATCGTCCGGGTCGCAGCCCGTCTCTCGCCACAGCAGCCGCGCGCAGTCCGCGGCCACGCGCGGCGCGACGGCGCCCTCCAACTTCACGAAGCCGTCGCGGAGGAAGCGAGATACCAAGGTGGTGTCATCCATGCCCCCATCGTGCGGCGACACCGGTCCCGATCACCCGACATTCCCCGCACCGCCTTTGTCGGGTGATCACCGAGCCCTTTCCTGCCGCCATCGGACAGCGCCGACTGACCCTTGCCTGGACCTGCCCGGAGCCGCGGGTCGTCGAGTTGCGGGACGAGGACGGGCGCGTCACACGACACCGGTACGCCGTCGGTCACCTTCGAGGAGGCGGTGGAGTACGGCCATCAGTTCGCCAAGTCGGGGTATCCGACAGGAGTTGGGAGCAACCGACCGACCCTGAAGGGAGGCCCCCATGCCCCTCACGTTCCGCAAGAGCTTCCGGATCCTGCCCGGCGTGCGCCTGAACATCAACCGGCGCTCCTGGTCCATCACGACCGGCGGCGGCAGCCACGGGCCCCGGCACACGAGCAGCAGCACCGGACGGCGTACGACATCGGTGGATTTGCCCGGACCTTTCGGGTGGCGTCGCACCCGCACCGCGAAGCGCCGTTGACCATCCCTCAGGCCCACCCCCGCCGGTCATCCGAACGGACCCCCTCAAGAGGCGCCATCTCATATCTGAGATAGCCTCAACCTCATGGCAGACGACTACCTCGTACGTATCGGCAAGCTCATCCGTGACGCCCGGCAGCACCGGGGCTGGACGCAGTCGCAGCTTGCCGAGGCGCTCGGCACCAGCCAGAGCGCCGTCAATCGCATCGAGCGCGGCAACCAGAACATCAGCCTTGAGATGATCGCTCGAATCAGTGAAGCGCTGGACAGCGAAATCGTCTCTCTGGGCTACGCGGGCCCGATGCACCTGCGCGTGGTCGGCGGTCGTCAGCTGTCCGGCGCCATCGACGTGAAGACGAGCAAGAACGCGTGCGTGGCACTGCTGTGCGCCTCGCTGCTCAACCAGGGGCGCACGGTGCTGCGCCGGGTCGCCCGCATCGAGGAGGTGTACCGCCTGCTGGAGGTGCTCAACTCCATCGGCGTACGCACCCGCTGGATCAACGACGGCGTCGACCTGGAGCTGGTGCCGCCGGCCGAGCTGAACATGGCGGCGATCGACGCGGAAGCCGCCGTACGGACGCGGTCCATCATCATGTTCCTCGGTCCCCTGCTGCACCGCATGAACCGCTTCCAGCTCCCGTACGCCGGGGGCTGCGACCTCGGTACGCGGACCATCGAGCCGCACATGATCGCGCTGCGCCGGTTCGGGCTGGACATCGCGGCGACCGAGGGCCAGTACCACGCCACGGTCGACGGGTCGGTCCGGCCGGACCGGCCCATCGTGCTGACCGAACGCGGGGACACGGTCACCGAGAACGCGCTGCTCGCCGCCGCCCGGCACGACGGCGTCACCGTCATCCGCAACGCCTCCTCCAACTACATGGTCCAGGACCTGTGCTTCTTCCTGGAGGCCCTGGGCGTCCGGGTGGAGGGCATCGGCACCACCACGCTGACCGTGCACGGCGTGCCCGACATCGACGTGGACGTCGACTACTCCCCCTCCGAGGACCCGGTCGAGGCGATGAGCCTGCTGGCCGCCGCGGTCGTCACGGAGTCGGAGCTGACGGTGCACCGGGTGCCCATCGAGTTCCTGGAGATCGAGCTCGCGGTCCTGGAGGAGATGGGCCTCGACCACGACCGCACGCCGGAGTACCCCGCCGACAACGGCCGCACCCGACTGGTGGACCTCACCGTCCGGCCCTCCAAGCTGGAGGCGCCGATCGACAAGATCCACCCGATGCCGTTCCCCGGCCTGAACATCGACAACGTCCCCTTCTTCGCGGCCATCGCGGCCGCCGCGCAGGGCAAGACGCTGATCCACGACTGGGTCTACGACAACCGGGCGATCTACCTGACGGACCTCAACCGCCTCGGTGGGCGGCTGCAGTTGCTGGACCCGCACCGGGTGCTGGTCGAGGGCCCGACCCGCTGGCGGGCCGCCGAGATGATGTGCCCGCCGGCCCTGCGGCCCGCCGTGGTCGTCCTGCTCGCGATGATGGCGGCGGACGGCACGTCCGTGCTGCGGAACGTGTACGTCATCAACCGGGGGTACGAGGACCTGGCCGAGCGGCTCAACTCGGTCGGGGCGCAGATCGAGACGTTCCGGGACATCTGACCGCACCCCAGGTGCCGCCGTTCCCCCCTGTGGGTGCGGCGGCGTCCGGACGGCCCTCGTGGTCGGTGGTGGAGTGGACGGCCCTCGTGGGTGGTGGAGCGGGCGGCCGGGGACGGTGGTCGGGCGTCAGTTCGTTGTTTCGGGGCGGGCCGGGTCGGCCCAGTGGGTGTGGAACGATCCCGGGCGGTCGATGCGCCGGTAGGTGTGGGCGCCGAAATAGTCGCGCTGACCCTGGAGCAGGGCGGCGGGCAGACGGTCGGCGCGCAGGGTGTCGTAGTGGGCGAGGGCCGCGGAGAAGGCCGGGACGGGGATGCCGCGGCGGGCCGCGGAGGCGACGATCTCCCGCCAGGGCACCTGGGCGTCGCCGATCTCACGGGCGAAGCCCTCCTCGCCGAGCAGGCCGGCCAGGCCGGGGTCGGCGGTGTACGCGGCGCGGATGCGGTCCAGGAACGCGGCGCGGATGATGCAGCCGCCGCGCCAGATCCCGGCGACGGCGGCGAGGTCGATCTTCCAGCCGTACTCGGCGCCCGCGTCCTGGATCATCTTCCAGCCCTGGTCGTAGGCGATGACCTTCGAGGCGTACAGGGCGTGTTCCACCTGGGAGGTGAAGCGGGCCGCCTCGGTGCGGCTCAGCGGCACGGTGGTGCCGCCGGGCAGGCCGCGGTAGGCGGCGCGCAGTGCGCTCTGTCCTGAGGCGGCGCGGGCGAAGGTGGCCTGGGCGATGGCCGTGACCGGGGCGGCCAGGTCCAGGGCGGTCTGGACGGTCCAGCGGCCGGTGCCCTTCTGCCCGGCGGCGTCCGCGACGACGTCGACGAAGGGCTCGCCCGTGGCGGCGTCGGTGTGGGCCAGCACCTCCGCGGTGATCTCGATCAGGTACGAGCCGAGGCGCCCCTCGTTCCAGCCGCGGAAGACGTCGGCGATCTCGGCCGGGGTGTAGCCGGCGACCTGGCGCAGCAGGTCGTACGCCTCGGCGATGAGCTGCATGTCGGCGTACTCGATGCCGTTGTGGACCATCTTGACGAAGTGCCCGGCCCCGTCGGTGCCGACGTGCGCGGCGCACGGCTCGCCGTCGACCTTCGCGCTGACGGTCTCGAACATCGGGCCGAGGACGGCGTACGACTCGTCCGGTCCGCCGACCATGATCGACGGTCCGTTGAGGGCGCCCTCCTCGCCGCCGGAGATGCCGGCGCCGACGAAGTGGACGCCGTGTCCGCGCAGCGCGCTCTCGCGGCGGCGGGTGTCGGCGAAGTGGGCGTTGCCGCCGTCGATGATCATGTCGCCGGGCTCCAGCAGTCCGGCGAACTCCGCGATGACGGCGTCGGTGGCGGCGCCCGCCTGCACCATGATCACCAGTCGGCGCGGCCGTTCGAGGGCGGCGACGAACTCCTCGGCCGTCTCGGCCGCGACGAACGTGCCCTCGGCGCCGAACTCCTCGACGAGCAGCCGGGTGCGGCTCGCGCTGCGGTTGTGCACGGCGACGGTGTAGCCGTGGCGGGCGAAGTTGCGAGCCAGGTTGCGGCCCATCACGCCCAGGCCGGTGACGCCGATGTGTGCGCTAGGGATCATGGGTGGTTCCTGTCCTCTGAGTCTGCGACGGGGCTCCTGCGGGTTTGTACGTGCGCGGGCCGGGATCGTCTCGGACCCGTCTCCGTTTGCCGCGCCGAGTGCCCGCACGGCAGGGTGCAGGGGTGGCTACTTTGCTGATCGTGCATCACACGCCCTCGCCGAACTGCCAGGCACTGTTCGAGGCCGTCGTCGCCGGGGCGACGGACCCGGAGATCGAGGGCGTCCGCGTCGTACGGCGGGCCGCGCTGGCCGCGACGGCGTCCGACGTGCTGGAGGCCGACGGGTTCCTGCTCGGCACGCCGGCCAACCTCGGTTACATGTCCGGCGCGCTGAAGCACTTCTTCGACCAGGTCTACTACCCCTGCCTCGACGCCACGCAGGGCCGCCCGTTCGGCTACTGGGTGCACGGCGGCAACGACGTCACCGGAGCGGTCCGCGGCATCGAGTCGATCACGACCGGCCTCGGCTGGCGGCGGGCCGCCGACGCCGTGACCGTGACGGGCGAGCCCCGCAAGGCGGACGTCGAGGCGTGCTGGGAGCTGGGCGCCACGGTCGCCGCGGGGCTGATGAACTGACGCCGCGCTCAGCCCTCGATCAGGGTGACGTCCTGTCGCTGGGCCGCGTGGAGGCGGGGCAGCAGCAGGCCGCCCTGCGAGTTCAGCTCCATCACGGTCGCCTCGACGTGCACCACGCCGGCTGCGAGGGAAGTCGGCGTCGGCATACCGGTGTTCTGCCAGATGTGCTCCATGCCGTCACACACCGCGCCGGTGCCGCCGATGCCGTGATGGACGGTCGAGGAACCCTGGGCGACGGTCGAGCTGACGAACACCGTGCCGGTGCCGCCGGTGCAGCGGTAGGTGCCGGAGAGGGTGACCGTGCCGTCGGCCGCGATACGGCCCGTCGGGTCGACCGTCACGGTCTCGTACGGGTCGGCGGTGGCCTGCGCGGCGGGGGCGGCAAGCAGGAGCAGGGCGGCACCGGCGGCGAGGCCGAGGGCAGGACGCAAGGACATGGGAAGACCTCCTGAAGTGGGGCCCCCACTGGTACCTGGCACGAGCGTCCTCAGCCGTGATCGTCACCCCTTCGGTGGCGAGTCCGCACCGACGGTCGTGGAACCGTCCGGGTGTTGTCCGGGTGTTGTCACGCTTCACGGCAGGCTGTTCCGATGAGTCCGCGGCGGGAGGATGGTCTGTCCATGGGACCGGACCCGATGGTCCTACCGACGTGGAGGTGCGCCATGTGTTCCCACCAGCCCTCGTGCCCCGCAACCGACTACCACGCCCCGCACATCGTCGCCGCCCACCCCGAGCAGGGCTGGACCCTGCTGTGCGACGGCGCGATCGTGTTCGACGACAGCGGCGAGCTGCTGCCGGACGGCCGGATCGTCGCCCCGCTCCGGGTGCCCGTCGAGCGGCTGCCCATCGCCGCCTGATCATGTACCTGAAATGAACTCCCGCAGTGCGCAGGCGAGTTGTTCCGGCTGGTCCTCGGCGACCAGGGTCCGTGAGTCCTCGATCTCCACCAGCCGCCCCTGCGGGAGCAGTTCGGCCAGGCGACGGCCGTGGGCCCGGGGCATCATCAGGTCCTCGGTGGCCCACACGACGAGCGCCGGCCTGTCGAACTTCCGCAGTCCCTCGGCGGCTTCCAGCAGTTCGTTCCGTCGGACGTGCGTGCCGTAGTGGCGGAAGTCCCGCCGGATCGCCGGATCCGTGCGCAGCGGGCGCAGCCAGCCGTCGACGATCTCGTCCGGCACGGGACGCCTGGTCAGCGCGCCGATGCCGACGGGCAGCCGGCGCAGCGGCTTCAGGCCCAGGGTGCGCACCAGGAACGCCACCCCGCCCGGCACCCGGCAGGCCACACCGATCAGCTTGCCGGGCAGGCCCGGCGGATAGTTGTCGAAGGCCTCGCAGGAGATCAGCACGAGCCGCGCCAGCCGCTCCGGGTGCCGGACCGCGACGGTCTGGGCCCGACCGCAGTCACTCTCGACCAGCGTGACGTTCCGCAGGTCGAGCCGCTCCAGGAACTCCGCGATCAGCTCGATGACGACGTCCGGCGTGGGCGGCCGGGTCATCGGCGTGCGGTGGGAGCCGTAGGGCAGGGTCGGAGCGATCACCCGGTGGTCCGGGCGGAGTTCGGCGACGACCTTGCGCCAGACGGTGGCGTCGTGGACGAGTCCGTGGAGGAGGACCACGACGGGGCCGTCGCCGCCCGTGTCCTCGTAGGCGATGTTCCCGGCGGAGAGCTCGATCTCGGGCATGCCGGGAGGCTACGGCAGCGCGCCCGGTCACGGCAGTACGGCGAAGCCGTCGAGCTCCACCATCGCCCGGTCGTCCCAGAGGCGTACGACCTCCACGACTGCCATCGCCGGGTAGTCGCGGCCCGCCACCTCGCGCCAGATACGGCCCAGTTCGGGGGCGTGGGTGCGGTACGCGGCGACATCCGTGGCGTAGACGGTGACGCGGGCGAGGTCGGCCGGGGTCGCGCCGGTGGCGGTCAGGGCGGTGAGGAGGTTGGTGAGGGCCTTCTCGAACTGCTCGGGGAGGGTGTCGCCGACGACCTTGCCGTCGGCGTCGAGGGCGGTCTGGCCGGCGAGGAAGACGACCCGGGTGCCGGTGGCGACGACCGCGTGGGAGAAGCCGGTGGGCGGGGAGAGACCGGGCGGGTTCACCCGCTCGGCGGTCACGCGCCGACCTCCTTGGTTTCCACGCCCGCGTACAACTCCTTGGCGATGATGCCTCGTTGGACCTCGCTCGCACCCTCGTAGATGCGCGGGGCGCGTACCTCGCGGTAGAGGTGTTCGAGGAGGTGGCCGCGGCACAGGGCACGGGCGCCGTGCAGTTGAACGGCTGCGTCGACGACGTACTGCGCGGTCTCGGTGGCGAGCAGCTTCGCCATCGCCGCGCGCCCGGGGACGTCCGGAGCGCCCTCGTCGTACGCCGTCGCCGCCGCGTACACCATGAGGCGGGCCGCCTCGGTGCGCAGGGCCAGCTCGGCGACCTGGTGGGCGACCGTCTGCAGATCCTTCAACTTGCCGCCGAACGCGTCCCGTCGGGCGGTGTGGACGACGGTCGCGTCGAGGGCCGCCTGGGCCATGCCGACCGCGAAGGCGCCGACGCTGGGGCGGAAGAGGTTGAGGGTGCCCATCGCGACCCGGAAGCCGCGGTCGACCTCGCCGAGCACGTCGTCGGCGGTCACCGGGACGGCGTCGAACCCGAGGGTGCCGATGGGGTGCGGCGAGAGCATGTCGAGGGCCGTGCCGGTCAGGCCGGGACGGTCGGCGGGCACCAGGAAGGCGGTGACGCCACGGGCGCCGGCGCCGGGCGTGGTGCGGGCGAAGACCGTGTAGAAGTCGGCCTCGGGGGCGTTGGAGATCCAGCACTTCTCACCGGTGAGCCGCCAGCGGGCGGGGCCGTCGGGCTCGGCGGTGAGCGGAGTGCCGGGACGCGGGTCGCCGGGCTCGGCGGTGAGCGGAGTGCCGGGACGCGGGTCGCCGGGCTCGGCATCGAGAGGGCTTCCGCGTCGCACGTCACCGGGCGCGCCTGCCGGTCGCCGGCCCGCCGGTTCCGCCCGCTGCGCCTCCCGCTCCGCCCGTTGTGCCTCCCGCTCCGCCCGCAGCGTCAGCGCCGCCGCGTCCGACCCCGCCCCCGGCTCGCTCAGCGCGAACGCCGCCACCGCCGTGCCGTCGGCCACCCGGGGCAGCCAGCGTTCCCGCTGGGCCGGGGTGCCGTGGGCGTGGACCGGGTGTGCGCCCAGGCCCTGCAGGGCGAGGGCGGTCTCCGCCTCGGTGCAGGCGTACGCGAGGGACTCGCGCATCAGGCAGAGGTCGAGGGCGCCGGAGGTGAACAGGCGGGACAGCAGGCCGAGTCGGCCGAGTTCCGCGACGAGCGGGCGGTTGACGTGGCCCGGTTCGCCCTTCTGAGCAAGGGGGCTAAGCCGGTCCGCGGCCAGGGTGCGCAGCTCCGCACACCAGGCGATCTGTGATGGTTCGAGTGAGAATGCGGGCATTGCCGGTCCTCTCTCCCCGCAGCCCTGCGGGCACTCCCCCGACGGTATCGCGCACCGTTGACTGCCGTCACCAACACGATACGCTCGATGCGCGAACCCACCAGGAACACCCGCCAGGGATGCCCACCCGACGCCCACCACCGATGCCCACAAGGCAAGGGGGCGAACCGCCAATGAACCCCTCGGCCCACGTCGACACCTTCGCCCGCGACCACCTCCCGCCTCCCGACCAGTGGCCGGAGCTCCGCTTCGACCTTCCGGAGCTGGACTACCCCGATCGGCTGAACTGCGCCGCCGAACTGCTCGCCGGCCCGGCCGCGGACCGACCGGTGTTCCACTCCCCGGCGGGCGCCACATGGACGTACGGCGAGCTCCGCACCCGAGTCGACCGCGTCGCACACGTCCTCACCCGTGACCTCGGTGTCGTCCCCGGCAACCGCGTACTGCTGCGCGGCCCCACCACCCCCTGGCTGGCCGCCTGCTGGCTGGCGGTGCTGAAGGCGGGCGCGGTCGCCGTCACCGTGCTGGCCCAGCAGCGCCCGCACGAGCTGGGCACGATGTGCGAGATCGCGGAGGTACGGCACGCCCTGTGCGACATCCGGGCCGTCGACGACCTCGCCAAGGCCGAGATACCGGGGCTCAGGATCACGACGTACGGCGGGGACGCCCCCGACGACCTGCTGAACCGGGCGACGCCCGAGGAGCCGTACACCGCCGTGGACACCGCGGCCGACGACGTCGCGCTGATCGCGTTCACCTCCGGGACCACCGGCCGCCCGAAGGGCTGCATGCACTTCCACCGGGACGTGCTGGCGATCGCCGACACCTTCGCCCGCCATGTGCTCGGGCCACACTCCGAGGACGTCTTCACCGGTAGCCCGCCACTGGGGTTCACCTTCGGTCTCGGCGGACTGGTGGTCTTCCCGATGCGCGCCGGTGCGAGCGCCCTGCTCCTCGAACAGGCCGGCCCCAGGCAGCTGTTGCCTGCGATCGCCGAGCACCGGGTGTCGGTCCTGTTCACCGCGCCCACCGCGTATCGCGCGATGCTCGACGAGCTGGACTCGTACGACGTCTCCTCCCTGCGCCGGTGTGTCTCCGCCGGCGAGAACCTGCCGGCCGCGACCTGGCGGGCCTGGCACGAGCGGACCGGGCTGCGCGTCATCAACGGCATCGGCGCCACCGAGCTGCTGCACATCTTCATCTCGGCGGCCGACGAGCACATCCGGCCCGGAACGACGGGGGTGCCGGTACCGGGGTGGCACGCGCGCGTGCAGGACGAGAGCGGCACGCCGGTGCCCGACGGCGAGCCCGGGCTGCTGGCGGTGCGCGGACCGGTCGGCTGCCGGTATCTCGCCGATCCGCGGCAGCGGGAGTACGTGCGCGACGGCTGGAACATCACCGGGGACACGTATGTCCGCGAGCCCGACGGGTACTTCCGGTACGTCGCCCGCGCGGACGACATGATCATCTCGGCCGGGTACAACATCGCCGGACCGGAGGTCGAGGACGCGCTGCTGCGCCACCCCGACGTCCTGGAGGCGGCGGTCGTGGGGCGGCCCGACGAGGCGCGCGGGCAGGTCGTGGTGGCCTACGCCGTCCTCAAGCAGGGCGCCGAACGGGACACCGAGGCGCTGCGCGCCTTCGTGCGATCCGAACTGGCGCCCTACAAGTGCCCGCGCGAGATCGTCCTCCTGGACGCGCTGCCGCGCACGGCGACCGGAAAGCTTCAGAGATTCAAGCTGCGCACCGATGGTGACCAGCAGTGATGCCGACGACCTAAGATGATCAACGTGTCCGACCAGCATGCCCCACGGTCTCTCATCGTCACGCTCTACGGCGCGTACGGCCGCTTCATGCCCGGCCCGGTGCCCGTCGCCGAGCTGATCCGGCTTCTGGCCGCCGTCGGCGTCGACGCCCCCTCCGTACGCTCGTCGGTGTCCCGGCTCAAACGCCGCGGGCTGCTCGTGCCGGCCCGTACGGCACAGGGCGCGGCGGGGTACGAACTGTCGCCGGACGCCCGCCAGTTGCTCGACGACGGCGACCGGCGCATCTACGCCACGACACCGCCGGACGACGAGGGCTGGGTACTCGCCGTGTTCTCCGTGCCGGAGTCCGAGCGGCAGAGGCGGCACGTGCTGCGCTCACGTCTGGCCGGGCTCGGCTTCGGCACCGCCGCGCCCGGCGTGTGGATCGCTCCGGCGCGGCTGTACGAGGAGAGCCGGCACACCCTCCAGCGGCTGCGGCTCGACCCCTACGTCGACTTCTTCCGGGGCGAGCACCTCGGCTTCGCGCCGACCGTGGATGCGGTCGCCCGCTGGTGGGACCTGGCGGCCATCGCCAAGGAGCACGAGGCGTTCCTCGACCGGCACGCGCGCGTGCTGCACGACTGGGAGCGGCGCGCGGACACCCCGGCCGAGGAGGCGTACCGCGACTACCTCCTCGCCCTGGACACCTGGCGCCACCTCCCCTACGCGGATCCCGGGCTGCCGGCCGGCCTGCTCCCCCCGGACTGGCCGGGCGCCCGCTCGGCCGCGGTCTTCCGGGGGTTGCACGAGCGGCTGCGGGACGCGGGGGCCGCCTTCGTCGGCGTATGACCGCCCCCGCGGGAGTGCGACCGCTCTCGCGGCTGTGTGACCTCACACACATCACAGGCCCCTAAGGGAACCCTCAGGTTCCTCTGTCCCTCTTCTCAAGTTTCTTACCTACCGTCCCTCGGGTCGTATGTGAGAGGGAAGAGGACTGTTGCGCATGACCACCACGGCAAGGGCTCAGGGAGCCACCGTCTGGCTCACCGGGCTGCCGAGCGCGGGCAAGACGACCATCGCCCGCCACCTCGGCGACCGGCTGAAGGCCGAGGGACATCGCGTGGAGGTCCTCGACGGCGACGAGATCCGCCGCTTCCTCTCCGCGGGCCTCGGCTTCTCCCGCGAGGACCGCAACACGAACGTGCAGCGCATCGGGCTGGTGTCCGAGGTGCTGGCGCGCAACGGCGTGCTGTCCGTCGTCCCGGTGATCGCCCCGTACGCCGACAGCCGCGAGGCCGTCCGCAAGCGGCACGACGCGAGCGGGACGCCGTACATCGAGGTGCATGTGGCCACCCCGGTCCAGGTGTGCAGCGAGCGGGACGTGAAGGGGCTGTACGCCCGGCAGGCCGCGGGCATGCTGTCCGGGCTGACCGGCGTCGACGATCCGTACGAGCCGCCGACGGACCCGGCGCTCGTGCTGCCGACGCAGGAGCAGACCCCGCAGGAGTCGGCGACCGCGGTGTACGCGGTGCTGGCGGAACGGGGGCTGGTGTGAGCGCGACGACTCCCGACGCGACGACTCCCGAGAAGGGCTTCACCCTCTCTCACCTGGACGCGCTGGAGTCCGAGGCGGTGCACATCTTCCGTGAGGTGGCGGGCGAGTTCGAGCGGCCGGTGATTCTCTTCTCCGGCGGCAAGGACTCC
>NZ_LGDG01000217.1 GCF_001279775.1 Streptomyces sp. MMG1533 | reverse complement strand
ACCGGGCCAACGCACACCGGGCCAACGCACACCGGGCCAACGCACACCGGGCCAACGCACACCGGGCCAACGCACACCGGGCCAACGCACACCGGGCCACCGGCCCGACCAACGGGGAGACATGAACATGGCAGACGCGCGCCGACAACTCCGCTCGGGCACGGTCGCACTCGGCGGCGTGGGCCTGCTCGCCGCAGCCCTGACGGCCTGTTCCTCGGACCCGGACAAGCGCTGCGTCGACCGCGACAGCTACAACGCGTCCAAGGGCTACGAGGTCGTCGCCGACAAGAACTGCAAGTCCGTCACCCCCGTCAACGGTGCCTACTACTACGGCGGCAAGAAGAAGAGCGGCTGGGTCAAGGGCGGCTCCTTCACCAAGTCGCGCAAGGGATCGGGCAGTTCGAGCAGCAGCAGTGGCAGCAGTGGCGGCGTCGACCGAGGCGGCTTCGGCAGCGGCGACAGCGGAGGCAGCGGCAAGGGCAGCTCCGGCGGCTGACCGACCAACCCCTCAGGAAGCCCCGCATGAAGCGCCACACCATCGAGCCCCGCCCCGGCTGGCAGCAGACCGTCGAGGAGCAGGGGCTCATCTACCCGCTCACCCGCCACCCCGACGACTCCCTGCGCCCCTACTGGGACGAGAGCGCCTACTACTCCTTCACGCTCCCCGAGGTGGAGGCCCTGGAGGAGGTCGTCGAGGAACTCCACCGCATGTGCCTGACCGCGGCCGAGCACATCGTCGCCGCCAACCGCTTCGTCGACCTCGGCATCACCGACCCCCGCCTGGCCGAGTCGGTCGCCGAGGCCTGGCGCCGCCGCGCCGAACTCCCCTCCGTCTACGGCCGTTTCGACCTCCGCCACGACGGCACCGGCCCGGCCAAACTCCTGGAGTACAACGCCGACACCCCCACCTCCCTCGTCGAGGCCGCCTCCCCCCAGTGGTTCTGGATGGAGGAGCGCTTCCCCGGCGCCGACCAGTGGAACTCCCTCCACGAACGTCTCGTCGCCGCCTGGAAGAAGCAGGCGGCCCTCCTCCCGCCCGGCAGCCCCCTGTACTTCGCGCACTCCTCGGCCGACGAACTCGGCGAGGACCTCATGACGGTCGCCTACCTCAAGGAGACCGCGGAACAGGCCGGCCTCGACACCGACTGGATCTCCATGGAGGAGATCGGCTGGGACCCACTCTCCGGCCGCTTCGTCGACAACCAACTCCGCTTCATCCGCAGCTGCTTCAAGCTCTACCCGTGGGAGTGGCTCACCACCGACCGCTTCGCCGGCCATGTCCTCGACACCCTCGACAACGGCGGCGGCACCGGCAGCACCCTGTGGATCGAACCGGCCTGGAAGATGCTGCTCAGCAACAAGGCGTTGTTGGCGATCCTCTGGGAGCTCTTTCCGGGCCACCCGAACCTCCTTCCCGCCTACCTGGACGGCCCCCGCGAACTGGCGACGACGACCGGATACGTCGCCAAGCCCCTGCTGGGCCGGGAGGGTGCCGGGGTGACGGTCCACGAGCCCGGCGCCGACCCCGCCGTACGCCAGGAGGCCTGCTGCTACCAGGAGTTGGCCGCCCTGCCCGACTTCGACGGCAACCGTGTCGTCCTCGGAGCCTGGGTCGTGGAGAACGAGTCCGCGGGACTCGGCATCCGCGAATCCTCCGGCCTGATCACCGACGAGTACGCCCGCTTCCTGCCGCACGTGATCCTCTGAGAACCCCTGCAATCCCGGTAGGGCTACAACCCCGGTAGGGCTACAACCCCAGCACGGCCATAACCCCGGTACGGCTATAACCCCGGTACGGCTATAACCCCGGTACGGCTATAACCCCGGTACGGCTACAACCCCAGCACGGCACGCAGCTGGGCGAGTCCCCAGTTCAGATCCTCCTCTCCGATGACGAGGGGCGGCGCGATCCGGATCGTCGCCCCATGGGTGTCCTTCACCAGCACACCCAGGTCCATCAACCTCTCGGACACCTCCCGTCCCGTGCCGTACGACGGCTCGATGTCGACGCCCGCCCACAACCCACGCCCGCGCACCCCCGTCACCCGCCCCGTCCCGGCCAGCGCTCCCAACTCGCGATGCAGATGCTCGCCGAGCTCCGCCGCCCGCGCCTGGTACTCGCCCGACCGCAGCATCGCGATCACCTCCAGCGCCACCGCACAGGCCAGCGGATTCCCGCCGAACGTCGACCCGTGCTCCCCGGGCCGGTACACCCCGAGCACCGCCGCGCTCGACACCACCGCCGACACCGGCACGACCCCGCCGCCGAGCGCCTTCCCCAGCACATAGACGTCCGGCACCACCCCTTCGTGCTCGCACGCGAACGTCCGCCCCGTCCGCCCCAGCCCCGACTGGATCTCGTCCGCCACGAACAGCACGTTCCGCTCCCGCGTCAGCTCCCGCACCCCCGGCAGATAACCGGCAGGCGGCACCAGCACCCCCGCCTCGCCCTGGATCGGTTCGAGCAGCACCGCCACCGTGTTCTCGGTCAGCGCCGAGCGCATCGCCGTCAGATCCCCGAACGGCACGATCTCGAAGCCCGGCGTGTACGGCCCGAAGTCCGCCCGCGCCTCGGAGTCCGTGGAGAAGCTGATGACCGTCGTCGTACGCCCGTGGAAGTTGTTGCCGGCGACCACGATCTTCGCCATCTCCGCCGGCACGCCCTTGACCCGGTACCCCCACTTCCGAGCCGTCTTCACCGCCGTCTCCACCGCCTCCGTACCAGTGTTCATCGGCAGCACCATCTCCATGCCGCACAGCGCGGCGAGTTCCTCGCAGAACGCCCCGAACAGTTCGTGGTGGAACGCCCGCGACGTCAGCGTCACCCGCTCCAACTGCGCCTTCGCCGCCTCGACGAGCCGCCGGTTGCAGTGCCCGAAGTTGAGCGCCGAGTAACCGGCCAGCAGGTCCAGATACCGGCGCCCCTCCACGTCCGTCATCCAGGCCCCCTCCGCGGTGGCGATCACCACCGGCAGCGGATCGTAGGTGCGCGGACTGTGGGCCTCGGCCGCGGCGACGAGCCTCTCCGTAGCGTTCACGGGATCTCCCTGAGGTGACGGTGGCCCCCTTCCTATCGTCGCTCGGATGGTGGACGGGGGACCTGGGCGGTGCGGCGTGCCCGGTAGGCTGGCCGACGGGCCGTGACTGGCGCGCTGGGATGGGATGAACCATCGGGGAGCGGCCCCTGGACCTTGTCCAGCACCGAGTGCCGTGCGCCTGGGCCGTACCGTGAACGCTGAACACGACGTCCGGAGGTCCCCATGCCAGCCGAACCCCTCTCCCACGAGTCCACCGCCTTCCGTGCCGCCCTCGACGTGATCCGCGCCGTCGAGCCGCGCGTGGCCGACGCCATCGGCCAGGAGGTCGCCGACCAGCGCGAGATGCTCAAGCTGATCGCCTCCGAGAACTACGCCTCCCCGGCCACCCTTCTCGCGATGGGCAACTGGTTCAGCGACAAGTACGCCGAGGGCACCATCGGCCGCCGCTTCTACGCCGGCTGTCGCAACGTCGACACCGTCGAGTCCCTCGCCGCCGAGCACGCGCGCGAGCTCTTCGGCGCCCGCCACGCCTACGTCCAGCCGCACTCCGGCATCGACGCCAACCTCGTCGCCTTCTGGTCGGTCCTCGCCCAGCGCGTCGAGGTTCCCGCCCTGGAGAAGGCCGGTGTCCGCCAGGTCAACGACCTCTCCGACGCCGACTGGGCCGAGCTCCGCCAGGCCTTCGGCAACCAGCGCATGCTCGGCATGTCCCTGGACGCCGGCGGCCACCTCACCCACGGCTTCCGCCCGAACATCTCCGGCAAGATGTTCGACCAGCGCTCCTACGGCACCGACCCCGCCACGGGTCTGATCGACTACGAGGCGCTGCGGGTGTCGGCCCGCGAGTTCAAGCCGCTGATCATCGTCGCCGGCTACTCCGCCTACCCCCGGCTCGTGAACTTCCGTCTCATGCGTGAGATCGCCGACGAGGTCGGCGCGACCCTGATGGTGGACATGGCCCACTTCGCCGGCCTGGTGGCGGGCAAGGTGCTGACCGGCGACTTCGACCCGGTCCCGCACGCCCAGATCGTCACCACCACCACCCACAAGTCGCTGCGCGGCCCGCGCGGCGGCATGGTCCTGTGCGACGACTCCCTCAAGGACCAGGTCGACCGCGGCTGCCCGATGGTCCTCGGCGGCCCGCTGCCGCACGTCATGGCCGCCAAGGCCGTCGCCCTCGCCGAGGCCCGTCGGCCCTCCTTCCAGGACTACGCCCAGCGCATCGTCGACAACTCCCGCGCCCTCGCGGAGGGCCTGATGCGCCGCGGTGCCACCCTTGTCACCGGCGGTACGGACAACCACCTCAACCTGATCGACGTCGCCTCCTCCTACGGCCTCACCGGCCGCCAGGCCGAGGCCGCCCTGCTCGACTCGGGCATCGTCACCAACCGCAACGCCATCCCCTCCGACCCCAACGGCGCTTGGTACACCTCCGGCATCCGCATCGGCACCCCCGCCCTGACCACGCGTGGTCTCGGCACCGCCGAGATGGACGAGGTCGCGGGCCTCATCGACCGCGTCCTCACCTCCACGGAGCCCGGCACCACCAGCAAGGGCGCCCCCTCCAAGGCCCAGCACGTCCTCGACCCGAAGATCGCGGACGAGATCTCCCACCGAGCCACCGACCTCGTGGCGGGCTTCCCGCTGTATCCGGAGATCGACCTCGGCTGACCTGCCCGACCAGTGCCGTGCCCCTGCACGAGTGGCGCGGTCTAGAGATCGATCAGTTCCTGTCGTGGTTCCTCCCGCGGCGGTCCGGTTCCCGGCCGGGCCGCCGCGCGGCGTATCAGCAGCGTGCCGCCGACCCCGGCCGCGAACCCCGCCACGAGACCCGGTATCGCCCACCAGGCACCGCCGCCCGCCGCCGCCCCGGGCCCCTCGGTGCCGCCTGCACCCCCGGCCGCCCCGTCACCGGCCGCGCCGAGCAGGCCCGCCCGGCTCATCCGCTCGAAGACGGAGCGCGGGGCCCGATGCCAGCGGATGTCGTCGTCCGCCACGTCCGGCGCGGCATCCGAGCGCACCCACGGCGTGCCGTCGCCGGCCACGACCAGCTGGTCCTGCCGCTTCATGGCCACGTCACCACCCGGCGGCGAGTTCGTCTGCGGCCAGCCCCCGACGCCCGTCAGCCCCCACACCACGGTGACCCGCACCGGCGGATGCCGGCCCTCGTCCCACGCCGCCGACACCCGCTCCGTGCCCGCGTACATCGGTTCCAGCAGTTGCCACAGGCGGGCGAATTCCGGCTCGCCGGAGCGCACCGTCGTCGTCCGGCCCGTGCCTCCCGCGACGACCACCGCCACATCGGGGACGTCCCGGTCGGGCTGCTGTGACGCCGCGTCCGCCGTCGGCGTCCCGCACAGGGCCGCCGCCACCGACACCGGCACGAAGATCGCGAGCCGCATGCCCCCGTGTCCGCTCCGGCCGGTCGTCCTCAGCCCCGTACGTCTGCTCCGAACTGTCATCCGTCCCCCTCCATGCATCCCGTGTCCTCCGCCGCCCCCGGCCCGTCTCACACGTCCCGCAACTCCTGCCGCGGCCCCGGCTCCCCTCGCGGCCGGTCCCACCGCATCCGCGTGGCGAACGGTCGCAGCACCAGCGCCAGGACGGCTCCGGCAGCCGCGCCGGGCAGCACCCACCACCAGTCGGTGCCGTCGCCGGCCTCTGCCTGCGCAGTCGGAGCGACAGCCGCGCCGGCCGCTGTCTCCGTCGTGCCGGCGTCGGTGCCGGCGTCGGATTCGGCGTCGGCACCGGTCTCGCCCGTCTCCAAAGGCGCCGGGAAGATCCCGGAGTTGCCCTCGCCCGAGGTCTCGCCCATCACGCCCAGGTCCTTGAGGAGGGCGCGCAGTTGGCCGGGGTTCTGGGCTTGATGCCAGTAGCCGTTCACCGACTCGGAGAGGTTTGTAGTCGTGTGTATCCAGACCTCGTCGGCATCCGTCCGTGGGAAAACCCGCTCGAGGCGCCAGGGCGACACGTCGTGCGCCATCCAGGTGACGTTGATCTGCCGGGTGGCCATCAGACTTGCCTCGGGCGGCTTGTCCCGTAGGCCGGTGGCAGCGGCGCCGAGCAGCTGTTCCAGTTCTCCGTACTCCTCGTCGGAGTAGTACAGCGACGCAGTCTCCGTGCTCTGCGGCGAGACCACGAGCACGCTCGTCGGTCCGCCGGCCGACGCGGAGGAAGCCCCCCACAGCATCAGCGCCGACATTATCGCCAACACCCCCATCAGTGCGGCCAGTTCACGACCTCGACCCTTCCGGCCGACCCCAACCCTGCGCATCCGAACCCCCATACAAAGCCGGACGATCCCCGTGCGACCCGCCCGCGAGCCGCTTGTCACTTCTGGTACACCGCCCGACCCGTCGGGGTTCCCGTCCGCCGCGCACTATTTCGGGGACTCCTCCGACGTCCCGTCCAGGGACTTCGCGATCTCCACCGCCCGCCCCTGCGACGCCACCCCCTCCAGCCGCAGCGTCACTTCCCTGCCGCCCGATCCGCCCGAGCCGCGCATCCACAGCAGCGTCGGCCCGGCGGTCCGCACCTCGCGGGTATAGCGGGAGCCGTGCGCATCCACGAGCCAGAAACCGAGCAGGTGCGGCCGGGGAAACCACAGGGCCGTGTTGCTCGGGGTGCCGACATCCGCGGGGCCCTCGCTCAGCGAGATCCACGAGGGCTGCTCGCGCACGCTCTTGGCGAAGCCGATGTCCAGGCCGGCCGGGTACTGGTCCAACCGGACCGTGCGCCCTTGCTCGCGCCAGCACAGGCTCACCAGGAACCGCCCCCGCGGCTCGTCGGTCACCGACACCGCGTCCGGAGCACCCAGGGCCCCAGGCACCAGCGGCTCGAATCCGGCCTCGCGCTCGGCCTGCGCGAGCGACAGCGACCGCCCGCAGCCGGGCACCTCGGCGCCGGTCGACGGCACCGCCGACGGGTCGTACCGCACCTCGACCCCGCCGAAGTCGAACCAGTCCAGGACCGCGGCCCGCACCGGGGGTGTGAGAGCGAGGACCGTGAGCAGGCCGCACAGCGTCGCGGTCAGCGACCGCCACCGCGCCCGCGTCCAGTACCGGGCCGCCCGCAGCCGCGCACCGGCCCCCGGCGGCTCGGCCACCGGGACCGGCACCTGCTCGGCGAGTATCCGCTCCAGCACTCGCTCGACCATCGACTCGGCCCCGGCACCGCCCGGCGGGTCCAGCGATCGCCCCAGCGCCCGCAGCTCCTCCGGCAGCCGGGCGGGCTCGCCGTGCCGGCGGCCCCTGCCCATGTCACCGGGGCCGCCCTCACCGCCGTACGCATCCCGCTCCCGCTCCTCACTCACGCTCATCACCTCCTTCCCGAGGCTGGAAATCCGGCAACAGCCGGCTCATCCTCCGCAACGCGCGGTTGAGCCGCGACTTCACCGTGCCCCGGGGCCAGCCCAGCGCCTGGGCCGTCTCGGACTCTTCCATCTCCAGCAGGTAGCGGTAGACGACGACCAGGCGGTGCTCCTCGCTCAGCTTCTCCAGGGCGGCCAGCAGGGCGGCCCGGCGCTCCGTCTCCAGCGTGGCCGCCGCGGGGTCGGCCGATTCCGGTATCAGCGGCTCCGCCTCCACGAACGCCGCCTCACGGCCGGCGAGGGTCCGCTGCCGGGCCGCCGTCCGCACTGTGTTCCTCGTCTCATTGGCCACGATCGACAGCAGCCACGGCTTGAACGACGCGCCGTCCTTGAACCGGCCCAGCGCGCAGTACGCCTTGACGAAGGCCTGCTGCACCACGTCCTCCGCGTCCGCACCCGCCCCGAGCGCGGCGGCCGCCCTGAGCGCGAGGCCCGTATGGGCTCGCACCAGCTCCGCGTACGCCTCCGGCTCTCCGGCGCGTACGCGTGCGATCACCGCGGCCTCATCGACGATGCGGCCCCCCTCCCGCGTCCTCACATGATGGGTACACCGCTCGGCCCGGATCGGTTCCCACCTGTGTCACATCTGTTTCCGACCAGTTCCGGATCGGCCCCCGACACCTGAGAGAATGGTGGGCATGGCCTCTGATCGACCCCGCGTGCTCTCCGGAATCCAGCCCACCGCAGGCTCGTTCCACCTCGGCAACTACCTCGGCGCCGTCCGCCAGTGGGTGGCTCTGCAGGAGTCCCACGACGCGTTCTACATGGTCGTCGACCTGCACGCGATCACGATCCCGCAGGACCCCGCCGACCTGCGCGCGAACACCCGGCTGGCCGCCGCCCAGCTCCTCGCGGCCGGTCTCGACCCGGAGCGCTGCACGCTCTTCGTCCAGAGCCACGTCCCCGAGCACGCCCAGCTCGCCTGGGTCATGAACTGCCTCACCGGCTTCGGCGAGGCGTCCCGTATGACCCAGTTCAAGGACAAGTCCGCCAAGCAGGGCGCCGACCGCGCCAGCGTCGGCCTGTTCACGTACCCGGTCCTCCAGGTCGCGGACATCCTGCTGTACCAGGCCCACGAGGTCCCGGTCGGCGAGGACCAGCGCCAGCACATCGAGCTCACCCGTGACCTCGCCGAGCGCTTCAACGGCCGCTTCGGCGAGACCTTCACCGTCCCGAAGCCGTACATCCTCCGGGAGACGGCGAAGATCTACGACCTTCAGGACCCGTCGATCAAGATGAGCAAGTCGGCGTCCACGCCGAAGGGCCTCATCAACCTGCTCGACGACCCCAAGGCCACCGCCAAGAAGGTCAAGAGCGCGGTCACCGACACCGACACCGTGATCCGCTTCGACGCGGAGCACAAGCCGGGCGTCAGCAACCTGCTCACCATCTACTCGACCCTCAGCGGCGAGGGGATCGCGGAGCTGGAGCAGAAGTACGAGGGCAAGGGCTACGGCGCGCTCAAGACGGACCTCGCCGAGGTCATGGTCGAGTTCGTGACGCCCTTCCGGGAGCGCACCCAGCAGTACCTGGACGACCCGGAGACACTGGACTCGATCCTGGCCAAGGGCGCGGAGAAGGCGCGTGCCGTCGCCGCGGAGACCCTCTCACAGGCGTACGACAAGGTGGGCTTCCTGCCCGCCAAGCACTGAGGCGTACGACCGCACAGACGCATCACCGGACAGAGCGCTGCACATCACTACGGTTGCGCCTGCCCACAACACACCCGTGGCCGTACAGTCGATAGCCGGACGGCCGGGAACGAACTCGACAGGATGACAGGAGACGACGTGGGGACCGTAACGATCGGCGTGTCGATCGCGGTCCCGGAGCCTCACGGCAGCCTGCTCCAACAGCTGCGCGCGGGCTTCGGCGACGCTGCAGCTCACGGTATTCCCACGCACGTCACGCTGCTGCCGCCGACGGAGGTCGACGACGCCAAGCTGGCGGCCGTCGAGGCACACCTGACCGAGGTCGCGGCGGCCGGTCGGCCGTTCCCCATGCGGCTGTCCGGCACCGGTACGTTCCGGCCCCTGTCGCCCGTCGTCTACGTCCAGGTCGCCGAGGGCGTCGAGGCCTGCACCTGGCTGCAGAAGCAGGTCCGCGACGCCTCCGGCCCCGTGGCACGCGAACTGCAGTTCCCGTACCACCCGCACGTCACGGTCGCCCACGGCATCGACGACGACGCCATGGACCGCGCCTTCGAGGAACTCGCCGACTACCGGGCCGAGTGGCCCTGCACCGGCTTCGCCCTCTACGAACAGGGCGCCGACGGCGAGTGGCGCAAGCTGCGCGAGTACGTCTTCGGGGGCGCGATCGTGCCGCCGCAGGCGGCGCACGTGGAGCGGGGCTCGATCCCCGCCCCGTGACCCCGGTCGCCTAGATCGGCAGTCGCCGGAACACCGCTCGCGGCACGTGTCGGAGCGCCGACATCACGATCCGTAGCGCCCCCGGCACCCACACCGCCTCCGAGCGCCGCCGCAGCCCCAGCTCGATCGCCGTCGCAACCGCCTCCGGCGTGGTCGCGAGCGGCACGTCCGGGAGGCCCGCGGTCATCTTCGAGCGCACGAAGCCGGGGCGTACGACCATCACGTGTACGCCGGTGCCGTGCAGGGCGTCGCCCAGGCCCTGGGCGAAGGTGTCGAGGCCGGCCTTGCTGGAGCCGTAGATGAAGTTGGAGCGGCGGGCGCGTTCGCCGGCCACGGAGGAGAGCACCACGAGCGAGCCGTGGCCCTGGGTCTGCAACGCGCGCGCGGCGACCAACCCCGCCGACACCGCTCCCGTGTAGTTGGTCTGTGCGACGCGCACCGCGTTCCCCGGTTCGCGTTCGTCGTGCGCCTGGTCGCCGAGGATCCCGAAGGCGAGCAGCACCATGTCGATGTCGCCCTCGGTGAAGACCTTGCCGAGGGCCGTCTCGTGGGAGTCGGGGTCGAGCGCGTCGAAGGCGACGGTGCGCACGTCGGCCCCCAGGGTGCGCAGTTCCGAAGCGGCGGTCTCCAGGGCCGGTGTCGGGCGTCCCGCCAGCCACACCGTGCGGGTGCGGCGGGCGATCAGCCGGCGTGCGGTGGCGAGCGCGATCTCCGACGTGCCGCCGAGGACGAGCAGGGACTGGGGGAAACCGAAGGCGTCCTTCACGAACAGCTCCTAACGAAGGCCCATGGGGCCCAGAGGTTGCCTAGAGGTTGAGGCGGCGGGCCAGGTCCGACACGAACACCCCGCGCGGGTCCGACTCCGCGCGCAGCGCGCGGAAGTCCGCCAGGCGCGGGTACATCGCGGCGAGCAGTTCGGGCCGCAGCCGGGAGTCCTTGGCGAGGTAGACGCGCCCGTCGGCCGCGGCGACCTCCTCGTCCAGTTCGTCGAGGAAGGCCCCGAGGCCGGGCAGGTGGGCCGGGATGTCCAGGGCCAGGGTCCAGCCGGGCACGGGGAAGGAGAGCCAGCCCGGGTCGGCGTCCCCGAAGCGCTTGAGGACGGCGAGGAAGGAGGGGCACCGGCGCTGCGAGATACGGCGCACGATCCGGCGTACGGCGTCCTCCTGGCCGTATCCGACGACGAACTGGTACTGCACGAAGCCGCCGCGGCCGTAGATCCGGTTCCAGTGGGGCACCCCGTCCAGGGGGTGGAAGAAGGCGGAGATCCTCTGGAGTTCGCCGGTACGCGCGCGTGGGGCCTTCCGGTACCAGAACTCGTTGAAGAGTCCCACGGTCGTCCGGCTGAGCAGGCCCTCGGGGAGGAAGGCGGGGGCGGCCGGGAGCTGGGAGGTGCGGAAGGCCAGTGGGTCCTTACGCGCGCGCGTGCGTTGTGGCAGCGCCTCCAGGGGGGCGTGGTCACCGCGGGTCAGCACCGCGCGGCCCGTCGCCGAGCCGCGGGCCAACAGGTCGATCCACGCGACGGAGTAGCGGTAGTGGTGGTCGGTGGCCGTCAGACGGGCCATCAGGTCGTCGAGGTCCCGCGCGCGCTCGGTGTCGACCGACATGAGCGAGGTCTCGACCGGCTGGAGCCGGATCGTCGCGGTCAGGATCACGCCGGTCAGGCCCATGCCGCCGGTGGTCGCGTCGAAGAGGGGCGTGTCGCGGCCGACCGTGCGGATCTCGCCGTCGGCGGTGAGGAGTTCGAGCGACAGGACGTGCCGGGAGAAGGAGCCCGACACGTGGTGGTTCTTGCCGTGGATGTCCGCACCGATCGCTCCGCCGACCGTGACGTGGCGCGTCCCGGGCGTCACCGGCACGAACCAGCCGAGCGGCAGCAGCACTTCCATCAGCCGGTGCAGGGAGACGCCCGCGTCACAGAGCACGATCCCCTCGGCGGCGTCGATCGCGTGGATGCGGTCAAGACCCGTCATGTCGAGAACAGACCCACCGGCGTTCTGAGCGGCGTCCCCGTAGGCCCGCCCCAGGCCCCTCGGGATGCCTCCGCGGGCCCCGCAGTCCCGGACGGCGGCCACGGCCTCCTCGTAGGTCCGTGGGCGGATCAGGAGGGCGCTGGTGGGAGCGGTGCGGCCCCAGCCGGTGACGGAATCGATGTCGGCAGGCATGTCGGCGACCGTATCGCCCCTTTGTGAGCGATTGGTTTGGAAACATTCAGCTCATCCCCGAAATGGGTGATTAATGGGATGTCGCTCTATATTGCCGGAGTTCCGACGGTGCTGACGTGAACAGTGAGTCCACATGGACGATCTCGACGACATGGACCACCGAATCCTTTCGGCGCTGAGGGCGTACGGCCGCGACCCACACGTTGCGAACGCCGCGCGCGCCCTGTCCTGGGCGGGCGAGCACGGCGCGCTGTGGCTCGCTGCGGGTCTCGCGGGAGCCGCCGCGGACGGCCCTCGGCGCGGCACCTGGCTGCGCGGGACGGCGCTCACCGCGGGCGCGCACCTCGTCAGCATCGGCGTGAAAAGGGTGGTGCGCCGTCCGCGCCCGGCGCATGTCGAGCCCCTGGTACGCACCGCCGGGCGGCACTCCTTCCCGAGCTCGCACGCGACCTCCGCCGCGGCCGCCGCGGTCGCCTTCGGTGCGCTGGGGGCACACGTCGTCCCGCCGCTCGCCGCCGCGATGTGCGTGTCGCGCCTGGTCGTCGGCGTGCACTACCCCTCGGACGTGGCGGCGGGCGCGGCCCTGGGGGCGCTCACAGCGCGCATCGGAGCGCGCTGGATGCGAGGAGGCGCGCATGACTGAGACCGCGCCGATGACGGGTGGCGCGCGCACCCGCGAGACGGCTCTGCTGGAACAGCGCAAGCCCCCCCGGCAGCCCGCACCACCCCGCAAAGGCACCCTCCTGGGAGGGCTCCTCAAGACCGCGCGCCCCAAGCAGTGGGTCAAGAACGTCCTGGTCGTCGCCGCCCCGGCCGCCGCCGGCCAGCTCTTCTCCCGGCACGCCCTCACCCAACTCGCGCTCGTCTTCGCCCTCTTCACCGCCTGCGCCGCCGCCGTCTACCTGATCAACGACGCCCGGGACGCCGACGCCGACCGCGCCCACCCCGTCAAGCGTCGCCGCCCGGTCGCCGCCGGACAGGTCCCCGTACCTGTCGCGTACGCCGTGGGAGCGGCCCTCGGCGCCCTTGCGCCGGCCATCGCGGCCTGGCTGGTCTCGCCGGCCGTCGCGGCGCTCCTGACGGCGTATCTGGCCATGCAACTGGCGTACTGCGTCAGCCTCAAGCACGTCCTGGTCATCGACCTCGTCGTCGTCACGACCGGGTTCCTGATGCGCGCCATGGTCGGCGGGCTCGCGCTCGGCATCCCGCTGTCGCGCTGGTTCCTGATCACGACCGGGTTCGGGGCGCTGTTCATGGTGTCGGCCAAGCGCTACTCCGAAGCCGTCCAGATGGCCGGGAAAGCGGGCGCCACGCGCGCGTTGCTCACCGAGTACACCACCGGCTACCTGCGCTTCGTGTGGCAGCTCGCGGCCGGCGTCGCCGTCCTCGGCTACTGCCTGTGGGCCCTCGAGGAGGGCGGCGTCCCGCACACCAGCGTCCTGCCCTGGCGGCAGCTCTCCATGGTCGCCTTCATCCTCGCGATCCTCAGGTACGCCGTCTTCGCCGACCGCGGCACGGCCGGCGAACCCGAGGATGTCGTCCTGCGCGACCGCGCGCTCGCCCTGATCGGCGTGGCGTGGGTCGCGATGTACGCCCTGGCGGTGGCCAACTGGTGAGCACGCGCGCGGGGGCGAGCCGAAGTGAACGGCAGCGCACGCGCACGGGGGCGGGCCGAAGCGGACGGCCGCGCACGCGCGCGTGGGCGAGCCGCCGGGAACTCCTAGGCTTCGCCACCGCCGGCCTCCTCGCCTACGCCGCCGACCTCGCCCTCTTCACCTGCCTGCGCGGCCCGGGCGGTCTCGACCCGCTCACCGCCAAGGCGCTGTCGTTCGTCGCGGGCTGCTCGGTGGCGTACGTGGGCAACGCGCTCGGCACCTACCGGGACGCCCGCACCGGCGGACTGCGCGCGTACGCCGCCTTCTTCGCCGTGAACGTCGCCGGCGCCCTGGTGCAGCTTCTGTGCCTCGCCGTCAGTCACTACGGCCTCGGCCTCACCTCGCAGCGCGCGGACACGGTCTCCGGAGCGGGAATCGGCATGGTCCTTGCCACCATCCTGCGGTTTTGGGGTACCAGGACATTTGTCTTCCGCGATGGGGGCAGAGTCGGATCATGGACTGGCTGAAAAAACTCCCCGGCGTCGGGCCGCTGGTCGCCCGCCTGACCGCCACGCACGCGTGGCGGTCGTTCGAGCGCCTGGACCGGGTGAAGTGGACACGGCTGGCCGCCGCGATGACGTTCACCAGCTTCGTGGCACTCTTCCCCCTGCTCACGGTGGCCGCCTCGATCGCCGCCGCCACGCTCAGCAAGGAGCGCCAGAACACGCTGGAGGACAAGATCGCCGAGCAGGTGCCCGGCATCTCCGACCAGCTCAACATCGACGGCCTGGTGCAGAACGCCGGCACCGTCGGCCTCATCGCGGGCGCCGTCCTGCTGTTCACCGGCATCGGCTGGGCGGGCTCGATGCGCGAGTGTCTGCGGGCCGTGTGGGAGCTGCCCGACGACGAGGAGAACGCGGTCCTGCGCAAGGCCAAGGACCTGGGCATCCTCGTCGGCCTCGGCGGCGCCGTGCTCATCACGCTCGCCACGTCCACCGTGGCCTCCGCCATGGTCGGCTGGACCACCGACCAGCTGGGCATCGACAAGGAGGGCTGGGGCAGCGTCCTGCTGCAGATCGCCGCGTTCCTCGTCGCCGTACTGGCCGACTTCCTGCTGCTCCTCTACGTGCTGACGCTGCTCCCCGGAGTCGAGCCGCAGCGCCGCCGCCTGATCGTGGCCGCGCTGACCGGCGCGATCGGCTTCGAGCTGCTGAAACTGCTGCTCAGCGGCTATATGCAGGGCGTGGCCGCGAAGAGCATGTACGGCGCGTTCGGCGTCCCCGTCGCCCTGCTGCTGTGGATCAACTTCACGTCGAAGCTGGTGTTGTTCTGCGCCGCGTGGACGGCGACGCAGAGCATGGACACGGAAGAGGACGCGCAGGACGTCAGTGACGACGGCGTACCAGATCCGGCAGCGGCCAGCGGCGGTTGACCAGGAACGCGGCCCCCGCGAGCACCACCAGCAGCCCGCCGGTGATCGCGAACGCGATCCCCATGCCGCCGGTGCCGCCCTCGGCGGTGGCGGACGCCACCGGCTTCGACGAGGCGCCGGCCTCCGTCCCCCCGGCGTCCGCGCCCCCCGCCTCCCCGGAGGCGTTCGCTCCCGGCTGGGCACTCGCCTGCGCGGCGCTCTTCGGCGGGACCAGCTCACCCACGGGCTGCACCTTGCCGACTGCCTTGAAGCCCCAGTCGAAGAGCTTGGCGGTCTCCTTGTAGACCTCGTTGTTCTCGTCCTTCTCCGGGTTCATGACGGTGACGAGCAGCACCTTGCCGCCCCGCTCGGCGACGCCGGTGAAGGTGGCCCCGGCGTTGGTGGTGTTGCCGTTCTTGACGCCCGCGATGCCCGGGTAGACGGAGACGTCGGAGTCGCCGGTCAGCAGCCGGTTGGTGTTCTGGATCTCGAAGGACTCGCGGGTCGTCTTGCCCTTCTTGTTCTTCGTCGTCTTGCCCGGGAACTTCGCGCTGACCGTCGAGCTGTACTCGCGGAAGTCCTTCTTCTGCAGCCCGGAGCGGGCGATCAGGGTCAGGTCGTATGCCGAGGAGACCTGGCCGGGCTGGTCGTAGCCGTCGGGGCTGACCGCGTGCGTGTCGAGGGCCTGGAGCTCCTCGGCGTGCGCGTTCATCTCCGCGACGGTGTTGTCGATGCCGTCGTTCATCTGCGACAGCACGTGCACGGCGTCGTTGCCGGAGCGCAGGAAGACGCCGAGCCACAGGTCGTGGACGCTGTACGTCTCGCCTTCCTTTATCCCGACCATGCTGGAGCCGGAACCGATGCCGGCCAGGTCGGAGGGGACGACCTTGTGCTTCTCCGTCTTCGTGAACTTCGGCAGCACCGTGTCCGCGAACAGCATCTTCAGGGTGCTCGCCGGGGGCAGCCGCCAGTGCGCGTTGTTCGCGGCCAGCACGTCGCCGGACTCGGCGTCGGCGACGATCCACGACCGCGCGCTGAGGTCCTTGGGCAGCACCGGCACCCCGCTCGCCAGGTTGACCTGCGCCCCGGCCAGGCCCAGGCGTTGGCCGCCGACGGTCGACATGGTGGCCGGGGGAGTGGCCGACGGACTCGCGGACGGACTTCCGGACGTACCGGGCGACGGACTCCCGGACGTACCGGGCGACGGACTCGGGGCCGCCACGGAGACGGGAGCGGTCAACGCGAGCGACGACACGACGGACGACAGGACGACGGAAGTGACCAGCAGGGATCGCCTGGCGGTCTTCTTTGGAGCGGGCACGGTCAGGAACGTACATGCCACAGGGCGTGAAGTCCCGCCTCCCTCCCCACCCCGGCCAAGGAACCGGACACCGGGCGGCGATACTGGGCGTATGAAGCTCAGCCGCCCCGTCTCCTGGTTCCTGCTCGCCTTCGGGGTGTGGAGCTGGGTCATCTGGGTCACTTTCGTCAAAAACCTGGTCAAGGACAGCAGCGGGCTCGCGTTCGACGACGGTCACCCGACGGCGTACTTCTGGGTGCACCTGGTGCTCGCCGTCGTCTCCTTCGTATTGGGGACGGTCGTCGGGGGCATCGGGTTGCGCGGCGTGCGCGCATTGCGCCGCACGTCATAACCGACAGGCCTGACAGCCCACAACGGGGGACACGAGACCGTGGTCATACTCTTCGCACTGCTCGTCCTGGCCGTCCTGGTGACGGCCAACTGGTACCTGTGGAGACGCCTGTTCCGCGACACCACCCGGGCGTCCGGCCCGGTGCGGCGCGCGGGTGCGGTACTGATCGCGGGCGGTTGGGTGCTCACGATCGGGGCCGTCGTCGCCGAACGCGCCGGCGCGCCCTTCTGGCTCCAGCGCGTCCTGGCCTGGCCGGGCTTCCTGTGGATGGCTCTGTCGATCTACCTGCTGCTGGCCGTGGTGGCGGGTGAGGTCGTACGACCGCTGCTACGACGGTTCCTGGAACGGCGGGCGGGGGCCGAGAGGGCCGTACGGCAGCCCGAGCCGGAGCCGGAGCCGGTCCCGGCGGGCACGGGACCCCTGCCGGAGCCCGATCCCGAACCGGAGCCGGACCCCGAGCCCGCGGCCATCCCGGCATCCCTCCCCTCCCGCCGCCTCTTCGTCTCCCGAGTCGTCGCGGGCACCGCCGCCGCGGCCGCCCTCGGAACCGTCGGGTACGGCACGTACGGCGTCCTGCGCGGCCCCAGGGTCAAGAGGGTCACCGTCCCGCTGGCCAAGCTCCCGCGCGCGGCGCACGGTTACCGGATCGCGGTGGTCAGTGACATCCACCTGAGTCCGGTGCTCGGCCGCGGTTTCGCCCAGAAGGTCGTCGACACGATCAACGGCACCCAGCCCGACCTGATCGCCGTCGTGGGCGACCTGGTCGACGGCAGCGTGAAGGACCTGGGCCCGGCCGCGGCGCCCCTGGCCCAACTGCGGGCGCGCCACGGGGCGTTCTTCGTCACCGGCAACCACGAGTACTTCTCCGGTGCCGAGCAGTGGGTCGAGGAGGTACGACGGCTCGGCCTGCGCCCGCTGGAGAACGCCCGTACCGAACTGGCCCACTTCGACCTCGCCGGCGTCAACGACGTGGCGGGCCAGAGCGAGGGCCAGGGCCCCGACTTCGCCAAGGCGCTCGGCGACCGCGACACGGCACGCGCGTGCGTGCTGCTCGCCCACCAGCCGGTCCAGATCCACGACGCCGTCGAGCACGGCGTGGACCTCCAGCTCTCGGGCCACACCCACGGCGGCCAGCTCTGGCCGGGCAACTTCATCGCCTCGGCCGCGAACCCGACCCTCGCCGGCCTGGAGCGCTACGGCGACACGCAGCTCTACGTCAGCCGGGGCGCGGGCGCCTGGGGCCCGCCGACCCGGGTAGGGGCCGAATCGGACATCACGGTGATCGAACTGGCCTCGAAGCAGGCCTGATCGCCTGCCGGTACCACCCGTACGCCCGGCCGCGGTGGCCCGCCGGGCATGCTGTGAGGGACCTGTGAAACATGGCAGAAACCCCTTGCGGCAATGTCTTTCCCAACTCCCCAAATCCCTCTTCCCCCTGCTGAAACACCTGTGGTTGGGTGATCCGCGCCGCTAGGGAGTGGCGTATGCGCTGCGGCCCAAGGGGCCTGGGGAGGCAAACCGATGCGGTCGGTTCGCACGCGGATACTCGCGATGCTGCTGGTGCTGGCGGCCGTCGGAGTGGGCGCCTGGCAGTTGCTGCCGTCGCAGGACGACGACAGGACCATCACGGTCGGTACGACCGACGCCGTCACGTCGCTCGACCCGGCCGGCGCCTATGACGCCGGTTCCTGGGCCCTGTTCAGCAACGTCTTCCAGTCACTGCTGACCTTCGAGCCGGGCGGCGCCAGACCCGTGCCGGACGCGGCCAAGAGCTGCGAGTTCGTCGGCAGCGGCCTGCGCACCTACCGTTGCGAACTGCGCGAGGGCCTCACCTTCCCGAGTGGTCGCGAGATGACCGCCGAGGACGTGAAGTACTCGTTCGACCGGGTCAAGAAGATCAACTCCGCGGTCGGTCCCGCGTCCCTGCTGAGCACCCTTCGCTCGGTCGGCGCGAAGGGCCTCACCGTCACCTTCCGGCTGTCCTCGGCCGACGCCACCTTCCCGTTCAAGGTGGCCACCGGAGCCGGCTCGATCGTCGACCGCACCAAGTACCCGGCGGACGGCCTGCGCACCGGCACCGGCGCCGACGGCACCGGACCGTACGACCTGACGACGTATACGAAGGACAAGAAGGCCGTCCTCGCGCCCTACGAGCGCTACAAGGGCGCCCTCAAGAACACCGGACGGCCCGTCGAACTCCGCTACTACGGCGACGCCGACAAGCTCGACGCCGCCTGGAAGGCGAAGCAGATCGACGTCGCCACCCGGCAGCTGCCGCCCGAGGTCCTCGCCGGGCTGAACGCCAGCGACCCCGACCAGCGTGTGTCCGTGGCCGACAGCTCCGAGACCCGCAACCTGTACCTCAACACCCGCTCCGGCTCGCCGCTGCACGACACCGCGGTCCGGCGGGCCATGGCCTGGCTGATCGACCGCGACAGACTGGCCGCCACGGTGTACGACGGGACCGTCGACCCGCTCTACTCGCTGATCCCTACGGGCATCACCGGCCACACGACGTCGTTCTTCGACCTCTACCCCAAGCTGGACACGGACAAGGCGAAGCAACTGCTCACCGAGGCCGGCGTGACCCTGCCGGTCCGCTTCACCTACGGCTACGCCAAGGGCCGCGGTGCCGCCGCGGAGGAGGCCGCGGAACTCAAGCGGCAGCTGGAGGCGGGCGGCCTGTTCAAGGTGACCGTCAAGGGCTACGAGTGGACCGACTTCCAGGAGCGCTGGACGTCGGGGAAACTCGACGCGTACGCCGTCGGCTGGGTGGCCGACTACCCCGACCCGGACACCTTCGGATCCCCGCTCGTCGGCACCGACGCCACCATGAACACCGGCTACAGCAGCAAGGCCGTCGACCGGCTGATTCAGGAGAGCCAGCAGTACGCCGACCGCACCGAGGCCGCCGAGGACTTCCACGAGCTCCAGCAGACCGTCGCCCGCGATGTCCCGGTCATCCCGCTGTGGCAGGCCAAGGAGTACGTCGTCAGCAGCGAGGCCGTCGGCGGCGGCCAGTACCTCTCGGACGGCACCGGAGTCTTCCGCCTCTGGCGTCTCACCTGGATCTGACGGCTCTGAAGGCCGGACCCGGCGGATCCGACGCGATCTCGCGGCGGTGCCCTTCGGCCTGGAGCAGGACAGGGGGTTACGACCGTACGGCCGCCCCCGCCGGCAGCGTGACCGTCACCGCCAGCCCCTCGCCCGGCGCCGTCCGTACCGTCACCTCACCGCCGTGGGCGTGCACCACCCCCTGCACGATCGCCATGCCGAGCCCGCTGCCCGCACCCCCGCCGGAGCGGAAGAAGCGGTCGAAGACGCGCGCCGCGTCCTGAGGGCCGAGCCCCGGCCCCTTGTCCGCGACACACAGCCGGACGATCCCGTCCGCGCGCTCCACGCCGAGCCGCACCGGCGCGTCGGCGGGCGTGTGCGTGCGCACGTTGCCCACCAGGTTGCCGAGCACCTGGCGCAGCCCGGACTCGTCGGCGTGCACCAGCAGGGAGCCGTCGGCGTCGACCGTGAGGGGCCGCTGCGGCTGCTGCACGCGCAGATCCTCGGCGGCATCCCGGACGAGGCGGGTGATGTCGACGTTCCGGAAGCGGAGTTCGGGCTGCTGGTCGAGGCGGGCGAGGGTGAGCAGCTCGTCGACGAGACGGCCCATGCGGTCGACCTCGCCGTTCATCCGGTCCCAGGCCCGCCTGCGTTCACCCGGGTCGGTGAGCATGCCCTTGTCGTACAGCTGGAGATAGCCGCGTATCGCAGACAGCGGGGTGCGCAGCTCGTGCGAGGCGTCGCCGACGAAGCGGCGCAGCTGGGCCGCGCTGCGCTCGCGCGTGCGGTACGCCGACTCCACCTGGTGGAGCATGGAGTTGAGGGCGACACGGAGCTGTTCGACCTCCAGGGTGGCCTCGCTGCTGGAGGGGACACGCCGGGTCAGGTCGCCCTCGGCGATCGCCGACGAGGTCTCCACCATGTCCTCCAGCGGCCGCATCCGGCGGCGGACGCTGAACATCGTGAGACAGGCCAGCAGCGCGAGCAGCAGGGTACCGATGGCGAGGTCCAGCTTGATGGCCTTGGCGACGCCCTTGTGCAGGCCGTCGGTGGAGGTGGCGAGCAGGATGTACGTCCCGTCGGACAGCCGGGTCGCCGAGGCACGGTAGGCGGCGCCCTGCACGTGGATGTCGTGCGGTTCGGGGTTCTCGATCAGTGTGCGCGGGTCGTCGACCGCCTCGGCGAAGGCGTGCTGGGCCTCGGTCGGCTCGAAGCCGAGGAGGCCGACGGGCTTGCCCCGGCTGTCGACGGCGGCGAAGAGCGAGTCCGGTCGTGGCTGGTCCTCCGACTGCTGGACGAGCCGGTCGCGCACGAAACCCAGCATGCTCAGCGAGTCGATCTCCCGCAGGGTGAGCTGCGAACCACCGAGTGAGTCACGGGTCTTGGTGAGCTCCGAGTCGATCTGGTCGAGCAGGTAGTACCGCATGCCCATCACGCTCACGGCGGTCGCCGCGACGATGCCGAGGGCGAGCAGCGCCACGTTCGCCAGCGTCAGCTTGCCGCGCAGCGAGTGGATGCCGCGCTTGCATCCAGGTCGCGGGACGCGCTTGAGGGGCTGCGGGAGGACCCTCATGCCAGCCCGTATCCCACACCCCGCCGGGTGGTGATCACCGGTGGTCCCAGAGCGTCGAGCTTGCGCCGCAGATAGCTGATGTAGGTCTCGACGACGGTCGACTCGGGCGGGGTGTGCTCGTACTGCCAGACATGGCGCAGGAGTTGCTCCTTGGGCACGATCCGGCCGCCGTTGCGCACCAGGAAGCGCAGCAGGGCGTACTCGGTGGGGGTGAGCTCGACGGAGCGGCCCGCGCGGTGCACCGAGTACGTGGTCTCGTCCAGCTCCAGGTCGCCGTACCGCAGTGGCGGCCGCTGTGGCAGGACGTCGGTCGGGCGGGTGCGGCGCAGTACCGCCGTGATCCTTGCGACGACCTCGTCGATGTTGAACGGCTTGGTGATGTAGTCGTCGCCGAAGCCCAGCGCGCCGACCACCTCGGCGGGCGAGTCGCGGGCGGTGAGGAAGACGAGCGCCAGGTCGGGCCGTCGCTCGCGCAGTTGGCGCCCCAGGGCCCGCCCGTCCCCGTCCGGCAGCATGACGTCGAGCAGCGCGGCGTCGGGCCTGGTGCGCTCGACGAGCGTGAGCGCCTCGCGGACGGTGCCCGCCGTCATCACCTCGAACCGGTGGTAGCGCAGCGCGATGGCGAGGACGTCCGCGATGCTCTCCTCGTCCTCCACGACCAGCACGGTGCCTGCAGCCGTCGTCATGCTCCCCAGTATCGGCGCGAGCACTGACAGTCGGGCCGGTTCCCGCTTTGGAGTTCCTTGAGAGTCACGCCCGTTGCATGTCCACGCATGCGTGCCGCCGCCAATTCTGTTGCCCGGACCTGGGGGACCAACCGGACGACGAGGGGGTTTTGAGCGTGGCGACATTGGCACGCTGGTGCTACCGGCACCGGCTGGTGGTCCTGCTGCTGTGGGTGGGTGCGCTGTTCGGCCTGGGCGCGGCGAGTTCGAGCGCGGGCACGAACTACGCGGAGGTCTTCTCCCTGCCCGACACGGATTCCAAGCAGGCGTACGACCTGATGGAGAAGGCCTTCCCGGAGCGCGCGGGCGACACCGACACGGTGGTGTGGAAGGTCGAGGAGGGAACGGTGCGGGACGAGAGCGTACGGTCCCGGATCGAGCCCGCGCTGAAGGAGATCGGCGCGATGAAGGGGGTCGGCGAGGTCACCGACCCGTACGGGGCGCAGGGAGCCGCCCAGATCAGCAAGGACGGGCGGATCGCCTACGCCCAGGTGACCTTCGCCGCGCAGGCGGACGCCGTACCCAAGGACCTGGTCCAGAACGTCGTCGACACCGCGCAGGACGCGGGCGGCGACGGCCTCCAGGTCGAGCTGGGCGGCCAGGCCATCACCCGTGTGCAGGAGCCGCCCACCGGCACCGCCGAGATCGTCGGCGTCCTCGCTGCGGCCGTCGTGCTGTTCTGGGCCTTCGGCTCGGTGTTCGCGATGCTGCTGCCCATCCTGGTGGCCCTGTTCGGCGTGGGCACCGGCCTGTTCTCCACGCAGCTGATCAGCCACGTCACCAACGTGCCCGAACTGGCCTCCCTGCTCTCCACGTTGATCGGCCTCGGCGTCGGCATCGACTACGCCCTCTTCATCGTCACCCGGCACCGGCGCGGCATCCAACGCGGCCTGGACCCCGAGGAGGCGGCGGTCTCCGCCCTCAACACCTCGGGGCGGGCGGTGCTGTTCGCGGGCGGCACGGTGTGCATCGCACTCGCCGGGATGCTGGTGACGAACCTGCGCTTCCTGGACGGCGTGGTCATCGGCACCTCGCTCACCGTCGTCCTGAGTGTGCTCGCGGCCGTCACCCTGCTGCCCGCGCTGCTCGGCCTCCTGGGCCACCGCGTGCTCAGCCGCCGTCAGCGGCGCCGGCTGGCCGCCCAGGGCCCCGAGGTGGAGCGCGCGAGCGGCCTCGCGGCCCGCTGGTCGGCCACCGTCGAGCGCCGCCCACGCTCGGTCGCCGCCCTGGCCGTCGTCCTGATGGCCGTCCTCGCCCTGCCCCTGCTGTCCCTGCGCCTGGGCACCGTCGACCAGGGCAACGACGACGCGTCGACGACGACCAAGAAGGCGTACGACCTCCTCGCCGACGGCTTCGGCCCCGGCTTCAACGGGCCGCTCCAGGTGGTCGTGAACGGCGACTCGGGGGACAGCCTGGTCGCGACGATCAGGGAGACGGACGGTGTGGCCCAAGCGGTCTCGGTGCCCCCCGCGAACGGCGTCACGGTCATCCAGGTCGTGCCCACCACCTCACCGCAGGCAGAGGAGACCGACCGCCTAATCGACACGCTGCGCGACGAGGTGATCCCGGAGGCGGGCGTCCAGGCCCACGTCGGCGGTGTGACGGCCGTGTCGAAGGACTTCGCGTCGGTGACGGCCGACCGGCTGCCGTACTTCATCGCGACGATCATCGGCCTCGGCTTCGTCCTGCTGCTGATCGCCTTCCGCTCCGTCGTGGTCCCCCTGACGGCCGCGCTGATGAACCTGATCGCGGCGGCCGCCTCCTTCGGCGTCCTGGTCGCGATCTTCCAGTGGGGCTGGGGGCTGGACCTGCTGGGCCTCGGCCAGGAGGGCCCGATCGCGGCCTTCCTGCCGATCATCATGCTGTCCCTGCTCTTCGGCCTCTCCATGGACTACCAGGTGTTCCTGGTCAGCCGGATGCACGAGGAGTGGGTGCACACGAAGGACAACGCGCGAGCGGTGCGGGTGGGGCTGGCGGAGACCAGCCGCGTCATCAATTCCGCGGCTCTGATCATGGTGTGCGTCTTCATGGCGTTCGTGCTGAGCGGCGACTACGGGGCGGCGATGGCGGGCGTGGGTCTCGCGGCCGCGGTCGCCCTGGACGCGTTCATCCTGCGTACGGCCCTGGTGCCGGCCGCGATGCATCTGCTCGGCAGCGCCAACTGGTGGCTGCCGGCCTGGCTGGAGAAGCGGCTGCCGCATCTGGCGGTGGAGCCGAAGGAGGAGGCGGCTTCTTCGCAGGCGCCTGCCGCGGAGGGCCCTGCCTCGGTCGTCCACGGCTTCGTCCGTACGGCGGACGGCGAGCCGGTCCCGGAGGCGGCGGTGACGCTGCTGTCGGCGGGCGGACGTCAGCTGGACCGGGTGACGTCCCTCGCGGACGGCTCGTACATCGTGTCGGTGCCGGGTCCGGGGACGTATCTGCTGTCGACGACGGCTCCGTCGTACGGGTCGCGGGCGCGGCACGTGGTGGTCGGGGACGGGCCGCTGGTGTGTGACGTGGAGCTGGCAGAAGGGGAGGTGGACGCGGTCAATTAGCCTTCAGCTGGCCGGCCTTGAGGATTTCGTCCACGTCGAGGCTGACCTTGGCTCCGATCGACTCGGGCAGGGCGACGATCTCGCCGGGGGCGTGGACACGGTGGTTGGCGTACGTGTTCCCGGCGGGTTCGGTAAGGACGTGGAGTCGCTGGTGCTCGCGGTCGACGATGACGTAGACGGGGATCTTCGCCTGGGCGTATGCGGTGACCTTGCCGCGGAGATCGTTCTGGTAGTTGCTGGAAGTGACCTCCAAGACGAGACGGAAGGCGATCGGGTCGTAGCAGTTGTTCTCGACGAGGTGGTCCTCGAAACCGGCGTCCACGACAATGAGGTCGGGGATCGCGAAGTCTTCGGCGCCGGCAGGGAGCCAGAGTCCAAGGCCCTCGAGGATTTCCGTTTCACCGCCATCCAGCCCCGCTGCAACGAAGGGGCGCCTCAGCCTGGACAGCGCGCGAGCATGAGCACCGTTGGGGGGCGGGGACACGATGATCAGGCCTCCGATGATCTCGACGCGGTACCCCGGAAGGCGGTCCATGATCCGGTTCGCCTCCGCGATCAGCGGACGGTCGCCGTGGGGCCGCTCGACGGATGCTGCGGACATCACGTGCCTCCTGTGGGCTGGTGTCGAGAGAATCATCGTAGGCAGGCCGGATACCAGGTGTCCCGTTCGAGCCCGCTCACCCGATCGTGGATCACTCCGCCCGCCCCTTCCCCGCCCCCGGATCCGGCATCATCTTCGTCATCCCCGGCAGGAAGTCCGTGAACAGCTCGTGCACCTCCCGCACCAGCGGTCGCAGCACCCGGAACCGGGCCAGTGACACGCCCCGCGCGGTGAGCCGCGCCCCCCGCTCGGCCAGCCGATAACTCCGCTCGCGGCCCTCCGTGCGGTCGAAGATCCAATACAGGACGAGCCCCATCTGGGAGAGCCACATCAACTCGGGCAGGATGTCCCGCAGTTCCTCCGGCACCTTGGTCTTCGTCCCGGCGAGCACCTGGCGGTGGACGCTGATGGCCTCCACGCGCGCGTGCTCCGACTCGGGGGAGAAGGGGCTGAGCGGGCTGTCCGGATCGGCGGCGTTCTTGAAGAACTGCACCGCGAACTCGTGGTACGGGGTCGCGATGTCCAGCCACACCCTCAGGACGCCGGCGAGCCGCGCCTCCAGGTCGGTCTCCCGGGCCAGGACCTCCCGGACCGCCACCTGGTGTTCGGCGGCGATCCGGTCGTAGAAGCCCTGGATCAGGTGCTCCTTGCCCTCGAAGTAGTAGTACGCGTTGCCCACGGAGACCCCGGCCTCCTTGGCGATGGCCCGCATGGTCGTCTTGTCGTAGCCGCGCTCCTGGAACAGCCGCATCGCCGTCTCCAGGATGAGCGCGCGGGTCTGCTCGGACTTGCTCGGGTTACCGCCCTCTTCGGGGCCGTCGTTGTTCGCAGGCACGGAACGAGAGCCTAACGAGTGGCGCAGGTGCCGCCGTCGCAGGCCGGTGGGCTGTACGTCCATCCCTGGGCGGGGTCGTACGCCCACCCGTCCGCGCGGCGGTACACCTGCCCGCCCCACCGGCCCCCGTCCACTGCCTGACCGCCCCACTGACCCCCGACGGCCTGCTGCCCTCCCCACTGCGCCCCGACCGCCCGCTGCCCGTCCCAGTGCGCCCCGCGCCACTTGGCCGCGGCGAGCACCGCGCCCTTGGCGAGCCTCGCCCCGGACGGCGTGCTCAGGCGGTGCGCGAGCGGCCGGTGCGCGCGCAGGGCCCACAGGGTGACGATCCAGGCGGCGGCGTCGCGGTAGACCTGCCCCGCGTCGCCGACGACGGTGACCTCGTCGAGCGTGGCCCGGTGGTCGAGCCCGGGAAACCGCCGCCGGGCCTCCTCCGACCCGGCGGGAACCAGCTCCAGCGGCACCAGCTGCGGCTGTCGTACGAGCCAGTCGCGCAGGAAGGTGCACAGGGAGCACTCGGCGTCGTACAGGAGGGTGAGCCGGCGGACCGGGACACGCTCGGTGTCCCGGCCCGCGGCGGATGTCACGGTGCTCACGCCCGCACCCAGTCCTGCGGCGCGACGGGCGGCACCTGCTCCTGCTCCATGACGCTCCGCCGCCGGATCCGGTTGAGCACGTACACGTTGCCCAGGTGCATGACGCCGAGCACCAGCAGCACCACGCCCAGCTTGGTCGACAGGGCCTCGAAGATCCCGCGGGTGTCCTCGATGGTCTCGTCGCCGCTCAGGTAGAGCGCGACGAAACCCAGGTTGACGAGGTAGAAGCCGACCACCAGGAGGTGGTTGACGGCGTCGGCGAGGCTCTCGTTCCCGCGCAGCACGTCGGCGAGGAAGATGCGCCCGTTGCGGCTGAGCGTGCGGGCCACCCAGACGGTCAGCCCGATGCTGACCAGCAGGTAGATGACGTAGGCGATGACGGTGCGGTCCATGCCCCACCCCTTCTTGAACGCGTTCAAAACGCTGACGGGAGAGACTCTAGTCCCGTATTTGAACGTGTTCAACTCGCTTTCGGGGCAGGGGGCATGGGATCTGCGTCACGCCCTCCGTGCGAGCTCCGGCCGCTTGCCGTAATCCGTGAACCCGATGACGTTCCCCCAGGGGTCGGCGACCTCGACGGTCCAGCCGGTGGCCACGGAGAAGGGCTCGTCGAGCGGGGCGATGCCGGCGGCGGCCAGTTCTCTCGCGGCGCGGCGCGCGTCCGGCACCTCCAGCCACACGCGCGGAGCGGGCCAGGGAGGCGGTCGATGCCCGAACCCCTCCTCCTCCCTGAGCAGGATTCCGGGTGTCTCGCCCCCGACCTTGAGCAACGCGATCCCGCCCTCGTCGAACCGGAACCCCACCGTGAAACCGGCGCGCTCGTAGAACCCGACCGCCTCGGCGAGGTCTCCGACGGGCAGGAGGAGGTTGTCGAAACCGAGCAGTTCGTACGACTCGTCATCTGACATGCCATCAGATTAGGTGCGGGGGCACGGCTTACCGGGCGGGCTGACCGCGGGGTCACTCATTGGGCCGAGGAGCGGCCCGTTCCGCCGCTACGCTGAAGCGTCGTCACAGCTGCGGCACAGGGGGCGTGGATGGTTCCAGGGGTTGAGGTCTTCTTCGCAGAGGTGCGTGCGACCTGTGCAGACGTCGCGGAGAGGCTGGGGCTCCAGGGGCCGGGCGAGCGGGAGTCGGACCTGCCCCTCGCCGTCGCGACCTACAGCGGCTCCGGCGTGAAGTACGAGGTCGTCCTGGGACTGTGGGACGGCTACATCGAGATCCACGCGTGCCGCGAGACGGAATCCACCCTCTGCAAGGTGAGCGTCGAGAAGCTGGCCGTCGCCGCGGGCGCCGTCGAGAAACCCGGCGGTGTCTCGTTCGGCGCCCGCAGCCTCCGGCAGATGAAGAAGTCCCTGACCGGCCAGCTCCGTTACGTCGAGCTCGTGCATCCCCTGGTGACCGGCGACGCCAAGGCCGCGGTGGAGCTGATGCGCCGGGCGGACGCGCGGGAGTGGAGCAGGCCGGCCGGGAGATGAGGTCGGCTCGGGGCCGTTGTCAGTGGTGCCTCGTACTGTCGGCGGCATGGGAATCGTGACGTTCGTCGACGAGACGACAAGCGGGAGCCGCAGCGACGGCTGGGGGCTGGAGATCGCCGAGGAGCGGCTCACCGTGCGGGAGTTGATCCGGCGCCGGGTGTTCCAGGAGGTCGCCGAGTACAACGCGCGTACGCCGGGGGTGTTCCAGGGACTGGTGCAGCCCGAGGACACCGAGCGGGTGCTGAACGGGTACGCGCTGCGGACGCCGCGGCGGATAGATCCGCAGACCCAGACCGAGCTGGCGCTGAAGGCCTTCGCGGGCAACGGCTTCCTCGTGCTGGTGGGGGACCGCCAGGTCACGGACCCGGACGAGGAGATCGAGCCGGCGCTCGGCACCGAGGTCACGTTCCTGAAGCTCGTGCCGCTGGTGGGTGGCTGATGCACAGTCCTCGAGCGCGACTGCTGCGCAAGCACATCGCCGCCTCAGACATGGACCGGGTCGCCGACGAGGCGCTGAAGGCGCTGGTCGACAGCCAGGGCTACTGGACCGGAGGCTGGGAGGAGGTGCTCCGCGAACTGCGGGAGCTGCCCGCCGAGCGGCGCCGCGAGCTGGTGCACGCGGTGGCCGAGCGCTTCCCGTTGGTCGGTGGCGAGACGGAGAACCGGTGCAACGCCCTGACGTTGTACGCCCTCGCCGCCGACGGCCTGGAGGACGATCCCCTGGCGGCCGAGCGTCGCAAGGCCCTCGACGACCTGGGCCGGCAGTACTCGATCTGGTCCGCGACCCTCTTCCACATCCTCGCCGAGGCGGAGTCGGCCGCGGGCCGTGCGCTGTCCCCGGCCGTCGTGGCCGTCGTCCGCCGTTCGGCCCAGGACAGATACTGCTTGGACGAACTGGTCTCACTGGCGAAGAAGCTGACCGAGCCCGTCCTCAATGTCGGGGAGGCATGGGCCGAGCAGGCCATGCGGGACACCGCCGATGCCGACTGGCAGGCGCTTCTCGCCCATGCGGCCACCGCCACCGCGTCCAAACCCACGGCCAGGTGGGACAAGCGGGCCGCCGTCCTCGTCGACGCCCTCGGCCCCGACCGCGTCCGCGAGACCGTGCTGCCTTGGCTGGCGCTCGTGGGCCGCCCGCGCACCCTCCCGCTGGATCTCCGGGCCTACGAGGCGAACCTCAACAACGCCTACGACCCCTACAACGCCACCGCCCTGCGCGGCCTGGCGTGGCTGCTCTCCGTCCTGCCTCCGCACCCCGACACGCCCCGCGCCCTCGGCGCCCTCGTCGAGACCTCACTGAAGAAGGTCGCAGGCCTCGGCCCGCGCAACCCCAAGGTCGCCAACGCCGGCGTGATCGCGCTCGCCCGCATCGACAGCGAACCCGCCCTCGCCGAACTCGCCCGCCTGGCCACCCGGGTGACGTACAAGAACACCGCCAAGCTCCTCGACTCGGCCCTGGAGGCTCGGGCCGTCGCGCTGGGCCTCAGCCGCGAGGAGATCGAGGAACTGGCCGTACCGACCTACGGCCTCACCGAGGTCGGCCGCGCGGAGTACCGGCTGGGAGAGGCGACCGCCCTGCTCGAAGTCCACGGCACCAAGGCCCTGTTGATGTGGCGCAACGCCACCGGCAAGCCGGTCAGGACCGCGCCCGCGTCCGTCCGGCGCGACCACGCCGACGAGCTCAAGGACCTCAAGGCCGCGGCCAAGGACGTCGACAAGATGCTCTCGGCCCAGGCCGAGCGCCTGGACCGCCAGTTCCTGGCCCGCCGCACCTGGCCGTACGACGCCTGGCGCGAGCGCTGCCTCGACCACCCGCTGGTCGGCACCCTGGCCCGCCGCCTGCTCTGGACGGTCGACGGCACGACGGTCGGATACGCCGAGGGTGAGCTGCGCACCCTCACCGACGACCCCGTCCGCGAGGGCCGCGAGGTCCGGCTCTGGCACCCCGTCGGGCACGAGCCCGCCGAGATCGTCGCCTGGCGCGACTGGCTGGAACGCCACGAGCTCACCCAGCCGTTCAAACAGGCCCACCGCGAGGTGTACCTGCTCACGGACGCCGAGCGCACGACAGGCACCTACTCGAACCGCTTCGCGGCCCACTTCCTCCGCCAGCACCAGTTCCACTCCCTGGCGGCGGTCCGGGGCTGGCGCAACAAGCTCCGCCTGTGCGTCGACGACGAGGCGCCGCCGGCCACCCGCGAGCTGCCGCAGTGGGGCCTGCGCGCCGAGTACTGGATCGAGGGCCACGGCGAGGAGTACGGCGTCGACACCACCGACTCCGGCAGCTACCTCCGTCTGCGCACCGACCAGGTCCGCTTCTACCCGATCGACGCGCCGGAGAACTCCGCGCACTGCTACGGCGGCGAGTACCGCATGTGGCTGCGCGACGGCGCCGACCCGGTCGACCCGCTGCCCCTGGACTCGATCCCGCCCCTGGTCCTCTCCGAAGTCCTGCGCGACGTGGACCTCTTCGTCGGCGTGTCCAGCGTCGGAAACGACCCCACCTGGCAGGACGGCGGCCCTGACGGCCGCTTCCGCGAGTACTGGACGTCGTACGGCTTCGGCGAACTCAACCAGAGCGCGGAGACCCGCCGCCTCCTCCTCGACCGCCTGATTCCCCGCCTCGCGATAGCCGACCGCTGCACCCTGGAGGGCCGCTTCCTCCACGTGAAGGGCGAACGCCACACCTACAAGATCCACCTCGGCTCGGGCAACATCCTGATGACCCCGGACGACCGTTACCTGTGCATCGTCCCGAAGTCCAACGGGAGTGCTCCGCAGGCGGGTTACCTGCCGTACGAGGGGGACCGGATGCTGGCGGTGATCCTCAGCAAGGCGATGATGCTGGCGGACGACACGAAGATCACGGACCCGACGATCCGCAGTCAACTGTGAAGGGCCGGCCGGCCGTGAGGGACCGGCTCACATGTTGCTCAGCGACCGCGCATAGTTGATCTGCCCCATGACCGCGGGGAAGGTGTGCGGACCGAGGGCCGGGATCATCGTCGAGTGGTGCCGCCCCGCGCTCGTCACGGTGATCTGGATATAGCCGACGGTCCTCTTCTCCTTCATCAGGAGGAACAACAGGCCGAGGAGGCAGAACACGAAGAAGAGGATGGCCAGCACGATGGCGTGCGGCGGAATCTTCTCCTCGGTGTGCGACATGTCGGTGGCGTTCCACACCGCGCCGCGCAGCGGGAGCGAGCCGCCCGGCGTGACGATCTGGTCGCCCATCACCGTGATGTCCCCGATGGCCAGCACCGGTGCACCCCCCACGGGAACCGGTGCACCGCCCATGGGCACCGGGGCCGCCGGCTGCTGGGGGAAGCCGTACGCGGGCGCGGGGTTGGGATACCCGTAGCCAGGCGTCGTGGGAGGCAGGGCGGGCGGTTGCCCGGGGCCCCACTGGCCGGCTCCGGTCTGGTACGGATTCGGCTCGGTCATGCTGTGATCCCCCGTTTTCCAGCTGTACCTGATCAGGCTCTGTTGCCGAGGGGCCGCTGCTCCCGCGATGGGAGGAACGGCCCCTCGTACTCTCTCAGACGTCCCGCTGCCTCAGCGGTGTCTTGTCAGAACCTGCGCGTGATCAGCGCCCTCTTCACTTCCTGGATCGCCTTCGTGACCTCGATGCCACGCGGGCAGGCATCCGTGCAGTTGAAGGTGGTCCGGCAACGCCAGACACCGTCACGGTCGTTCAGGATCTCCAGCCGCTGCTCGGCCGCCTCGTCGCGCGAGTCGAAGATGAAGCGGTGGGCGTTGACGATGGCGGCCGGGCCGAAGTACTGGCCGTCGTTCCAGAAGACCGGGCAGGACGACGTGCAGGCGGCGCAGAGGATGCACTTCGTCGTGTCGTCGAAGCGTTCGCGGTCCTCGGCCGTCTGGAGGCGTTCCCGGGTCGGCTCGTTCGTGTCCTTCGTGATGAGGAAGGGCATCACGTCGCGGTACGCCTGGAAGAACGGGTCCATGTCGACCACGAGGTCCTTCAGCACCGTCAGGCCCTTTATGGCCTCGACCGTGATCGGCTTCTCGGGGTTGAGGTCCTTGATCAGGGTCTTGCAGGCGAGGCGGTTCTTGCCGTTGATGCGCATCGCGTCCGAGCCGCAGATGCCGTGGGCGCAGGAGCGGCGGAAGGTCAGGGTGCCGTCCTGGTCCCACTTGATCTTGTGGAGGGCGTCGAGGACGCGCTCCTTCGGGTCGATCTCCAGCTGGAAGTCTTCCCAGGTGGCCTCGGCCGAGACCTCGGAGTTGAAGCGGCGGATGCGGAAGGTGGCCGTGATGTACGGGGAGTCGGCGAAGCCGGGCTCGGGCGTGCCGGCCGCGTCCGCCTTGTCCAGGGTCGGGGTTGCCATCAGTACTTACGCTCCATCGGCTGGTAGCGGGTCTGGACGACCGGCTTGTAGTCGAGACGGATGGACTCGGTGCCGTCGTCGCCCACCTCGCGGTACGCCATGGTGTGGCGCATGAAGTTGACGTCGTCGCGGTTCGGGTAGTCCTCGCGGTAGTGACCGCCGCGGGACTCCTTGCGGGCCAGCGCGGACACCGCCATGACCTCGGCCAGGTCGAGCAGGTTGCCCAGCTCGATGGCCTCCAGGAGGTCGGTGTTGAACCGCTTGCCCTTGTCCTGGATCGAGACGTTCAGGTAGCGCTCGCGGAGCTCCGCGATCTTCTCGACCGCCGTCTTGATGGTCTGCTCGGTGCGGAACACCATGACGTTCGCGTCCATGGTCTCCTGCAGCTCGCGGCGCAGGACCGAGACCCGCTCGGTGCCGGTGGCACTGCGCAGGCGCTCCACCTGCGCGACCACGAGCTCCGCCGGGTCCTCGGGCAGCTCGACGTAGTCCGCCTTCTGCGAGTACTCCGCCGCCGCGATGCCCGCCCGCTTGCCGAAGACGTTGATGTCCAGCAGCGAGTTGGTGCCGAGGCGGTTCGCGCCGTGGACGGACACGCACGCGACCTCGCCGGCCGCGTACAGGCCCGGGACGACCGTCGTGTTGTCCGCCAGGACCTCACCCTCGACGTTCGTCGGGATGCCGCCCATCGCGTAGTGCGCGGTGGGCTGGATCGGGATCGGGTCCGTGTACGGCTCGATGCCCAGGTAGGTGCGCGCGAACTCGGTGATGTCCGGGAGCTTGGCGTCCAGCTGCTCCGGGGGAAGGTGCGTCAGGTCCAGGTAGACGTGGTCGCCTTCCGGCCCACAGCCGCGGCCTTCCCGGATTTCCGTGTAGATGGACCGCGATACGACGTCACGCGACGCCAGGTCCTTCATCACCGGCGCGTACTTCTCCATGAAGCGCTCGCCGTCCTTGTTGCGGAGGATGCCGCCCTCACCACGGGCGCCCTCCGTCAGCAGGATGCCCATGCGCCAGATGCCGGTCGGGTGGAACTGGAAGAACTCCATGTCCTCCAGCGGCAGGCCCCGGCGGTAGACCGCCGCCTGACCGTCGCCCGTCAGCGTGTGCGCGTTCGACGTCACCTTGAAGAACTTGCCGCAGCCGCCGGACGCGTAGATCACGGCCTTCGCCTGGAAGACGTGGATCTCGCCGGTGGCCAGCTCGTACGCGACCACACCCGCGGACCGCTTGACACCATCCACCTCGGTGATCAGCTGGTCCAGGACGTAGAACTCGTTGAAGAACTCCACGCCCTCCTTGACGCAGTTCTGGTACAGCGTCTGGAGGATCATGTGACCCGTGCGGTCGGCCGCGTAGCAGGAGCGGCGGACCGGGGCCTCGCCGTGGTTGCGGCTGTGCCCGCCGAAGCGGCGCTGGTCGATGGTGCCGTTCGGGGTGCGGTTGAACGGCAGGCCCATCTTCTCCAGGTCGAGGACGGAGTCGATGGCCTCCTTCGCCAGGATCTCGGCGGCGTCCTGGTCGACCAGGTAGTCACCGCCCTTGACCGTGTCGAAGGTGTGCCACTCCCAGTTGTCCTCCTCCACGTTGGCGAGCGCGGCGGCCATGCCGCCCTGCGCGGCGCCCGTGTGGGAGCGGGTGGGGTAGAGCTTGGTCAGCACGGCGGTGCGGCTGCGCTTGGTCGACTCGATGGCGGCGCGCATACCTGCGCCACCGGCGCCGACGATGACGGTGTCGTACTTGTGGATCTTCATGAGTGGTTGCCTCAGCCCCGTGCCTAGCGGATGTTCGGGTCGAAGGTGAAGATCACCAGCGTGCCCAGCAGGATGGTGAACACCGTGGCGGTGTAGAGCAGGCCCTTGAGCCACAGCCGGGTGTTCGCGCGCTCCGCGTAGTCGTTGATGACCGTGCGCAGGCCGTTGGCGCCGTGCAGCATCGCGAGCCACAGCATCAGCAGGTCCCAGACCTGCCAGAACGGGGACGCCCAGCGGCCCGCCACGAAGGCGAAGCCGATCTTGGAGACGCCGCCGTCCAGCACCAGCTGGATCAGCAGGTGGCCGATGACCAGGACGACCAGGACGATGCCCGACAGGCGCATGAACAGCCACGCGGCCATCTCGAAGTTGCCCCGAGTGGACTTGGGGGTCTTCTTGGTGCGCTGGCGGGGGGCCTCGATGAGGGGGGCCGGGTTGTCGACGCTGTAGAGGGACTCGCCCTCGACAGGGCCGATACCGGACGCGGCGGTTTCGGTGGTGGACATATGCGCGTCAGCTCCCGAACAGTTCACGGTAGGCGTGGCCGAGGACGGGGTAGATCGCCCCGAGCATCAGCACGACCCACACGCCAACGACGGTCCAGAGCATCTGCTTCTGGTAGCGCGGGCCCTTCGACCAGAAGTCGACGGCGATGACGCGCAGGCCGTTGAGTGCGTGGAAGAGGATGGCGGCGACGAGGCCGTACTCCAGGCACGCGACGAGCGGGGTCTTGTAGGTGGCTACGACGTTGTCGTAGTCCTCGGGGGAGACACGGACGAGCGCGGTGTCCAGCACGTGAACGAACAGGAAGAAGAAGATGAGGACGCCGGTGACTCGATGAGCCACCCAGGACCACATTCCTTCCCGGCCGCGGTACAGCGTTCCAGCCGGCACGGAAGAACCCTCCGGGAGCGGGGATTGGGGCCGCGCCGGCTTCTGTGTCGGACGGGCCCGGCCGGGTACGGTCCACCGGCCCCCAGCATCGTAGCGATGCGTTGCCGCTGAGCTGAGCCGGGGCCTGCTGGTGTGATCAAAGTGGCACGCGTATGGGTGAGGGTCAGCAGGTTCTGGGGTGGGGTGTCCTGTTATGTGCCGGGTGCGGCGCCGTTGTGGCTGGTCGCGCCCCGGGGCGGAGCCGCTGTGTCAGGGCCCCGCGCCCCTCAGGTGACTCACCAATCGCCCTCTTGCCAGGCGGCGGAGTTCCTCTGCCGTCACCACCCGTTCCTCTTCCGGATCGTTTGTCAATCGTGACCGGATGGCTGCCAGGAGCTGATCGGCGGCCTCTGAAGGAGGGACCCTGTCCAGGCAGATGACGAACTGGTGTCCGAACCGGGCCTCGTACGCCGCGTGTGCCGCCGCCAGCGCCATGTGTGCGGCCCCGTACGTGTCGTCCGGCAGCACCGGCAGCGTCTCGCCGGCCAGCGCCTCCGCCAGGTCGCCCGGTGTCAGGTCGTACGCCGCCTCGTCCGACGCGGCGAGGAGGGAGTCCAGGTTCGGGTAGGGGCGGTGGGCGGCGATGCGTGTGGCCCAGCGGTGGCTGTGGAGGCAGCTGAGGAGCGTGTGGCGGATCTCGTCGGCGGGGACGGTGTTGAAGTGCTCCAGTGGGGCACTCGGGCCGGGTGTGTCCCGGGTCCGCTCGGGCGGCGACGAAGGCGGCGACGGTATGGCCACTTGGCCAGGGAGGTGTGTGGGCGTCACGTGGGTTTCGGCAGAGGATGATGTGAGAGATGTGGCGTCACGTTATCGAGAGCGGACATGACGTGTCCGACGGATGCCCGAATTTCATCCGAACGGGAGAGTTTCGGAACGTGTGGTGGACACGACTCGGCCCGTCGAGGGCCTAGGTTGGCGCCGTGAGTCAGCACAGGCGGAGTCAGCACGGGCGCCGGACGCCGGCGAAGAGCGCGTTGAAGCAGACGTGGGTGCTGATCGTCGCGGTGGTGGTCGTGACGGTCGTGGCCGGCGTGAGCCTCGGGCTGTTGGCCGCCGGCGACGGCAGTGAGCCCGCGGGGTCGGCGCAGGGGCAGCCGTCCCAGGGATCTGCCGCGGGCGAGTCGCCCGCCGGCTCGAAGACCCCGAGTCCTACACCCACCCGCTCCTACCCGCTGTCGAAGACGCCCCGCACCATCCCCGCCGTCCGCGCCCACACCCCGGCGCGCGGTCCAGGCTGGACGCCGGACAAGGGCGAGCGGGTCGTGGTCAGTGACCGGGACCTCGCCGACGAGGGGCGGCTGCTCGCCGGTGAGCTGGGGCTGACGTACGCGGGGGAGAAGGGCGACGTGCGCGCCGGGGACGTACGGCTGGCGCTCAATGACGACGAAGGCGCGGATCCGGAGTCGTACACGATGACCGTGCGCGGCGGGCGGGTGACCATCAGCGGGGCAGCGGACGCGGGCGTGTTCTACGGCACCCGCACCCTCAAGCAGGAGGTGCACGGTGGCGGCACGGCGCCGGAGGGCGTCGTGCGGGACGAGCCGGCCAAACCGGTGCGCGGGCTCATGCTGGACATCGCGCGCAAGCACTTCACGGCCGACTGGATCGAGGACCGGGTCCGGGAGCTCGGCGACCTGAAGTTCAACCAGCTGGGGCTGCACTTCTCCGACGACCAGGGGTTCCGGATCGAGTCCGACTCCCATCCGGAGGTCGTGTCGACGGAGCATCTGACGAAGGCGCAGGTCAAGCAGATCGTCGAGCTCGCGGCCAGTCGGCACATCACCGTGGTGCCCGAGATCGACTCGCCGGGGCACCTGGGCGCCGTGATCGCCGCGCACCCGGACCTTCAGCTGCGCAATGCGCAGGGCGTGCCCACCCGCGGGGCGGTCGACATCTCCGATCCGGATTCCGCCGAGATCGTCGACGACCTGCTGAACGAGTACGCAGACCTGTTCCCCGGCGGCCAGTGGCATCTCGGCGGTGACGAGTACCAGGCGCTGGTGGTGTCCGACCCCGAGGCGTCCTACCCGCAGCTCGCCACCGCCGCCAGGGAGGCCTACGGCTCCGGCGCGAGCGTCGAGGACCTCACCACGGGCTGGCTCAACGACCGCGCCGACACCGTCCGCGCCCACGACAAGAGCCCCCGCGCCTGGAACGACGGGTTCTTCGCCGGTACGTCCGTCCAGGCCGACAAGGACATCCAGGTCGCCTACTGGACGGGCAAGGAGATCGGGGCGCGGCTGCCGGTCGCGTATCTGAGCGCGGGGCGGAAGGTCGTCAACTACAACGACGAGTTCCTGTACTACGTCCTCGGGCAGCCGCTGACCTTCGTCTATCCGACCGGGCAGCGGATCTACGAGCAGTGGACGCCGCTCGTCGTGCGCGGTACGCAGGCGGTGCCGACGAAGTACGACGACCAGATCCTCGGCGGGTCCTTCGCGGTGTGGTGCGACCTGGCGAACTCGCAGACCGAGGCGCAGGTCGCGGCCGGGATCCGGATGCCGCTCAGGGCGACGGTCCAGAAGCTGTGGGACTCGGGGAAGCCGGAGCTGTCGTGGACCCAGTTCAGGTCGCTCGCCGACCGGCTCGGCTGATACACGGCTCAGGATCGGGCGGATTGTCCCGTCCGGCTGCGAACGGCCGTACGAATGTGGTGTATTCGGGCCGAGCCGTACGGAGAGCAGCCGGGGGGTACCGAAATGGGCTACTGGGGGTACTTCGTCGTCGGTCGCGGAGAGCGGCCGCTCGCGGAACTGGAGGCGTTGTCCGGCGCCCAGGGCATGTCGCGGCGGGCGTCGGCGCCGGGTGGATGGCAGGTGTGGGAGTACCCGAGCGGTGACGGCGACGTCGGGAGCATGAACGGGCTCGCCGTGGAGACGGGGGCTCCCGCGCTCTTCGGGTACGTCATGGACAGCGCGACCGTGGTCGTGGAGGCGGCGGGGCCTCAGAGCGGGGCGTGGACGACCTGTCTGGCCCGGGCGGCCATGGCCACGTATCTCGGTGCCGACCGGGAGGGGCTGACCCTGGAGGACTACTTCCTGGAGCCCCGGGATGCCGCGGGGCGGGCGGTCGCGTGGGCGGCGGAGGCGGGGCGCGAGGTGGCCGCCGAGCCGGTGTTCGACGTGCTGGTCGCCGACTCCCGACCCGAGGAGGGTCTGCTGGCCGAAAACCTGTTCTTCCGGCTGCTCGACCGGCTCGGCGTGGTGCCCCTGTGACACTCCCGGGCCGTTGCGCGCAGTAAGGGGAAGTGCGGGCTCCGTAAGGGATGACCGCCTGGCGAGGGAGCGTGGAATGAGCCTGGTGGAACTGATCGCTCAGGCCGACGAGCGCGGACTGGCCGCCAGTGGGTTGGCTTGTTTGGATCGGTGTCTGCCCCTGCTGGGCGGTGACGACGAGGTACTGAGACCGCTGTGGGCAGGTCTTGCGGACGGCAGTGACGTCGGCGACTGGGGCGTGCACATCGCCCAGGTGCGCGACAAGCTCGGCGAGGTCGGCGCCGTGGAGTCCGCCGGGGACGAGGCCGCGCTGCTGGCCCGCCGGATGCTCGCCGCCGCCCCGGCCGAACGGTCCGCCGCCGAGGTACGGGTGTGGGCCGACGCCTGCTCCGTCGCGGCCCTGCACATCCACCGCCTCCTCGACCCGCTGGCCGGCCGGGCGTCCTCGGTCGACGCCCGCCGCGAGGGCCGTACGGAGGGGATGTCGCCCCTTGTCGCCGCCGAACTGCGCCGCCAGATCACCGTCCTGGAACTGCTCGCCGGGCACGGCGCGGGCGGGGTGCGCCGGGCGCTGGAGGTGTCGACGGAAGGGCGGCGCGTGCTGCGTGCGGTGGTGTCGCGGCGCTCCCGGCAGCGGAGCTGAGCGCCACCGGCTCACCGCACGAGCCGCTTCACCACCGCGTCCCCGTAGAAGGCCGTCTGCGTGTAGAACGCGGTCAGGTCCCGGTGCGCGGACTCGAACATGCCCCGCGCACCCGGTTCCGCGCCCGCCCCGCCGTATCTCGGCAGCAGCTCGTTGCGGGCGTCCCGCCACAGTGCCTCGAAGTCGGCCGACGTGAGGAAGTCGGCGACCCGGGCCGTCTGAGCGGCCGTCAGCAGCAGGAACGGCGGCTCGTCCGGCTCGGTGGGGAACACCGGGCCGCCGCCGAGGACGACGTGGGTCCGCGGGCCGTTCTGGGCGTGGTGCGGGGGAGCGCCGGTGTAGAGGAGCTCGTGGCCGAGGTAGCCCTTGTCGAGCACCTCCTCACGGCACCGGCCGATTCGTTGCCGCACGGTGTCCCAGTCGTCCTCGAACAGCCGTCGCAGCCAGGTCGCGCTGTTGCGCAGGGCCGAGGGAGGCACCGCGCGGAAATGGAAGTACAGGCTCATCAGAGAGAGGAGCGCACGGGAGCCGCGGATTGTCACACCCGCGTAAACCTCGATCCTGAGAGAGTCCTGTGACCGTCGTGGGGCGGCGGTGGGGCGGTCCTGCACCGGTTGCGGAAACGCCCCGGATACGGGTGACGAAATGCCGCCCGACCACGCTTTTCCCGATGTGACGACTGTGACGACTCATCAGGAAACCCGGCCCTCCGCCGCGACCAAGCCCGTGCGCTGGGCGTCGGACGTGGTGGCCACCCTTCGTGAGGGGGCGCGGCTGCGGCTCGACTACTCGGCGCAGAGTCTGTGGAGCGTCGACCGGATGATCGAGGAGATCCGGCGGGACGGGGCGCCGTACGCCGCCGTGGAGACGGTGCTGCGCGGGCTCGGCGCGTACGCCGGTGAGGTGGTCGTCCGCCAGACCGGTGCCGAGTGGTGGGCGTCGGGTGGCGACCACTGGATCCGCACCCCCGACGGCCGCCTGTGGGACCCGGTCGACGAGGCCCGCCGGTGCTTCGCCGGGGACGGGTCGCTGCGACTGCTGTGCCGGGACGCGACGGCGGCCGTACGGGGCTCCTGACCTCGGAAAGGCGCTTTCCCCGGCCGGTGGCCCTGGCGAGCCCCGGCAAGAGCGGTGAAAGCGCCTTTCCGATCCGTGAGCCGAGCGGGCTACGGCGTCAGCGTCTGCCCCAGGCGGCCGTCCGTCGGGGTCCCCAGCGTGGTCTTGCTGTAGATGACGGTGTCGGTGTAGCCGAGGCCCGTGCTGTTGCTGGGCAGGTGCAGGAGGATGCCGTCGGTGCCGTCCTCGCCGTCGGCCCCGAACGTCAGGTCCGCGCGGCCGTACCCGGACAGATCCGCGAGGGCCACGGACGAGCCGAGGCGGTCGCCGGTCTCCGTGGCGCCGGGGATGCCGGACGTGTCCTGCGAGACGCCGATCGAGCCGGAGCCGGTGAGGCCCGAGGCGCTGCCCTTGACCAGGATCGCGTTGCCCGCGTCACCGCGGTTCACGCCGTCGCGGGTGAGGTCCTCGCCGGGGGCCCCGGCGAGGGCGTCCGCGTATCCGTCGGCGTTGTAGTCGCCGACCGAGACCGAGGTGCCGAAGGCGTCGCCGGACTCGTTGCCGCCCGGGACGCCCGTCGTGTCCTGGTGGATGGTGGTCATGCCGGTGGTGGTGAAGCCGGTCGACGTGCCGGGGACCATGGTGATCTGGCCGCCCGAGATGCCGCCGGACTCGGAGGCGACCGGCTGGCCGATGACGATGTCGTCGTAGCCGTTGCCGTTGACGTCGCCCGCGGCGATGGAGCGGCCGCCCTTGACGGAGATGACGCCGGCCTTGGTCAGGCCCGTCGCCGAGCCCGCGAAGCGGACCACACGGCCGATGCCGCCGGTGTCGCGGTAGTTGAGGGCGACGTCCGCGTAGCCGTCCTGGTTGAAGTCGCCGGTCGCGGCGTCCAGGTAGGCCACCGAGCCGGTGGCGGAGGTCAGCGTGCCGTACAGGTACTTGCCGCTGCCCAGCCGGACGTTCCAGTTGCCGCCCTTGCCGGTGCCGGCCGCGAAGACGTCCGCCTTGCCGTCGCCGTTGAAGTCGCCGACGGTGACGGTGGAGCCGAGCCTGGCGCCGGCCGCCGTGACCCCTGAAGTGCCGTACGAGAAGCCGGTGTCGAGGGCCGGGCCGTACATGACGGTGACCTGGCCGCGGTCGGTGCCGACGGTGTCGTCCTCGCCGGGGGTGCCGATGGCGAGGTCGGCGTAGCCGTCGCCGTTGACGTCGCCCCAGGCGGTGGAGGTGCCGAAGGCGTCACCCGTCTCGGAGGAGCCGGGGACACCGGGGCTGTTCTGGGTGAGGGTGATCTTCGCGGCGGGGACCGGGCCGTCGACGCTGCCGGGGATCACCTTCACCGTGTTCGCCTTCGGGACCCCCGCGGCCAGGTCGGTGACGCCGTCCCGGTTGTAGTCGGAGGTGGCCAGGGCGTGCGAGATGCCCGGGGTCTTGGCGACCTGGGCGATCCGGGTGAGCTTGGAGTACAGGTTCTTGCCGGGGCAGGCCGTGGCGTTGGTGTCCCGGTGGCCGAAGACACGCGGCAGCGTGATCGACTGCCCCTTCGGGACCTTGTTGCCGTCGACGTTCAGATCCGAACCCGAGGTCAGCGTCACCTTGCCGGTCGGGTCGATGCCGTACATCCCGAACTTCCACGCCACGATCCGGGAGATCGCGTCCAGCGCGGCCCGGCTCGGCTGGGCCGTCTCGAAGTTTCCGATGTACGAGATGCCGACGGTGTTGGTGTTGAAGCCGACGTCGTGCGCGCCGACCACCGGCAGGTCCATGCCGCCGCTGCGGCCCTCGAAGATCTGGCCGCACCTGTCGACGACGAAGTTGTAGCCGATGTCGTAGTAGCCGCGGGCGAAGTGTTCCTGCTGGATGGACCGCAGCCGGGCGGCGGACTGGGCGCAGGACACGGTGTTGTCGCTGTCCACGCCGGTGTGGTGGACGACGGCGGCCTTGATCTCGGTGCCGTAGCTCGGCGTGCCGTCGTAGTCCGTCGAGGCGCCCCACTGGGCCTGGGTGATGATCGGCGGTTCGACGACGGTCGAGGGGCGCGGGGCCGGGACGGTCGAGGTGGGGGTCGGGGAGGCCGTCACCGACGGGGAGCCGGAGGCGGACGCCGAGGCCGACGGGGAGTCGGAGGCGGACGCCGAGTCGGTGGGCGTCACCGTCGCGGTGGGCGAGTCGGTGGGCGTCACCGTCGCCGTGGTGAAGTCGGTCGGTGCCGGCGTCGTGGTCTCCTCCACGAACGCGGCCGGCTCCGGCTCGGCAGCCGCGGTGCGCTTCGGGTCGGTCCCCGGGTCCAGCAGCCTGACGTCCATGCCGGCCGGCTGGCCGCCCGCCTCCGTGCCGTCCGCCTGCACGACGCGCACCTCGACGCCGTCGGAGTCGCCGGTCCACACCGAGGCGGTACCGCCGCGCGCCGCGGCCCGCTCGCCCTCCGCGCCGTCGGCCTGGTTCGGCTCGTTCTCCAGTTTCTGCCAGCCGGACCACTTGCCGGTCGTCAGGTCCCGGGTGCGCACCTCGGGCGTGCCCTTGGCGTTCGCCTCGGGGTCGTCCCAGGTCACCAGCACCGCGCTGAACCGGTCCGTCTCCTGCTTGGCCAGTCCCTTGCGGCCCCCGCCCTCGTTCCTGAGCTTCAGGGTGTGGACGGCCGGCTCGCGGCCCTGGCCCTTGGCGTCGGACTGCGCCGACTGATCGGCCATCGCGTACGTGACGACGCCCGCACCGCTCAGGACGACGGCTCCGAGCGTCAGCCAGGCTCTTCGCCGCAGACTCAGCGGTCTGTACGCATGGCTCTTACGAGGACTCAACTACCCCACCCCTGTGAATCGGTCACGAAAACGCCACCTGTCGCACAGGTGGCACTTACACAGCGCACAGATCCGATCGGATGTCACCTGACCAGGGAGGTGAAAGTGACCAGTGATGTTTGTGAGGTGACAGCCGCTTGGTCAAGCGGGGGGAGTGGCCGGAGGCGGAAGCTCCCGAGACCGACCGAGCAAAGGGGGCCGACATGGGCAAGAGGGACGAACGTGGGCCGTGCGCGAGAGAGATGCGGTCGTACGCGACGGCCTTCGTGGCCCGCGTCACCGCACGCAACCGACTGCCGCTGGACTACTCCGTGACCAGCCTGCGCGTCGTCGACTTCCTGATCGACGGCCTGCGCAAGGGCGGCGCCGACCGGGAACGGGCGGGCGAGACGCTGCTCGGGCTCGGGGCGTACGTCGGTGAGGTGCTCGTGCGCCGCGCGGGGGCGGTGTGGGTGGACCTCGATGTCCACCAGCGCGCCTACTTCGCCCAGCCGGTCGGCGTACGCATGCCCGACGGCCGCGTCTGGAACCCGCTCGGCAAGGTCCACAACCGCTTCGACACCGGCGGCCCCGAGGAGTCGCTGCGGACCTTCTACCTCACGCTGCACGGACGGGCACGGCGGGTCGTGGCGTGATATGTCCGCAGAATACGGGCAGTTGAGAACCGTGGAGCACGCGAGCGCCTGTGACACTTTTGTGAAGTCAGACGCTGATCATCGTGGGGGGTATGTGCAAGGGCGGTCGGATCGCCACCGTGCGGATCCGCCGCCGACCGGGTACGGACGAGGACGGTTCTTGGGCCAAGGAGGGGGACCCCGCCGGGTGCAGGCGTACGACGGCGAACTGGGCGCGGCCGTCGCGCGGGCCCAGCAGGGTGACGAGGCCGCCTTCGCGGTCGCCTACCGGCTGGTGCAGCCCGGCCTGCTCGGGTATGTGCGCGGCCTTGTCGGCGACGACGCCGAGGACGTGGCGTCCGACGCCTGGCTGGAGATCTCCCGGGACCTCGGCCGGTTCAAGGGCGACGGGGCCGGGTTCCGTGGCTGGAGCGCGACCATCGCGCGGCACCGGGCACTGGACCATCTGCGCCGCCAGAAGGTACGGCCCCGGCCGACGGCGCTCGAACAGGACGTACTGGATCTGCCCGGTCCGCAGAGCACCCACGACCAGGCGCTGGAGTCCATCTCCACGGAGTACGCCCTGGATCTGGTCCGGGGGCTGCCGCGCGACCAGGCCGAGGCCGTACTGCTGCGCGTCGTCGTCGGTCTCGACGGCCCCGCCGCCGCCCGCGTCCTCGGCAAGCGGCCGGGTGCGGTGCGTACCGCCGCCTACCGGGGGCTGAAGCGGCTGGCCCGCCAGTTGGGCGTCGAGGCCGAGGGCAAAGGTGTGACGGAAGACGGCTCCCGGACGCTGGGGGAGTCGACATGACGGGCGACGGTGACAAGTGGCCGTCGGACGGGCCGCACGGCCCGACAGGGCGGGACGGCTCGTACGGGCCGGACGGGAACGGACACGGTATGGGTGAGCGGCAGAACGGCAGCGGGGCCCCCGACCGCCGACGCGTACGCCCTGACGGTCGTCCGGGCGGTCCGGCGGTCGGCCCCGTCGCGCTGGAGACCCTGCTGGCCGCCGCCATCCGTGGCGGCGCGATCGATGCCGAGGCCGAGCAGCGGGCCGTGGCCGCGTTCCGGGTCGCCCGGGACGCGGGTGCGCACGGGGCGCGCACTCGGCGCCGGGACGACTGGCGGCCCCGGGAGCAGCGGCGCGCGTCGCGTTCGCTGAGGGCGACGCTGTCCGTGTTCCTCGCCAGCCTCGCGCTGGGCGGGGTCGCGTATGCCGCGATCGGCTCGGTGGGCCCCTCCTCGGGCGGTGCAGGGGACGACCGCGGCCGTGCCGATGCCTCCGCGAGCGCGGAGACCCGGCCGAGCGATTCGTCCGCCGCCTCGGGTTCCGGCACCACGGACCGCCCGGTCACCGCGAAGGACGCCGAGGCCCACTGCCGGGCGTACGAGCAGGTCAAGGGCCGCGGCAAGGCGCTCGACTCGACGGTGTGGAAGCGGCTGGTGGCGGCCGCGGGCGGTGAGGCGAACGTGCCTGCCTACTGCGCCGAGCAGCTGGCGCGGGCGACGGCCGAGAGCAAGCCGGACAAGACGGCCGAACCGGGCAACTCCGTCGGCGCCGGCGCGAACTCCGGGTCTGCCGGTAACAACGACGACGGCAGCAGTGGTGGCGCCGGCGCAGGCGGCAATGCCGGTAACGATCAGGAAAACGCCGACAAGGCCCCGGGGAAGAACTAGCCGCCACGGCAACCGCCGGATGGCCGCCACGGCGACCGCCGGCCAACTGCCGCGGCAACGGCCGGGGCCGCCACCCCCCACAGGAGAGGCCCCGGCCGTCGCGCGGCACGGGCCGCGCGGCGGCCCGTACTTCCTACAGCGCCACGAGTGCGTTTTCTGTCACACCTCATGGTGTCGCTCGCGGCACCATGAGGTGGTTGCATCTTGTACGGACATGGACGAGCAGCGGTTTCAGGTCGTAACGTGCCTTTCGCGCCGGGCGCGGAAGTTGCACGAACGCTGCAACCATCGGCGGCTCGAAGCCGCGACCATCGACTGAGGAACCACTGGTGCTGGGGGACGACGCGGAGCTGACGGCCGCCGTGCTTGCTGCACAGGACGGGGACGAGACCGCGTTCCGGACTGTGTACCGCACGGTGCATCCGCGGCTGCTCGGGTACGTGCGGACACTGGTCGGCGATCCCGATGCCGAGGACGTGGCGTCCGAGGCATGGCTGCAGATAGCCCGCGACCTGGAGCGGTTCAGCGGCGACGCGGACCGTTTCCGCGGCTGGGCCGCCCGGATAGCCAGGAACCGCGCGCTGGACCACATACGCATGCGCGGCCGCCGCCCCGCGATCGGCGGCGACGAGACCGAGCTGACCGGCAGAGCCGCCGACTCCGACACCGCGGGCGAGGCCATGGAGTCTCTGGCCACCGACAGCACCCTTTCCCTCATCGCCCGGCTGCCGCAGGACCAGGCCGAGGCGGTCGTGCTGCGGGTGGTCGTGGGCCTGGACGCGAAGACCGCCGCCGAGACGCTCGGCAAGCGACCGGGTGCCGTACGCACGGCCGCGCACCGCGGTCTGAAACGGCTCGCCGAACTCCTCGACGGCGATCCGGAATCGGCGGGCGGGCTCGATGCCCTGCCTCCCCAGCGAGAACCGCAGGGACGTGCGGTGACGTCCGCGAGTGTGACGCATATGCGCGCGCGGACGCAGAAGGACATGTGATGGCCGACGAGCAGTACAGGTGGCTGGACCGCGAAACGGCGGAGCGTTTGCTGCGCGGAGAGTCCCTCGAAGCTGTCGACGCGGCCGACCGCGACCAGGCCGAACGGCTTGCCAAGACCCTCGGTGCGCTCTCCGTGGATCCGCCCGCCAGTGCCGAACTCCCAGGTGAGGCCGCCGCGTTGGCCGCCTTCCGCAAAGCGCGCACGGACCGCGTGGACGACTGGGTCGGTGACCCGGCCGATGCGGGCACCGACGCACGGGCCTGGCTGGGCCACCGCTTCCGCACCCGTTCCTCCGACGCCGGGCTGGTCCGCATCGGCCGCCCCGACCCGGCCGCCCGGCACCGCCGCCGCACCCGCCCCGTGCGCCTCGGGCTGGCCGCAGCGCTGGCCGTCGGCATGGTCGGCGGGGTCGCCGTCGCGGCCGTAACCGGAGCGCTGCCGTTCGGCGACGCCGAACCGGACCCCGCCGCCTCCGTCTCGGCCGCGGTGACACCGGACCGCCCGCTGGCGACGCCCTCGCCGAAGGTCCCGGAGAGCGAGCCCGCCCCCGACGGTGACACCGGGCAGGGCTCCTCGCGCGACACCGCACGCGGCGGCTCGGCCACACCGGACGACGGGCCGGGTACCGGTAGTGGTGCCGACGGCCAGGAAGGCCGCTCCGGCGAGGAATGGAGCGGGGCAGCCGCGGCCTGCCGTGCCGTGCGCGACGGCGAGGAGCTCGCCGCCGACCGCCGGCGCAGCCTGGAGGGCGCGGCCGGCGGCTCCGCGAAGGTGTGGAAGTACTGCAACGGCGTGCTGGCCTCCGGCTCGTCCGGCTCGTCGGACTCCTCCGGTTCTTCCGGCGAGGGCGCCGACAGCAACGGCCAGGGCGGAAAGGGCGACCAGAACGCCCAGGAAGACAACGAAGTCAAGGACGACCGGGGCGACAGAGACGGCAGGGACGCGGGCGAGGCCGACACCGGCAGTCAGTCCTCCGCCGGCAACGACCACGACACGGACGGCGGCTTCGCCACGCCGTCGGCCGCGGTGTCCCCCACGCCGCAGCGGGCGATGACCTCGTACGGCCCGACGCCCGGCCCGACGTACAGCGCGCTCTGATCAAAGCCGAAGTGCCGCGCGCCTGTTCAAAGCCCGACGTACCGCGCCCTGATCAAAGCCCGACGTACCGCGCGATCTGATCAGAAGGCCCCGCTGACCTGAGGTTTTGTGGGGCAGGCGGGGCCTGTTGAAATTCTTCCGCGGCGGGTGTGACGTTTTCGGCCGTCGTGGCGCAGTAATGAGTGAGCCGACTGGTCATCGGCCGTCGCACAGAGCCGGGGTTCCCCCCGTACTCACGGCTCGTGCACCTAGGCGCGGGCGGGACACGTTCCCCCGGTCCCGCCCGCGCCCCGAACGTCTCTCCGGCTCGCGCCTCACCAGTGGACGACGACCTTGTCACCGTTCCTCACCTGCGCGAACAGATCCGCGATGGCCGGCTCGTCCCGTACGTTGACGCAGCCGTGCGAGGCACCGGCGTAGCCGCGGGCCGCGAAGTCGGACGAGTAGTGCACCGCCTGGCCGCCGCTGAAGAACATCGCGTACGGCATCGGCGAGTCGTACAGCGTCGACACGTGGTGACGGGACTTCCAGTAGACGCTGAAGACGCCCTCGCGCGTGGGCGTGTACTCCGAGCCGAAGCGGACCGGCACGGTGGTGACCGTCCGCCCGTCGATCATCCAGCGCAGGGTCCGGCTCGTCTTGCTGATGCACAGCACCCGTCCGGTCATGCAGCGCGGATCCGGTGTGTCGGCCGGCTGCCCGCCCATCAGGTAGAGGTCCCACTTGCCCGGCTCGTGCGTCATCTTCAGCAGCCGCTGCCAGGTGACGGTGTCCATCTCGCCGGTCTTCGGCAGCCCGCGCTTGCCCTGGAAGCCCTTGACCGCCTGCTCGGTGAGGTCGTCGTACGACCCCGTCGGCCCGTCGAAGAGCCAGGCGACCTGCCGCAGCCTGGCCTGGAGTTCACGGACGTCTCGGCCGGTGTCGCCGCGGGACCAGAGGACCTCGGGCGCGGGTTCGGTGTCCTTCTCGGCGGGCGTCGAGCTCGGTTTGTCGTCCTTCGGCGTGGCCGAGGGAGACTGGCCGGGGAGCTCTATGCGCACCGGCGAGCGCTGCTTCCCGTCCCCGTCGGCGGCCTGCACCGTGCAGCTGCAGGCCGTCAGCAGCGCCAGCAGCGTGGCGAACGATCTCCCCATGCCCGTAGTACGCATCACGGACCCCCGTCGTCTCACCGAAAATTCACCGATGTCACCTGAGATGGTTGCCCCCGGATGACTGGTTGCGAACGGCGCGGCATCGTTGTGACCGAGGCCGCAACATGGCTGTGAGGAAGGTCCCAGCGTGCTCCCCTCCACCGGGTGCACGCTCGCCGCTACAGTCCGTCGAAGGGTCGGACCGTACTAGCTGGTAACTGGCGAGTAACTCAGCGGAGGCAAACACACCATGACGCGCGAGTCGGAGTCCGGACTGCCCATCGAGCCGGTGTACGGGCCGGATGCTCTCGCGGGCTGGGACCCGGCAGAGAAGCTGGGGGAGCCGGGCTCGTACCCCTTCACCCGCGGTGTCTACCCGTCGATGTACACGGGCCGTCCCTGGACCATGCGCCAGTACGCCGGCTTCGGTACGGCGACGGAGTCCAACGCCCGCTACAAGCAGCTGATCGCCAACGGCACGATGGGTCTGTCGGTCGCCTTCGACCTGCCCACCCAGATGGGCCACGACTCCGACGCGCCGATCTCGAGCGGCGAGGTCGGCAAGGTGGGTGTGGCGATCGACTCGGTCGAGGACATGCGGGTGCTGTTCGGCGGGATTCCGCTGGACAAGGTGTCGACGTCGATGACGATCAACGCCCCGGCGGCTCTGCTGCTGCTCATGTACCAGCTGGTCGGCGAGGAACAGGGCGTCGCGGCCTCCCAGCTCACGGGCACGATCCAGAACGACGTGCTGAAGGAGTACATCGCGCGCGGGACGTACATCTTCCCCCCGAAGCCCTCCCTCCGTCTGATCGCGGACATCTTCAAGTACTGCAAGGCCGAGATCCCGAAGTGGAACACCATCTCGATCTCGGGCTACCACATGGCGGAGGCGGGTGCCTCGCCCGCGCAGGAGATCGCGTTCACGCTCGCGGACGGCATCGAGTACGTCCGTACGGCGGTCGCGGCCGGTATGGACGTCGACGACTTCGCGCCCCGTCTGTCGTTCTTCTTCGTGGCCCGTACGACGATCCTGGAAGAGGTGGCGAAGTTCCGTGCCGCCCGCCGGATCTGGGCGCGGGTGATGAAGGACGAGTTCGGTGCGAAGAACCCCAAGTCGCTGATGCTGCGCTTCCACACGCAGACGGCCGGTGTCCAGCTGACGGCTCAGCAGCCGGAGGTGAACCTGGTCCGGGTGGCGGTCCAGGGACTGGCCGCGGTGCTGGGCGGCACGCAGTCGCTGCACACGAACTCCTTCGACGAGGCGATCGCGCTGCCGACGGACAAGAGCGCGCGGCTGGCGCTGCGGACGCAGCAGGTCCTCGCCTACGAGACGGACGTGACGGCGACGGTCGACCCCTTCGCCGGGTCCTACGTCATCGAGAAGATGACCGACGAGGTCGAGGCGGCGGCGATCGAGCTGATGGCCAAGGTCGAGGAGCTGGGCGGCGCGGTCAACGCGATCGAGCACGGCTTCCAGAAGGGCGAGATCGAGCGTTCCGCGTACCGGATCGCCCAGGAGACCGACTCCGGTGAGCGGGTCGTCGTCGGCGTCAACCGCTACCAGCTCGACGAGGAGGAGCCGTACGAGCCGCTGCGGGTGGACCCGGCGATCGAGGCCCAGCAGGCGGAGCGCCTGGCGAAACTCCGGGCCGAGCGGGACCAGGCGGCGGTGGACGCCGCTCTGGAGGCCCTCAAGAAGGCCGCCGAGGGCGAGGACAACGTCCTCTACCCCATGAAGGACGCGCTGCGGGCCCGGGCGACGGTGGGCGAGGTGTGCAATGCGTTGCGAGGGGTCTGGGGGACCTACGTACCGAGCGATGCCTTCTGAGCCGGGCGATCACTCCGTCCGAGTGATCGCGAGCTGAATCCGCGTGCCTCCGGCCGGGACACCGCCGCCGGACGGCTCGCATCGGTTGTCGTTGACGAAGGCGTGCCGGGCGCTCGACGACTTCGTGGGCGTTCCCGTCGAGCTCTCCGTGGACAGCCTCCTCGGCGGTTGGCGGTTGGCGGCTAGCGGGGACCGAACCGAGCCAGATACGCCGCGGGCCCCGCCTCCGTGCCGTCCCCTGCCCAGCCGACGTAGCCGTCCGGTCGTACGAGGAACAGGCCGGTTCCGTACGCTTGTTGGGTCTCTCCCCGGACGACGCGCACCGAGTCCGGGGTCTCGGGCGCCTCCACCCCCACCGCCACCAGCGTCCAGTGCGGCCCTCGGAACACGTCGAAGAGCCGTGCCTCACCCAGTGTGCCGTCCGGTGCGCGGTCGCCCGCGTGAAGTGGGCCCGCCGATGTACGCGTCTCCTCCGTGAGCGACGACTCCCGGTAGCCCAGGCCGAGTTGGCGGGTCGCGTCGCCCCGGCGTACCTCCCCCCGGTGCACGCTCGTCGACAGGCCCAGCATGTCGGCGGCGATGGGGCGCCGTTCCTCCTCGTAGGTGTCGAGGAGCGCGGCCGGCGCCCCGCCCCCGAGCACCGCGCCCAGTTTCCAGCCCAGGTTGTAGGCGTCCTGGACGCTGGTGTTGAGGCCCTGGCCCCCGGCGGGCGAGTGGATGTGTGCCGCGTCCCCGGCGAGGAAGACGCGGCCGGAGCGGAAGCGGTCCGCGAGGGCCGCGCGCGGGCGGAAGTCCGAGGCCCAGCGCACCTCGGTGACGTCCTCGGGGGCGAGGTGCGAGCGGGTGGCGACGACCCCCCGGATGCCGTCGAGGGAGAGGTCCACCGTGCTGCCCTCGGGGAACCGGGCGACGGCCTGGAAGTCCTCCGTACCGGCGAGCGGGCAGATCGCGAGGAAGCCCTCGCCCTCCCCGCTCGGCGGGAAGATGTGCCAGTTGTCGCGGTCGAGGCCGGTGATGCGGAGGTCCGCCACGAGCGTGGGGGAGGGGTCGACGGTCTCGCCGGTCATGCCGATGCCGAGCGCCCGGCGTACGACCGAGCGACCGCCGTCGGCGGCGACGACGTAGCGGGCGCGGAGGCTGCCGCCGTCGCCCAGCCCCACGGTCACGCCGTCCTCGTCCTGGTCCAGCCCGGTCACCTCCCGGCCGAACGCCACCCGGCCGCCCAGTTCCTCCAGGCGCGCGAACAGGATCTGCTGCGTGCGCCACTGCGGCACCATCCACGGCCCGGTGTACGGGGAGTCGTCCGTCGTCTCGGCCGGGTCGAACATCCGGTGTTCGCCGGCCCGCTGTCCGTCCTGCCAGATCACCCCCACCGGGTAGTCGCCCCCGGCCGCGCGGATGGCGTCGAGCACGCCGAGATCCTCGAACACCTCCATCGTGCGCGGCTGGATGCCCTTGCCGCGCGAACCGGGGAACAGGCCGTCCGCCCGCTCCACCACCAGCGCGTCCACGCCCCGGCGGGCGAGGTCGACGCCGAGGGCGAGACCGGTCGGTCCCGCGCCCACGATCAGTACGTCCGTATGCACAGCCATTCTCCTTAACGCTGTTAAGTGCTGTCGGTCACGACCATGCACTTAACGCCGTTAAGCTGTCAAGCGTGAACACGGAACGCCGAGCGCCACTCGACCGCAAGCGGGTCGCGGACACCGCCCTGAGGCTCCTGAACGAGGTGGGCCTGGACGGCCTGACCCTGCGGGCCATCGCCAAGGAGCTGGACGTCAAGGCGCCCGCCCTGTACTGGCACTTCAAGGACAAGCAGGCGTTGCTCGACGAGATGGCGACGGAGATGTACCGCCGGATGGTCGCCGGCACGTCCCTCGATCCCGGCGACACCTGGCAGGAGCGGCTGATGAAGTCCAACCGCGGACTGCGCACGGCCCTGCTCGGCTACCGCGACGGCGCCAAGGTCTTCAGCGGCTCACGCTTCACCGGCATCGAGCACGCGGAGCAGATGGAGGACAACCTGCGCCTGTTCACGGCCGCCGGCCTCACCCTCGCCCAGGCGGCCCGTGCGACCGCGACGTCGTACCTCTACACCCTCGGCTTCGTCACCGAGGAACAGGGCGTCCAGCCCCTGCCCGGCGAGCGGCGCGAGGGCTACGACCTCGACGAACGCGCCCGCCTGATGGCCGACTTCCCGCTGTCGGCCCGGGCGGGCGCGGAGATGTTCCAGGACTACGACGAGCACTTCGAGGAGGGGCTGGCGCTGCTGATCGCGGGGATCGGGACGCGGTACGGGGTCAGCTGAGCCTCTGACGCACCGGCCTCAGCGCACCCTCGACAGCGCCGCCCGCAACCTCGGCGTCAACGGCTTCTCCACATACCGGTTCAGCAGCCACGCCAGCACCAGCATCGACGCGATCGTCAGCGCGAAGGTCTCCGCCGAGGGCAGGCCGAGGGAGATGTGCAGGGCGTGGATCACCACCCAGCCGAGGTGCTCGTGGACGAGGTAGAAGGGGTACGTCAGCGCCCCGGCGACGGTCAGCCAGCGCCGGTTCGCCCAGTTGAACCAGCCGAGCGCGATCGCCGCGACCGCCACGAACCCGAAGGCGACGACGAGGACGATGCCGAGCGAGGTGCGGTGGGCGAAGGCGTTCGGGTCCGACGCGTTCCACAGGCTGCGCACGGCGTAGTGCTGCCCGATCAGGAAGCTGACGGCCACGATGCCCCAGGCGAGGACGTCCCGTCGGTCGCGGTGGACGAGGTAGAGCCCGACACCGCCGATGAAGAAGGGGGCGTACTCCGGCATGAACACGATGTCGAGCAGCGGCTGGTGGGCGCCCTGTGTGATCGCCGCCGCCAGCGTCCAGCCCGCGCAGAACAGGATCACGCGCCGCCGCGAAGCCCCGGGCAGCACGACACACAGCGCGAACAGCGCGTAGAAGCGGACCTCCGCCCACAGCGTCCAGCACACGCCCAGCACCCGGTCGACGCCCAACGGGTACTGAAGCATGGTCAGGTTGACCAGGGTGTCGCTCGGCGACAGCGCCTTGTAGGTGACCATCGGCAGGGCGAACACCGCCGTGACGAGCAGGACCGCCGCCCAGTAGGCGGGCAGCAGCCGGGACGCGCGGGAGGCGAAGAACGATTTCAGGGGCCGGCCCCAGCCGCTCATGCAGATCACGAATCCGCTGATCACGAAAAAGACCTGGACGCCGAGGCAGCCGTACGCGAAATAGTTGTGCAGCGTGGGGAACTGGTCCTCGGCGGAACTTCCCCAGGCCCGCGTGACTTCGCCGCCCCGGCCGCCGTAGTGATAGGCGGCCACCATCAGTGCCGCGATCAGTCGTAGTCCGTCCAGGGCGCGCAGCCGGGATTCCCGGCGGAGGGGCCGGTCCGACCGAGGGGGCCGGGACGCGTCGGGCACCGGCCGGACGGTCATGCTGGTCACGAAATTCCCCTTGGTCGACGCGCGGGCGCTCCTGCGGTACGCACAGCACATTAGTCCGAATCACAGGGATGTCGTGGTCCACGGGGTGACGGTTGTCCGGGTGGTCTCTGCGAATTCACCTGGACTTCGCCTTCGTTTCCTAACTTTCTCTCAACCTCCCCCCACTTGCCAATAAAGAGCGAATCGCGCTACACAGCCGCGGAATAACAGGAGTGCCATGACGAGGGTCCAGAACAGACGGGCACGTGTGCGCGGAGGGGAGCCGGCGGACTGTCTGCGCGCCTGTGCGGTGCACAGCGGCAAACTCGTCGGCAGCATCGACCGGCGCCGCGTCGAACTCGCCGAGCAGCTGAGGAAGTTGCTCGTCGTGTGGGGCACCACGTCGACCAGCGCCCCCGCGCCCGCCCCGGCCGGCGCCACCGCCCTGCTGAAGCGGGCGGTCAAGGGCACCGCGGCACCCTCCACCGGTATGGGCGGCGAACTTCTCGACGCCCTGCTCGCCGTCGCCAACAAGGCGCTGGAGTGCGGCTACGACGACGAGTTGGACCTCGCGCTGGTCATCAGCGACACCGTGCTCGCCCAGCGCAAGAACTCCCGCGCCGGCTGGCGACTGCGCGCCCGCCTCCTGGAAGCCCTCGGCGAGGAGAAGGAGGCGGTGGAGGCGTACGAGCGGTATCTCGCCCTCACCGACGACGACGGCTTCGGTGTCAGCGCCCGGATCGACGGCATGCGCGCCGCGGGGGAGAAGGAGCGGGAGCTGCTGAGCCTGCTCCGGCGCCAGTGCCCGCGCGCCGAGGAGTTCACGCGCGGCTTCGCCACCGACATATGGGCCGAGGGTCTTGCCGCACACGCCGTCGGTGACTGGCAGGCCGCCGAGCCGCGGCTCGTGGGAGCGCTCCTGATCCTGGCCGCCGAGGACGCCCCGGTCACCGACCGGCAGGAACTCCTCAGCCAGTACCTCGACCTGCGCACCACCGAGTCCACCGAGAGCGCGGACCTGCCCGCGCTCACCGAGGCGATCGCCCTCTACGCCGAGCAGCGCCGCGCCCGGATGCGCGGCCCGGTCGCCGACCCCACCGTCGGCGGGGTGCAGTGGATCAGCCTCGGTGAGTTCCGTAACCGGATCGCCGGCAAGTCCGTCTGCCTGATCGCCAACTCCGGGCGGGTGGGCGCCAGTTCGATGGGCGCGGAGATCGACGCGTACGACATCGTGGTGCGCTTCAACTCGTACCGGATCGACCCGAAGCACACCGGCAGCCGCACCGACCTCCACGCCACGATCCACAAGCACGGCTTCAACTGGGACAAGCAGGTCGACACCCGGCTCGTCTTCGGCGGCGTCTTGGGCGACTGGAAGCACTCGCTGCGCAACCGCCTGGTCCCCGGCGCCCAGACGTATCTGGGCGACGAGTCCCTGCGCTGGCCCGTGCGCAACATCGGCAAGCTCGGCACCGACGTCTGGTCGGGCATCCCGACCACCGGCTTCAACATGCTGTTCCTGCTGGACTTCCTCGACGTCAGCCCGACCCTCGACCTGATCGGCTTCGACTTCTACGAGAGCGGCGCCTATCGCGTCCAGGAAGCGATGAAGCTCGCCATCACCTCCGTGCACGAATACACCAGCGAGAAGGCATGGGTCATGCAGCGGGCCCAGAGCGTGACCGACATGAGGATCTCCCTGCGATGACCACGACCTCCCTGACCTCGGCCGCCGCCCCCCTGGCCCCGGCGACCGACGCGCACGCCCTCACCGGCAAGCGCCGTATCGCCTTCGCGAGCTACGTCGACGAGAACTACCTCCCCGGCTTCCTCGTCCTGCTGCGCAGCCTCGCCCTGTCCAACCCGGGCGTGTGCGAGGACTTCGTCGTCCTCCACGACGACCTGCGCCCCGGCTCGATCGCCCGGATACGCGACCTGCACCCGCGAATCGTGCTGCGCCGGGTGAACGCCGAACAGTACGACTCGTACAAGAAGGGCGACCAGGACAACTACCTGGTCCGCAAGGCGTACTTCATCCTCGACGTCTTCCGGCTGCGCGAGTACGACACGGTCATCACCCTCGACACCGACATGGTCGTCCTCGGTGATCTGGGCGAACTGCTCAGACTGCGCGAGGGGTTGGCGGCCGTACCGCAGTTCTTCTACGGGCAGCACAAGCTCAACTCCGGTCTGCTGGTCATCCAGCGCGAGTATCTGAGCGACGAGTTCTGCGCCAGGCTCGACCGCTGCGGCCGCACCGGCGACTACGAGCTCGACAAGCACGACCAGGGCATCCTCAACGCGGTCCTCGACGGCGACTTCGTCCGCCTCGACCCCCGCTACAACTTCGTCAAGCGGCGGCTCTCCGGCGACCTCCCGGTGCCCGACGACACCGCGATCCTGCACTTCACCGGCCGCCACAAGCCGTGGCAGGGCGGCGAGGCCGGCTACAGCCAGGCCGAGGACCGCTGGCGCGAGTTCGAGCTGTCCGACGCCGACTTCCACGCCGAGTACCTTGCGAAGCAGGGCGGCCTGCACCACGACCTGCTCGTGCACTACGGCACCCCGCACGTCCGGCGCACCGGTGACGTCGAGGCCGCCCGCAAGGTCGCCGCCGCGCACATCTCGACCGGCGACTACCAGGACGCCGTGGACCTCCTGAGCAGCGTGCGCATCCCGCTGGACGCGGCCTGGCCGCACGAGGTGCTCGGCCACGCCCTGATGAGCGTCTCGCGCTACGACGAGGCCAAGGCCCAGCTGCTCCTTGCCACCGCCGCCCCCAACCGGGCCGCCACCGCCTACGCCCGCCTCGCCCAGATGGCCTGGGTGCACGGCGACAACACCCAGGCCCTGCGGCACGCCACGGCCGGCCTGTCCGTCGACATCACCCACCGCTCCAGCCGGCTGTGGGCGCAGCGCGCCTGTGGCCTGCCCTCCCAGGAGCAGGGCGCCGCCGAGGAGCAGCTCGCACACGTCGCCTTCTACATGGACCGGCAGGGCAACGCGGGCGACAAGCTGCTCCCGGAGACCGTCCGCCTGGCCTTCAACCCCGACACCACCTCCCGCCGCTGGCACTCGGTGCACGCCCACCGCCTGTTCGACGAGGCGGCCCTGGAGCGCGTGAACTCCCGGCGCGGCCTGGTCATCGGCGGCGGCGGCCTGTTCATCCCGGACACCATGCCGAACGGCAACAGCGCCTGGCAGTGGAACGTCCCCGACGAGCTGCTGAACCGTATCGACGTGCCGATCGCCGTCTACGCCGTGGGCTTCAACGCCTTCGACGGCCAGTCCTACCGGGCGGGACGCTTCCGCTCCTCACTGCGCCAACTCGTCGAGCGCTCCTCCTTCTTCGGGCTGCGCAACCACGGCTCGATCGAAAAGGTACGGGCCATGCTCCCGGCCCATCTGCACGACAAGGTGCGCTTCCAGCCCTGTCCCACCACGGTCTCGCGCCAGCTCGTCGAGGACTGGCGGGACCCGCTGACGCGCGACGACACCATCCTGATCAACGCCGCCTACGACCGCGCGGGCCTGCGCTTCGGCCACGACTACGGCTACTTCCTGGCCCAAATGGCCCAGGCGGTGCGGGACTTGGGCGATCTTGCCGAGGTGAAGTGCGTGGCGCACTCGCTCGACGACGAGAAGATCGCCTTCGACCTGCGCCGCGAACACGGCATCTCGATGCCCGTCATCCCGATGTACGACTTCGAGAACGACGAGATCCGCGACCTGTACGCCCGCACCAAGCTGGTGATCGGCATGCGCGGCCACGCCGGCATGATCCCGTTCGGCGTCGGCACGCCCATCATCAGCCTGATCTCGCACCCGAAGATGGCGTACTTCCTGCGCGACATCGAGCGTCCCGAGTGGGGCGTCTCCGTGCACGACCGCCACCTCGCCGCCCGGCTGGTGGAGCGCTCCAAGGACCTCCTCGCCGACCACGCCAGGACGGTCGCCGACGTGCACGGCAGGCAGCAGGAGCTCTGGAAGGTCACCGAGGCGAACGCGGCCGACCTCCGGGCCATCCTGGGCGCCTGACGAACAAAAGCGCCGCCCTGGCGCGACCACGCCTCTCCGGAGGCACGGTCGCGTCAGGGCGGCCGGCTGTCCTACCCGTGTCGCCTCACCGCTTGCGGACCAGCCGCTTGAGCCGGGTCACCGGCGACACCTGGGACGCCGCCCCGCGCTCGGCCTCGTACGCCTTCCGCAGCTGCTCGAAGTGGTCCGCACGCGTCCTGGCGAGGTACTCGTCCGACTGCAGCGGCTTGGCGATGGACCAGGCGCGCTTGTGCCGGCCGTCGTAGTGGGCGACGTACGCCTTGGCCAGTTCCAGGACGGACTTGAAGGGGATGCCGCCGGTGTGGTCGCGGTCGACGCGGTCCTGGACGGCGGAGATGAGGGCGAGCTTCTCGTCCAGCGTGTAAGCGTCCTCGGAGATCGACTTCAGGACGTCCTCCGGGATCGGCTTCGTCACCTCGAAGGCGAGCGTGGAGCGGATCGGCGGGCCCGCGATCTCGATGTAGGGCAGCAGGGCTCCCGTGCTCCAGTGCAGCCACGGCAGACGCGGCCCCGCGAAGTCCTGGTGGAGGACGACCGAGCCGGGGCGCAGGCGGGTCAGGAAGCGCTCGCAGACGCAGCGGAAGACGCGGGCCGTCTTGGCGATGTCGATGTGCAGGAACTCGACCGGGGTGGTGTCGTTGGGGTCGGAGGTCTGCCAGAGGTCGCCCGCGTGGATCTCGAGGAAAGGCAGGAACGGCTCCAGGCGGCCGCGGAAGTCGTTCAGGAAGGAGTTGTCGTCCTCGGGCTTGTGGCCGGAGGTGAAGAACTTCTCCGTGGCGAAGGTGCCCTTGCCGACGCGGAAGAAGTCGTACGCGTGCAGCCGCCCGGTCTTCTCGTCGAACACCGGGCTCTCCTTGAGGCCCATGGCCAGGGCGTACGTCGATCCGCCGCCACCGGAACCCAGTTCGACGATGTGGCCCTCGCCCGACAAGGTGTGGCGCCCGACGAGGTACAGGAACTGCAGCTCCCAGGTGCTGCACTGGGTGTAGGGCAGGTTGTCGGGCAGCTGGACGCTGTCGAACATCGAGTAGAGCCGGCCGAGCTTCGTCATGAGTGCCTCACGGGGTTCGGTTAGGCGGTGACCGTGATCCTAGAGTCACGACCACCGCCTAACCATGGAATCAACGGAGTAACCCGATGGTGTGCCGTTGTTTCCTTACTCTTGGCCCCAGGTTCACCCCTGATTGGCTCAGCGCTTCACGGCCTTCTTCAGCGCCCGTGCCCGCCGCACCACCCGGCGTGCCGTCGCGTTGCGCGGCAGGAACGCCAGCCGCTCCGGGATGCCGCCGGGCAGCCCGAGCGCGGTGAGCCGCCTGCGCTTGAAGTAGCGCTGGGTGCGCGGTCCGAAGTGCTTCGAGAGATAGCGTTCCGCCGCCGGGCGCAGGTCCGGGTGGATCTGCGGCTGCATGGTGAAGCCGACCGCGGTGACCAGGCCGTTCAGGTCCTCGGCGGGTATCCCGTCCTCGCCCTTGCGGGACTCCAGATCCGCCAGTACCGCATCCGCCAGCACCGCCGGGACCCGGTTGCTGTTCTGGTACGGCGTCAGCCGGTCCAGCAGCGGCTCGGTGCCGATGCGGGCGACGGGAAGGTCGTAGAACGCGGATGCCGTGAACAGGGCGGTGGAGAAGCACCCGACCACCAGTCCCGGCCGCGTCTGCTCGAAGAGCAGCTCGGCGAGCACGGGGGTGTCGAGGACCGTGAGGTCGACGCCCAGCTTCTGTGCCTCGGTCTCCAGAGCGCGGCTGTAGCGGGCCGGCGCGGTGGGGTGCGGCTTGAAGACGACCGTGCGGTGCCCGCGCTCGACGGCGCCCCGCATCATCCGCACGTGCAGGTCCTCCTCCTCGGCGGGGGAGAGGATGTCCAGCGCGGACAGGTACTGGCCGAGCAGCAGCGCCGCGTTGTCCGGCAGGACCGGCAACTCCGGAACGGCTGTGGCGAGTTCGCCCATCACCTTCAGGAAGGCGGCCGTCGGCACCACATGCGCCGGCACGTCGAACTCGGTCAGCAGCATCGGCGTCAGCCCCGGCACCAGGTCCAGGTGCAACAGCCGGCGCACCCGCGTGCCGACCAGCGGGTCGATCTTGTTGCGCGTGGGGCCGTAACTCATCAGCCCGTCGGCGTAGACGTCGACAGGCGCGCCGGTGAACAGCTGGGCCACCGTGAGGGCCGGGGTGACCTGGATGGACTCCAGGACCAGCTCGACCCGGTCGTCGCCGAGGCCCCACAGCAGGCGCAGGTGGCGCTCGAAAAGGGGGATGTCGTCCGGGCGTGGGGTCCAGGCGCCGGGGTGGAAGGGGCGGATGGCCTCGTTCCAGGACAGCACCTCGTCGAAGTGGCTGCGCAGCGGCTCGAACCCCGGCATCTCGTCGAGCGCCGGGGTGGTCTCCGGGTTGGTGGAGTTGTTGAAGACCAGCAGCACCCGGCGGTCAGGCTCGGCGAACAGGTCGGAGTCGATCGCGGCCGCCAGGGTGGCCGCGCCGTACAGCGTCGAGGCGCAGAAGATCTGGGTGGTCCGAGGGCTGGTGCGGGGCATCAGGCGGCCGCCTTCGCTGTGGTGGCCCGGCGCCGCAGCCGCCGCAGTCTGGCGGAGCGGCGCATGTCCATGGTCTCGAGTACGTCACCGAGCGCGTCCTGCGGCATGCGCTGTATCGCCGCCGCGCTCATCGCCCGCAGCTGCTTGGCCACGGCGGGCTCCCACTTGGACTCGTCCGAGAGGTGGTGGGCGATGATCGCGCAGTATGTGCGCACCGCCTTGGGGAGCAGCTTGTCGGCGTCCGGATCCGCCGCCGTCTCCTCGATCACCTGGTCGAAGGCGCGGATGAAGTCGAGCTGGCGGGCGTCGCCGATCTGGGTCAGTGAGGAGGCGATCCCGCGCCGGTAGAAGACGCCCAGCAGGCTCACCACGGCGAACGACTCCGCCTCGCGGTGCAGCTTCCAGATCCACGGCCGGTCCTCGGCCGTCCGCAGTCCGTCGGTGAAGTGCAGCAGGCCCTTGTCGAGGAGGCGGCGGTGGTAGGCGCCGGCCCAGGCGTAGGCGTAGTCCACCGAGGTCGTCCGGTCCGCGGGCAGGATCGCCTCGCGCGGGTTCAGCACCTCGTGGCGGCGCCCGACCGGGGCTCTGTGCACGGTGCGGGCGCGGGCGGTGGCCTGCACATGGTCGGTGCGGACGAAGTCGCAGCCCAGGTCCTCCATGGCGGAGACCAGTTCGGCGAGGTAGCCGCGGGCCAGCCAGTCGTCGCCGTCCAGGAAGGTCAGGTACTCGCCCTGCGCGGCGTCCAGGCCGGTGTTGCGCGCGGTGGCGAGCCCGCCGTTCACCTCATGGCGGATATGACGCACCTGGGCGACGTCCGAAAGCTCCTTGGCGGCGCGTTCGAGAATGGCCGGGGTTTCGTCCGTCGATTTGTCGTCGACCAGCACGAACTCGAAGTCGCGCCGAGCGTTCATTCGAAGGCTTCTGAGGGTGTCCGGGGCGTATTGCTGCACGTTGTAGAACGGCACGATCACGGAAAGCTTTGGCACCCGCAAAACCCTAGGAGCCGGTCCGGATGCAAAACCGTCCGGTGAACATACGAGGGGTGAACTCCATGTGTCGGAACGGTGCATCCCGTGTACTTTCCGCCTTTCCGCGGGCCAGTTCGGCTCTCGGTGGGCTGTTGTTAACTTTTCGTTGATTCCTGGTTGGGCCGTACCTAGGAATTGCTTCCTAGCGTCTTCGTTGTGCCACCAAGTACAAGGAACACCCCGCGAATCGCCGTCCTCGCGGACTCGGACACCCGCTGGAAATGGGGTGCGCTGACCGCGGACCGCATCACGCCGGGCCCGTCCATGGAAACCGCATCGCGCGACGACGCGCAAGCAGGCCCCGCCCTGAGCGGATTCCTGCTGCGCGGCCGGGCCACGCCCACGCCCCGCCAGCTGGAGGAGGTGGGGGTGCGGGCCGACTCGCTGCGCGAGGTCACGGCCGTCGAGTTCCTGCGGGCGATGGCCGAGGAGGAGTACGACGTCGTCGTCATCGCCCTCGTCGGCGGCGGCGTCCAGGCGATGCTGCACGGGCTGGGGCGCGTGTGGGAGGGCAGGGAGAAGCGTCCCGTCGTCGTCACCGGCTATGTCGGTGTCGTCTACGAGAAGCTCGCCGACGGCCTCCTGCTGCGGCACGGAGCCGACCTCGTCCTCGCCAACTCCCGCCAGGACGCGGACCGTTTCCGCGCGGTGTACGAGGGGGTGGGCGCCGACGCCTCGTCGGTGACCGAGGTGGCGCTCCCGTTCCTCGGCGGAGACCCCTACACGGGGGAGCACGACCCGTACACGGTGGTCTTCGCGGCCCAGCCGTCCGTCCCGGACAGCCGCAAGGACCGTACCTACCTGCTGGAGCGGCTCGTTCGGCACGCGCGGATGTATCCCGACCGCGAGGTGCTGCTGAAGCTGCGCTCCAAGCCGGGCGAACACACCACGCACATCGAGGAGTTGCCCTACCAGAAGCTGGCGCAGCGGTCCGACCTGCCGCCCAACTTCCGTCTCGTGTACGGCCATATGGGCGAGGTTCTGGACCGCACCGACCTGCTGGTGACGGTCAGTTCGACGGCCGCCCTGGAATCGCTGCACCGCCGTATCCCCACCGTCGTGCTCACCGACCTCGGCATCCGCGAGGTCCTCGGCAACCACCACTTCGTCGGCTCCGGGTGCCTCGCCTCCTGGGACCAGCTCGACGCCGGTCACCGGCCGGCGCCCGACGAGGAGTGGGTGGCCCGGCAGGGCGTCGCGGCCGGGGGTTCTCCCTCCGGGGGAGGCTCGTACGCCCACGCCTTCGACGCGGCGAGGGAGCGGATCGCCAAGCTGCTGGCCGCGTCCGAGCTCCCCCCGCTCACCCCGTACTACACACCCGCGACCGCGCCCGGCTACCTGCCCGGCATCCTCGCCCGCCACCACCTCGGCCCGGACGGCAGCCCGCTGCCCGGCGCCCCCGCCGCCGACAGGGAGCCGGGCCCGGTCCGGCAGATCGTGCGCCGGGCGGCGCGCGGCGCCTACCGGCACGGGGTGCAGCGGGTCGCCCCCGTCATCCGGCGGATGGGTGAGCTGTGAGCCGCCCGACCCCACGTCAAGGAGCAGAACCCATGTCCAACCCGGAAGCGGGCCAAGGCGCTTCGGTGCGCCGGGTGCTCGCGGTGATCCCCGCGCGCGGCGGCTCCAAGGGCGTGCCCGCGAAGAACCTCGCCCCCGTCGGCGGTGTCCCGCTGGTGGCGCGGGCGGTGCGCGAGTGCCGTGCGACCCGGCTGGTGACGGACGTGGTCGTCTCCACGGACGACCAGGCCATCGCGGCCGCGGCCCGCCAGGCCGGCGCGGAGGTGGTGCTGCGGCCCGCCGCCATCGCCGGCGACCTGGCGACCTCGGAGGCCGCGGTCCTGCACGCCATGGACGCCCACGAGGCCCTGCACGGTGCGGCCGTCGACGTGGTGCTGCTCGTGCAGTGCACCAGCCCCTTCATCGCCCGCGAGGACGTCGAGGGCGTCGCGGCCGCCGTCGCCGAGAACGGCGCGGACACCGCGGTGACCGTGGCGCCGTTCCACGGGTTCATCTGGCGGGACGCCGACGACGAGGTCAACTCCGGTGAGGAGAGCGGCGGTTACGGCGTCAACCACGACAAGTCCTTCCGCCCCCGCCGTCAGGACCGCCCCCAGGACCTGCTGGAGACCGGCGCCGCCTACGCGATGGAGGCCCAGGGCTTCCGCAAGCACCGGCACCGCTTCTTCGGCCACACGGAGCTGGTCCGCACCGACCCGGCCCGGGTGCTGGAGATCGACGACCCGCACGACCTGGCCCGCGCCCGGGCCCTGGCCCCGCTCTTCGACGCGGACCGCCCCGGCGCCCTCCCGACCGCCGACGACATCGACGCGGTCGTCCTGGACTTCGACGGCACCCAGACCGACGACAGGGTGCTGATCGACGCCGATGGAAAGGAGTTCGTCTCCGTGCACCGCGGAGACGGCCTCGGCATCGCGGCCCTGCGCAACAGCGGCCTGAGCATGCTGATCCTCTCCACGGAGCAGAACGCGGTCGTCGCCGCCCGGGCCCGGAAGCTCAAGCTCCCGGTCCTGCACGGCATCGACCGCAAGGACCTCGCGCTGAAGCAGTGGTGCGAGGAGCAGGGCATCGCGCCTGAGCGCGTGCTCTACGTCGGCAACGACGTCAACGACCTCCCGTGCTTCGCCCTCGTGGGCTGGCCCGTGGCGGTCGCCAGCGCCCACGACGTCGTGCGCGGCGCCGCACGCGCGGTCACCACCGTCCCCGGTGGCGACGGCGCGATCCGAGAGATCGCCAGCTGGATCCTCGGCCCCTCTCTCGACTCCCTCAACAAGTAAGGACAGTTCCTGCCATGAGCACCAACTCCCGTCTGCGTCAGTTCGGTTCGAAGACCGCCGGCCCCGGTCACCCCGTCTACATCACCGGCGAGATCGGCATCAACCACAACGGTGAGCTGGAGAACGCCTTCAAGCTGATCGACGCCGCCGCCGAGGCCGGCTGCGACGCCGTCAAGTTCCAGAAGCGCACCCCCGAGATCTGCACCCCCCGCGACCAGTGGGACATCGAGCGCGACACCCCCTGGGGCCGGATGACGTACATCGACTACCGCCACCGCGTGGAGTTCGGCGAGGACGAGTACCGCCAGATCGACGAGTACTGCAAGAGCAAGAACATCGCCTGGTTCGCCTCCCCGTGGGACACCGAGGCCGTCGCCTTCCTGGAGAAGTTCGACGTCCCCGCCCACAAGGTGGCCTCCGCCTCCCTGACCGACGACGAGCTGCTGCGCGAGCTCCGCGCGACGGGCCGTACGGTCATCCTCTCCACCGGCATGTCGACCCCGAAGCAGATCCGCCACGCGGTCGAGGTCCTGGGCAGCGACAACATCCTGCTCTGCCACGCCACGTCGACCTACCCGGCGAAGGCCGAGGAGCTCAACCTGCGGGTCATCAACACCCTCCAGGGCGAGTACCCGAACGTCCCGATCGGCTACTCCGGCCACGAGACGGGCCTGCAGACCACCCTCGCCGCGGTCGCCCTCGGCGCCACCTTCGTCGAGCGCCACATCACCCTCGACCGCGCGATGTGGGGCTCCGACCAGGCCGCCTCCGTCGAGCCCCAGGGCCTCACGCGCCTGGTCCGCGACATCCGCACCATCGAGGCCTCTCTCGGTGACGGCGTCAAGAAGGTCTACGAGTCCGAGCTCGGCCCGATGAAGAAGCTGCGCCGCGTCAGCGGTGTCGTCGCCGAGGCGGAGATCGCGGCGGCGGCGGGCGAGCCCGTCTCGGTCTGAGCCCACACACACCCCCACAGAATCGGTTACGACGGGACGGTCGTACGTAGATGAGCCGCCGCGCCGGGTCCGCCGGCCCCCGCACTCTCGCCTTCGTGGAGAGTCCGGTACAGCTGCTGAACGTGCTGGAGTGGGCGCACGAGCACGCGCCCGGCGCGGGGTTCACCCTCGTCGTCCTGTCCCCGATCGACCCCATGACCCGCGGACAGCTGCGCCGCATGTCCGAGCTGGCCCGCGAGGAGGGCCACACGGTCCGCTGGGAGGAGGCGCGGGGCGGCCCCATGGCCCCGTTCCACACCATCGGCGGCCTGACCGGCATGCTCCGGCGGGCCGACCGGGTGGTCCTGGGCGACCCCTTCTCCCGCTACGTACAGCTGCTGCTGACGATCACCGGCGCCCACGACCTGGTCGTCGTCGACGACGGCACGGCGACCATGGAGTTCGTCGCCCAACTGGCCCAGGGCGAGCGCCTGGTGCGCTGGCACCGCAAGGGCGGCCGGCCCGGCCCCCGTGACCTGGTCTTCGCGCCGGTGTCCTCCGTGGCCCGGCGCCGGCTGACGCCGAGCGAGAAGCGCAGGGTGGAGATCTTCTCCTCCATGCCGATGCAGGAGCCCCCGGCCGGTGTCACGGTGACCGCCAACACCTTCGCCTGGACCCGCTCCCGTTTCGGCCCGCCCCGCATCACCAAGGGTGCCGACATGGTCGGCACCTCGCTGGTGGAGACCGGAGTCGTCGACGCCGACCGCTACCTGGAGGCCGTCCGCTCCCTGGCCAAGACCCACGGGGCGACCCGTTACTTCGCCCACCGCCGGGAAGCCACGGAGAAACTCCACCGGCTGGCCGTGGAGACGGGACTGGAGATCGTCCGTCCCGACCTGCCCCTCGAGCTCATCGCGCGCCGGGGCCCGGTCGGCCGTACGATCCTCAGCTTCCCGTCGACCGTCGTCCACACCCTCCCGCTCGCCCTCGTCGGCACGGACGTACGCGTCGCGGTCTGCGACATCGACCCCGAGTGGCTCACCCAGCACGCCTCGCCGCGCGCACAGGGCTTCCTGTCGGGGGTGACGGGGTCGGCCCGGGACGTGACCCGGCTGTCGGCGGTCACGGCGGTGTGACGGTCCTTACGCCGGCTTCCTCGCCAGCAGGAAGGCCCGCGGGCGCTGCTCCTCCTCGTACGGCTCACGCAGCATCCGGGCCTGGAGACGCAGGCCCGCCTTGGTGAGGTGGTCGGCCACCGTCCCGGGCGTACGCCAGTAGTAGTCGAGCGAGATCTCCCGGCCGAACCGCTCCGCCAGGTGCAGCCGCTCCTCCTCGTCCCCGGACTGGAAGACGAGCAGGACGTGTCCGCCGGGCACCAGGACGCGGTGGAACTCGGCGAACGCCGTCGGCAGGTGCTCGTCGGGCACGTGGATGATCGAGTACAGGGCGATGATCCCGCCCAGCGTCCCGTCCGGCAGGTCCAGGGATGTGAGAGAGCCCACGTGGAAGCGCAGGTCGGGGTGGGCCCGGCGGGCCAGCTCCACCATCCGCGGCGAGAGGTCGACCCCGAACGCGGGCAGGCCCATGGCGTGCAGCCGGGCGGTGACGTACCCGGTGCCGCTGCCGAGGTCGGCGACGGGGGCCGTCCCGTTGCCGCGCACCAGCTCGGCGAAGGCGGTGACCTGGGCGCGGTCCAGCGGTCTGTCGGCGAGCCCGTCGCCGGGGAAGCGCTCGGCGAAGGCGTCGGCGATCTTGTCGTACGAGGTGCGGGTGGCCTCTATGAACCCCGGATCCTGTGCACTCACGCTGCCGCACGATAGCCGTCCTCCCGTACCGGTGCCGGGCAGTTCACCGGGGCTGCACTAGGAGTTTCCGGGCCGCCCTCGGCACGCCGGGTCAGGAGTCCCCGGCCCTCCAGGTGAAGCCGCCCAACGGACCCGGCGGGGGCTCGGCGGGCGTGGAGTCCGCGGCCGCGTCCCGCGCCCGTTCCCTCCTTCGGCGGAACAGCCACACCGTCGTCGACAGCAGCCAGCCCAGCAGGATCATCAGGGCGAGCAGGGCCAGGGCCAGGCCCACCGTGCCGAGCAGGCCGAGTTTCGCCAGCAGCCAGGGGATCTGGTCCTCGCCGCAGCCGCAGGCCTGCCCGGGAGCCGTCGCCAGGGTGGTCGTCATGGGTGCAGGGTGCCCGCGCGGTGCGTTGCGTGTACGCAGCGTCGCGCAACCGTCGTCCGATGGTGATGATTCCGGGATTTCGGCCCGCTTCCCTGCCGACACGGTCCCGAAAGATGAACAGATCGGCCTCTTCTTCGCCCGGCGTGGTATCCGTGGAGAGAGGGGTGGTGCTCTACGGAAGCCCACCCGGCCGAAAATTCGGCCGAGTGTACCCACCCCGAACGGTACATATGCGTCCGGCGATCAGATTTTCTTCCCTCTCACGGGTTGATCTTTTGTTGATCGAGGGTCAGTTGACCGTCCGGGCGTCCTACCCTTCAGAGGGTGAAGCAATTGACGTCCCTAGAGTCCGAGGCCGATCCTGCCGGGGAAGCCCTGCTTCCCGGTGTGCTGCCCGAGGCGCTCCGTGCCGAACTCGTCGCCTTCCGCCGCGACCTGCACATGCACCCCGAGCTCGGCAACCAGGAGTTCCGCACCACCGCGGCGATCAAGGAGCGGCTCGAGAGGGCCGGCCTGAAGCCGCGTGTGCTCGCCGTCGGCACCGGGCTTGTCTGTGACATCGGCGAGTGGGACGAGGGGCGGCCCATGCTCGCCCTGCGCGCCGACATCGACGGGCTGCCCATCCCGGACACGAAGGCCGAGTGCCCGTACCGCTCCACCGTGCCCGACCGCGCGCACGCCTGCGGTCACGACGTGCACACCACCGTGGTGCTGGGCGCCGGGCTCGTCCTCGCCGACCTGCACCGGCAGGGGCGGCTGCCCCGGCCCGTGCGGCTGATCTTCCAGCCCGCCGAGGAGGTGCTGCCCGGCGGCGCCGCCGACGCCATCGACTGCGGGGTGCTCGAAGGTGTCGGGCGGATGATCGCCGTGCACTGCGACCCGCGCGTCGACGCCGGACGGATCGGGCTGCGGCAGGGCGCCATCACCTCCGCCTGCGACCGGCTGGAGATCTCCCTCGACGGGCCCGGTGGCCACACCGCACGGCCCCATCTGACGACCGACCTCGTGACGGCCGCCGCCCGCGTCGTCACCGACGTGCCCGCACTCGTCGCCCGCCGCGTCGACACCCGTGCCGGGCTCGCCGTGACCTGGGGCCGGATCGAGTCGGGCCACGCCCCGAACGTGATCCCGCAGCACGCCGAGCTCTCCGGGACCGTGCGGTGCCTGGACATCGACGCGTGGCGGCAGGCGCCCGACATCGTGGTCGCCGCGATCGACGAGGTCGCCAACCTGCACCGCGCCAAGTCGGAGATCAACTACGTGCGCGGAGTCCCGCCGGTCGTCAACGACCCCGACGTCACCGAGCTGGTCCGGGACGCCATGATCGCCCGCCGGGGCGTCGACTCGGTCGAGAGCACCGAGCAGAGCCTGGGCGGCGAGGACTTCTCCTGGTACCTCCAGCACGTCCCCGGCGCCATGGCCCGCCTCGGCGTCCGCACCCCCGGCGAGCGCACGGTGCGCGACCTCCACCAGGGCGACTTCGACGCCGACGAGTCGGCGATCACGGTGGGCGTGGAACTGTTCACCGCCGCCGCACTGATGGACGGCGCCATCTAGCCCCTCTCCCCGGAAGCCCCGTTCAGGTTGCGGCCCGGGCGGGGCGGAGGGAATCTGGGCGCGTGGCGCTCAAACAGGTGCGTCATCACGCTGAAGGCACCCCGGAGACACAGAGAGTCACGGGACTTGAGGGTGCGGTGTCCCAAGGCACCCCATTCGATCCGGTGGTTCACAGGGACGTAACCGGCCATCGGCACGAATGGATAACGGCCACACGAAACCCCGTTCCCAGGAGTGTCTACGCGCGTTACTCTGCGCCGAACTCAGCACCCACTGCGGGGCTTTGGAGAATGGGGAACTTCGAGATGCGTCGGATATCCAAACTGACCCGTGTCGCGGTGGGGGTCGCGTCGCTCGCGCTCGCCGCATCCGCCTGTGGCGGCACCAGCACTGACGAGGGCGGCAGCGACAGCGAGACCACGAGCGACCTCGGTCTCGCCATCGCGTACGACATCGGCGGCAAGGGCGACCAGTCCTTCAACGACGCCGCGTTCTCCGGTCTGGAGAAGGCGCAGAAGGAGTTCGGCTACAAGACCGCCGACGTCGAGCCCACCGAGGGCGAGACCGACGCCGACAAGCAGCAGCGTCTGGAGTCGCTGGCCAAGCAGGGGTACAACCCGGTCATCGGCATCGGATTCGTCTACGGCCCCGCCATGGAGGCCGCGGCCGCGAAGTACCCGAAGACCACCTTCGGCATCGTCGACTCCGTGGTCGAGGCCAAGAACGTCGCGTCCCTCGTCTTCGCCGAGGAGCAGGCCTCCTACCTCGCCGGTGTCGCCGCGGCCAAGGCCACCAAGACCAACACCGTCGGTTTCGTGGGCGGCGTGGACATCCCGCTGATCCACAAGTTCGAGGCCGGCTACAAGCAGGGCGTCACGGACACCAACTCCAAGGTCAAGGTCATCTCGCAGTACCTGACGCAGACCGCGGAGGAGGGCGGCTTCTCCAGCCCCGACAAGGGCAAGGCCGCCGCCGAGGGCCAGATCGAGAAGAAGGCCGACGTTCTCTACGCGGCTGCCGGTCTGTCCGGGCAGGGCGTGATCGAGGCCGCCGCCAAGGCGAAGGTCTGGGCGATCGGTGTCGACTCCGACCAGTACAAGCAGGCGGCCCTGGCGTCGTACAAGGGCTCCATCCTCACCTCCGCCCTCAAGGACGTCGGCGGCGCGGTGTACGCCCTGGCCAAGTCCGTCAAGGACGGCAAGCCGCTGACCGGCACCCAGACCTTCGACCTGAAGGTGAACGGCGTCGGCCTGTCCGAGAGCAACCCGGAGTTCGCGAAGATCGCGGGCCTCTCCGACGCGGTGGCCAAGGCCAAGGAAGAGATCAACAACGGCACCATCAAGGTCAAGACCGAGTAGTTCCGCGTAGTTCCGCCCGAACGGGCGAACGCGGTCGGATCGGTGTGAAGCGGGCGTGGACTCCTGAGTCCCCGCCCGCTTCGGCGTGTCGCGTACAGGTCACCCACCGCCACCCTCCGTTTGCGGGCGGCAATCCTGTGAGTCAGGGGCCGGGTGCGTTGGGCACGGCCGGATAACAAGGTGGACAGAAGGGGTTTTCAGGCAGGTCTACGCGCGTTAATCTGCGGCGAAGCCAGCGCCGAAGCCGAACCGTCCGACGCTGGGCGACCCCGGGGAAGCGGACGCCGAGAGCACGCACCGAACGACGCGGGAACGCACCCGCACTTCCCCGGACCCGCTATACGACAGGAGCACCACACATGCGCCGGATTTCCCGGATCACGGTCGCAGGCGCAGCGACCGCCTCTCTGGCCCTCGCCCTCTCCGCCTGTGGCGGCACCTCGACCTCGAGCTCGAGCTCGTCCTCGGAGTCGAAGGGCGACAAGGGTCTGGCCATCGCGTACGACGTCGGCGGCAAGGGCGACCAGTCCTTCAACGACGCGGCGTACGCGGGCCTGGAGGAGGCGAAGAAGGAGTTCTCCTATCAGACCGCGGACCTCGAGCCCACCGAGGGCGAGACCGACGCCGACAAGCAGCAGCGTCTCGAGTCGCTGGCCAAGCAGGGGTACGACCCGGTCATAGGCATCGGCTACGCGTACGCGCCGGCCGTCAAGGAGGCCGCGGCCAAGTTCCCGGACACCACCTTCGGCATCGTGGACGACTCCACGGTCGAGGCGAACAACGTGGCGGACCTGGTCTTCTCCGAGGAGGAGGCCTCGTACCTCGCCGGTGTCGCCGCGGCCAAGAGCACCAAGACGAACGTCGTGGGCTTCGTGGGCGGTGTGGACATCCCGCTGATCCACAAGTTCCAGGCGGGCTTCGCGCAGGGCGTCAAGGACACCGACTCCAAGGTCAAGGTCATCTCGCAGTACCTGACGCAGACCGCGGACGAGGGCGGCTTCTCCAGCCCCGACAAGGGCAAGACGGCCGCCGAGGGCCAGATAGAGAAGAAGGCCGACGTCGTCTACGCGGCCGCCGGTCTGTCCGGCCAGGGCGTGATCGAGGCCGCCGCAGCCAACAAGATCTGGGCGATCGGCGTCGACTCCGACCAGTACAAGCAGGAAGCCCTCGCGAAGTACAAGGACTCCATCCTGACCTCGGCGATGAAGGACGTAGCCAAGGCGGTGTACAACCTGGCGAAGTCGGTCGAGGACGGCAAGCCCGGGACCGGTATCGTCAGGGGCGATCTGAAGACCGGCGAGGTCGGCCTGTCGAACTCCAACCCGAAGTTCGCGGACAACACCGAGCTGCAGGACGCCATCAAGACGGCCAAGGAGAAGATCATCAGCGGCGAGATCAAGGTCAAGAGCAGCTGAACAGCAACACCCTGAGCAGCGTGTAACCGCGGGGTTACGTCCGCTCAACGGGGTACGGGGAGGCTGTCTCCCCGTACCCCGTTGTCACGGACGTCGGGCCCCTTTCGATGCCGTAGGGGCGCTACGCGCGTAGACGACCCCCGTCCCCAGGAGAGTGCGCCATCAACGCGTCCAGCAGCCCTCCGGCCGACGCGGCGGTCAACGGTCAAGTGACCGCCGTCGAACTCGCCGGGATCACCAAGCGTTTCCCGGGCGTCGTGGCCAACCACGACATCCATCTCACCGTCCGCAAGGGCACCGTCCACGGACTCGTCGGTGAGAACGGCGCCGGCAAGTCGACGCTGATGAAGATCCTCTACGGCATGCAGAAGCCGGACGAGGGCACCATCGCGATCGAGGGCCGGCAGGTCGCCTTCTCGTCGCCGGCCGACGCCATCGCCCGCGGCATCGGCATGGTCCACCAGCACTTCATGCTGGCCGACAATCTCACGGTGCTCGAGAACGTGGTGCTGGGCAGCGAGAAGCTGTACGGCATCGGCGGCAAGGCCCGCCGCAAGATCAAGGAGCTCTCCGAGCGCTACGGCCTGGGCGTGCGCCCCGACGTCCTGGTCGAGGAACTCGGTGTCGCCGCCCGCCAGCGCGTGGAGATCCTCAAGGTCCTCTACCGCGGCGCCCGCACGCTGATCCTGGACGAGCCGACTGCCGTACTCGTGCCGCAGGAGGTGGACGCGCTCTTCGACAACCTCCGCGAGCTCAAGTCCGAGGGCCTGGCGGTCATCTTCATCTCCCACAAGCTGGGCGAGGTCCTCTCCGTCGCCGACGAGATCACCGTCATCCGCCGCGGCACGACCGTCGGCACCGCGATCCCCTCCGAGACCAGCCCGCGCCAGCTCGCCGAGATGATGGTCGGCAGCGAGCTGCCCACCCCGGAGACCGCCGAGTCCACGGTCACCGACCGCCCGGTCATCACCGTCGACAAGCTGCGCCTGGAGGCGTTCGGCGGCAAGGCCCTCCTCGACGACATCAGCTTCACCATCCACGCGGGCGAGATCCTGGGCATCGCCGGCGTCGAGGGCAACGGCCAGACCGAACTGGTCGACGCGCTCATCGGCCTCAAGGGCGCCGACTCCGGCACGATCACGCTGATCGACGAGGAGATGACCGCCTGGCCCACCCGCAAGCGCCGCGAGCACGGCATCGGCTACATCCCCGAGGACCGCCACCGCCACGGCCTGCTCCTGGAGGCCCCCCTCTGGGAGAACCGCATCCTCGGCCATGTCACCGAGAAGCCCAACGCCAAGGGCGTCTGGCTGGACCCGAAGGCCGCCCAGCAGGACACCCGCCGGATCGTCGCGGACTACGACGTCCGCACCCCCGGCATCGACGTGACCGCCGCCTCCCTGTCCGGCGGCAACCAGCAGAAGCTGATCGTCGGCCGCGAGATGAGCCACAAGCCGCGCTTCCTGATCGCCGCCCATCCCACCCGCGGTGTGGACGTCGGCGCGCAGGCCGCGATCTGGGACCACATCCGCGAGGCCCGCCGCGAGGGCCTGGCCGTACTGCTGATCTCCGCCGACCTCGACGAGCTGATCGGCCTGTCCGACACCCTCCGCGTGATCTACAACGGCAAGCTGGTCGCCGACGCCGACCCGGCCACCATCACCCCGGAGGAGCTCGGCTCGGCCATGACCGGTGCCGTCACCGGTCACCTCGAACACGAAGAGACCCCCGAGACCCCGGCAGAGACCCCCGAGACCCCGGCAGAGACCCCCGAGGACCCGGCAGACACCCCCGAGACTCCCGACCTCCGTAAGTCTCCCGAGTCTCCGGAAGACGAGGCCCGCTGATGAAGAAGTTCGACAAGGAGCGCGTGCTCCTCGCGGTGGCCGGACCGGTCATCGCGCTCGCCGTGGCCTTCGTGCTGAGCGCGATCGTGCTGATCGCCTCCGGCAAGAACCCGGTAGAGCCCTTCTCGATCATGTTCGAGCAGGCCTCGTTCTCCGACGTCCAGGTCCGCATCATCAACCAGGCGTCGATGTACTACATCGCGGCCCTCGCGGTGGCCATCGGCTTCCGGATGAACCTGTTCAACATCGGCGTCGACGGCCAGTACCAGCTCGCCGCCATGATGGCCGCGATCGTCGGCGCCCACGCGAACCTGCCGGCCGTCCTGCAGATCCCGCTGCTGCTCCTCACCGCGATCCTCACCGGCGCCTTCTGGTCCGGCATCGCCGGTGTCCTCAAGGTCACCCGCGGAGTCAGCGAGGTCGTCGCGACGATCATGCTCAACGCGATCGCGGTCTCCGTGATCGCCTACCTGTGGCTTCCGAACGTCTTCGGCGTCAAGGTCGGCAACAACAACACCACCGGCGAGATGCACGAGTCGGGCTGGGTGCCCGGCATCGACATGGGCGCGGCCGGCGAGATCTACGGCCTGGTGGTCCTCGCCGCGCTGCTCGGCATCGGCTACTGGGTCGTCCTCAACCGCACCCGGTTCGGCTTCGACCTGCGTGCCTCCGGCGCCTCGGAGTCCGCGGCGGCGGCCAGCGGTGTCGACCCCAAGCGCATGGTGCTGACCGCGATGCTGATCTCCGGCGGTCTCGCGGGTCTCGCGGGCCTGCCGATCCTGCTCGGCGACTCGCACACCTACAACCTCAACTTCCCCACCGGCATCGGCTTCCTCGGCATCGGCATCGCCCTGCTCGGCCGTAACAACCCCACCGGTATCGCCTTCGCGGCCCTGCTGTGGGCCTGGCTCGACAAGGCCTCGCCCGAGCTGGACTTCCACGACTACGACAAGGAGATCGCGGTCATCATGCAGGGCCTGATCGTGCTCTCGGTCGTCGTCTCCTACGAGGCCGTACGCGAGTGGGGCCTGCGCCGCCAGCAGCGCCAGGTCGGCGCGGAGCTGGCCGCCGGAAACGTCCTCGGCGCCGCCGACAACAACGTCAAGAAGGAGGTGGCGGGCCGATGACCACCGTGACCGACCTCAACCAGCCCACGCTGCAGCCCGCGGCGCCGACAGGGCGCCGGATGTCGTGGCCCGTCCTGCTGCTGGTCATCGCCGGCGCCCTGGCGCTGACCTCGATCGTCCGCATCATCACCGGCGCCGACGGCATCACCAACGTCAGCCAGATGTCCACCGCGCTCCAACTCGCCGTCCCCATCGGCCTCGCCGGCCTCGGTGGTCTGTGGGCCGAACGCGCGGGCGTCGTCAACATCGGCCTCGAGGGCATGATGATCCTCGGCACCTGGTTCGGTGCCTGGGCCGGCTTCCAGTGGGGCCCGTGGACGGGCGTCCTGGTCGGCATCCTCGGCGGCGCGATCGGCGGTCTGCTGCACGCGATCGTCACCGTCTCCTTCAACGTCAACCACATCGTCTCCGGTGTGGCCATCAACATCCTCGCCCTGGGCGCCACCCGCTACCTCGCCCCGCTCGCCTTCGAGGGCCACACGGGCGGCTCGGCAAAGCAGTCCCCGCCGGTGGACTCCCTCGGCAACTTCACGGTGCCGGGACTGTCGGACGCGCTGACCGACCTCAACGCCAAGGGCTGGTTCTTCATCTCCGACGTCGCCGGCCTGCTCGGCGGTCTGATCACCAACGTGTCCTGGCTGACCCTGGTCGCCGTCGCGCTGATCCCCGGCACCTGGTGGATCCTGTGGCGCACCGCGTTCGGCCTGCGGCTGCGGTCCTGCGGCGAGAACCCGGTCGCGGCCGAGTCGCTCGGCGTGAACGTCTACAAGTACAAGTACCTCGCCGTGATCATCTCCGGCGGTCTGGCCGGGCTCGGCGGTGCCTTCCTCTCCATCGTCGCCAACCCCTTCTACCTGGAGGGCCAGACCAGCGGCCGCGGCTACATCGGTCTCGCCGCGATGATCTTCGGCAACTGGATGCCGGGCGGACTCGCCATCGGCGCGGGCCTGTTCGGCTACACCGACAGCCTCAACCTGCGCGGCGGTTCCGAGAACGTGCACGCCCTGCTGCTGCTCGGCGCGATGCTGCTGATCATCGGCGCGATCTGGGCGGCGGTCCGCAAGAAGTGGATCCAGGCGGCGATCACCCTCGTCGTCGGCGGCCTGGTGCTCGCCTGGTATCTGGGCACCAACGAGGTCCCGAACCAGGTCGTCTCGGCCACGCCGTACGTCATCACGCTCGTCGTTCTCGCCCTGTCGGCCCAGCGCCTCAGGATGCCGAAGGCGGACGGCATGCCGTACCGGAAGGGACAGGGCACGTGACCGACGTCGACTGGGAGAAGCTGCGTGCGGTGGCGCGGGACGCCATGTCGCGGGCGTACGCCCCGTACTCGGGCTACCCGGTCGGCGTGGCGGCCCTGGTCGACGACGGGCGTACGGTCTCCGGCTGCAACGTCGAGAACGCCTCCTACGGCCTCGGCCTGTGCGCCGAGTGCGGACTGGTGTCGGAGCTGCAGAACACGGGCGGCGGTCGTCTCACGCACTTCACCTGCGTGGACGGCAGGGGCGAGATCCTCGTCCCGTGCGGCCGCTGTCGCCAACTGCTGTACGAGTTCGGCGGCCCCGACCTGATCCTGGAGACCCCGGCGGGCATCGTGCCGCTGTCCCAGATGCTGCCGCAGGCCTTCGGGCCGGGGCATCTCGCCAAGTAACTCCCGTGCGGCCCCTTTGAGTTGCTCGCTTCGGGCCACTCGGGGGGCCGCGCCGTTTCTGAATGCTTTTCGGAAGGAAGGCCAAGCCATGGCCATGGACGTCATCTCCGTCATCCGCACCAAGCGGGACCGCGGTGAGCTCAGCGACGCGCAGATCGACTGGGTCATCGACGCGTACACCCGCGGGGAGGTCGCCGACGAGCAGATGTCCGCGCTCGCGATGGCCATCCTGCTCAACGGCATGAACCGCCGGGAGATCGCCCGCTGGACGGCCGCGATGATCGCCTCGGGCGAGCGCATGGACTTCTCGTCCCTGTCCCGCCCCACGGCGGACAAGCACTCGACGGGCGGCGTCGGCGACAAGATCACGCTGCCCCTGGCCCCGCTCGTGGCGGCCTGCGGCGCAGCCGTACCCCAGCTGTCGGGCCGCGGCCTCGGCCACACCGGCGGCACGCTGGACAAACTGGAGTCGATCCCGGGCTGGCGGGCGCTGCTCTCGAACGAGGAGATGCTGTCCGTACTCGACGGGACGGGCGCGGTGATCTGCGCGGCGGGCGACGGCCTGGCCCCGGCGGACAAGAAGCTGTACGCCCTGCGTGACGTGACCGGCACGGTCGAGGCGATCCCGCTGATCGCCTCCTCGATCATGTCGAAGAAGATCGCCGAGGGCACGGGTTCCCTGGTCCTGGACGTGAAGGTCGGCACCGGCGCCTTCATGAAGACGATCGAGGACGCCCGGGAGCTGGCCTCCACGATGGTGGGCCTGGGCACGGACCACGGCGTGAAGACGGTCGCGCTGCTCACCGACATGTCCACGCCCCTGGGCCTGACGGCGGGCAACGCCCTGGAGGTCCGCGAGTCGGTGGAGGTCCTGGCGGGCGGCGGCCCCGCGGACGTGGTGGAGCTGACGCTGGCCCTGGCCCGCGAGATGCTCGACGCGGCCGGCGTGAAGGACGCCGACCCGGCCAAGGCGTTGGCCGACGGCTCCGCCATGGATGTCTGGCGCCGCATGATCGCGGCCCAGGGCGGCGACCCGGACGCGGAGCTGCCGGTGGCGCGCGAGCAGCACGTGATCAAGGCCCCGTCCTCGGGTGTCCTGACCCGCCTCGACGCCTACGACATCGGCGTCGCCGCCTGGCGCCTGGGCGCCGGCCGCGCCCGCAAGGAGGACCCCGTGCAGGCGGGCGCGGGCGTGGAGATGCATGCCAAGCCCGGCGACACGGTGACGGAGGGCCAGCCCCTGCTGACCCTCTACACGGACACGCCCGAGCGCTTCGAGTACGCCCTCGAGTCGGTGGAGGGTTCGTACGACATCGCGGCGGCGGGGACGGCCTTCACTGCGTCGCCGGTGGTGCTGGAGCGGATTGCCTGACGCGAGGGAGGGGGCCGGGGCCGGGTGGCCGGGAGGGTGGCCCGAGTCGCTGCGACCCGGGGCTGTCGAAGGCCCCGGCCCTCTCGGCCCTGTTCCGGTTCAGCCGAGCAGAGCAGCGACGACCACGAGCACCGGCACCGACAGCACCGTCGACACCATGATCGAGTCCCGCGCCAGCCGCTCACCCACGCCATGACTGGACGCGTACGTGTACAGGTTCTGCGCCGCCGGGAGCGCCGACGTCACGACCAGGTCGAGCAGCCGATGGGAGACAGGCAAGCGCACGCCCCGTGAATGGCTGACGTCCCTCGCTTGTAGCACTCGGTGTGCCCACGGAAGCTCTCAGGGAGGCTCAGAAGCCCACTGAGCCGCCTTTGCCTGCACTCATCGCCGAGCCGCGTTCACCGATCAGCGGCCAGCACTGCCGCGAGGCCCTCTTGCAGATCTTTGACGAAATACTCGGGAACCTCCAGCGACGGGAAATGTCCCCCGATTTCGGGCGACCTCCATCGGACGATCTGTCGGTACCGCTCCCGTGCCCAGGGGCGCGGACACTTCTCGATGTCGCGGGGATACATACTGATTGCTGACGGGACGTCGACCCGAAGTTCGGGGTCCAGCGAGTTGTGGCTTTCGTAGTAGATGCGGGCCGACGATGCGCCGGTCCGCGTCAGCCAATACAGGGTGACGTCGTCAAGAACCCTGTCTATGGAAATCATCTCGAACGGGCTGTCTTCGGTGTCCGACCACTCGGCGAACTTGTCAAGGATCCAGGCAAGAAGCCCGACGGGTGAGTCGACGAGCGAGTAGCCGATGGTCTGCGGTCGGGTCGCCTGCTGCTTCGCGTACGCCGCGCGGTGGCGCCAGAAATCGCGGGTTTCCTCGGTCCACTTGCGCTCGGCCGCCGTCAGCCCGTCCGTTGTCAACCCGGGCGGCGCCTCCGCGAACAAGGTGTGGATGCCGAGAACGTGCGCCGGGAACCTGCCGCCGAGAACCGTGGTGATATTCCCTCCCCAGTCGCCGCCGTGGGCTGCGAACTTGCTGTAGCCGAGCCTTCCCATCAGTTCCACCCACGCGGCCGCGATCTTTTCGGTGCCCCACCCGGTGGTGGCCGGCTTGTCGCTGTAACCAAAGCCCGGTAGCGACGGGACCACGACGTGGAACGCCGGCGCGTCTGCATCCTTCGGATCTGCCAGCTCGTCCACCACATCGATGAACTCGGCAATGCTGCCTGGCCAGCCGTGCGTCAAGATCAGAGGAGTGGCGTCTGCGCGCGCGGATCGACGGTGCAGGAAGTGGATTCCCAGATCATCAATGGTCGTGCGGAACTGGCCGATCCCGTTGAGGCGCTCTTCGAACGACCGCCAGTTGTACCCGGTGCGCCAGTAGTTCACGACATCGACGAGGTCGGCGAGAGGAACGCCCTGTTCCCATCGGCGAGGGTCGGGCGCGGCGCGATAGACCGTCTCAGCCTCCGGTAGTCGCGCCGCGGCCAGTCGCGCGCGCAGATCGTCGAGGTCGGCGTCGGTTGCGTGGGCTTCGAATGCTTGCACCTCGCTGGTTGGACGGGGCATGAGACCTCCTGACCGTCGTGGAACCGGCTGCGAACCATCGCGAACCGGCTAAGACGGTTCTACCGTGCCTTCCTGTCGACGTGCAACCAGCTAAGGTGGTTCCATGCGTGCTGGGTTCCCTGACTTCCGCCTCGGTACCGTGCTGGCGACCAGCTTCACGGGGACTCTGTCGGAGCGTCATGGCAACGCTGTGGAGCGCATTCCCACGCCGCACCGACTCATCGACTGGCTGGCAGTGAACGGCCTCGCCGTGGACTCCTGCACCACTGCCCAGCTCGACCTCGCTCGGGAACTGAGGGAGTCGATTCATGCCGCCGCGACAGCGGCCGCGATCCAGGACGCTCTCCCCGCGTCTGCTGTCCAAGTCATCAATGACTGCAGCGCTCAGGGGCGGGCCGCGGCGATCCTGACGCCCGAGGGTAAGCGGCGATGGCGGCTCAACTCGGCTTCCTGCGTGGAAGATGCCCTCAGCGTGATCGCCGCCGACGCGATCAGCATCATCGCGGGCGAACGAGACGGAAAATTGGCCTTGTGCGCATCACCAACCTGCCAAGCCGCCTTCTTCGACACCAGCCAAAGTCGCACCCGCAAATGGTGTGACATGAACACGTGTGGGAATCGTCAGAAGAAAGCGCGCTTCAATGCCAACCAGCGCAAAAACCCCAGATCAGCGGAGTGATCGTTACCTCGGTGCATCCAAGTGGCCGCCGAAGCCATGGGAAGTCGATGGCGAGCTGTGGGTGGTGATCGAGCCACTGCTGCCCAAGGTCGAGCGTCGGGCCCGGCATCCGGGACGCAAGCGGCATCCGGACTGGCCGGTGTTCCAGGACATGCCCGTTCAGGACGGCTCCTTCAAAGGTCGGGTTGTCCGAGATCCGGGCACCCCGCAGCCCTGACGAACCCCCGCACCCACGACCGTGGCGGCGGGATCAGCCCCTTTTGCGCCGGATCGCTGTGCCCCGGGCGGGGTTCGCCGCTGACTCCTCGGCCGACGACAACTCCCTGCGCCGGAAAGCACCCGCGGCCAGAGTCAGCGGGCCGATCAACCACACGAGCACCGCGACAGCGCCGAGCGCGACCGGCAGGCTGGTCAGCTCGGCGACCCCGCCCACCATCGGAGGGCCGAGCAAGAACCCGCTGTAGGCAATGGTTGTCGCAAACGCAACCTCGCGCTCACCACCGCCCCCATCGGCCCGTCGCCCGGCCGCGCCACTCAACTCCATGACGACGGGAGACGCGTACGCCAAACCGACACCAGCGACGGCGAAGCCGGCGAAGGTGAGCGCCGGCGACGGCGCCATGACCGCGGTGGCCAGCCCCAGCCCACCGATCGCCGCGCCCCCGATGAGCATCCGTGGTGCGCCCCAACGACGCTGGATCGCCTCACCGCACAAGCGGGTGCACGCCATGGTGATCGAGAAGCACGAGTAGATCAGGGCGCCGGTGGCCTCGCTGAGACCACGCTCCTGCACACCGAACAGCGCTGACCAGTCCGCGGCCGCTCCTTCGGCTATCGAGGCACACAGTGCCACGCCGCCGAGCAGCCACAGCGCCGGTCGCCTGAACGGTGCCCGCCCGGCGCGCCCGCTCTCTGCGGGCGCCCTCAGTAGTTCCTCGACGGGAATCCAGCGGGCGATGCCGACGGTGACACCGCCGCAGATCACCGCGACGATGACAAAATGACGGCTCGGTGCCAACCCTTGTCCGGCCGCGACCGCAGCGCCGACCGAACCGGCCAGAGTGCCGAAACTGAAGGCCGCGTGGAACAGCGGCATGATCGCCCGGCCGGTCCGCCGGGTCGCTGTCACGCCGGACACGTTCATCGCCACGTCCATCACGCCGACCATTGCGCCGAGTGCGATCAGCAGCAGGCCGAGCGTCGCGGGCGACCTCGCCAGTCCCAGAGCCGGAAGCATTGCGGACCCGGCAACGCCGGACACCGTCATCACGACGCGCGCGCCGAACGCCGCGCACAGCCGACCGGCGAGAATCGAAGCGGCGATCATACCTACGCTGGCACCGAGCAGGGACAGCCCCAGCGCACCCTCGTCCGCACCGATCTGCGCGGCCAGCGCGGGCACCCGAGGCGCCCACGAGCCAAGCAGCGCGCCGTTGAGGACGAACGCACCGAGTACCGCGATGATTCCAGGGTCCCGGCGCCGGCTCGGTCCGGATGCGCCTGCAAGGGCTGCAATCCGGCCCCGCCCGATCGCATAGCCGACACCGATGACGACGGCGATCACCGCGAAGCCCGTCAGCACTCCCTGCACGGAGCCTCCTCAGAGATGGGGAGGGCGTGCGGTATCCAGGGCGGTGTCGATACGTGGGGCATGCAGGCAACCCTTCGGGGAAGGGGGACGGCGGGTCAATGTGGATCCCGGTCGGCGGACCGCAGGGGAGGACGCCGGCCGCGATGAGTTACGCCCGCCCCGCCGGTCTACCGCTCGTGGACGCCATGACACCCGCTGTACTCGTGCTGAACGGCCCCGTCACCAGGGACGAGGTGACCGGCCTGTGCGACGACGTGCGGGCGCTGCTGGAGGCCGGGGGTGCCGGGGTCGTGGTGTGCGATGCAGGAGGGCTCGGGCCGCCGGGGCTCGGCACCGTCGACCTGCTGGCGCGGCTCGAGCTCGCCGCCCGGCGGGCCGGAGGCCGGATCCGGCTGCGGGATGCCGACCCGGGCCTACACGCCCTCCTCGACCTGGTCGGTCTCCGCTTCGAGATGGAGGGGCAGCCCGAACAGCGGGAACCAGCGCTGTGTGTCGAGGAAGCAGTGGAACCCGGTGATCCGGCCGTCTGAGATCTCCAGGACCTGCACCGCCCACGGAGTGAAGCCGCCCTTTTCCGGGTCCGGCTTGTACTGGGCGAACCCGGGCAGACCATTGACCTGGACGGGCACCAGACGTGAGCCCGCGCAGGGGGCGCCGAGCGTCGTCATGAAGCCGGTGATGTCCGACGGGCCGGTCAGCCACAGGTCGAACGGCGGCATCGTCATGGCGGCGTCCTCGTGCAGCAGCGCCGTCAGAGCCGTCATGTCATAGCCCTCGAACGCCGCCACATATCGGTCGAGCAGCTTCTGCTGCTCTTCGTCCAACGGGTCAGATACGGCCGCGTCGGCGCCGCGCTGTTCCCGCTCGGCGAGCGTCGCCCGGGCCCGCTGCAGCGCACTGTTGACCGACGCGACCGAGGTGTCGAGCAGTTCGGCTACCTCGCTCGCCTTCCATGCCAGCACCTCGCGCAGGATCAGCACCGCGCGCTGCTTGGCCGGGAGCTGCTGCAGTGCGGCCATGAAGGCGAGCCGTACGGACTCCTTGGCCACGGCCGCCTCCGCCGGGTCGTCGGTCGTGGGCAGCACGCGCGAGTCCGGCATCGGCTCCAGCCAGGTGTTGTCCGGGCGGGGGGAGAGGGCGGCCTGGGCGAGGGGGGTGGAATCCGTGAGGTCCATCGGCCGCGCCCGCTTGTTGCCGGCCGTCAGCATGTCCAGGCAGACGTTCGTCGCGATGCGGTACAGCCAGGAGCGGAGGCTGGAGCGGCCCTCGAACTTCTCGTAGCTCCGCCAGGCCCGGACCATCGTGTCCTGCACCGCGTCCTCGGCCTCGAAGGACGAGCCGAGCATGCGGTAGCAGTACCCCGTCAGCTCCGTCCGGTGTTTCTCCAGCCTGACGTCGAGATCCGTCGTCGCCGTGTCGCTCATCGTCCACCCGCCCCTGTGGCCGTCCCTGTCCGCACGCGTCTTTGCGCCCAGCACGTTTGAAGCTATCGCAGGGCACTGACAATGGCGTGCCGAGTGGGTGAACGTGCAGGTCAATAGGTCTCGCCCCCGCCGCCCCTACCCTTTCCCGTCCATCCGGGGCTCCGCCCCGGACCCCGCTCCTCAAACGCCGGAGGGGCTGAAATCAGCCTGTCCGGCGTTTGAGGACGAGGCCGTTCAGGCCGAAGCGGGGGTCTGGGGGCGCAGCCCCAGGGACGGGAAACGTCAGTGGACCGGCACAGGGCTCCGCCGCGCGGTGACCCGCGCCGCCCGCGACCCGAACACCGTGATGGTCACGACGCCGAGCACCGCAAGGACCCCGACGCCCACCGTCCCGGCCCAGCCGCCCGCGTGGAACGCGACCGCACCGACCGTGCTGCCCGCGCTGGAGCCGACGTAGTAGGCCGACTGGTAGAGGGCCGACGCCTGCGCCCGTCCCTTCGTCGCCGTCTTGCTGACCGCCGACGAGGCGACCGCGTGCCCCGCGAAGAAGCCCGCGGTGATCAGGACCAGGCCGAGGAGGACCAGGGGGAGGGAGTCGGCCAGGGACAGCAGCAGACCCGCGGCCGTCGTACCGCCCGCCGCGTACAGCGCACCCCGGCGGCCCAGGCGGCCCACCAGCCGTCCGGCCGTCGACGCCGACACCGTACCCACCAGGTAGACCAGGAAGACCGAGCCGATGACGCCCTGGGGCAGCCCGAAGGGGGCCTCGGTCAGCCGGTACCCGATCACCGTGTAGACGCCGCCGAACACCGTCATGAACAGCGCGCCGATCGCGTACAGCCGGCGCAGCAGCGGGTCGGAGAGGTGGTCGCGAACCGTGTGGGCCAGCACCCGCGGCCGCAGCGAGCCCGGCGCGAAGTGCTTCGGGGCGGGCAGCAGCAGCCGGAAGGCCACCGCGCAGCCCACCGCGATCGCACCGATCACGCCGAGGGCGACCCGCCAGCCCCACTCCTGCGCGACCCAGCCGGTGATGACCCGGCCGCTCATCCCGCCGACGCTGTTGCCCGCGACGAACAGGCCGATCGCGGTGACCAGCGCCTTCGGGGTGACCTCCTCCGCGAGGTAGGCCGTCGCCGAGGCGGGCAGCCCGGCCAGCGCGGCACCCTGTACCGCCCGCAGCGCTACCAGCGCGGTCAGCGAGGGCGCGAAGGGGACCAGCAGCCCGACGGTCACCGCGACCGCCAGCGAGGCCGTCATCACCGTACGGCGCCCGAAGCGTTCCGACAGGGCGCTCATCGGCAGGACGAACACCGCCAGTCCGCCGGTCGCGGCCGCCACCGTCCAGCTCGCCTCGCTCGCCGCCACGCCGAAGTCGCCGGAGATCAGCGGCAGCAGGGCCTGTGTGGAGTAGAGGAGGGCGAAGGTCGCGACACCGGCGAGGAAGAGGGCGAAGCTCATCCGGCGGTAACCGGGACCGCCCGGGGTCATGCGGGAGTCGACGACTGGGGCAGAGGCTGCGGCGCCCACGATGGTGGACGCCCCGGTACTGGCGGGAGACATGCTTCGAAGTTACGTACGCTCCCGGTCATCCGTCCAATGCATGGAATCGTCATAATCGTTCCCATGGAGCATCAGCAGAGGTCACAGACGCGCCTGTCACCATCCGGTGACACAGAAGACATGGTGATGTTGCTGGCCCCGCGCCTGGCCTACTTCGCCGGCGTCGCCCGCACCGAGCACGTCACCCGCGCCGCCCAGGAGATGCAGGTCCCGCAGTCCACCCTGTCGCGGGCCATGGTCCGGCTCGAACAGGATCTGGGCGTCGACCTGTTCGCCCGCCGCGGCCGCACGGTCTCCCTCACTCCCGCCGGCCGCACCTTCCTCGGCTCCGTCGAACGCGCCCTCGCCGAGGTCGAGCGCGCCGCCGAGGAGGTCCGCGCCGACGCCGACCCCGCCACCGGCAAGGTCGCGTTCGGCTTCCTGCACACCATGGGCGCCGAGACCGTGCCGGGCCTGCTGCAGGCCTTCCGCGCCGACCATCCCCGGGTCCGCTTCAGCCTCGTCCAGAACTACGGCGAGGCGATGATCGAGCGGCTGCGCGCGGGCGAGCTGGACCTGTGCCTCACCTCGCCCGTGCCGGACGCCCCCGACCTCGTGTCCCGCCGCCTCGACGAACAGAAACTCCGCCTGGTCGTCCCGGCCGACCACCGCCTCGCCGCCCGCCGCCGCATCCGCCTCGCCGAGGCCGCCGACGAAACCTTCGTCACCCTCGAACCCGGCTACGGCCTGCGCCGCATCACCGACGACCTCTGCCAGGAGGCCGGCTTCAAACCCCGGGTGGCCTTCGAGGGCGAGGAGGCGGAAACGCTGCGAGGCCTGGTCGCGGCAGGCCTCGGGGTGGCCCTGCTGCCCCCGCCCGTCTTCCCCCGCCCGGGAGTTGTGGAACTGACGGTGACCGCCCCCAGGGCGGCAAGGGAAATCGGCGTGGCGTGGCTCGACGGCCACCCGGACACACCCCCGGTAGCAGCCTTCAAACGGTTCCTGCTCTCGAAACGGGGCAACCTGCTGCCCACCTGAGGGGCGCGAGGCTGTGACACAGCGGCTCGGCCACGGGGTGCGGCCGGCCACGGACAACCCGCACCCCGAACACGGCATCAAGTCCCGAGCTCTACCGCCTGGACCGCCCGAAGCCGGAGGCAAGCGGCATCCGCAACCCCAACGGCGGCGGCGCCGCCAGCGCATCCCGCACCGGCCGGGACAACGCCCGCCCGAACAGCGTGCCCATCACGAAGTCCTCGGCCAGCGCGTGGACTTCGTCCCGGTGCTGGTGCAACCCGTGTCCGTCGGAGTGCACTTCGAACCGGCACACGTCCCGGTTGGCCTTCTTCGCCCGCGCCGCCAGCCGGAACGACAGCTCCGGATCCGTACGTGCGTCATTCGTGCCGTGCACGATCAGCACCCTGCGTCCGACGAGCTGCTTCACCGGTTCGGGCGGCGCGGCCACGTCCTCCTCGGGCAGCCAAGGGGCGAGCGCCACCACGGAGTTGACCGCCTCGTGCCCGCTCGCGCGCAGCGCCGCGCGGCCGCCCATGTCGATGCCGGTGAGGCAGACGGGGACGTCGCCGTAGCGCCGTACGGTCTCGTCGACCGCCCAGGAGGCGTCGTGGGCCAGATGGGCCTCGCTGCCGTTCCAGCCGCGATAGCGGTAGTGGACGACGTGGGCGGTCAGGCCCTCCTCGCGGCCGGCGCGGGCCAGGCGCCGTCCCAGCGCCCGTACGGACGCGGTCGCCATCATCGGTGAGGGCCTGCGGCTGGAGACCTCGTCGCCGCCGGGGAGCAGCAGTACCACCCCGCTCACCGCCGTCGGCTCCGTCCCCAGTGCCCGTCCCAGCCGGGCCGTGCGAACCGGCGTCGCTTGCTGTGCCATGACAGAACAGTGTCAGAAGCGTGGGTGTACGCCACCAGTACGTGCGGTCACCATTACGTATCGACGATTTCGTACAACGAGCGATCTACGCGCGTAGGCGTTAGAGTGCGGAAATGACGAGCCAGACTGCCCCGAAGGGGACCACCCCGAGCTCGGACCAGATCCGCCGGGCGCCCAAGGTCCTGCTGCACGACCACCTCGACGGCGGGCTGCGCCCCGGCACGATCGTCGACCTCGCCCGGGAGACCGGGTACTCCCAACTCCCGGAGACCGACCCCGACAAGCTCGGCGTCTGGTTCCGCGAGGCCGCCGACTCCGGTTCCCTGGAACGGTACTTGGAGACCTTCTCGCACACCGTCGGCGTGATGCAGACCCGGGACGCGCTCGTCCGGGTCGCCGCCGAGTGCGCCGAGGACCTCGCCGAGGACGGGGTCGTGTACGCGGAGGTGCGGTACGCCCCCGAACAGCACCTGGCCGACGGCCTGAGTCTCGAAGAGGTCGTCGAGGCCGTCAACGAGGGCTTCCGGGAAGGGGAACGGCGCGCCAGGGCGAGCGGTCACCGCATCCGCGTCGGCGCCCTGCTCACCGCCATGCGGCACGCGGCCCGCTCCCTGGAGATCGCCGAACTCGCCAACCGGTACCGGGACCTGGGCGTCGTCGGCTTCGACATCGCGGGCGCCGAGGCCGGGTTCCCGCCCACCAGGCACCTCGACGCCTTCGAGTACCTCAAGCGGGAGAACAACCACTTCACCATCCACGCCGGCGAGGCCTTCGGACTGCCGTCCATCTGGCAGGCCCTCCAGTGGTGCGGGGCCGACCGGCTCGGCCACGGCGTGCGCATCATCGACGACATCCAGGTCCACCAGGACGGTTCGGTGAAGCTCGGCCGGCTCGCCTCCTACGTACGGGACAAGCGCATCCCGCTCGAGCTGTGCCCCAGCTCCAACCTTCAGACCGGAGCCGCGGCCTCCTATGCCGAGCACCCGATCGGGCTGCTGCGCCGGCTGCACTTCCGGGCGACCGTGAACACGGACAACCGCCTGATGTCCGGCACCAGCATGAGCCGAGAATTCGAGCACCTTGTCGAGGCGTTCGGTTACACGCTCGACGACATGCAGTGGTTCTCTGTCAATGCGATGAAATCAGCGTTCATTCCTTTCGACGAACGACTCGCGATGATCAATGACGTCGTCAAGCCCGGATATGCCGAGCTGAAGTCCGAATGGCTGTTCCAGCAGACCGCCTCCACCAGCGGTTCTGTGGACACGGAGGGCTGATCCGGCGGAATCCGGGGAACGGGAATGCGGGCGGACATTCACAATCCGTCCGCATTTCGATGTTTGCGGCGGGTGGCTCGGCGTGTTTACGGTCGTGGACCGCTCACATCCTCATTCCATTCAAGGACGCATTTTCATGAAGCAGTCTGCTGCCAAGACCCTCGGTGTCGCCGCTCTCGGTGCCGCCTTCGCCGCCGCCGGTGCGGGCGCCGCGAACGCCGCCCCGGACGTTCAGGACCCCACCGAGGCGCTGGGCGGCGTCACCCAGACGCTGCCGGCGGAGAAGATCACCGAGTCGCTGCCGGGGGCCGGTGAGGCGCTGTCCCAGGCGCGGCCGGCGCTCACCACGAGCCTGGCCGAAGCGCACCCGGTCGCACAGAAGGTGCTCGCCGAGCGCCCGACCGCGCCGGTCGCCGGTCTGCTCGGCGGCCTGCCGGCCGGTGGCGCCGGGCTGCCCACCCAGGGCCTGCCGGTGAACGGGACCCCGCTCGGCTGACCCGCACCGCCTCCGTACGCGCCGGTGGGGCGCACCCCTCGGACACGGGGTGCGCCCCACCGGCGTACGTGCGCCTACCAGGCCGTGCGCGAGGCCTTGTCCTCGGAGGGGAACAGGATCCACAGCGCGATGTAGAGCAGGAACTGCGGGCCCGGCAGCAGGCAGGACACGAGGAAGATCACTCGCATCGTCGTGGCGGAGGTGCCGAAGCGCCGTGCCAGCGCGGCACACACTCCGCCGATCATGCGGCCGTCGGTGGGGCGGGCAAGGCGGGACATGGCTGCTCCTTCGTGAGCGTCTGGCGGAGGCGGCCCTGTCGGCTGCCTCATCTGACAACCACGGTACGGACAGGAAGAGGACAAAGCGTCGCTCTACGGTGCGACCCCGACCCTGGGAATCGTCGGGGTCCGACCCTGAGGAGCGTCCTCCTGGCGGACCAAGCGACCGCGTACGCGCTCGGTCCTGCGACGGAGCCAGGCGCGGGCCGCGGGCACGAGCGCCGCGTGCGCGAGGGCGACGCCCGCCGTGTTCAGGAGCAGTGAGTCGATGTCGACGACCTGTCCGGGCACGCCGGTCTGGAGCAGTTCGATGCCCAGCGAGATCAGGGCGCCGGCGGCCATCGTACGGAGCAGGGAGGCGAGCGGAGAGACGGTGAGCCTGCCGTGCGCCATCGGGAGCAGCACGCCCAGCGGGGCCAGCAGCGCCAGCCCCTCCGCGATGCGCCGGGCGCCCTCCTGCCAGCCGAGCGCGGCATCCGCCCGGATACCGGCCAGCGGATGCAGGTTGGGAGGCATCACCCAGGGGACGTCCAGCGGACGCAGCGTGAACCAGGCGACGAACACGAGGTGTGCGACGAGGAGGACACCTCCCGTCACACGGATGCGAATCGCGGCACTGCCGCCGATGGAGCCTTGACGCTGCACGCCCCCCTAGACGCGGCCTCCGGCACGATCGGTTCCGGGGTACCCAGAGGTACGTGCATGAGGCTTGCGCCACACGCCCCTCTTCCGGGGCTCGGTTCGCCTCCGCGGCGCGTCTCGCTCGCCGGCGTCACCCGCCCGCGACCTCGCTCCGCGGCGGCTCCTTGCTGCCGGGGCGGGAGCGGACCTCGTCCGTGCACTCGTAGCGGCGCACGGTCTCGCTGCCGGGGCCGCCGAGGATGACGGAGCCGTCGCCCTCCGCCGCCGCCGAGTCGGAGAAGGTGCAGACGAGCTGGGCGAGGGAGTACGAGGTGAGGTCGTCGGGCGGGGTGCTCAGGCGCAGGGCGTCCCCGGGGTCCTTGGGGCGCGGTCCGGTCACCGTCATGCCGCCGCGCACGTCGGTCGTGTAGCCGGCCTCCTTCTCGGCGGCCGACGGCGTCGCGGCGAGCTCGTCCAGCAGCCCCTGCGCGACCAGCACGCGCCGCGCGGAGTCCGCCGTACCGTCCGGCACGCGCACGGTCCGGTCGACGGCAACCAGCGACGAACCGCACAGCAGGAACACCTGCACGGGCAGCCCGCGCGAGGCCTGCGTCGAGATGTCCGGCTCGGAGAGGGAGCAGCGCACCCGGGAGGGTGCGGGACCGAAGTCGGTCGGCACTTCGGTGGCCCGGATGCCGCATCCGGCGAGGAGCAGCGCGAACACGGGGAGCACCAGCAGACGTCGTACGTTCATCAGGCGTCCCCCTTGCCCTTCTCACCTTCGTCGGCTTCCTCCGTGAGCGGGTACGAGTCCCGCGGCAGCCGCAGGGTGAACACCGCGCCGCCCTCGGCGGAGTTGGCGGCCGTGATCTCGCCGCCGTGGATGTGGGCGTTCTCCAGGGCGATGGACAGGCCCAGGCCGCTGCCCTCGGAACGCGGCCGGGAGGCGCTGGCCTTGTAGAACCGGTCGAAGACGTGCGGCAGGACGTCCTCGGGGATGCCCGGCCCGTGGTCCCGCACCTCGATGACGACCTCCTCGTCGGCCGCCCGCACGGCGACCCGCACCGGCGACCCCCCGTGCTTGAGCGCGTTGCCGACCAGGTTCGCCAGAATGACGTCCAGGCGGCGCGGGTCGAGACGGGCGTGGATGCCGCGCTCGGCGTCCAGCTCCACCGCGTCCAGCCAGGCCCGCGCGTCGATGCAGGCGGTGATCTGGTCGACGACGTCCACGTCGTCGACGACCAGCCGCGCCGTACCCGCATCGAAACGGGTGACCTCCATGAGGTTCTCGACGAGGTCGTTGAGCCGCCGTGTCTCGCTGACCACGAGCCGTACCGCCGGATCGACCATGGGATCGATGCCGCCCGACTCCAGCTCCTCCTCCAGCACCTCCGTGACGGCGGTGATGGCGGTCAGCGGCGTACGCAGCTCGTGCGACATGTCCGCCACGAACCGCCGGGACGCGTCCTCCCGCGCGGCCATGTCGTCCACCCGTTTCTCGAGCGCCTCGGCCGCGTTGTTGAACGTCCGCGACAGATCGGCGAGTTCGTCCGTCCCGGACACCCGCAGGCGCGTGTCCAGCTTCCCCTCCCCGAGCCGCCGGGCGGCGACACCCAGCCGGTGCACCGGCTTCAGTACGGTCGTGGCGGCGGCCTGCGCGAGCAGCGCCGAGCCGATCAGCGCCAGGCCGGTGGCGATACCGAGCGACCAGGCAAGCGAGTTGAGGTCCTTGGCCTCCGGCTCCAGCGACTTGAGCATGTAGCCGGTCGGCCCGCCGCCGATCACCTTCGTGCCGGCCACCAGATACGGCGTGCCGTCGCTGACTATCCGCTGCCAGTACAGGTGGTACGCGTACTTGTTGGTCGAGTTGACCTGCTGCTCCTTGTTCACCGCCTTGCGCAGGGAGGCGGGCACGTCCTGGAGCGAGAAGCCGTTCAGGGCGCCGGAGTTGCCGTACACCGTCGTGCCGCTCTCGTCGGCGGCGACCAGCAGCACGCTGAAGCGCTGGCTGCTGTTCGCCATCTGGCCCGCCGTGTGCTGCAGTTCGTCCTGAGTGGGGTTCTCGGGCAGCGCGCCCGCCCGGTTCTGCATCTCCTGCTCGAAGTCGCGCAGCACCGCGTCCTGGGTGCGGGTGAGCACCGCCTCACGGTTGAGCCAGTAGGCGATGCCGGACGCGGACACGGCGGCGGTCAGCGCCACCAGAGCGAACACGACGACCAGCCTGAGGCGCAGGCTGGTGAACCGCAGCCGTGACCAGGTTCCCTTACGAGCCGCGGCCCAGCCGCGAACGCCCCCTTGCGCTTCGGTCACTGAGGAGTGTCCAGCCGGTAACCCACGCCCCGCACGGTACGGATCAGGGTCGGGGAGGACGGCACGTCCTCGACCTTGGCGCGCAGCCGCTGCACACAGGCGTCCACCAGTCGGGAGTCGCCGAGGTAGTCGTGCTCCCACACCAGCCGCAGCAACTGCTGCCGCGACAGGGCCTGTCCGGGCCGCCGGCTCAGTTCGAGCAGCAGCCTGAGCTCGGTCGGCGTGAGCTGGAGGTCCTCGCCGTTCTTGGTCACGGTCATGGCCGCCCGGTCGATGACCAGCGAACCGAACGCGGCCGAGTCGTTGGACTCCCGCTCGCCGCGCCGCAGCACGGCCCGGATCCGGGCGTCCAGGACCCGCCCCTGAACCGGCTTGACGACATAGTCGTCGGCACCGGACTCCAGCCCGACGACCACGTCGATGTCGTCACTGCGCGCGGTCAGCAGAATGATCGGCAGCTGGTCGGTGCGCCGGATGCGCCGGCACACCTCGAACCCGTCGATGCCGGGCAGCATCACGTCCAGCACGATCAGATCCGGCCGCTGCTCACGCAGCAGTTTCAGGCCGTCCTCGCCGGTGGCAGCAGTGGCAACCCGGTGACCCTGGCGCGTCAGAGACAGCTCCAGGGCCGTACGGATGGCGTCGTCGTCCTCGATCAGCAACAGGGAAGGCACGGGGGTCATTCTGGCCCATGGCGGGGTGGGGCTGCGACACCTGTATTTCTCCGGGCCCAACCTGTATTTCTACGCGCCGGTAACTCTCTTGTCTGTGTGGGGACTGTGCCACGCCTGGGAGCGGCATCCGAGGGGGGCCCTGTGACAGGTCTGTGACAGTCGGCGGACACGGCCATGAAGTGGCCCGGGCAAGCTTCTCGGCACAGGCAAGGAAGCAAGGCGAAACACCGGAAGTCCACGACGGGGGGCGCGAGATGAACACGCTGCACGGCAACGGCACGAGCGCAGTGATCACGCGTCTGCACGACGTGAACGGGGGCCGGGGTTCCGAGAAGTCCGGTGCCGATGGGGGTCCCTCCCGCGCGAGCGTAGTCGAGCGTGGGGGAGGGCGGGGGTGCGCTCGCGGCACCGGGCGTCAGCACACCGCCTACATGACGGTGGTTGACGGTTTCACGGGGGAAGCACACGGGGGAAGCGCGTACAGGGAGGACACGGGGGAGCGTCGTTCGCTGTCGGAGGCGGAGTTCACCGCCTACGTCCAGGAGCGCCGCGCCTCCCTGTACGCAACCGCCTACCACCTCACCGGCGACCGCTTCGAGGCCGAGGACCTGCTGCAGAGCGCGCTGTTCTCGACGTACCGGGCGTGGGACCGGATCAGTGACAAGGCCGCGGTCGGGGGCTACCTCCGCCGCACCATGACCAACCTGCACATCAGCGCGTGGCGCCGCCGCAAGCTGAACGAGTACCCGACCGAGGAACTGCCGGAGACGCCCGGCGACACGGACGCGATGCGCGGCACGGAGCTGCGCGCGGTCCTGTGGCAGGCGCTCGCCCGGCTGCCGGAACTCCAGCGCACCATGCTGGTCCTGCGCTACTACGAGGGCCGCACGGACCCGGAGATCGCCGAGATCCTCGACATCAGTGTCGGCACGGTGAAGTCCAGCATCTGGCGGTCACTCCGCCGCCTGCGTGAGGACGAGGTCCTCAGCTTCGGCCGTGACGAGGAAAGCGCCTTCGGGGAGCTCGTCGCCTGAAGGTTGGGGGGAAGCAAGTAACGGGGGAGCAGTAACCGGGGGGGCCAACGG
>NZ_LGDG01000216.1 GCF_001279775.1 Streptomyces sp. MMG1533 | reverse complement strand
GGGAAAACGCCTGGGGGGGCGAAACCCCCGGCGGGGCGGCAAATCCTGGGGGCCGCCTAAGATCCGTCGCGCGCGCAATCACCGCCCCCGCCGTGAACACCACCCCCGCCCTCCACGCCCCGAGCGGCCCCGCCCTCCTCCCCTCCGTCCCCCTCCTCCGCGGCGCCGCCGAGCTCGCCGCCGAGCTGGGGGCCCGCCAGACGTTCGAGTTCCTGCTGGGCCGGCACCTCGACGCCAACCCGCGCCAGTACACGCTCACCCCCGCCGAACTCGCCGGTCTCATGGCCGACCTCGCCGGCCCCGCACGCACCGTCCTCGACCCGGCCTGCGGCACCGGCGCCCTGCTGCGCGCCGTGACCCCGCGGCCCGACCAGGAGCTGTACGCCCAGGACAGCGCCCCCGACCTCGCCGCGCTCACCGCGCTCCGGCTCGCGCTGCACGCCGGGGTGACCGTGCGCGCCGCCGCCGGCGACACCCTGCGCGCCGACGCCCACCCCGGGCTGCAGGCCGACGTCGTGCTGTGCCACCCGCCGTTCAACGAGCGCAACTGGGGGCACGACGAACTCGCCTACGACCCTCGCTGGGAGTACGGCTTCCCGGCGCGCAACGAGTCCGAGCTGGCCTGGGTGCAGCACGCGCTCGCCCGCCTCAAGGACGGCGGCACCGCCGTCCTCCTCATGCCGCCCGCCGCGGCCTCCCGCCGTTCCGGCCGCCGTATCCGCGCCGACCTGCTGCGCCGCGGCGCGCTGCGCGCCGTCCTGGCACTGCCGGTCGGCGCGGCACCGCCGAACAACATCCCGCTTCACCTGTGGGTGCTGCGCCGCCCCGAGAAGGCGCCCGCGCAGCCCGAGGTGCTGCTCGCCGACGCGGGGCAGTTCGCGACCGAGGGACGTGGCGGGCCGGACTGGCGGTCGGTGCGGGAGGCCGTACTCGACGCCTGGCGTGCCTTCGACAAGGCCGGTCGTCTCGACGAACGGCCGGGCCTGGCGCGCTCCGTGCCCGTCATCGAACTCCTCGACGACGACGTGGACTTGGCCCCGGCCCGCCACCTCCCGCCCGCGACGGCGGCCGACGGCGCCGAGGCGCTCACCGCGGTGCGCGAGCGCCTCGGCGAGACCCTGCGCCTGACCTCCGACCTCACCCCGCCGCCCGCGGCCGGCGCACGGCCCGCGCGCTGGCCGCTCACCACCGTCGGCGAACTCGCGCGCGGGGGCGCCCTGGCGATGCGTACCGGCGGAACCGGCGGCCACGCGCGCGTGCCCGTCCTCACCGACCACGACGTCCTCGCCGGAACCGCCCCCTCGGGGACGCTGCCCGAGAGCGACGAGGAGGCCGTCCTCACGGCGGCGGGCGACGTCGTGGTGCCGGTGCTCGGCGGCGGCTCCGTGACGCGCGTGATCGACGACGCCACGGCGGGCGCGGCCCTGGGGCGCAACCTTGTGCTCCTGCGCCCCGATCCCACGGCGCTCGACCCGTGGTTCCTCGCCGGCTTCCTGCGCGGCACCGCCAACAACCGCCAGGCCAGCAGTTACGCGTCCACCGCCGCCCGCCTCGACGTGCGCCGCCTCCAGCTGCCGCGCCTCCCGCTCGACGAGCAACTGCGCTACGGCGCGCGCTTCCGCGCCCTCGACGACTTCGAGCGGGCGCTCAGGCAGGCGGGCCGGCTCGGGGAGCAGCTCGTGCGCGGAATGTACGACGGCCTGACGGACGGGACGGTCGCGCCAGGCTGAAGAGGAGTGAGCGGAGTGACCAGCATGACAACGGTTCGGTACAACCCAGGACCGCTTGTCCGTGTCGGCCTATACGCTCGAAGCGACAATCGTGCGACCGGCGTTGCCCGACGCCGGCCGCCTTGTGCGTCCACCTCAGACACCAGGAGCTGTCATGCATGGCCACGGCTACACGCAGCCGGTGAAGCAGCCGCCCCCGACGGGGTGGCTGGTCTTCCTGCGCGTGCTGTTCGTGGCGATGTCGTTCCTCACCATCGGCATCCTGGCCTGGACGATGCTGCTGCGCCTGGCGATCGTCACACGCAAGGGGCTCGACTGGGGCCTGTTCGTGGCCTCGTTCGTGGCCGACGTGCTCGCGCTCGTGCTGCTCGGCACCGAGTCCGGCGACGAGGTCCACACCGTGGGTGGCTGGACGGGGATGGCCCTGCTCCTCGGCGGGCTCGTGGCGGTGACCGCGTACTACCTCGCGGCGGACGTACGCCACTTCCACCAGCTCCGCTACGGCCCCTACGCACCACAGCCCGCGCCCGCACCGGCGTACGGCTACCCGCAGCCCACCGCGTCGTCGCCGTCGCCGTACACCGCGACGACCGTGCCGCAGACGCCCCAGCCGACCCCGGCCCCGCACACACCGCCCCCGATGTCCCGGACGCCCGTGCCGCAGCCGCCCCTGCCCACCACCCCGCCGCCCCAGCGCCCCGCGCCCGCCCGCATCGACCAGGTGCGCGCCGAGCTCGACGAGCTCAGTGACTACCTGCGCCGACAGGACGGCCACCACGACGGCAACCACGAGGGCGGAAGGTGAGCGTGACGACAGGGCGTGTCGTCGCCGGCCGCTATGAACTGTCCATGCTCATCGGGCAGGGCGGCATGGGCCAGGTCTGGACGGCCTACGACCAGCGGCTCGACCGGCGCGTGGCGGTCAAGCTGCTGCGCCCCGACAAGGTGGCCGGCCAGGAGGCCGACGAGCTGCGCCGCCGCTTCGTGCGCGAGTGCCGGGTGACCGCGCAGGTCGACCACCCCGGCCTGGTCACGGTCCATGACGCGGGCAGCGCGGGCGAGGAGCTGTTCCTCGTCATGCAGTACGTCGACGGCGCCGACCTCTCCGACCACCTCGCCGAGCACGACCCGTACCCGTGGCAGTGGGCGGTCGCGGTCGCCGCGCAACTGTGCGCGGTGCTGAGCGCCGTGCACGCCGTGCCGATCGTCCACCGCGACCTCAAGCCGCGCAACGTGATGGTGAAGCAGGACGGCACGGTCACCGTCCTCGACCTCGGCGTCGCCTCCGTCATGGACACCGACACCACCCGCCTCACGCACACCGGTTCGCCCATCGGCTCGCCCGCCTACATGGCCCCCGAGCAGGCGATGGGCGGCGCCGTCGGCCCGTACACCGACCTGTACGCCCTCGGCGTACTCCTGCACGAACTCCTCAGCGGAGACGTCCCGTTCGCGGGCTCGACGGCCCTCGGCGTGCTGCACCGGCACCTGTACGAGCCCCCGTTGCCGGTGCGCCGGCTGCGCCCCGAAGTGCCAGAGCCGCTGGAAGCGCTCGTGCTGCGCCTGCTCGCCAAGGACCCGCAGCACCGCCCGGCCTCCGCGCAGGACGTGTACGAGGACCTGGCGCTGCTCCTTCCCGCGCGCGGGATGCCCACGGGAGCGCCCCTCGACCCGACCCGCCCCTTCCTGCGCCCGCACGCCCCCTGGCCGGACCGCGCGCGCACGCCCGCGCCCCAGCCGGCCCCCGCCACACCCGTGGCGCCCGCCGCCGAGAAGCCGGACGTCGCCCGGGCCGTCGACGAGGTCAAGCGCCTCCTGGGCGAGGGCCGCATCACCCAGGCCGTCGACATCCTCGGCGCGATCCTGCCCGCCGCCGCCGAACAGCACGGCGAGCACTCCCCGGTCGTCCGCACCCTGCGCAAGCAGTACGCGGCCACCCTCATGGACGACGGCCAGTACCGGCGCGCGCTGCCCGAACTGCGCCGCCTCGCCGAAGAACGCGCCGCCGAGGCCGGCCAGTCCGACCCCCAGTCGCTCCGCTTCCGCTACGAGGCCGCCCAGTGCCTGGAGCAGCTCGGCGAACCGGCGGCGGCGCTCGCCGAGTACCGCGCGCTGCTGCCGTACTACGAGAACCAGTACGTGGCCGGCGACCCGGAGCTCGCCCACGACGTCCGCCGCCGCATCGGCCACCTCCTCCTCGCCCTCGGCGACCGCGCCGCCGCCCACGACACGTTGGTCCGGCTGCTGCACGACGCGGAGCGACTGCACGGACCCGGGCACCCCTTCGCGGCGGAGATCCGCCGGACACTGGAGTGGCTCGGACAGGTGCGCGGCTAGATTTTGCCGTGCCCTGAGAGATCCTTGTGAGCCTCTGGGGGCGGTGTTTCCCGAACGCGTAAGCGGTGCGGGTTAGGTTGCGATCCGCTTCACGCGCGGCGCGCGCCCCTGCGCGCGCCCGTCCTGAGGCAACTCGTCGCACAACCAGGGGTGGGGTCACGCATGTCCGGTCATCGTCAGTCCAAGAAGCGCAGACACCTCACGTGGGGTGTCGCGGGAGTCGCCGTCGTCGCCGGCGCCGGCATCGCCGCGCAGACCTCCACGGCCGCCACGACCTGGCCCGCGCAGCGCACGTACACCGGCCGCGCCTTCGACACCTGCGCCGCGCCCTCCCTCTCCGCGATGAAGGCCTGGCACACCGGCTTCTACGGCGCCGCCGCCGTCTACGTCGGCGGCAAGAACAGGGGCTGCTCCCAGCCCAACCTCACCGCCTCCTGGGTGAAGTCGGTCAGCACCGTCGGCTGGAAGCTCATCCCGATCTACGTCGGCGCCCAGCCGCCCTGCCAGACGGGCTCCAGCCCCGAGAAGATCACCGCGAGCACCGCCGCCTCCCTCGGCGCGAGCGACGCCGCCGACGCCGTGGCCAAGGCGTCCGCGCTCGGCATGAAGGCGGGCAGCCCGGTCTACCTCGACATGGAGTCGTACGACATCACGAACAAGGCGTGCAACGACGCCGTCCTCACCTACGTGCGCGCCTTCGACAAGGCCCTGCACGCCAAGACGTACCGCGCCGGCTACTACGGCTTCACCAGCTCCAGCGCCAAGGCGATCGCGAACGCCACCGACAAGACCGATCTCCCCGGCAACATGTGGTACGCCCTGTGGGACAAGCAGAACACCACGACCGCGGACTGGCCGTTCGGGGCGACCCAGTTCACGAATCACAGCCGCGGCCACCAGTACATGGTCAACAGCAAGGAGAGCCGCGGCGGCTACACGATCACCGTGGACCGGGACGCTTGGGACGCCCCGGTGGCGATCACCGGCTGACGGCCGAGGCCCCGGGGAAGGCGCGGCGGTGCCCGAAGTCCTGGTGAATCGTTGGTCGAATGGGTTGGCCAGAGCTTGCCCACTGCCTACCATCGATCACCGCAAGACCTTGTGCACCGCCGCACAAACTCCTCGGGAGGCTTCCTTGCACCGCCGCCGTCGCACCGCGCTCCTCCTCTCCGCCGCGATCATCGCGGCCCCCCTTCTCACCGCCTGCGGAAACGATGCGCATCCCGGCGCGGCAGCCGTCGTCGGCGGTCAGCGGATCACCGTCGCCCAGCTGGAGAACCGGGTGAACGAGGTGCGCGCGGCGCAGCGGGCGGCGGTGCCGGACGACGCGCAGTACGAGCAGGCCATCGCCAAGACCGGCACCCTCTCCCGCGACACCCTGCACAACATGATCCTGGAGCGGGTGCTGCAGCGCGCCGCCCAGGACGCGGGCGTGACGGTCAGCCGCAAGGAGATCCAGCAGATGCGCAGCGGCCTGGAGCAGCAGACCGGCGGCTCCGAGGCACTGGAAGCGGCCTGGCTGCAGCAGTACGGCATCGCCCCCGAGCGCCTCGACGAGAACCTCCGCCTCCAGCTGGAGGCCCAGAAGCTCGCGGCCGGCCTCGGCACCGACACCGGCGACCCCGCCTTCTGGAACGCCCTGGCCAAGGCGTCCAAGGAACTGAACGTCGACCTCAACCCGCGCTACGGCGCCTGGGACGTGGAGAAGAGCAGCCGCGTCGACACGAAGACGCCGTGGGTACGGGACGTCACGGTCGCGGGGACGCAGCAGACGACGTGAGGCGGGGCCGGGGCGGGCAAGGCCGGGCCGGGAGAAGTGACGGTACGGCGCGATCGTGTCCGGCCCTGTGAACGGACGGTCCCTGTGAACGGACGGTCGGCGATCATACGATCGCACTGCCGTCCCTGGCCTGTGGACAACCTGATCGCTTCGCCGACCGGGTGCGTTAGCTTCGAATCGTGAACGCAACCAGCCCCGAAGCCGCCACCGGCCGCATCGTCCTCCTCACCACCAGCCACCGCGTCGCGCCAGGCCTGCTGTCCTGGCCCGCCTGGCAGGCACTGCACGCCGCCGAGCGGGTGCTGTGCGCGGACGGCGCCCACCCGCAGCTGCCCTACCTGCGCGAGGCGGGGATAACGGTCGACGAGGCGTCCCCGACCGCCGAGGAACTGGTCGACGCGTGCGCCGGCGGACAGACCGTCGTCGTGGTCGCCACCGGCGAGGGCGAGCCGACCCTCACGGACGGCCTGGCACGCCTCGCGGGCTCCGGCCGCGTCCACATGCCCGACCTGGAGCTGCTCCCCGCCTCCTACGACCTCCCCGGCGCCCGCCTCCTCGACCTCGTCCAGGTCATGGACCGCATCCGCGCCGAGTGCCCGTGGTCCTCCCAGCAGACCCACAAGGGCCTCGCGAAGTACGGCATCGAGGAGGCGTACGAACTCGTCGAGGCCATCGAGGAGGGCGACCGCGACGAACTCCGCGAGGAACTCGGCGACGTCCTGCTCCAGGTCGTCTTCCACGCCCGCATCGCCGAGGAAGGCCGCCCGGAGGACGGGGCCGCCCCCTTTTCCATCGACGACGTCGCCGGCGGCATCGTCACCAAGCTCATCCACCGCCACCCGCACGTCTTCGGCGACGAGAGGGCCACGACCCCCGAAGAGGTCAAGGAACACTGGCTGCGCACGAAGCAGATAGAGAAGCGCCGCGAATCGGTGACAGACGGCGTCCCCCTCGGCCAGCCGGGCCTCGCGCTGGCGGCGAAGCTGGCCTCACGCGTCCGCACGGCAGGCCTGGACGTCCCGCTCCCGACCGGCGAGGGCATCGGCTACGAACTGCTCGCGCTGGCGGTCCGTGCGGAAGCGGCGGGGGTGGATCCGGAGGCGGCGTTGCGGGCGGCGGCGCGGACATACCGGGACGCGATCAGGCAGACGGAGACGGGGCCGGAGACGGGGCCGGAGACGGAGACGGGGCCGGAAGGGAAGCGAGAGGGGGAAGGCGATACGAGGAGTTGACCCGGGCGCCCAGCCGGGAGGCAATCGGAAGGCCCTCGCCGGGAAGCCAGCTACCGTCAAGGAGTGACCGACCAGACCGCCCCAACCAGCCCTGCCCCGGAACTCTTCACCTGGGAGTTCGCGACGGACCCCTACCCCGCCTACGCCTGGCTCCGCGAAAACGCCCCCGTCCACAAAACCGAACTCCCCAGCGGCGTGGAGGCCTGGCTGGTCACCCGCTACGTCGACGCCAAGCAGGCCCTCGCCGACCAGCGCCTCTCCAAGAACCCGGCGCACCACGACGAGCCCGCGCACGCCAAGGGCAAGACCGGCATCCCCGGCGAGCGCAAGGCCGAGCTGATGACGCATCTGCTCAACATCGACCCGCCGGACCACACGAGGCTTCGCCGGCTCGTCTCCAAAGCGTTCACCCCGAGACGCGTCGCCGAGTTCGCGCCCCGCGTGCAGGAGTTGACCGACCAACTCATCGACCAGTTCGTCGACAAGGGCAGCGCCGATCTCATCCACGACTTCGCCTTTCCGCTCCCCATCTACGCCATCTGCGACCTGCTCGGCGTCCCCCGCGAGGACCAGGACGACTTCCGGGACTGGGCGGGCATGATGATCCGTCACGGCGGAGGCCCGCGGGGCGGTGTGGCGCGGTCGGTGAAGAAGATGCGCGGCTATCTCGCCGAGCTCATCCACCGCAAGCGCGAAGCTCTCTCCGCCGAGGCAACGCCCGGTGAGGACCTCATCTCCGGTCTCATCCGCGCTTCCGACCACGGCGAGCACCTCACCGAGAACGAGGCCGCGGCCATGGCCTTCATCCTCCTCTTCGCAGGTTTCGAGACGACCGTCAATCTCATCGGAAACGGCACCTACGCCCTCCTCAGCCACCCCGAGCAGCGAGACCGACTCCAGAAGGCCCTCGCCGCCGACGACACGGCGCTGCTCGAGAGCGGCGTGGAGGAACTCCTCCGTTACGACGGTCCCGTCGAGCTCGCCACCTGGAGGTTCGCCACCGGGCCGCTCAGCATCGGCGGGCAGGACATCGCGGTGGGCGACCCCGTCCTCGTCGTACTCGCCGCAGCGGACCGGGATCCGGAGCGGTTCGCCGATCCGGACACCCTCGACCTCTCCCGCCGCGACAACCAGCACCTCGGATACGGCCACGGTATCCACTACTGCCTTGGAGCCCCCCTCGCCCGACTGGAGGGCCAGACCGCGCTCGCCACGCTTCTCACCCGCCTCCCCGACCTGCAACTCGCGGTGGATTCGGCCGATTTGCGGTGGCGGGGCGGACTCATCATGCGCGGACTGCGTACGTTGCCCGTCGAGTTCACGCCGCGTGGTCGACTTCTCTCACCTGCGTAAAGGTGACGCGCCCTCAACTCTGTGATCTTCACGTGATCTACGCGGCATTAACTTGTGACAAGTGTTCGACTGCCTATACGTTCACGGATCAGCGCGGTGCCGAGCCTCACCCGCCGCGCCGGTCACTGTTGTCTTGTGAAAGGTTTCCGCATGCTCTCCGGGAACGGCCGCCATCGTCGCCCCCGCCAGGCTCCGGCCATCCTCGTTGCGGCCGGAGTGACCGGCTCCGCCATCGCGATCCCGCTCCTCGGTGCCACCGGCGCCAGTGCGGCGACCGGCACCACGTGGGACCAGGTGGCGAACTGCGAGACGGGCGGCTCCTGGAGCGAGAACGAGGGTGACGGGTACTACGGCGGCCTCCACATCGCCCAGGAGGACTGGGAGCAGTACGGCGGCCTCGACTACGCCTCGCGTGCCGACCAGGCCAGCCGCAACCAGCAGATAGCCGTCGCCGAGAAGATCCTCGCGGACCAGGGTGTCGGCTACTGGTCCACCTGCGGCCTGCTCAACGGGCTCAGCAAGGACTCCGCGGCTGCCGACGTCGACACGGGTGTGTCGGACGGGGCGGCGTCAGGTGCGGATGAATCGTCCGACTCGTCAGGTTTGTCCGACTCCTCCGGGTCGTCGGCGGACTCGTCCTCGGACGCGCCCTCGTCGTCCGCGTCGCCTTCCCCGTCCGACTCCGACGACCGGTCGAATTCGTCCGGCAAGGCCGACAAGTCGGCCAAGTCCGACGCATCGTCCGATTCCGGCTCGGACTCCGGTGACTCACAGGACTCCGACAGTAATTCCACAGCCGCGGCGAACCAGGACGACTCGGACAACTCCTGGCGGGAGGGCGGCTCTTCGGCGCTCGTCGACACCGGCGCCCTCGGTGCGGGCAAGCATCGCGGCGACAGTGCCGACGAGACCGCTGACGAGACCGCCGCCGACGCTGGTGCCACCGGTGCCGAGAGCGGAACCTCCGCCGGTCGTCACGCCGCCCGCGCGGACTCGTACACCGTCCGCGCCGGAGACACTCTCGCGTCCATCGCCGACTCCCTTGACCTCCAGGGCGGGTGGCGTGAGCTCTATGCCGAGAACAAGAAGGCGATCGGCGCCGACCCGAGCGTGATCGTGCCCGGTCAGACCCTCACTGTCGGTACCGAATCGGGCCAAAACTAGCGGGAGTTAGCGCCGCACTTCGCACTGAATGTCCGGTTTGGTGAAAGTGTGGGATGAGTCTCAGAAGCCCTGATCGTCTTTGAAATTCCGCGGATCGCGTGTCTACGGTCGGGACCGCTCGCCAATGCGAGCCCCGGCCGCCGCAACGCCGAATCCTGCCAGCGGCTGCCCGGGAACAGTCGTCGCGTCAAGCGCCGTAGGCAGGAGCGGGGGACCCAAGGTAGGCGCCGGAACCAGCAGTTGAAGCTGGCTCCGGCTTGGGGTGAAGCCATGTCCCGCAAGGGACGTGGCCGGGCAACTCAACCGGCCCGAACCCGACAGCTCACCTCGCAGGCGTCGGTGAGGGGATCCACCATGCTGTTTTCCGGCAAGGGCAAGCACCGCCGTCCTTCCAAGGCCACCCGTGCCATCGCCATCGCCGGTGTCACCGGCGCCGCCGTCGCCGCCCCGCTGATGGCGGCCGGCAACGCCTCCGCCGCCACCGCCTCCGAGTGGGACACCGTCGCCCAGTGCGAGTCCGGCGGCAACTGGTCCATCAACACCGGCAACGGCTACTACGGCGGTCTGCAGTTCTCCGCCTCCACCTGGTCCGCGTACGGCGGCACGCAGTACGCCTCCACCGCCGACCAGGCCTCCAAGTCCCAGCAGATCGCGGTCGCCGAGAAGGTCCTCGCCGCCCAGGGCAAGGGCGCCTGGCCGAACTGCGGCACCGGCCTGTCGAGCTCTGCCTACAACGGCAGCACCGACACCTCCTCGAACAGCTCCAGCGGCTCCGGCAGCTCGGACAGCGGCTCCTCGGACACCACGCGTTCGACCGAGCAGCAGGCGTCCCGTTCCGCGGACCGTCCGGCCGCGAAGAAGACCGTCACCACCCCGACCGGCAAGAAGGTCAAGAAGGGCGACGGCGAGTACAAGGTCGTCAAGGGTGACACCCTCAGCTCCATAGCCGAGGAGCACGACGTCAAGGGCGGCTGGGCGAAGCTGTTCGAGCTGAACAAGGACATCGTCGAGGACGCCAACCTCATCTACCCGGGCCAGCAGCTGCACCTGAAGTGATACGCGGCTCGTAGCCGAACCACAGTGCCCTCACGTACGTGACCTCCATAGTGGAGGCCTCGTGAGGGTCACCCCCCGTCCCCACGGGCTCCCCGCTCCGGTGCGTCTTCCCCCGTACGCACCGGGGCGGGGCTTTTCTCGTGCGTGCCCCGTTGTCGCGCGGGCCCCTTTGTCCGGATGTCTTTGTTCCGTTCGGAAACAATTTACTCTCGGTTCTGTCCATCGGGTGGTCGACCGGCTGGCCGATCGCCCGGAGCCGGTTAGGCTCGTCTCGCAGAACCCACCGCGGTCCTGCCGACCCGCGTCACATTGAAGAAGGAGATGCTCGTGCCGTCCATCGACGTCGTCGTAGCCCGGGAAATCCTGGACTCCCGAGGCAACCCCACGGTCGAGGTCGAGGTCGGCCTCGACGACGGCAGCACCGGCCGTGCCGCCGTTCCGTCCGGCGCCTCCACGGGCGCCTTCGAGGCCATCGAGCTCCGCGACGGTGACCCCAACCGCTATCTCGGCAAGGGTGTCGAGAAGGCCGTCCTCGCCGTGATCGAGCAGATCGGCCCGGAGCTCGTCGGCTACGACGCCACCGAGCAGCGCCTGATCGACCAGGCGATGTTCGACCTGGACGCCACCGACAACAAGGGCTCGCTCGGCGCCAACGCCATCCTCGGCGTCTCCCTCGCCGTGGCCCACGCCGCCTCCGAGGCCAGCGACCTCCCGCTCTTCCGCTACCTGGGCGGCCCGAACGCGCACCTGCTGCCGGTGCCGATGATGAACATCCTGAACGGCGGCTCGCACGCCGACACCAACGTGGACATCCAGGAGTTCATGATCGCCCCGATCGGCGCGGAGACCTTCTCCGAGGCCCTGCGCTGGGGCGCCGAGATCTACCACACCCTCAAGAAGGTGCTGAAGCGCAAGGGCCTGAACACCGGCCTCGGCGACGAGGGCGGCTTCGCCCCGAACCTCGGCTCCAACCGCGACGCCCTCGACCTCATCCTCGAGGCCGTCAAGGAAGCCGGTTACACCCCCGGCGAGCAGATCGGCCTCGCGCTCGACGTGGCCGCCTCCGAGTTCTACAAGGACGGCGTCTACCTCTTCGAGGGCAAGGAGCGCTCCGCTGCCGAGATGACGGAGTACTACGCCGAGCTCGTCGCGGACTACCCGCTCGTCTCCATCGAGGACCCGCTGTTCGAGGACGACTGGGCCGGCTGGAAGACCATCACCGACCAGCTCGGCGACAAGGTCCAGCTCGTCGGCGACGACCTGTTCGTCACCAACCCGGAGCGTCTGGCCCGCGGCATCGAGGAGGGCGCCGCCAACGCCCTGCTCGTCAAGGTCAACCAGATCGGCTCGCTGACCGAGACCCTGGACGCCGTCGAGATGGCCCAGCGCAACGGCTTCAAGTGCATGATGTCCCACCGCTCCGGCGAGACCGAGGACGTCACCATCGCCGACCTCGCCGTCGCCGTGAACTGCGGCCAGATCAAGACCGGTGCCCCGGCCCGCTCGGACCGCGTCGCCAAGTACAACCAGCTGCTGCGCATCGAGGAGATCCTCGACGACGCCGCGGTGTACGCCGGCCGCAGCGCCTTCCCGCGCTTCAAGGGCTGACCCAACCAGGGTTAAGCCTTAGCCAGTCGTACGTACGTCCCCGTACCGGTCCCGTACCGTGTGCGGGGACGTACGCACGTGTGAGACGGGAGGCGGGGAAACATGGCCGTGAAGGACCGGGACCGTTTCTCCACCACGACCAGGATCAAGCTGCTCGGCGAGCAGACCGCGGCCCGCGTCTACCGCTCCCAGACCAAGCGGCAGGCCCGCCGCTCCCGGCTCACCGGCCGGGCCGCGCTCCTCGCCCTGGTCCTGTGCACGCTGATCGTGGCCCTGGCCTATCCCATAAGGCAGTACGTCTCCCAGCGCGCCGAGATCGCCGACCTCGAGCAGCAGCAGGAGCAGGCCCGGCAGCGGGTCGAGCAGCTGCGCGACCTCAAGGCACGCTGGCAGGACGACGCGTACGCGCAGCAGCAGATCCGGTTGCGGCTGCACTATGTGATGCCGGGGGAGACGGGTTACATCGTCATCGGCCCGGACGCGGCCAAGCAGTCGCGCGCCGACCTCGGGGCGGCCGACCGCCCCTGGTACGCGAACGTCTGGGACGGCGTCGACAAGTCCGACGCCTCCGACCAGTGAACTGACCGATAGAAAGACAGGCATGCAAACGCCCCCGCCGCCCACTCCGCGCACCGAGCCCACCGACGCGGACGTAGAGGCCTTCAAGCAGCAGCTCGGGCGTCCGCCGCGCGGTCTGCGCGCGATCGCGCACCGCTGCCCGTGCGGCGAGCCGGACGTGGTCGAGACGGCCCCCCGGCTCCCCGACGGCACGCCCTTCCCGACGCTGTACTACCTGACGTGCCCCAAGGCGAACTCCGCGATCGGCACCCTCGAGGCCAACGGCGTCATGAAGGAGATGACCGAGCGGCTGGAGACCGACCCCGTGCTCGCCGCCGCCTACCGCGCCGCGCACGAGGACTACATCCGGCGCCGCGACGAGATCGAGGAGCTGAAGGGCTTCCCCAGCGCCGGCGGCATGCCGGACCGGGTGAAGTGCCTGCACGTCCTGGTCGCCCACTCCCTGGCGGCCGGCCCCGGGGTCAACCCGCTGGGCGACGAGGCGCTGGGGATGCTGCCGGAGTGGTGGCGCAAGGGGACGTGTGTCACGCGGGTTCAGGAGACATCCGGTCAGTCCGTCGAGTCCGTCGAGTCCGTCGAGTCCGGGCAGTCCGTCCAGCCCGGTCGATCCGGTCGGTCCGGTCGGTCCGGTCGGTCCGTCCAGGAGGAGGCCAAGTGAACCGGGTCGCCGCCATCGACTGCGGTACGAACTCCATCCGGCTCCTCGTCGCCGACGCGGACCCGGCGACCGGTGAACTGGTCGACCTGGACCGCCGTATGACGATCGTCCGACTCGGCCAGGGCGTCGACCGCACCGGGCGGCTCGCCCCCGAGGCGCTGGAACGGACCTTCGCCGCCTGCCGCGAGTACGCGGCGGTCATCAAGGAGCACGGCGCGGAGCGCCTGCGTTTCGTCGCCACCTCCGCCTCCCGGGACGCGGAGAACCGGGACGAGTTCGTACGAGGGGTGCTCGACATCCTCGGTGTCGAGCCGGAGGTCATCACCGGTGACCAGGAGGCGGAGTTCTCCTTCACCGGCGCCACGAAGGAACTGACCGGCCGCCACGACCTCGCCCAGCCCTACCTCGTGGTGGACATCGGCGGCGGCTCGACCGAGTTCGTCGTCGGCGACGGTCAGGTGCGCGCGGCACGCTCGGTGGACGTCGGCTGTGTCCGGATGACCGAGCGGCACCTGGTGCAGGACGGGGCGGTGAGCGACCCGCCGTCCGAGGCGCAGATCGCGGCGATACGGGCCGACATCGAGGCGGCCCTCGACCTCGCCGAGCAGACGGTCCCGCTGCGGGAGGCGCACACGCTGGTGGGCCTGGCCGGCTCGGTCACGACGATCTCGGCGATCGCCCAGGACCTTCCCGAGTACGACTCCACGGCCATCCACCACTCCCGCGTCACCCACGACCGCGTCCGCGAGATCACCGAGTCGCTGCTGCACTCCACCCATGCCGAACGAGCGGCGATCCCCTCGATGCACCCGGGCCGTGTGGACGTGATCGCGGCGGGCGCTCTGGTGCTGCTGTCGATCATGGAGCGGATCGGCGCGGAGGAGGTCGTGGTGAGCGAGCACGACATCCTCGACGGCATCGCCTGGTCCCTCACCTGACCCGGCCCCTGCCGCGCGACGCCTTTCGCCTCCCCCGGCCGTGGCCACCGGCACCTGCGGTGGGCCGTGCCGAGCCCCACTCCGGCGGCCCTCCTCGATCTCGTCTCCGAAGATCTGCGGACCTCTCCGGGCCGGGACCTGCCGCCGGGCTTCCACGGTCCGTGGTCCGTGGTCCGTGGTCGTGGTCCGTGGTTCCCCGGGCCACGCCGCCGATCCTGCGGGAAGTGTTGCCGGGAAGTGTTGCCGGGAAGTGCTGCCAATCGCCTCGGTTCATCTGCTCGAAGCGCACTGACAGGGGTGGCCGCCGCTCGGTTGTCGCTGCCGGTTCCACTCTGCTGAGCAGGCCGGATGCCCGTTTGAGCACACCCGAAGGGCCCTCGTGGGCCCCTCGGCGAGAGTCCGCCGGAAAAGTTCGTGAAGTTCTTCACAAGGAATTCGGCCCCGTCGGAGGACGAAGGTGCCCCTGTTGGCCCTTCCGGGGCCCCAACACCCGTGTGAACGTGTTCAAAAGAGGCGGGTGCGGGCGTATGGAGGAGGTTCGGGAAGGGTGTGCCGCGAGGGCCTCACGGCGTGGGTTCTGACCCAGAGAGGCAGCTCACGCGGCATTGACAGGGTCCCGCCCTACACGCCGGTTACCCCTCCGCGCCATGACGTGGATCACGTGAGCGGCGGAGGATAACACACACCCCCGGGAAGCTTGTGAAGGGGCGCACGAGCGACCCCCCTGGGGCGGGTGGATACTCGATGGCATGAGCACCACGGAGCGTCCCAGGATCCTCGTAGTAGGCGGTGGGTACGTAGGCCTGTACGCAGCTCGGCGCATCATGAAGAAGATGCGCTACGGCGAGGCGACCGTCACGGTCGTCGACCCCCGGTCGTACATGACCTACCAGCCCTTCCTTCCCGAAACCGCCGCCGGCAGCATCTCCCCGCGCCACGTCGTCGTCCCGCTGCGACGCGTGCTGCCCAAGGCGGAGGTCCTCACCGGCCGGGTCACCACCATCGATCAGGACCGCAAGGTCGCCACGATCGCCCCGCTGGTCGGCGAGGCGTACGAGCTGCCCTTCGACTACCTGGTCATCGCGCTCGGCGCGGTCTCCCGCACCTTCCCGATCCCCGGCCTCGCCGAGCAGGGCATCGGTATGAAGGGCATCGAGGAGGCCATCGGCCTGCGCAACCACGTCCTCGAGCAGCTCGACAAGGCCGACTCCACGAACGACGAGGAGATCCGCCGCAAGGCGCTCACCTTCGTCTTCATCGGCGGTGGCTTCGCGGGTGCGGAGACCATCGGTGAGGTCGAGGACATGGCCCGCGACGCGGCCAAGTACTACACCAACGTCTCCCGCGAGGACATGCGCTTCGTCCTCGTCGACGCCGCCGACAAGATCCTGCCGGAGGTCGGCCCCAAGCTCGGCCAGTACGGCAAGGAGCACCTGGAGAGCCGGGGCGTGGAGATCTACCTCTCCACCTCCATGGACTCCTGCGTCGACGGCCACGTGGTGCTGAAGAACGGCCTCGAGGTCGACTCCAACACCATCGTGTGGACGGCCGGCGTCAAGCCGAACCCGTCCCTCGGCCGCTACGGCCTGCCGCTCGGCCCTCGTGGTCACGTCGACTGCGAGCCGACGCTCCAGGTCAAGGGCACGGACTACATCTGGGCCGCGGGCGACAACGCCCAGGTTCCGGACATCGCCGCCCGCAAGGCGGGCAACGAGAACGCCTGGTGCCCGCCGAACGCGCAGCACGCGCTTCGTCAGGCGCGGGTCCTCGGTGACAACGTGATCTCCGGTATGCGGGGCTTCCCGCAGAAGGACTACTCGCACTCCAACAAGGGTGCGGTCGCGGGCCTGGGCCTCCACAAGGGCGTCGCGATGATCGTCATGGGCAAGATGAAGATCAAGCTCAAGGGCCGTCTGGCGTGGTACATGCACCGTGGCTACCACGGCCTTGCGATGCCCACGTGGAACCGCAAGATCCGCGTCTTCGCCGACTGGACGCTCGCCATGTTCCTCAAGCGTGAGGTCGTCGCCCTCGGTGCCCTGGAGACTCCGCGCGAGGAGTTCTACGAGGCCGCCAAGCCGGCGCCGGTCGCTGCCGCGAGCAAGGCCGAGGGCAAGTCCAAGGTCGAGGACAAGCCGAAGGCCGAGCAGGCCAAGGCCTCCTGACCCCCGCTCACCGAACGCCCCGAAGGGGCCGCCCGCCATCCGTGGTGCGGGCGGCCCCTTCGGCGTTCCCGTGGGGACGCCCCCTGGTGGCCCCCGCCCCAAGGTCTATGTGGCGTACACGTATTTTGCGAAGCTGTAACGCGAACGGGGGACTGCGGCCGGGCCTCGCAGGTGTTTACGTGGGTATGGGACATTCCGGGATCCCTCGTCACGGAGGTGCACGCCATGGCAGACGCCGCCCTGCGGCTGAAGAGCCTCGTCGAACAGTTGCTGGGGGTACCGCTACCGGTGCGCATCCGCGCCTGGGACGGTTCGCAGGCGGGGCCGCCGGGCGCGCCCACACTCGTCGTGCGCAATCGCCGGGCCGTGCGCCGGCTGCTGTGGAAGCCGGGTGAGCTGGGCCTCGCCCGCGCCTGGGTGGCCGGGGACCTGGACATCGACGGGGACCTCTACGCCGGCCTCGACCTGATTTCGGGCCTCGTCTGGGAGCACGACGAGGACGCCCGCAGCCTCGCCCAGGCCCTGCGCGACCCCGAGGTGCGGGCCGCCGTACGCGGACTCGTCGTCCTCGCCGGGTCCCCGCTGCCGCCCGCCCCGCCCCGCGAGGAGGTCCGCAGACCCCGCCGCCACCTGCACACCAAGGGCACCGACAAGCGCGCCATCAGCCACCACTACGACGTCGGCAACGACTTCTACGAGATCGTCCTGGGCCCGAGCATGGTGTACTCCTGTGCCTACTGGTCGGCCCCGGAGGCGGACGGCGGCACCCTCGAAGCCGCCCAGCGCGACAAGCTCGAACTCATCTCCCGCAAGCTCGGCCTGACACCCGGCCGGCGTCTCCTCGACGTCGGCTGCGGCTGGGGCTCCATGGCCATCCACGCCGCCCGCGAGCACGGCGTGAGCGTCGTCGGCATCACGCTCTCCCAGGAGCAGGCCGCCTACGCCCGCAAGCGTGTCGCCGACGAGGGACTCACCGACCGGGTCGAGATCCGCGTACAGGACTACCGGGATGTGGCCGACGGGCCGTACGACGCGATCTCCTCGGTCGGGATGGCCGAACACGTGGGCGCGGAGCGGTACCTGGAGTACGCCGATGTCCTCCACCGGCTCCTCAAGCCCGGTGGGCGGCTGCTCAACCATCAGATCGCCCGCCCCCCGCGGCGCGACGAATCCTCCTACAACGTCGACGAGTTCATCGACTCCTACGTCTTCCCCGACGGCGAACTCGCCCCCGTCGGCACCACCGTCACCCAGCTCGAACGCGCCGGTTTCGAGGTGCGTGACGTCGAGTCGATCCGCGAGCACTACGCCCTCACGCTGCGCCGCTGGGTCACCAACCTGGAGGCCGAGTGGGCGCGTGCGGTGCAGCTCGCCGGTGCCGGGCGGGCCCGGGTCTGGCGGCTGTACATGGCCGCCTCCGCGCTCGCCTTCGAGCACAACCGCATCGGCGTCAACCAGGTCCTCGCCGTCAGGGCACCGGACTCCGGCGCCTCCGGAATGCCTCTGCGGTCCCGTACCTGGAACTGAGACAAGCACAAGGCGAAAGGGCCCCGTTCCCTCCTACGCGGAACGGGGCCCAACCTCTCTACGGCTACTCCGACTTGATCGCGGCCAGCATGTTCAGCCGTCCCGCCCGCCGGGCCGGCCACAGGGCCGCCAGGACGCCGACCGTCGCCGCCAGGAGCAGGAAGACCGCCATCCGGGCCCAGGGCAGGACGAGTTCGTACGTCGCCATGCTCGTGCCGAGGAGTTCGCCGGCCGCCCAGCCGAAGAACACGCCGAGACCGATGCCCAGTACCCCGCCGAAGAGGGAGATCACCAGGGACTCCAGGCGGACCATCCGCTTGATGCCCTTGCGGTCCAGGCCGATCGCGCGGAGCATGCCGATCTCCTGGGAGCGCTCGAAGACCGACATGGCCAGGGTGTTGATGACACCGAGGACCGCGACGAGCACGGCCATCGCCAGCAGGCCGTAGACCATGTTCAGCATCAGCGTGAACATCTGCGCGATGTCGTCGGAGAGGTCCTTCTTGTCCTGGACCTTGATGGCCGGGTTGGAGCCGAGGGCCTTCTCCAGCTCGTCCTTCGTCGCGCTCGACGCGCCGTCGGACGTCTTGACCATCACCTGCATGTCGGCCGGGTCCGACTGGTGCGGGGAGAGCGTGGCGTTGTCCAGGATGATGCCCTGGATCATCTCGTTGCCCTCGTATATCCCGGCGACGCTCAGCTCCTGCTTCTTGCCGTCCTCGTAGGAGACGGTGAAGGTCGAACCGGCCTTCCAGCCGTGCGACGTGGCCGTCTTGTCGTCCACGACGACCTGTGCGCCGCCGACCTCGAAGGCGCCGTTGTCGACCTTGAGATCGGTGAGCCGGCCGATCGTGCTGCCCGTGACGCCGGTGAGGTACTCGGTCTCGCCGTCGATGCGGGACGGCGCGTTGCGCAGCGGGCTGATGGCGGTGACGTCGTCGACCTGCCCCAGCTTCTTCTCGACGTCCGGGGACAGCTCGTTGCCGTTCGCCATGGACACCACGTAGTCCGCGCGGATCGCGGCCGAGGCCATCTTGTCGATCGACTTCTGCAGGCTGCCCGCCATCACCGTCATGCCGGTGATGAGGGTGAGGCCGATCATCAGGGCGGAGGCGGTCGCGGCCGTACGGCGCGGGTTGCGCACCGAGTTCTGGCGGGCCAGCTTGCCCGAGACGCCGAACACCCGCAGGACCGGTGCCGCGGCCGCGATCAGGGGGCGGGACAGCAGCGGGGTGAGGATGAAGACGCCGATGATCAGCAGGACCGCGCCGAGGCCCATGGGGGCCTGGCCGTCCGAGCCGGACATCGTCGTGGCCGCGAGGACGACCGCGATGCCGGCCGCCGAGAACAGCGCGCCCAGCGTGTTGCGCAGTACCAGCGACTTGGTGGTCGCCGTGGCGTGCAGGCTGCTCATCGCCGCCACCGGCGGGATCTTCGCCGCCCTGCGGCCCGGCAGCCAGGCCGCCAGCATGGTGACGAGGACGCCGACCGCGAGGGCCGCCCCGACCGTGCCGGGCGTGATGATCAGCGGTCCGTCCGGGACGGTCGCGCCGAGCGAGCCCATCAGCGACCGCAGCCCCACCCCGATGCCGATACCGGCGGCGAGGCCGGTCACCGCGGCGACCACGCCGACCACGAACGCCTCGATGAGGACGGAGCGGGTGACCTGGCGGCGCGAGGCGCCGACGGCCCGCAGCAGGGCCAGCTCCTTGGTGCGCTGGGCGACCAGCATGGTGAAGGTGTTGGCGATGATGAACGTGCCGACGAAGAGCGCGATGCCCGCGAAGACCAGCAGTCCCTGCTTCAGGCCGGACATCGAGGAGGAGATCATCTCCGCCTGGTCGTCGGCCAGTTGCTGTCCGGTCGTGGTCTCGACGGCGTCCTTCGGCAGCGCCTTGTCCAGCTCCGCCTTCAGCGCGGTCTGGCTGACGCCCGCCTTCGCCTGCACGTCGATCTGGTCGTACGTGCCCGTCTTGCCGAACAGCCGCTGGGCGGTGGCCGTGTCGAAGAGGGCGAGGCTGCCGCCGGCGGCGACATTGCCGTCGTCGGTGGTGAAGATGCCGGTGATCTTCGGGTCGAGAACCGGACCGTTCACCGACAGCCGCACGGTGTCGCCGACCTCGTACCCCGCGCGCTTCGCGGTCTCCGAGTCGATGAGCACCTCGCCCTCACCGCTCGGCACATGCCCGCTGACCAGCGGATACCGGGCGTCCTTGGTGCCCCAGTAGTTCCCGCCCTGCGACTGGAAGCCGCCGCCGATCAGCTTGCCGTCCTTGTCGGCGATGGCCGTGAAGCCGTTGACCACGCCGATGGCGGAGGCTGCCCCCGCCACCTTCGTGCTCTCGTCGAGCAGTGCCTGCGTCAGCTCGGGGGACTTTCCTACGGCGTCGCCCTTGCTCTCCTGGTACTTGGACTCGACGGCGACGTCGACCTGGTCGAAGCCCTTGGCCGAACTCTTCTGGTAGGCCTCGGAGATGGTGTTGGTGAAGACCAGGGTCCCCGACACGAAGGCCACGCCGAGCATCACGGCGAGCACGGTCATGAGCAGCCTGGCCTTGTGCGCGAGTACGTTGCGCAGGGCGGTGCGGAACATCAGCTGGTACGGCCCTTCGCGTCGAACTGCTTCATGAGGTCCAGCACCGACTCGGCCGTCGGCCCGTACACCTCGTCCACGATCCGGCCGTCCGCCAGGAACACCACCCGGTCCGCGTACGCCGCCGCCACCGGGTCGTGGGTCACCATCACCACCGTCTGCCCCAACTCCCGTACGGAGTTGCGCAGGAAGCCCAGCACCTCGGCGCCCGCGCGCGAGTCGAGGTTTCCGGTCGGCTCGTCGCCGAAGATGATGTCGGGCCTGGACGCCAGGGCGCGGGCCACGGCGACGCGCTGCTGCTGGCCGCCGGACAGCTGGGAGGGGCGGTGGCCGAGCCGGTCGGCGAGACCGACCATCGCGATCACCGAGTCCAGCCACTGCTTGTCCGGCTTGCGGCCCGCGATGTCCATCGGGAGCGTGATGTTCTCCAGGGCCGTCAGGGTCGGCAGCAGGTTGAACGCCTGGAAGATGAAGCCGATCTTGTCCCGGCGCAACTTGGTGAGCTGCTTGTCCTTCAAGGAGCCCAGCTCGGTCTCGCCGATGCGCACCGAACCGGAGGAGAAGGTGTCCAGTCCGGCCACGCAGTGCATCAGGGTGGACTTGCCGGACCCGGAGGGACCCATGATCGCGGTGAACTCGGCCTGCCGGAAGTCGATGGAGACCCGGTCGAGGGCGACCACCTGGGTCTCGCCCTGTCCGTAGATCTTCGACAGATCCGTGGCACGCGCGGCCACGGCTGTGGCCCGGCCGGCGATGGATGCGGTGGTCACGAGAAGGCACTCCAGGAGGACGAGGGGTTTGTCGGAGGGACGACATCCATCGTCCGGGCCGCGGGCCGCCGTGTAGTCACCCGCTGTTCCGGTTCCGAAGGCCGACTCGGGGCGGACCACACTCCGCGGTGTCATACCTGGGGATGACGGCCACCCCTGACAGCCACCCCTGACGGCCACCCCTGACGGCCGCCCGAGCGCGTCCGCGCGGGCCGCCATGCAGAGAACAGGTGGAGCCCCCTCGTTCGGACGGTGAAATTCCGTCATTCCGCATGCGCGGCCGGGGGCCGCACGCAAGGCTATTGGCAAGTGCGGATGGCCTGTTCCGGGTACTGATGCTCCCTCAGGAATCAATAAAATAAGACAACATCGGTCCGCCCTCCCGATGTTGGGGGGAGGTATCCCGATAGGCTCGGGACCTCGATGCGGAGCCCATGGCCTGCCCGGATGGTGGAATGCAGACACGGCGAGCTTAAACCTCGCTGCCCCTTCGCGGGCGTGCCGGTTCAAGTCCGGCTCCGGGCACTTCGGGACACCTGCACCCTCCATTGAAGAGTTCACCGCTCGACCGTTGACAGCGGGTACCTGTGGTCGGAAACTCATGTCCGAAAGTAAGTGAAGAAAACTTCACCACGCGAACATGCGAGCATGTGAACACGGAACCTGGAGGCTGGTCGATGCGCACCACCGTCGGCATCATCGGAGCGGGCCCCGCCGGCCTCCTCCTCGCCCGGCTGCTCCACAACGCCGGCATCGACTCGGTCGTCCTGGAGAGCCGAGACCGCGACTACGTCGAGCACCGGCAGCGCGCCGGAATCCTGGAACAGGGCACGGTGGACGTGCTGCGCGCCGCCGGCGCCGGGGAGCGCATGGACCGCGAGGGCCTGCGCCACGACGGCATAGAGCTGCGGTACGCGAAGAAGCGCCACCGCGTCGACTTCCCCGCCCTCACCGGCGGCCGGTCGGTCATGGTCTACGCCCAGACGGAGGTGTGCAAGGACCTCATCGCCCTCCAGCTCAAGGAGGGCGGCCCGCTGCTGTTCGAGGCGGAGGCGCTGGCCGTCGAGGGCGCCGACACCGACAGTCCCCGCGTCCGCTTCCGGCGCGAGGGCGGCGAGGACGTCCTGGAGTGCGACTACGTCGTCGGCTGCGACGGCTTCTGGGGTGTGGCACGGAAGGCGGTCCCCGCCTCGGTGTCCCGGACTTTCGAGCGGACGTACCCCTTCGGGTGGCTCGGCATCCTCGCCGACGTCCCGCCCTCCCACGACGAGCTGGTCTACGCCCACCACGACCGCGGCTTCGCCCTCCTGTCCATGCGCTCGCCGTCCGTCTCCCGCCTCTACCTCCAGGTGCCGGAGGGCACGGACGCCGAGGCGTGGAGCGACGACGACATCTGGGCGGAACTGGAGCGCCGCTTCGAGACCGCCGACGGCTGGCGCCTGGAGCGCGGCCCCATCACCCAGAAGTCGGTCACCCCGATGCGCTCCTACGTCCACGAGCCCATGCGGCACGGCCGGCTCTTCCTGGCCGGCGACGCGGCCCACATCGTGCCGCCCACGGGAGCCAAGGGCCTCAACCTCGCCGTCGGGGACGTCGTCACCTTCGCGAGGGCGCTGACGTACGAGAGGGAGACCGGTTCGGCGGAACGGCTCGACGCGTACTCCGCGACCTGCCTGAGCCGCGTCTGGCAGGCGGAGCGGTTCTCCTACGACATGACGACCCTCCTGCACCGCGCCCCCGACGCCACCCCCTTCGAGGACCGCCTCCGGCTGGCCCGGCTGGAACGGCTCGCGTCCTCCCGGGCCGCCGAGACCGACCTGGCCGAGGGGTACACGGGTTTCCCTTTCGGGTGAGCAAGGGTGAGGCCCTCCGTGGCTGGGAATCGCAGGGCCGCGTAGCGTGTTGCGCAGCACAACGAGGGAAAGATCCTCCCCAAGCACTAGGGTCATTCCTTTGCCTACCTATTACTCTTGAGCCCAAGGCCCACACGGTGGCCATGGAGGAGTGAAATGAGGAGCAGCAACCCGGTCTTCTCGCGACGGGGGTTCAGCCGCGACAACGGCTACGCGGGCTTCAACACCGCGCCGCAGGCCGGGGGAGCAGCTGTAGGCACCCAGGGCAACCCGTACGCACAGCCGCAGGCCGGCAACCCGTACGCGCAGAACCCCTACGCGCAGCAGGACCTTCAGCAGGGCGCACCGCCGCAGGCCCCGGTCACCACCGGCCGCATGACGATGGACGACGTCGTCCTGCGCACCGGCACCACGCTCGGCGTCCTGATCGTCACGGCGGCGCTCGCCTGGGCGCTGCTGCCGATCGACGACGCGAACATCGGCCGTTCGTACGGCATCGGTATCGGTGCCGCGCTGATCGGCATGGTGCTGGCCTTCGTCCAGTCCTTCAAGCGCAAGGCGTCGCCCGCGCTGATCCTGATGTACGCCGCCTTCGAGGGTGTCTTCCTCGGCGTCCTTTCCAACATCGTCGACAACCGGATCGCCGACGGTGCGGCCATGCAGGCCGTGATCGGCACCATGGCGGTCTTCGCCGGTGTGCTGGTGGCCTACAAGGCGGGCTGGATCCGCGTCAACCGCCGGTTCTACGGCTTCGTGATGGCGGCCGCGCTCGGCTTCATCCTGCTGATGATGGTGAACCTGCTGTTCGCCGTCTTCGGCGGCGGTGACGGTCTCGGCTTCCGCAGCGGCCCGCTCGGCGTGGTCTTCGGTGTCGTCGGCATCCTGCTCGGCGCCTGCTTCCTCGCCCTGGACTTCAAGCAGGTCGAGGACGGCATCGCGTACGGCGCGCCGCGCGAGGAGGCGTGGCTGGCGGCCTTCGGGCTGACGCTGACGCTGGTGTGGATCTACATGGAGTTCCTGAGGATCATCGCGATCCTCAACAGCAGCGACTGACACGCACCGCGTGCGTGAAAGGGCCCCGGGTTCCGTCCCGGGGCCCTTTGCCGTGGTGCGCGCCTAGAGGAATTTGCGCGCCGCCCTCCTCAGGTCGTACTCGTGGACGATCGCCTTCGCGTGGCCGTACGCGAGGTCGTGTTCGTGGCGAAGCCAGCTGACCTTCTCCTCGAAGCGGAAGAGAGAAGGGCCTTCTTCGACAGTGCGGAGCCAGTCGGACACTTCACGACCGGTGCAGTGGGGGATGCGGGCGAGCATGTTGCGGTGGGTCTCCTCGGAGAGGACGTGGGACATCGGCGCCTCCGGACGCAAAGGGGATGTAAGCCGGTCCTTCAGGTCACCGTGCCTGAGCGTTCGCCCGTTGGCAACAGTCTCGGTGAGGCCCTACGCTCGCGGCGTGGTGGATACGACGCGTCTGTGCCGTGCGGTGGATCACTTTGCCGATCGTCTTCGGGCCGCACCGCAGAGTCGGTTGCAGCGGGGCGCTGCCGCCGAGGCTCTGGGGCTGGCCAGGGAGTTTGCTCGGTGGGCGCAGGATCTGGAGGCGTCCGGGGCCGAGCCTCGGGAGATGCCGGACGCGGGAATGTTCGCCGCGGCTGATCAGATCACCGTTGCCGTGCATGACTTGGCCCTCGTACTCACGGACGAGGGCCAGGTCGATGATGCCGTGCAGTTGGTGGAGGAGGCGCAGAAGCGGGCCGGCGTGTGAGGCCTAGAGGGACGCTATGACCCTGTCCGCCAGGATGTAGACGTTCTCCTCGCCGCACGCGAACGTCAGCGTGTACGCGCCCGAGATTCCGGAACCGCCCAGCAGGGTCGGTGTCTCGCCGGCCCTCAGGGCCTTCGCCAGGCGTTCCGCCGTTTCGCGGTGGCCCGGAGTCATGCAGAGGGTGGTGCCGTCGGCGAAGACGTAGACGTCGAGGGTGCCCAGCGGGCCGGGGCGGACATCGGCCAGTTCGACCTGGGACGCCGCCAGTTCCTCCAGCGTGGCCACCGTGCGCTCGTGGTCGTTCACGACCGGTGACGCGACCGGGACGAAGTCCGGGTGGGAGGGGTGGCGGCGGCGGGCCGCGGCCAGTTCGGCGGACTCTCCCCCTGTACCCCCAGCGCACTCGTCGGCGTCGGCGCCGTGCTCGGCGACCGGCTCCAGGCCCACGAAATCGGCCTGCCGGGGCAGGAACAGCTCGCTGTCGGGCAGGCCCAGCAGCGAGGGCGCGTCAGAGGCGTCACGGGCCTCCTGTGCGGCCCAGAAGGCTCGCGCCTCGGCGAGTTCGCGCTCACGTTCCTCGGCGAGCGCCTCGGCCACGGCGGCCCGTATCTCGTCGACGTCGGCGGAGTGGCGGGCGGCCGGCACGCGACCCCGCGCCGCTGCGGCGTTGCCCTCGGCGAGCTCGGCGTGCAGGGCGGCGACCTGTCGGCGCAGCACCATGAGGGTGCGCAGGACGGCGACGCCCACGGCGCCCGTGGCGGCCGTGGTGACCAACAAGGCGATCGGCATGGCGCTCACTGACGTACTCCCGGTTCAAAGTCGACCCCCGACTTCCTACATCAGCTTGAAGGGCGGACCATCCAGCTGTCAGTGCGTAACGTCACGAAACGGACAGGACTTTGGGCCCGGGGCTCGCTGCTGAAGTGGCTTGACCTGCGTAAATCCCCCTCCCGAGGGAGATAGGTCACATCCTGGGGGAGATTGGATCACAAATCGGCCCAGAACCCTGGTGGTTCAAGGGTTCTGGGCCTATTGGTGACGCTGGGTTCCCGTACGGCTACCGGAGGTTGATCAGCTCAGGCGCTCGATGACCATCGCCATGCCCTGGCCGCCGCCGACGCACATCGTCTCCAGGCCGAACTGCTTGTCGTGGAACTGGAGGGAGTTGATGAGCGTGCCGGTGATGCGGGCGCCGGTCATGCCGAAGGGGTGGCCGACCGCGATGGCGCCGCCGTTGACGTTCAGCTTGTCGGGGTCGATGCCGAGGTCGCGGTAGGAGGGGATCACCTGGGCGGCGAACGCCTCGTTGATCTCGACCAGGTCGATGTCGTCGATGGAGAGGCCGGCGCGGCGCAGGGCCTGCTGGGACGCCTCGACCGGGCCGAGGCCCATGATCTCGGGGGAGAGGCCGGAGACGCCGGTCGACACGATGCGGGCGAGCGGGGTCAGGCCGAGCTCGCGGGCCTTGGTGTCGCTCATGATGACGAGCGCGGCGGCACCGTCGTTCAGCGGGCAGCAGTTGGCGGCGGTGACCATGCCGTCGGGGCGGAAGACCGGCTTGAGGCCCTGGACGCCCTCCAGTGTGACGCCGGCGCGCGGGCCGTCGTCCTTGGAGACGACCGTGCCGTCCGGGAGGGTCACCGGGGTGATCTCGCGCTCCCAGAAGCCGTTCTTGATGGCTTCCTCGGCGAGGTTCTGGGAGCGGACGCCGAACTCGTCCATGTCCTGGCGGGTGACGCCCTTCGTGCGAGCCAGGTTCTCGGCGGTCTGGCCCATCGCGATGTAGGCGTCCGGGACGAGGCCGTCCTCGCGCGGGTCGTGCCAGGTGGTGCCCTCCTGCTCCGCGACGGCGGCGGTACGGGCCTCGGCCTCGGCGAAGAACGGGTTGCGCGTGTCCGGGAGGCTGTCGGAGTTGCCCTTGGCGAAGCGGGAGACCATCTCGACGCCGGCCGAGATGAAGACGTCGCCCTCGCCGGCCTTGATGGCGTGCAGGGCCATGCGGCTCGTCTGCAGAGAGGAGGAGCAGTAACGGGTGATCGTGCAGCCGGGGAGGTGGTCCATGCCCATCTGCACGGCGACGATACGGCCGAGGTTGTTGCCCTGCTCGCCGCCGGGCAGACCACAGCCGAGCATCAGGTCCTCGATGTCCCTCGGGTCCAGCTCGGGGACCTTGGCGAGCGCGGCCTGGATGATCGTGGCGGTCAGGTCGTCGGGGCGCAGGTCTTTGAGGGAGCCCTTGAAGGCGCGGCCGATGGGGGAGCGGGCGGTCGAGACGATCACGGCTTCGGGCATCAACGGCTCCATTGGCATACCGGGGGGTCTGGCAGGGCTGTGTGGGAAGTTACCCGTACGTATGGGCTCGGTCACGGGTATCGCGGTGTGACCCTGGCCGCAGTTTTCTAAGCGCTTGCTTTTCTCGCCCCCGCCGCCCCTGCCCGTCCCGTCCCAGGGGCTCCGCCCCTTCGATCCCGCCAGGGGGCTCCGCCCCCTGGACCCCCGGGCCTATGCCCACCCACCACCCGTCTCGGTCGGTTGAAAGGGCCGGCTCTCGACCCACCGAGTCGGGTGGTGGGTGGGCGAAGGCCCGGGGGTCCGGGGGCGGAGCCCCCAGGAACGTGCACCCCGTTCAGGAGGACGGGGAGATCGGGGTCGGCTCCGACACCGGGACCCGCCGGCGACGGCGGCGCTTGAGCAGTGCCCACGGTCCCTTCGGGCCCGTCGACATCGCCGCCGTGACCTCCGTGCCGGCCTCCGACGCCGCCTCCGCGGCGGCTCGCGCGACCGGCAGGAAGCCCTCGCGGCGGGAGGCGTCCGGGCGCTCCTCTTCCGCGGGCCACAGGCCCAGGGCCGCGCAGACCGTGGGAAGGACCGCCATCGCCGCCGTGGCGTAGCCCTCCGCCGAAGGGTGGTAGCTGTCCGGGCCGAACAGCTCGCGCGGGTTCGCCTCGAACTCGGGGCCCAGCAGGTCGCCCAGCGACACCGTACGGCCGCCCTGTTCGACCGCGCCGATCGTCTGGGCGGCCGCCAGCTGCCGGCAGGCCCGGCGGGCCAGCCAGCGCAGCGGCTGCTGCACGGGCTCGATCGTGCCCAGGTCGGGGCAGGTGCCGACCACGACCTCCGCGCCGGCCGTGCGCAGCCGTCGTACCGCCGCCGCCAGATGACGTACCGAGCGGGTCGGCGGCATCCGGGTGGTCACGTCGTTCGCGCCGATCATGATCACGCAGACGTCGGGGATCTGGGCCGGGTCCGCCAGGGCCAGCGCCACCTGGCGGTCCAGGTCGTCGGAGGTCGCCCCGGGGAGGGCGACGTTACGGAGTACCACCGGGCGTTCCGCCACCGCCGCCAGGCCCGACGCCAGCAGCGCGCCCGGCGTCTGTCCGCCCCGGTGGACGCCCTGGCCGGCGGCCGTGGAGTCGCCCAGCATCACCAGGCGCAGGGGCGGTTCGCCGGGGACGGTGTAGGAACTGCCGTACCGGCCCTCCGCCTGCGGGACGTGCGGCGTCGCCCCATTGCCGTTGCCATTGCCGTTGCGCACCTGACGTTTGGCCAGCTGCACCTCCGCCAGCAGCAGACCGATGGCCGCCGCGCCGACCAGACCGATCCCACCGCCGCCGTACGCGGCGCCGGCCGCGATCCGCCGGGCCACCCTCGCCCTCGACATGCTCGTCATGCGTCGCCGCCACCTCCTCGTGTCCGTACATCCACTCCTTGCCCCGTACGGACCGTCGCCCAATCTCAACGGGGAGTGAACGACCGTCACGGATCCCTGGGAGGTCATAGGCTGGCGGAACAATCACGACCACTTCTTTTGCAAGCATCCGGAGACAACGGTGCAATTCCACGACTCGATGATCAGCCTCGTCGGCAACACCCCGCTGGTGAGGCTCAACAGCGTGACCAAGGGCATTCGGGCGACCGTCCTGGCCAAGGTGGAGTACTTCAACCCGGGCGGTTCCGTGAAGGACCGCATCGCCCTGCGCATGATCGAGGCCGCGGAGGAGAGCGGGGCGCTCGAGCCCGGCGGCACGATCGTCGAGCCGACCAGCGGAAACACGGGTGTCGGGCTGGCCATCGTGGCCCAGCAGAAGGGGTACAAGTGCATCTTCGTGTGCCCCGACAAGGTGAGCACCGACAAGATCAACGTGCTGCGGGCGTACGGCGCCGAGGTCGTCGTCTGCCCCACCGCCGTGGACCCGGAGCACCCCGACTCCTACTACAACGTCTCCGACCGGCTGGTCCGTGAGACGCCGGGCGCGTGGAAGCCCGACCAGTACTCCAACCCGAACAACCCGCTCTCCCACTACCACTCGACCGGCCCCGAGCTGTGGGAGCAGACGGAGGGGCGGATCACCCACTTCGTGGCGGGTGTGGGCACGGGCGGCACCATCTCCGGTACGGGCCGCTACCTGAAGGACGCCAGCGACGGCAGGGTGCAGGTCGTCGGCGCCGACCCCGAGGGCTCCGTCTACTCCGGCGGCTCGGGACGGCCGTATCTCGTCGAGGGTGTCGGTGAGGACTTCTGGCCCACCGCCTACGACCGGACCGTCGCCGACGAGATCGTGGCGGTGTCGGACAAGGACTCCTTCCAGATGACCCGCCGACTGGCCAAGGAGGAGGGCCTGCTGGTGGGCGGCTCCTGCGGCATGGCCGTCGTCGCGGCGCTGGAGGTCGCCGAGCGGCTCGGTGAGGACGATGTCGTGGTCGTCCTCCTCCCCGACAGCGGCCGCGGCTACCTCAGCAAGATCTTCAACGACGAGTGGATGGCCGACTACGGCTTCCTCGAGGACGAGGGCCCCAGCGCCCGCGTCGCCGACGTACTGAACGACAAGGAGCACGGCGCCATGCCGTCCCTCGTCCACATGCACCCGGACGAGACCGTCGGCCAGGCCATCGAGGTGCTGCGCGAGTACGGCGTCTCGCAGATGCCGATCGTCAAGCCCGGCGCCGGTCACCCGGACGTGATGGCCGCCGAGGTCGTCGGCTCCGTGGTCGAACGCGAGCTGCTCGACGCCCTGTTCACCCAGCGGGCCTCGCTCGACGACCCGCTGGAGAAGCACATGTCCGCCCCGCTGCCCCAGGTCGGTTCCGGCGAGCCGGTCGCCGACCTGATGTCCGTACTGGGCGCGGCCGACGCGGCGATCGTCCTCGTCGAGGGCAAGCCGACCGGAGTGATCAGCCGGCAGGACCTGCTGGCCTTCCTCGCCAAGGGCGGGAAGTAGCGGCAAACGTCCGGTGAACGGGGCGTGGCCACGGCGGACTTGCGGTCGGCCGCCCGATCGGTGGACTTCGCAGAAGTGGTACGAGCGCGTCACGTCCGCGCAGCACTCGCTTAACACGGGTCCGGCACATTAGTGGATGTCGGCAGGGCGGGAGCGGCTCCCCGCCCCAGCCGGCACCGAAACGGCGTCACGGACCTCCGGAGCGGCTCCCGGACCTCCACAGACGCCCAGGACGCGCAGTCTGGCCCTGACCCGGCGCGCGTCCCTCGCGGGGACCGCCGTCGTCCCGCCCCCCGGCAACGGGGGTGCGGCGGTCCCCGCGCATAGCTTTTTTCCGGGACCTCTCAGCCCACCCGAGTGGGCCGGTCAGTTCTCCCAGTCGCTGTCCTGGGACGACCCACGCCTGCGGCCACGGAACAGGCCCGGGTTGCTGCGGGCCACCTGGACGGCGTTCACCCCGACGATGCCGATCCAGGCGACGAGCAGCCCCGGCAGGTGGGCGACGCCGCCGCCGATCGCGGACAGCGGGATCGCCAGCACCAGCGAGACGATGCCGAAGCCGAAGCGCTCGCCCCAGGAGTCGGTCGGCTTCGGCGACCGGGAGCCCCGGGCCACCACCATCTGCTGCTCGGCCATCTGCCGACGCAACCGGCGCTCCACGGCGCCGTCGATCCGCTGGTCGACCTTCTCCAGGAACGAGTCGACCAGCGCGGACTCGTACTCCACGCCCAGTTCCCTGCGCGCCTGCAGGGTGGCGTCGAGTTCCTTCTTGAGTTCCGTGTCCCGCGCGTCCATTCCGGTCATGCGATCCACGTTAAGGAGCCCGGACGCCTGTCGCACTGGGGTTAGCCCCCCTGTTCGGACGGGGGTGCTCAGGCCCGTTGTGCCAGCCGGTGCTGCTCGGCGTACGCGTTCGCCACGTCCTTGGGATCCTTCTTGTCCTTGTCCACCCGGCGGTTGAGCTCGGTGAGGTCTTCCGTGGTCAGGACGTTGCCGAGTTCGGCGAGGGCCTTGCGGACGGTGGAGTCGGCCTTGCGGTCGGCGATGAGGGGGACGACGTGCTGGCCCGGGACGAGGTTCTCGGGGTCGGTCAGGACCACCCAGTCGTTGGCCTGGATGTCGGTGTCGGTGGTGAAGAGGTTCGCCACGTCCACGTCGCCCTTCTTCAGGGCGCCCTTGACCAACGGGCCGGAGGAGTCGAGGGACTTGAACTCCTTGAACTCCACCCCGTACACGTCCTTCAGACCCACCACGCCCACCTGGCGTGTCTTCACCTCGGGCGCGGCGCCGATGACCAGCCTGCCGTTCTGCTTCTTGAGGTCGGCGAGGGAGGCCAGGCCGTACTTCTTCGCGGTCTGCCGGGTGACGACGAAGGCGTCCGAGTCCTCGGCCATGCCGTAGGGCAGCACCTGGAGGCCGGCGGGGAGGGCGATGGCGAGGGCGTTCTGCATCTCGCCCTCCTCGGTCGCCGTCGCCTTCGGGGCGAGGTAGTGCAGGAGGGCGCCCTGGTACTCGGGGAGGAGGTCGATGTCGCCGCCCTTGAGGGCGGGGATGAGGATCTCCCGGGTGCCGAGGTTGGGGCGGACGGTGGTCTTCACGCCGGCGCCCTGGAGCACCGCGGCGTAGAGGTATCCCAGCACCTGGTTCTCGGTGAAGTTGGCGGTGCCGATGATGACCCCGCCCTTGCTGGAGCCGCCGCCACCGGAGGTGGTGCCCTGGCTGTCGAGCGAGGTGATGCCGCTCGCGCAGGCGGAGAGGGCGGGGACGGAGGCGGCCGCGAACAGGCCGCCGAGGAGCGTACGACGATTCATTCGGGGGTTCCCTTGGCGGTGCGGATGGGGGTCCCCCCGCTCGAGCGAAGCCGAGAGTGGGGGAGGAAGAGGTAGCGCTGGAGGACGGCGAGGCCCAGGTCCAGGACGACGGCCATCGCGGCCACCAGCACCGCGCCGCCGAGCACCTGCACGAGGTCGCGCTGGGCGAGGCCGTCGAAGACGTAGCGGCCCAGGCCGCCGAAGGAGACGTAGGCGGCGATCGTGGCCGTGGCCACCACCTGGATGAGTGCCAGGCGCAGGCCCGTCATGATCAGGGGGAGGGCGAGCGGCAACTCCACCTGGAACAGGACCTGGTGGCCGCGCATGCCCTGCCCGCGCGCCGCGTCCTTCACGTCCGGGTCGACGGCGGTCATGCCGGCGTAGGTGTTGGTGACGATCGCCGGGACGGCGAGGGCGACCAGGGAGACGTAGACCGGAGTCATGGACAGGCCGCCGGCCAGGAAGACCAGGACGACCAGGCCCACGGTCGGCAGGGCGCGGCCGAACGACGCGAGGTTGATCGCGAGGAACGCGCCCTTGCCGGTGTGGCCGATCAGCAGGCCCAGGGGGAGGCCGATGGCGGTCGCGATGAGGGTGGCGATGAGTGAGTACTGGAGGTGTTCGGCGAGGCGGTGGGCGATGCCGTCCGAGCCGGACCACTGGGCGCCGCTGGTCAGCCAGCCGCCGAGGTTCGTGAAGAGTTCGTACATCTCAGGCTCGCCGCCTCTTCCACGGGGTGAGGACGTACTGGAGGGCGACCAGCAGCGCGTCCGCGACGACGGCGAGGAGGAGGGTGAGGACCACTCCCACGATCACCGGGGTCGGGTAGTCGCGCTGGAAGCCGTCGGTGAAGAGCTGGCCGAGGCCGCCGTCACCGATGTAGGTCGCGACGGAGACCAGGGAGATGGACATGACCGTCGCGATCCGGACACCCGCCATGATCACGGGGAGGGCGAGCGGGAACTCGACGGTGAGGAGCGTGCGCAGGGGGCGGGTGCCCATCGCCTTCGCGGCCTCCTTCGTCTTCGCGGGGACCGAGTCGAGGCCCTCGACCGTGTTCCGGAGCAGGACGACCAGGGTGTAGACGGTCAGGCCGATCACGGTCGTGGTGCGGGTGAGGCCGCTGACCGGCAGCAGCAGCACGAAGATCGCGATCGAGGGGATCGTGAACAGGACGTTCGACGCGGCGAGCAGGAAGCCGCGCAGCGGACGGACCCGGTGGGCGATCACCGCGAGGGGGAGACTGATCAGCAGGCCGAAGAAGACCGCGGTCAGGGCCGCCTGGAGGTGGGAGACCGTGAGGGTGGTCAGGTCGTCGGTGTGGCCGGATATCCACGACCAGTCGATGGTCATGCGGCCACACCCGTCTGCGCGCGGGCCTCGGTGTGGGCCTGGCCCGCGTGGGTGTGGATGTCGTCGCGGGACGAGACGCCGGTGAGGACGCCGTCGGCGTCGACGCGGGCGATCAGGCCGCCCGGGGAGGCGACGGACTCGTTGAGCGCGGCGAGCAGCGAATCGTCGTCCTTGAGCGGTCGTACGGGGATCTCGGCGTCCTTCGACGCCCAGTGGACCGGCTTGTTCGCCGCGTCGAGGACGAGGGCCCAGGTGCCGTCCTCGGGGGCCGGGCCCTGCGGGACGTCCGCGAGGGTCTTCAGCGAGAGCAGTTTGAGGCCCCGCTCCGCGCCGAGGAAGTCGGCGACGAAGTCGTCGGCCGGGCGGGCGAGGAGCTCGGCGGGGGAGGCGCACTGCACCAGGTGACCGCCGGTGCGGAAGATCGCGATGCGGTCGCCGAGCCGTACCGCCTCGTCGATGTCGTGCGTGACGAAGACGATGGTCTTGCTCAACTCCCTCTGGAGCCGCAGCAGTTCGTCCTGGAGCTGGGCGCGTACCACCGGGTCGACCGCACCGAACGGCTCGTCCATGAGCAGCACGGGCGGGTCGGCGGCGAGCGCGCGGGCCACGCCGACGCGCTGCTGCTGGCCGCCGGAGAGCTGGTGCGGGTAGCGGCGGCCGGCCTCGGCGGTCAGGCCGACGGTTTCGAGGAGCTCGGCCGCCCGGGCCCGTGCCCTGCGACGGCCGTGGCCGAGGAGCAGTGGCACGGTCGCGATGTTGTCGAGCACCGTACGGTGCGGGAAGAGGCCCGACTGCTGGATGACGTACCCGATGGAGCGCCGCAGTTCGGCGGCGTCCTGCCGCGTCACGTCCTTGCCGCCGACGCGGATGGTGCCGGAGGTCGGCTCGACCATTCGGTTGATCATCCGCAGGGTGGTCGTCTTGCCGCAACCGGAGGATCCGACGAGGACGGTCACGCCGCCTTCCGGCATGTCGAGGGAGAGGTCGTGGACTGCTGTCGTGCCGTTGGGGAAGCGCTTGTGGACCGCATCGAACTGGATCATGAGTTGTCCCTTGCCCGGCTGTATAACGTCATGCAGAGTTCTCGGTAGATGAATAGGTTGTCAACGCCCGGGTGTTAATCCGAGGTAACGGATGACCGGCAAGCAAGACCAGGTGTCCGTGTTGAGGAGGTTTTGGGCTTGATGTCGTCTCGGATCGTGGACATGCCGCGGGCTGCGGGCTCCGCTCTTGTGGTCCTCGACGGTGTGGGGCTCGGCGTCGAGGACGTCGTGCGCCTCGCCGACGGGGCCGCGCGGCCGGTCCCGGGGAGCGAAGGGGTGCGGCGCGTCGAGGAATCCTGGGACGCCGCCCGCCGGATCGCCGCGACCGGACGCGTCTACGGCCGCTCCACCGGCGTCGGCGCCAACCGGAACGAGGACGTTCCCACCGAGGCCGCCGCCGAGCACGGCCTGCGGCTCCTGCGCAGCCATGCCGGTGCCATCGGCGAGGAGCTCCCGGCCCGGCAGGTACGCGCCATGCTCGCCGTCCGCGCCAACCAGCTGCTGGCCGGCGGCGCGGGCCTCAGGCCCACCGTCGTCACGGCCCTGTGCGAGGCGCTGGAGAGCGGCGCGTATCCCGTGGTGAACGAGTTCGGGTCCGTCGGCACCGGGGACATCGCCGCCCTCGCCCAGGCCGGCCTCGCACTGGCCGGAGAGCACCCCTGGCGAGGGGCGGGCGCCCCCGAGGCGCAGCCCCTCGACAACAACGACGCCCTGGCCTTCATCAGCAGCAACGCCCTCACCCTCGGCCAGGCCGCCCTCGCCCTGCACGAACTGCGCGGGCTGGTGGAAGCCACCCAGGTCGTCGGCGCCCTCTCCCTGCTGGCCGTCGACGGCTCGCACGAGGCGTACGCCGCCCCCGTGCACGCCGCCCGCCCGCACCGCGGCTCCAGCGAAGTCGCCCGCCGGATGCGGGAGTTGATCGGCGCCGCCGACCGGCCGACCCCGCCGCTCGGCCGGATCCAGGACCCGTACGGCTTCCGCTGCCTGCCCCAGATCCACGGCCCGGCCCACGACGCCGCCGACGCCCTGGAGGAGGTCCTCGCGATAGAGATCAACGCCGCCGCCGAGAACCCCCTCATCTGCGCCGAGGACCTGGCCGCCTACCACCACGGCGGCTTCTACCAGGCCCAACTCGCCCTCGCCCTGGACCACTTCAGGCTGGCGATGACGCAGGTGGCGCGGCTGTCGACGTCCCGGCTGTCGTCCCTGAACGAGCCCGGGTTCACGAGGCTGCGGCCCTTCCTCGCCGACCAGGAGCCCGCCTCCTCCGGCGTGATGATCCTGGAGTACGCCGCCGGGGCCGCCCTCGGCGACCTGCGGGCCTTCTCCGCGCCCGCCTCGCTCGGGCACGCTGTACTCTCCCGAGGCGTCGAGGAACAGGCCAGCTTCGCCTCGCTCGCCGCACGTCAGACCCTGCGCGCGTGCGGTGCGTACCGGCTCGTCGTCGGCTGCGAACTCGTCGCCGCCGTACGGGCGCTGCGCCAGCGCGACCTGAGGCCCGACCCGGACCTTCCGGTGGGCCGCGCGCAGGAGCTCGCCGAGTCGGTGCTCGACGAGGACCCGACCGACCGGCCGCTCACGCACGACGTGACGGCGGCGGCCGCACTGCTCGACCGGTTCACGGACATCTGGAGGGGGAGCGAGGCATGAGCGCGGACACGGAGACGGGTGCGGTGGACACGGAGAGGGGCGCGGGTGTGCCGGACGGGAACGCTGGTGTGCCGGACGGGAACGCTGAGGTGCCGGACCGGAGTGCGGCCGTGCCGGACAGCCCCGCCGCGCGGCTGCAGGCGCTGTTCGAGGGGCACCGGCTGACGCCGACCCAGCGGCGCATCGCGCACAGCATGGTGCGGCGGGCCGCCGACGTGCCGTTCCTGTCCAGCGTGGAGCTGGCCGAAGTGGCCGGAGTCAGCCAGCCCTCCGTCACCCGCTTCGCGGTCGCCCTCGGCTTCGACGGGTACCCCGCCCTGCGCAAGCACCTGCGCGAGGTCGCGCCCACCGAACAGACGGCGGCCGCGGCGTCGTACAACGAGTACCAGCAGGCCGTGGAGGCCGAGATCGAGAACCTGCGGCACCTCGCGGAGGTGCTGGCCGACCCGCGGCCCGTGCAGAAGGCGGGCCGGCTCCTCGCGGCCTCCCGCCCGCTCCCCGTGCTCGGGCTGCGCGCGGCGGCCTCGCAGGCGTACGGCTTCGCGTACTTCGCCGCCAAGGTCCACCCGGACGTACGGCTGCTCGACGAGGGCGGCACGATGATCCACGACCGGATCGACGCCGCCGTGCGCGCGGGCGCCTCGACGCTGCTGTGCTTCGCGCTGCCCCGGCACCCGCGTGAGGTCGTGGACACCCTGGCGTACGCCAAGCAGGCGGGCCTGACGGTCGTCAGCGTCGCGGACTCGGCCTTCGCGCCGGTCGCCAAGGTGTCCGACCTGCTGCTGCCGGCCGCCGTCGGCACCGGCCTCGCCTTCGACACGGCCTGCGCGCCGATGCTCCTGGGCCGGGTACTGCTGGAGGCGATGTGCGACGACCTGCCGGACGCGCAGGCGCGGCTGGAGGAGTTCGACGCGAGGGCGGCGGCTCGGGGGCTGTTCGTCGAGTGACGGTGACCTCGGCGCGTTCCAGGAAGTGATTCGGCGGGTTCCGGGAAATGACTTGGGCGTGCTCTAAGACTCGTCTCACGTTCGCTCGCTAATCTGCGCGACCAGAAAACGTGCTGAGCGACGAGGAGGCGGATCGTGTCACGCGGAGTTCGCGAAGGTCGCGGAGGTCAGGGTCTGGCCCGGGTGGCCGTCGTCGTACGGGCCGGAGCCGCGCCGATGTGGTGGCTCGGCGTGGTCGCGGCGGGCATCGGCGTGCTGGTGCCGGGCATCACGGGCCGACGGATCGGGGTGATGGCCGGGGCGGTCCTGTTCCTCGTCGCCGCGGCCGTGGTGGCCTGCCGCGGCCGTAAGCGGTTCGTCGGGCTGGCGCGCTCGGCCGTGCGTGCCGGGAAGCACGACGTGCTCCAGGACCGTGCGGTGAGTGCGCGCAACTGGCGCCGGGGACACCGCTGGTGGCTGCTGCTCGCCTTCGCCGCCGCGCTGGGCAGCGCGTTCGCCGTGCCCGCCGCGGGCGGCATGCTGCTCGCAGGCTGCGGTACCGGGCTGCGACTGAAGGCCGCCTGGCTCGGACGGCGCGAGCGGGCCGAGGACGCGCTGCTGTGGGTGCGCGTCGACTGGCTCGCCGCGAACGGCGGCCGTCCGGCCGGCAAGACGGTCAAGGCCTACCGCAGCACGGGTATCGCGGCGGGCGACGCGGCCCCGGGGGGAGCACGCCGCCGCACCGCGGCCCTCGTCTAGCCGGACTCCTCAGACCTCCAGGTCCTCTTCGATCTTCTTCAGCTGGTGGCGGGCCATCGCCAGGTTGGCCCGCTTGGCGTCCAGCACCAGGTAGAGGAAGAGACCGTTTCCGCCGCGGCCGCTGATCAGCCGTAGCAGGTGGTACTGGTCGGACAGCGTGATCAGGATGTCCTCGATCTGGCCCTTGAGCCCGAGGTGCTCCATGGTGCGCATCTTGGAGCGGACCACGTCGGTGTTGCCGGCGGCGGCGACATTGAGGTCGAAGCTCTTGCTGCCGCCCATCGTGCCCAGCGCCATGCCGCTGGTGTAGTCGACGAGCGCGACGCCGGTGGCGCCCTCGATGGAGGCGAGTGCTTCTTTGAGTGTGGTTTCGGTGTTGGCCATGACTGTTCCCTCGGTTCCTTTCAACTTTCGGTTGTGGTGCGGGCGTTGCTGGTCGTGGTGGTGGTGCGTGGTGTGCGCGGGGTTCTGGTCCGCGCGGCGGTGGTGGTCTTGGCGGGGGCTTTCGCGGGGGGCTTGGCCGGGGTGGCCGCGGCGGTCTCGGGTGCCGCCGCGGCGTCGACGAGCTCCCCGATACGGGCGCCCGCCCGCCGCCCCTCCAGGTGCAGGCGGCCGACGTTGACGCGGTCCTGGGCGAGCAGGGTCAGGACGGCGCCTCGGCCCGCCGCGTACGTGGCCACGTAGCCGTACACCCCGCGTACGAGCAGCTCGCGGAAGTCCCCCTGGCCGGTCGCGTCGGCCAGTTGGGCGGCGAGGCCGCGGGCGGTCGTGGTGAGCGCGGCCACGTTCTGCGGGTCGACGCCGGGGGTGTCCTGGGCGAGGACGAGACCGTCGGTGCCGGCCGCGAGGGCGCCGGTGAGCTGGGGCACGCGGGCTCTGAGCCGGCGCAACTCCTCCAGGATGTCGGCCTCCGCTGCCATCAGGCTTCTCCTCTCGGCGCGGGTCCGTTGTTGTGGCCGCTGCCACTCAAAGGGCCTCCAGCGCATCCCTGAGCCTCTTCAGCAGCGTGACGTGGGGGTCGGTGACATCGGCCGGGATTCCTGCGAGCGGGTCCGGTGCTTTTGGTGGGTCGGGCGCTTCGACGGGGGCCGGTGGACGGGGCGACACGACGCCGGCCGCCGCCAGCCGCCGTACGTCCACGAGCGTGTGGAACGCGGGGCGGCCCAGTTCCCGCGCGATGTCCGCCGCCGTGCGTACGTCGTCCAGTTCGGCGAGGACGGCCCGCTGGCGGGAGGTGGCAACCGGGGGCACGGCGCGGTGTGCCCGGGTCAGCGGGGCCTCGTCGGTCGCCGGATCGGGCCAGATGCGGTGCAGGAGGTCCCGGCGGCGCAGGGTCTCGCGCTCCAGGGCGGCCACGGGTATGGGGCACCCGCACGTGGGCGCGGGCCCGGCATCCTCTCCGGCCTCGGTGCCGTAGCGGAAGCGGCCCGGCGTGCTGCTGGGCGCGAGGGCGAAGTACGCGGCGTCGTACAGCGCGGTCAGCCGGCACAGCTCCAGCACGCCCTGGGCGAGGTGCCCGCCGTCGACCAGGAGGTGGCCGGCGCGGTGCCGGTCGCCGGTCTCGGCCAGCGCCTGCCGCCAGGCGTCGGCGTCGAGGGTGCCGCGGGCGGTGAGCAGGACGTCGAGGCCGGGGGCGGCCGGGCTGTCGGCGTGCACCACTCGGCCCTCGGCGAGATGGAGCGTGCCGCGCTCGCGGACCAGGACGCCCGTGGCCCGCTCGGCGGCGAGCCGGGTCAGCATCGGCGAGACGCCGCCCCAGCCCCGGTCCCGGGCCGCCGTCTTGTCCCGCATCGGCAGCCGTGGCGGCGGGGTGGTCTGCACGGCGGTCATCCCAGCACCAGCCGTCCGGCCATCTCGCCGAGCCGGATGCGGGCCAGCGCGAGGTTGCCCTCCGTGCGGGCCAGCCACAGGTGCAGACACACGCTGCTGTCGAAGGACGTCCGCACGAACCGCAGCACGTGGTAGCTGTCCCGGTTGCTGATGATCAGGTCCTCGACGGGCGGATCGGCGCCGTCGTCATTTCCTCCTTCGTCGTGATCGTCGTGTTCGTCGTAGTCGTCAGGTGCGAAGGCGTGCTGCTCGGCGGCGAGCCGGGCGAGCTCCGCGGCCTCCACCGCGGCTGTCTCCTGGTCGCCGCCCGGGGACTCCCCGACGGCGCCCAGGGCCAGCCCGCTCGTCCAGTCGACCAGTGCGGCGCCCCGGGCACCGGGCAGTCGCATGGCTTCGAGCAGGCACTCGTCGATTCCGGGCACCGTGGTTCCCCTCCCGCCTGGGGTTCGGCTGAGTGACGCCGAAGCTACGCAACGTGTGCGCGGCGGGTGAGGGTTCTGGCATTTTCCGGTGGAACATGCGGCGAGTGACTAAGGTGGGTCAACTGGCCCTGTGCTCAGGACAGTTGATCACCAGATCCACCGGGGTGCGTCAACGGCGCCCGGGTGTGCGGAGGGTGGTGAGCGCGGCGGCGTGCGCCCCTCCCGACTCGGCCACGATCTCCTCGACGGTCTGCGTCTCCCGCACGGTCGCGAAGTCGGTGCCCCCGGCCCCGTCCGGCGCGAAACCGTAAATTCCGGGCCGGGTGAGGGAGTTGTACGCGTAGTGGTGCGCGAAGTAGTACGCGCCCGTGTCCAGCGCCGCCGCGTAGTCGCCCTGCTCGAGGAGCGGCAGTGGATACGCCTGGGCGAGCAGGTCGCCCGCGAAGCACGCCGGCCCGGCGACGTCCTGCACCACCTCGGGCCCCTCCTTGGGCCGCCCCTTGCCGTCGTACGCGGCGATCCTGAGCGGCCACGCCCCCGGCGCGTACACCGTCCGTGTCGCCACCTGCACGCCCGCGTGCGTCACCGCGACCGGTCGTCCGCCCGCGCTCTTGGCGTACTCGACCCGCGCCACCACCGTCCCGTGCTTCGCCAGCAGCGACCGCCCGAACTCGGTCACCAGCCCGTACCGCCCGTCGAACAGCCCCGGCACGGACTCCTTCAGCACCCGCGCGTAGTCCGCGTACGTCGGTGTCGTCACGTCCGACGCGAAGTTCACCGGCAGCCCGCCGCCGATGTCGATCGTGTCGATCTGCGGACGCCCGATCCGCCGGTTGATCTCCTCCGCGAGCGCGTACGTCGCAGCCACGCCCTCGGCCATCAGTGACAGCGGGACGCCCTGCGACCCGGTGTGCGCGTGCAGCCGGGACAGCCAGGGGCGCTCGGCGTACGCCCGCACCACCCACTCGCGCGCCCCCTCGTCGCGCAGGGCCACCCCGAACTTCGAGGTCGCCGTGGCGGTGGAGAGCGCTTCGATGGCCCCTGCCCCGACCTGCGGGTTCACTCGGATCCCGATGGGGGAGCGACTGGCCGCCGACCTCATCAGACCGTCGATGCGATCCAGCTCCTGCGGGTTGTCGGCGTTGACGGCGATCCCCAGCGCCAGGGCCTCCCGCAGCTCGGCCGGAGTCTTGGCGGGCGAGTCCAGGACCGTCCGCCCGGGTGGCAGTCCCGCCGCCCGTGCCAGCGCCAGTTCGCCCGGGCTCGCCACCTCCGCGCCGATGCCCTCCTCCCGCAGCAGCCGCAGCACCGGCACCAGTGGGGTCGCCTTCACCGCGAAGGCGTGCAGCACGGGCGTGCCGGGCGCCGTGACCTCGTCGAAGGCCGCGCGCAGCGCCGCCGCGGACTCCCGGATGCCGGTGACGTCCAGCAGGCCGACTATGGGGGAGCCGGGTCCGAGCAGCCCCTGCTCCACGGCCGCGCGAACGGCCTCGTCCCGGCGGACGGCCCGCTCTCCGTCGGTGTCGCCGCCCGGTCCACCCGCGCTGCTGTTGCCCTTGTCCACAACGTCCCCCGTCCTGTCGTTTCCCGTCGATTCCCGCGCCTATGAGTCCAGCGAAACATCCGTGCCCCACCCACGCCGACGCAGGAACGTATTGACTAGTTCTATTCAGAACGCCAGGATGTGAATATCGACAGTAAGAAATCCGCTGGGAGCAATCCACCAGGAGCCAGGAGGCAGACCATGTCAGGACCCCGCCCCGTACGAGCGCCGCGCGGTACGGAACTGAGCGCCCTGGGATGGCAGCAGGAAGCCGCTCTGCGGATGCTGCAGAACAACCTCGACCCGGAGGTCGCCGAGCACCCCGACAAGCTCGTCGTCTACGGCGGCACGGGCAAGGCGGCCCGCGACTGGCGCTCCTTCGACGCCATGGTCCGCACGCTGCGTACCCTCAAGCAGGACGAGACGATGCTCGTCCAGTCCGGCCGCCCCGTCGGCGTCATGCAGACCCACGAGTGGGCCCCGCGCGTCCTCATCGCCAACTCCAACCTCGTCGGCGACTGGGCCAACTGGGAGGAGTTCCGGCGCCTGGAGGCCCTCGGCCTGACCATGTACGGGCAGATGACCGCCGGCTCCTGGATCTACATCGGCACCCAGGGCATCCTCCAGGGCACCTACGAGACCTTCTCCGCCGTCGCCGCGAAGAAGTTCGGCGGCACCCTCGCCGGGACGATCACCCTCACCGCCGGCCTCGGCGGCATGGGCGGCGCTCAGCCGCTCGCCGTCACCATGAACGACGGTGTCGCGATCTGTATCGACTGCGACCCGCGCGCCATCGAGCGCCGCATCGAGCACCGCTACCTCGACGTCAAGGCCGATTCCCCGGAGCACGCCCTCCAGCTGGCCGTCGAGGCCCGCGACGCCCGCCGCCCCCTCTCCATCGGCCTGCTCGGCAACGCCGCCGAGCTGCTCCCGCGCATGCTCGCCGAGGGCGCCCCCGTCGACATCGTCACCGACCAGACCTCGGCGCACGACCCGCTGGCGTACCTCCCGGTGGGCGTCGACTTCGACGACATGGCGTCGGCCGCGGCCAAGGACCCGGCGGGCTTCACCACCCGCGCCCGCGAGTCGATGGCGCGTCATGTCGAGGCCATGGTCGGCTTCATGGACGCCGGTGCGGAGGTCTTCGACTACGGCAACTCGATCCGCGGCGAGGCCCAACTCGCCCGGTACGACCGCGCGTTCGCCTTCCCCGGCTTCGTCCCCGCCTACATCCGCCCCCTGTTCTGCGAGGGCAAGGGCCCCTTCCGCTGGGCCGCGCTGTCCGGCGACCCGGCCGACATCGCGAAGACCGACAAGGCGATCCTCGACCTCTTCCCCGAGAACGAGTCCCTGCACCGCTGGATCAAGATGGCCGGAGAGCGCGTCCACTTCCAGGGCCTGCCCGCCCGTATCTGCTGGCTCGGCTACGGCGAGCGCGACAAGGCCGGCGAGCGGTTCAACGACATGGTCGCGAGTGGCGAGCTGGCCGCGCCCCTGGCCATCGGCCGCGACCACCTCGACTGCGGTTCGGTGGCCTCGCCGTACCGCGAGACGGAAGCCATGCTCGACGGCTCCGACGCGATCGCCGACTGGCCGCTGCTGAACGCGATGGTGAACGTGGCGTCCGGTGCGTCCTGGGTGTCCCTCCACCACGGCGGTGGCGTCGGCATGGGGCGGTCCATCCACGCCGGGCAGGTGACGGTGGCCGACGGTACGAAGCTGGGCGGGGAGAAGATCCGCCGGGTTCTGACCAACGACCCCGGTATGGGGGTCATCCGGCACGTGGACGCGGGGTACGACATCGCGGAGTCGGTGGCCGACGAGCGGGGCGTCCGCGTCCCGATGCGCGAAGGTGACGACGCGTGATCCAGCGTGAGGGCGGGCGTGGCGGCAACTCCCCGGTGGGTGCTGAGGTCTCGCCGCCGTCCGCGGGTCCGGCCGGCGGTTCCTTCCAGGAGATGTGGCGCGAGCTGCACCCCATCGGCCGGCACCCGGACTCCGGCGGCTACCGCCGCTTCGCCTGGACCGGCGCAGACGCCGAGTGCAGGGCCTGGTTCAAGGCGCAGGCCGAGGCACGTGGACTGACCTACGAGCTGGACCGGAACGGGAACCAGTGGGCCTGGCTGGGGGATCCCGGTGCCGGGGATGCCGTCGTCACCGGGTCGCATCTCGACTCCGTGCCCGATGGCGGGGCCTTCGACGGGCCACTCGGGGTCGTGTCCTCCTTCGCCGCCCTTGATGAACTCCGGGCGCGGCAGGTCACCTTCGCCAAGCCCCTCGCCATCGTGAACTTCGGGGACGAGGAGGGCGCCCGGTTCGGGCTCGCCTGTGTCGGGTCGCGTCTTGCCGCCGGGCAGCTCACCGTCGAGCGGGCACACAGGCTGACCGACGGCGACGGGGTCACGCTGCCGCAGGCCATGGAGGCCGCCGGGTACGACCCCGAGACCATCGGGCCGGACCCGGAGCGGCTCGCCCGCATCGGCGCCTTCGTCGAGCTGCACGTCGAGCAGGGGCGGGCGCTCGACCTCAGCGGCGACCGGGTCGGCATCGCCGGCGCCATCTGGCCGCACGGACGGTGGCGGTTCGACTTCCGGGGCGAGGCCAACCATGCGGGGACGACCCGGCTGGTCGACCGGCGCGACCCCATGCTGTCGTACGCCGAAACCGTGCTCGCCGCCCGCCGGGAGGCCCGACTCGCCGGTGCCGTAGCCACCTTCGGCAAGATCGCCGTCGAGCCGAACGGCGTCAACGCCATCCCCTCCCTGGTGCGCGGCTGGCTCGACTCCCGCGCCGCCGACCAGGAGAGCCTGGACCGTGTGATCGGTGGGGTCGAGAAGGCCGCCCGTGAGTACGCCGCCGCACACGGCGTCGACCTCGACGTCGTCCGTGAGTCCTTCACGCCCGTCGTCGAGTTCGACCACGCCCTGCGCGACGAACTCGCCCGCATCCTGGGCAAGGACACCGACCTGAAGGTGCCCGTCCTGGGTACCGGTGCCGGACACGACGCCGGAATCCTCTCCGGGAGCATCCCGACCGCCATGCTGTTCGTGCGCAACCCCACCGGCGTCTCGCACTCCCCGGCGGAGTACGCGGCGGAGGACGACTGCGTGGCCGGGGTGAGAGCACTCGCCGACGTACTGGAAGGGCTGGCCTGCACGTGACGCCGACGGAGCAGACTCGTACGTACTGGCTGGAGCACGCCTGGCTCGACACCCACGTCGAGCCGGGAGTCGTCGTCGAGGTCACGGACGGCCGCATCACCGCCGTACGCACGGACGCCCCCACCCCGCCCCCCGGCGCCGGGATCCTCCGCGGGCTGACCCTCCCGGGCCTGGCGAACGCCCACTCGCACGCCTTTCACCGCGCCCTGCGCGGCACCGTCCAGGTCGGCTCCGGCACCTTCTGGACCTGGCGCGAGGTCATGTACTCCGTCGCCGACCGGCTGACCCCGGAGACCTACCACGCGCTCGCCCGCGCGGTGTACGCGGAGATGGCGCTGGCCGGCGTGACGGCCGTGGGCGAGTTCCACTACCTGCACCACGCCCCGGGCGGCACCCCGTACGCCGACCCGAACGCGATGGGCGAGGCCCTCGTCGACGCCGCGTCCGAAGCCGGTATTCGCATCACCCTCCTCGACACCGCCTACCTCTCCTCCGGCTTCGGACAGCCGCCCAACGCCCACCAGCTCCGCTTCTCCGACGGGAGCGCGGACGCCTGGGCGGAACGCTGTTCAGTTCTCAAGGACCGGGATCACGCGCGGATCGGGGCCGCCATTCACTCCGTACGGGCCGTGCCCGCCCGGCAGTTGGCGACAGTGGCGCAGTGGGCCGAGGAGCGGAGGGCCCCGCTCCATGTGCACCTGTCCGAGCAGACGGCCGAGAACGACGCCTGCCGGGAGGCGCACGGCTGCACGCCGGCGCGGCTCCTCGCCGAGCACGGCGTCCTCGGGCCGCGCACCACCGGTGTCCACAACACGCACCTCACGGACGAGGACATCGCCCTGCTCGGCGACTCGGGGACCGGCACCTGCATGTGCCCCACGACGGAGCGCGACCTGGCCGACGGCATCGGCCCCGCAGCCGCCCTCCAGCAGGCGGGCTCCCCGCTCTCCCTCGGCTCCGACAGCCACGCCGTCATCGACCTGCTCGAAGAGGCACGCGCGATGGAGCTCGACGAGCGCCTGCGAACCCGCACCCGCGGCCACTGGACGGCCGCCGCCCTGCTGCGGGCCGCCTCCGCCGACGGGCACGCCGCCCTCGGCTGGGACGAGGCGGGCACCATCGAGCCCGGCGCGCTCGCCGACCTCACGACGATCGCGCTCGACTCGGTCAGAACAGCGGGGCCGCTGCCCAGGCTCGGCGCCGAGACGGCCGTATTCGCGGCGACGGCAGCGGACGTGCGGCACACGATCGTGGGCGGGCGGCACGTCGTACGCGACGGGACGCACGCGCTCGTACCGGATGTGCCGCAGGCGCTGGCGGCCGCCGTGGAAGCCCTGCGCCCTTGAATCCCACCGAACCCCACGCCACAGCCCACGAGGACACGATGAGCAGCAGCACTGTCATCACCAACATCGCCACGCTGGTCACCAACGACCCCTCCCTCGGTGACGGTTCCCCCCTCGGTCTGATCCAGGACGCGGCCGTCGTCATCGACGGCGACCGCATCGCTTGGACCGGTGAATCAAGCAAAGCACCCGCCACTGACAATCGCGTCGACGCCGCCGGACGCGCGGTCCTCCCGGGCTTCGTCGACTCCCACTCCCACCTGGTCTTCGCGGGCGACCGGACGGCGGAGTTCAACGCCCGGATGTCGGGGCGCTCGTACAGCGCGGGCGGCATCCGCACGACGGTCGCCGCGACCCGCGCCGCGAGCGACGACGCCCTCGAACGCAACCTCACCCGCTACCTCGCCGAAGCCCTCCGCCAGGGCACGACCACCTTCGAAACGAAGTCCGGCTACGGCCTGACCGTCGCCGACGAGTCCCGCGCCCTGCGCATCGCCGCCGCCCACACCGACGAGGTCACCTACCTCGGCGCCCACATCGTCTCCCCCGACTACGCCGACGACCCCGCCGCGTACGTCGCCCTCGTCACCGGCGAGATGCTCGACGCCTGTGCCCCGTACGCCCGTTGGATCGACGTCTTCTGCGAGAAGGGCGCCTTCGACGGCGACCAGGCCCGCGCGATCCTCACGGCGGGCAAGGCGAAGGGACTGCACCCGCGCATCCACGCCAACCAGCTGTCGTACGGTCCCGGCGTGCAGCTGGCCGTCGAACTGGACGCCGCCAGCGCCGACCACTGCACGCACCTGACGGACGCGGATGTCGATGCGCTGGCGAGCGGCCGTACGGTCGCCACGTTGCTCCCCGGCGCCGAGTTCTCCACCCGTGCCGAATGGCCGAACGCCCGCCGCCTCCTCGACGCGGGGGTCACGGTCGCTCTGTCGACCGACTGCAACCCGGGCTCGTCCTTCACCTCGTCCGTGCCCTTCTGCATCGCGCTCGCGGTACGCGACATGGGGATGACGCCGGACGAGGCGGTGTGGTCGGCGACGGCGGGCGGAGCGCGGGCCCTGCGCCGCACGGACGTCGGCCATCTCACGCCGGGGGCGTACGCCGACCTGACGCTTCTCGATGCGCCGAGCCATGTGCATCTGGCGTATCGGCCGGGGGTGCCACTGGTGAGTGGGGTGTGGCGGCGGGGCGTGCGCGAGGTCTGAGCTTCGAACGCCCTCCGCCTGACTGCGGCCCTGCTTTCGTGGGTACCCCCGAAGAACTCGCAACTCACGAAAGCAGGGCCGCAGCGACGGCAGACGACCCAAGGGTGGTCGCCAAGTCGATGACCTGCGCATGATCGAGAATGCCTGGACGTTGTCCGGCTGTGTTGGCACTCCGTCCACACTTGCTTGGCGTTGCGTCTACTTCCGCGCGGAGAGTGCCTGCAGCCGGTATTCCTTGGGCGGGAGGCCGTAGGCGGCTCGGAAGGCGCGGGTGAAGTCGGAGGCGCGGGGGATTCCCCAGCAGGCGGCGACGGCGTGGATCGGGGTCTTGTGCAGCGAGGGGGCCGCCAGGTCGCGGCGGGCGCTCTCCAGCCGTCGGCTGTCGGATCCAGGCCGCGACCGTTTCGCCCTGCGACTGCTCGAAGATTCGGTGCAGGTAGCTGAGGGAGATCACCGGGCACTGCCGCCGGAATCCTTACATCGGGCCCTGGCCTCTCTCGCCGTGGCGAGGTCAAAAGTCAGCCCGCTCCCGCCCGCCACACCTGCTCCCCGCCTCCGCTCAACGGCTCCAACGACAGCCCGCCGCTCACCGGCGTGAGCGCCGTCGCGATCGCGACAGCCGGGCGGATCACCCCGTCGTCGTCCACCGTGAACCTGAGGTTGTCGCCGTTGCGGCCCTCCACCGAGTCGCACTCCCAGATGCCGACGCCCTTGTCGACGCCACCTCGGCTGTCGAGGCAGAAGTCGGGGTCGGCGGACGATTGCACGACACCTCGACCGGCGTCGACGCGCCAGCGCTGGGAGGGGGACGCGTCGCACGGGGCCGTGACGACGTCCGTGCGGTTCTCGAAGGAGCCGGAGACGTCCAGGCAGCGGCCCGTGGCGACGTTCACCACTTGGGCGTACGTCCCACCCGGCGGGCGGAACGGCGACCGCGACGGTGCGGGGCTCGCCGAGGCCGTCCTCGTCGGGGTCGAACTCCTCGTCGTCGTCGGGGAAGGCGACGGCGACTTGTTCGCCGCCGATGGAGACGGCGTCGCCGAGACCGTCGCCGTCACCGTCACCGGAGGGGGGTCCGACGGCGTGGTCACCGCGGCGCCTGCCGACTCCTGCGACGGCGAACCGCCACCCTGCGTCAGCAGGAACACCAACAGCGGTGCCACCGCCACACCGAGCGCCGCCGAGGTCAGCACCAGGCGGCGGGACGGCTGCCAAGTGCCGGACGGGGCAAGGGGCTCCACGCTTCGGGCCCGTCTCTCGCGCGCCGCATACGCCGTCCCCGCCCACGGCAGCAGCCCCTCCGCCAGCACCGTGCGCGGCGCGTCCCGCAGGGCGGTCAGTTCCTCGTACGCCGTCGTGCAGTGGGAGCAGTGCGCCATGTGGGCGTGCAGGTCGGGGCTCTCGCGTGGGTTGTCCGGGCGTACGGACTCCTCGATGAGCCGGCGGAAGTCGCCGCAGCGAGGGTCCTCGGAGGCCGCGAGGCGGGCGCGCAGGCAGGCCTGGGCCATGGACTGGAGGGCCTGGTCGGTGCCGTACGTCACGTCCTCGCGGGTGAGGCCGAGGTAGGCGGCCGTTCGCTCCGGCGTTTCCCGCTCCACCACGCCGTACCAGATCAGCCCCTGCGCCCGGGACGGCAGCGACTGGAACGGGGCGAGGAGAGGCGGGACGGGGACATCCGCAGCCGTCGTGTTCAGGACCAGCAGCAGGCTCGCGTCGAGGCCGGCCGCGCGTTGGTCCGTGGGCCAGGACGCGGCCACCCGTCCCGTCAGCAGCAGGAGACGGTGCCGCCACGGGACGCCGGGGTCGATGCCGCGTGCCGTCTCCCGGGCAGCGAGGGCGAAGACCGCCCCGGTCAACTGCCCTGCGACGGAATCGCTGGTCGCGTACAGGCGGGCGTAGGCGAGGACCGGTGTGCGGTGGCGGGCGCGGAGTTCCTGGAGGGCCAGGTACGCGGTGGTCGTGTCGGCGCGCAGGAGTTCGGTGAGGCGTGCGTCGGAGGCGGCGGCGTACGGGCCACGCCCGCCCTCGTCGCCCTCGTCGCCGTCGGTCCCGTCGACCCCAGCCATCCACCCGCCTCCTCGCCCCCGCGAAGCCAACCCCGCCCGTCCTGACGTACCAGCCAGTCTGTGAAGGGTGACCATAGTGATGGACGAGATCCCCGTGAGGAAAGGGGTTCCCCCGGGTAACAGCAAGCTTTCAGCCGTCGAAGATCCGCCGAAGATTCGCCGAAGAGCCGTCGAACAGCCGTCGAAGAGTCACCGACGATCCGCCTGAGCGCAACGGCCGCAACCCGGCCCACACGGGCCGGGTCGCGCAGTCACCGTCGACGGCGCGCGGCGGCGCCCGCCGTCACTCCTCGACCGTCAGCCCCTTCCGCAGCCGCACCAGCGTCCGCGACAGCAGCCGGGACACGTGCATCTGCGAGATGCCGAGTTCGTCGCCGATCTCGGACTGGGTCATGCCCGCGACGAAGCGCAGGGAGAGGATCGTGCGGTCGCGGGAGGGGAGTTCCGCGATGAGCGGCTTCAACGACTCGACGTACTCGATGCCTTCGAGCCCGTGGTCCTCGTAGCCGATGCGATCCGCGAGGGCGCCTTCGGAGTCGTCCTCCTCGGGCTGGGCGTCCAGGGAGGAGGCGGTGTACGCGTTCGAGGCCGCCATGCCCTCGACGACCTCGTCCTTGGACAGGCCCAGGCGCTCCGCGAGTTCGCCCACGGTGGGCGCGCGGTCCAGCTTCTGGGCCAGCTCGTCGCCGGCCTTGGCCAGGTCGAGCCGGAGTTCCTGAAGCCGACGCGGTACGCGCACGGACCACGACGTGTCGCGGAAGAAGCGCTTGATCTCGCCCACGATGGTTGGCATCGCGAAGGTGGGGAACTCCACACCACGGCTGAGTTCGAAGCGGTCGATCGCCTTGATCAGGCCGATCGTGCCGACCTGGATGATGTCCTCCATCGGCTCACTGCGGGAGCGAAAGCGGGAGGCGGCGAACTTGACCAGGGCGAGGTTGAGTTCGACGAGCGTGTTGCGGACGTACGAGTACTCGTGGGTGCCCTCCTCCAGCGACTCGAGGCGCGCGAAGAGGGTCTTCGACAGAGCCCGTGCGTCCATCGGCCCCACCTCGTCATAAGGGGGGATCTCCGGGAGCCCTGCGAGTACGTCGTCCTGCTCGATGGGATCCAGATGTTCCGGGGGGGATGTCGACGTCGCTTCATGGGTATGCGATGCGTCGAGCCGGGGTGACATGATGTCCTCCATCGTTCTCGGCATATGGCTGCCGAAGCCAGTTTGTGCACTGCGGTGTGCGGCGCCTCCAAAGCCGGCCGTGTCGAGTACGTGTCCCTACTAGCCCTACCCGGTTTCCCGAGGCCACCGCAAGTGCATTATGTGCGGTTATGTCCGTTTGTGGGCGGTTGTTCGGGTGTCGGAGGGTGTGGAGAAGGCGTAGTGTTCGGGGGCGTCAGTCAGCAGCCACGACGTCGGGAGAGAAGACGGCATGGACCGCGGGACAGTCGGCAGCGCACAGTCGGGCCGGCTTCTGGTCGAGGTTCGGGAAACGGGCTCCAGCGCCGTTGTGACCCCGGCGGGTGAGTTGGATCACCACACCGCCGATTTGTTGCGTGAGCCACTCGAGGACTGCCTTGACAAGGGGTTCAGTCGACTGGTGGTCGACTGCTCGCGTCTGGAGTTCTGCGACTCCACCGGGCTGAACGTTCTGCTGGGCGCACGACTGAAGGCCGAGGCTGCCGGGGGTGGGGTGCATCTGGCGGGGATGCTGCCCGTGGTGGCACGCGTCTTCGAGATCACGGGGGCCGATGCTGTCTTCACTGTCCATGACACCCTGGATGCGGCCTTGGCCGACGAGTCGGGCGAGACCGGCTGAGCCGGCGGGGCCTGCCCGACCATGGTGACCGTGCCTCGCTCGTCCCCCTGTGACCAGCGCCTTTCAGGTGTCACGGCTTTCGTGCCGAATGCAGGGGTGTTCTACCGGTCCGGTCGGGCAGGAGACTCCCGTACTGACTGTTCGGTGACCGACTGCGCAGGGACGGACTGCGCGGGACTTTTGAATCGTGAACTGGTGAATCGGTGAGGTGAAGCGCTGATGAGCACCACCCGGCCTTACCCGCCGGGCGACCGCCGCCCGGAGCCCAGCGGCGCTTCCGGAGCGTCCGAGAGGGGCGCGCCCGAGACCGGGGCGTCCGAGAGGGGCGCGCCCGAGTCCGGGGCGTCAGACGGGGATGTGGTCGTGTCGTCGGGGGGGCGTGGGCGTCAGGTCCGCAGGCTGAGTTTCGAAGGCGAGAGCGGTGTCGTCCCGCTCGCCCGTGACTTCACCCGCCAGGCGCTGTACGCGTGGGGCTGGCTGCCCGCCGCGACCGCCGACCAGCGGGCCGCCGCCGAGGACGTGCTGCTCGTGGTCTCCGAACTGGTCACCAACGCCTGTCTGCACGCCGAGGGCCCGGACGAGATGTGGATCACCTGCGACAGGAAGGTGATCCGGGTCGAGGTCTCCGACAAGGGCACCGGCCAGCCGTCCCCGCGCACCCCGCATCGCGCCGGCCGCCCCGGCGGCCACGGCATGTTCATCGTGCAGCGGCTGTGCCTGGACTGGGGGGTCGTTCGCACCCCCGGGGTCTCGGGCAAGCGGGTCTGGGCCGAGCTGGGGGCACCCGCGTAACCCGCCAACAGGGGTTACCCGCGGTTCGAATCGCTCTTCGTACGTCACGTCGCACGCGTCGGATCACCACAGATCCGACGCGCACTTTGTCTTCCCTCTCCACGACCCCGGGCGTACCTTGACGGCCGATCTGATGTGCCGTCAGGAATGAGGCCCCGAGGTGTCGAACCGGACGTACCAGAAACGAACCGCCGCGCTCGCGTCCGCCGCGGCCCTGGCCGGCTCGGCGGTGCTGATGGCCGCCCCCGCAGCCCACGCCGAGGTCGTCGACGTCAACTACCAGTGCAAGACGCCGATCGGCGACAAGAGCGCCGTCTCGCCCATCGACATCGAGGCCGTCAAGAGCGGCGGTGGCTACAAGGTCACCATGTCGTGGCAGAAGGGCGTCTCCTCCAGCCCCGTCGAACTGGGCAAGGGTGCGATGAACCCGAGTGCCACCGTCAAACTGGGCGGCGCCGACAGCGGGACCCTCGCGGTGACCGGTCCCGCCAACCAGGCCGCGATCCCCGCGAACACTCCCATCAAGATCAACGACCTGTCGGGCACGTACACACCGAAGAAGACCGGCAAGGTCACCTTCACCGCGGGTGTGCTCACCATCAAGGCGCTGGGTACGACGACGACTTGCACGCCGACGAACAGTCCCGGGCCGTCGCTGAGCCTGGACGTCACGGCGGCGGGCGGTGGCGTCCCGCAGAGCGGCTCCGACTCGGGCGACTCCGGAACCGACCTGCCGCAGACCGGCCCCGAGGACTCCGCGATCGCCCTCGGCACCCTGGGCGGCACGGTGCTGCTCGCGGGCGCGGCGGGCGCGCTGTGGCTGACGCGGAGGAACCAGGCGGCGCGCCGCTGACGGATGCAGCCGTACGCCCGCCCCTCGCCCGGCCACCCGACGAGGCTCCCCCAGTGCTCAACGACTGGGGGCACCCCCAGCGCGCCGCCCCTCCTTGACGGAGCCGCCGATGCCGTCCGCCACCCGTGTCCTGTGTCTGTCGCTGCTGGTCCTGCTGAGCCCCGTCCCCACGGCCGCCGCCGCCGACGGGTGGTCCCTCGCGCCCTCCGGCGGCGGGCGCCCGTCCTTCTACGGCGAGGGCACCCCCGGGAGCGTCCTGCAGGACACGGTGTCCGTGACGAACCGGGGCGCCGGGGCGATCACCGTACGGCTTCACGGCACCGGCGTCCCGGTCGCCTTCGCCGAGACCGCCGTACGCGTCCCCGCCCGTACCCGCGCCGACGTCCCCTTCACGGTGAGAGTCCCGCCCGGAGACCGCAGGGCCGAGATCGTCGCGCGCGACGCGGACGGCGGCACCCGGCGCGTCGGTCTCCAACTGCGCGTCACCGTGCCGCGGTTGTCCGCGCTGACCGTCGAGGACGTGGCCGTCCACGGCGACCGCATCACGTACGAGCTGGTCAACCGCGGCACGACGGCCCTCGTGCCGAAGCTCGCCGTGCGCGCGGACGGCCTGTTCGGTCCGGTCCTGGACCGCGCCCCTCGCACCCTCCCCGTCGAACTGCCGCCGGGCCGCCGCGTCCGCCTCTTCGAGCGGTGGCCCGACCGGCCCGCCCTGGACGCGGTCGACGTACGGCTGACGGTGACGGCGGCGGACGGGGCGCACGACACGGGGGAGGCCTCGGCGCGGTTCGTGCCGTGGGGTGCGGTGGCGGGGGCCGGGGGTGCGGCGGCGGCTCTGCTCGGCGCCTTCGTCGTCGTACGACGGCTTGGGCGCCGTAGCGGCGAGCCGGCCGAATCTCCGCGTACGGACGTCGAGTTGACGGGAGCGATGACGTGAGCGGCAAGGTGCGGCGGATTCCGGTGCTGGTCATGGTGCTCGCGCTGCTCCTGCTGTCCTCGGCGGGCACGGGCACGGGTGCGGCAGCGGACGGGCCGAGTGTGAGGTTGTCCAAGTCGCAGGCGGGGACGGGGGGTTCGATCACCGTCACCGGGGACGGCTGGCGGGCGCGGGCGCTGCTGATGATCCTGGTCTGCGGGCAGTCCGTACCGTCGCGGGGTGTGGTCGGCGGCACCAACTCCTGCGCCAACGCGGACGGCCGGGCCGTGACCACCGACGCCGAGGGGCGGTTCAGCCGGAAGCTGCCGGTCGCCGAGCCGCCGGTGCCATGTCCGTGCGTGGTGCACGTGGCGACGGTGGAGGGGGCGAAGGCCGAGGCCGACGCGATCTTCCAGGTCGCCGGGCACGCGGTCGAACCGCTGCCCGCCGAGCCGTCGGGCGGACGGCTGTCGGTCCTCACCGACACCCGGCTCGACGGGTCGAGCGGGCTGCTGACCTGGTTCGGGGCACCGCCCGCCCGCACCCTGGTCTTCACCGTCGGCAACGTCGGCACGTCCGCCGTCAAGAACCCCGTCTTCCAGGTCGGTACCTCCCACGGCGTGTTCGCCCCGCAGTGGGAGGAACAGCAGTGGCGCGGCACGATCCGGCCGGGGAAGAAGGCACGGATCGAGCTGCCCGTCGAGCTGACGGGCGGCGCGCACGGCGACTACACGGTGTCGCTGAAATACGGCGGGAAGGTCCTCGCCGAGCAGCCCTGGGGCGTGGGGCGGCCCTGGGGCGTGACCCTGTTCTGGGTTCTGGTCTGCCTGGTCGTGCCGGCCGCGGTGTTCCGCGCCGGGATGGCGGTGGTGGACCGGGTACGGCCGCGACGCCCGGGCGGGGCCCGCGGTGGCCGCCCAGGACTTCGGATGCCCGAACTCGCCCTGCGGCTGCCGGGGTTGCCGGGGCTGAGGTCCCCCTCGGCCCAGCCGCCCCCCGCCGCTTCGACCCTGCCGTGGTTCACCCCGGACGCCGATCCGGGGACGGCCGGTCGGCTCTCCGCACCGCACGACGACAACCCGACGAGTCCAACGACTCCCACCAGGAAGGGACCCCCGTGAGCATGCGAAGGAGAGTCACACCGGTCGGCGTACTCGGTGTACGAAGAGTGGGGGCGGGGGCGGCGGGCGTCGCCCTGGTGCTCGGCGTCGCCGCCGTGCCCGCCCAGGCCGCCGAGGTGGCGTACGCGACCCGGTGCGTGCCGCCCGCGGCCGCCGGACTGCCCCCTGTCGACGGCACCACCGAGGTGGAGATCACCGCGCCGGCCACGGCGACGGTCGGCGACGAGGTCGAGGTGGTGTGGAAGTTCGTGCAGGCCGCCTCGAAGAACCCGGACCTGATCGACCTGCCGGCCGACTCCGTCCAGCCGTCCGGCACCCTCAAGGCGGCCGGTGCGCAGACCGCCGACGTCGCGATGCAGGGACCGCGCGAGAACCCCGCCATTCCCAAGGGCGGCGAGATGGTGCTGTCCGACATGAAGGGCACGCTGAAGCTGACGGCGCCGGGGGAGGTGACGCTGACGCCGGACGCGTACGACATCAACGTCATGTCGACGGACACGAAGTGCGCGCCGACTCAGGCCGTCCAGCCGGCGGCGACCATCAACGTGGCGGCGGGGGACGGGACTTCGACGCCCACTCAGTCGCCGGATCCGACGGACAGCGCGTCCGCGACCCCGACGGCGACACCGAGCGCCTCGGCCACCGAGAGCCAGGGCACGGACACGGGCGGCGGTGGGACCGGCGGCGGTGACGGCCAGACGGACTTCACCGGCAAGGAGGTCCAGGTGCCGTACGCCTGCAAGACGCCCATCGGGGACAAGGACGCGACCTCGCCGGTGCAGATCGACGCCAAGAAGAACGGCGGGAGCTACGACCTCACCGTCCAGTTCAAGAAGTCGGTGATGGACAGCCCGGCCGACATCCCCAAGGGCTCGGTCAAGCCGTCGATGGAGGTGGCCCTCGGCGGCGCCGACAAGGGCACCGTCCATGTGGAGGGCCCCACGAACGCCGAGGACATCAAGTCCGGCGACCCGATCGAGATCCCGGACCTCACCGGTACCTACAAGCCGGGCGCCACGGGCGAGTCGACCCTGTCGCCGGGTGTCCTGACGATCAACGCCCTCGGCACGACCACGACCTGCACGCCGACCGAGTCGATGGTCTCCCTCACCCTGGACACCACGCAGCAGGCGAGCGGCGCGGCCGGTGGTTCCGCGGCTTCGGGCACGGCGGGCGGCTCGAGCTCGTCGACGGGCGGCGGCCTGGCCGAGACCGGCGCCGAGGACAACGGTGCACTCAAGGCCCTGGGCCTGGTCGCCGGCACGGCGATCCTGCTGGGCGGCGCGGTGTTCACGTTCATGCCGGGGAGGCGGCGCCTGCGCTGAGCTGCTCTGTCGGCTCCGCCTTCTCTGCCCGAGGTCCGTCCGAGGCTGTCCGGGGTCTGTCCGGGGTCTGTCCGAGGTCTGCCCGGGGTCTGCCCGGGGTCTGCCCGGGGTCTGCCCGGGGTCTGCCCGGGGTCTGTCCGAGGCGGTCCGCACACCCGCCTCCGCGCGAGAGAACGGGCCGCACCGCACGGTCGAGCATGCGGTGCGGCCCATCGGGGTCGGCGGGCGGGGGCGGGGTCAGCCGCCGATGCCGGAGTCGGCGGCTGCCCTGACCAGCTCGGCCGCGTCGGCCGGGCGGATGAATCCCGCGGCGGCACCCTGAGCGGTGCTCGCCGACCACTTCGCGACGAACGCGGCATGGCTGGGATACAGAGTCGCCAGCTTCTCGGCGCCGAAGGGGGTGGTCGTGCCGAACAGGAAGCAGAACGACGCCCCGGACTGCCCGAGGCCGGACAGAGTGGCTACCGGCACGTCGACCGCCGGTGTGCGGAGGCCGCCCTTGACGTTGCCGTGGGCATCGAGGACGAAGACGGGTGCGGAACCGGAGGTGCCCACCTGCAGCCGGGGTGCCTTGGCCGGGGCGACACCGGTGGTGGCCCATCGGTTCAACGCGTGCTCGGCGGCGTCCAGGACATAGTGCGCCTGGCCGGTGTTGATCGGCGAGCCGCAGCCGGTCCGGGTCGGGGGATTCAGCATGGCGTTCAGCCCCTGGAGGCCCGCGGTCCCGCTGCCGTCGTCACCCGCACCGAGGCCGATGTAGGCGTCGGCGTGCGCGGTGCCGGCCGCCTCCCAGAGCCGGAGGCGGGACGAGTCGGCCTGCCGGGCCGACAGGGAACCGAGGGTCATCACGTCGTTCTCGGTCTGCACGGTGAGTACCGGCGCGTCCAGGTCAGGGCGGAACCGGACGACCGGCGGAGTCGGGACGTCCGCCTGGGGTGCCTGCGACAGCGGCGCGCCGATGTCCCGGCGGCTGTGCACGAGGAAACCGTCGTACACGGACACCAGGGGATGGATCGCGTTGATGTACGTGGTGAGGCGGAACGCTGACTGCGACTCGCCATTGGCCAGCACGGTGCGTGGGCGAAGCCCGTCGAGGACCGTGGCGGCGGAGTCCCGTACGGCCTGGCCGGCCTGCGAGTAGATGTCGTAGGAGTAGCTGTCGCCGGGGTGGGACAGGGCCGCGTAACGCACCGGATCCGTGGTCCGGGTGGCGTTCGCCCCGACGGCCTGCGCGGATACGCCGACCCAGGCGTAGCCCTCGCGGATCAGCTCGTTGTGGGCGTAGATCCACTCCGGTGCCGCGTCGAGGCCGGCGGAGACGTTCAGCCATTCCACGACGACGGTTCCGTTGAAGCGGGCCGGATCGACCGGCCGGTTCACGACGAGCCGGGTGGTGTACGGCGCGGTGCTCGCGGGGGTCACCTGCCAGCGCCCGTCGGAGTCGAGGGGCGCTTCCGGTACGTAGGACGCGGCGTTTCCGGACAGGAGGAACTCGGATTGCGTGTATCCCACGCTGCCGAGGCCGAACGTCGTTCCCTGCAACACGACGGCGCCGTTTCCGCCGGTCACCGGACCGGTGACGGTGGGGCTCGCCGCTGCGGGCGCGGCGACCGCCGAAGTGGTTCCGAGCAGCAGCGAGAAGGTCAGCGTGGCCGCGGTTAACAGGCCCTGGCGGACCTTTCTCGGCCACCTGTATTTCATGTCCATGACATCTCCTGAGGTGGACCCGGCGTGCGGGCCTTGGGTCGAATTCCCAGACGGTAACGGTGTTGAGCGCCCGCCGCAATTGGCGTTCTCATTTTTATGTACCGATGCGTCTAAAACCCGGAGGGCCGCCGCACCGTGTGGTGCGGCGGCCCTCCGTCGGCAAGGCCGGGTCGGTCAGGTCTCTAGCGGACGCTGCCCATGAGCTCCTTGACCCTGTTGCGGTACATCCAGACCGCCGCACCGGCGATCACGGCGAGGGTGGCCTCCAGGGCCACGACGCCGGTCTTGTTGAGGTCGACGCCGGCGATGGAGAGGAGGCCGGTCGTGGCGTCGCCGGCGGTGACGGCGAGGAACCAGACGCCCATCATCTGGGAGGCGTACTTGGCGGGAGCCATCTTCGTGGTGACCGACAGGCCGACCGGGGAGAGCAGCAGCTCGCCGACGGTCTGGACGAAGTAGATCGCCACCAGCCACATCGCGGCCGCCTTGTGACCGCCCTCGGCGATCGACAGCGGGGCCAGGAAGAGGAAGAAGGACGCGCCGACCAGGACCAGACCCGAGGAGAACTTCACGATCGTGCTCGGCTCCTTGCCGCGCCGGTTCAGCGCGAGCCAGAACCAGGCGAAGACCGGGGCCAGCGCCATGATCAGGACCGGGTTGACCGACTGGTACCAGGAGACCGGGAACTCCCAGCCGAAGACGGTGTTCTCGGCGGAGGAGTCGGCGAAGATCGACAGGGTCGAGCCGCCCTGGTCGTAGATCATCCAGAACACGGCCGCGGCCACGAAGAACCAGATGTACGCGGACATCGACTTCTGCTCGGTGCGGTCCAGGTCCCTGTCGCGCTTGATGCGGGTGAGGACCATCACCGGGATGATCACTCCGAGCAGGGTCAGCGGGACCAGGATCCAGTTCAGCGTGTAGTGGCCGGTGAAGCCGACGATCGCGTAGAAGACGACGGCGATGCCGGCCCAGATCGCGGCCTTGCGCAGCGTCGAGGACTTCTCCTCGGCGGACAGCGGCGTGGGGACGACGCTGGAGCGCTCCGCCAGGTGGCGGCTGCCGATGAGGAACTGCACGAGTCCCAGCGCCATGCCGAGCGCGGCGAGCGCGAAGCCCAGGTGCCAGTTGACGTTCTCGCCGATGGTGCCGATGATCAGCGGCGCCGCGAACGCACCGAGGTTGATGCCCATGTAGAAGACGGTGAAGCCACCGTCACGGCGCGGGTCGTCCGGGCCGGAGTACAGGTGGCCGACCATCGTCGAGATGTTGGCCTTCAGCAGGCCCGAGCCGATCGCGACCAGGCCGAGGCCGGCGTAGAACGTCCCGGACGACGGCAGGGCCAGCGTGAGGTGGCCGAGCATGATGACCGCGCCGGCGACGGCGACGGTCTTGCGCGGACCCCAGACGCGGTCGCCGAACCAGCCGCCCGGCATGGCGAGCAGGTACACCAGCGACACGTACACGGAGTAGATCGCCGTCGCCGTCGCCGCGTTCAGGTGCAGGCCGCCCGGGGCGACCAGGTACAGCGGGAGAAGGGCCCTCATGCCGTAGTAGGAGAATCGCTCCCACATCTCGGTCATGAAGAGAGTGGCCAGTCCGCGGGGGTGGCCGAAGAAGGAGGTCTCGGAACCGGGGGTGCCCGGAGTCACCGAGTCCTTCGTCAGGCTGGACGCCATGGTCGTTCCTTGCTGCTCGGGACGCGCCCGGTATGGGGTGGGGGTACACGCAAAAGAGACCTTCAGCGTCAAATCCTCGCCAAAGGTCCCCACGGTGCTGCAGGCGCCCATTCACCATACGTCAGGACACTGCCTGAAATGGAAGGACTTGAGACCCGAATCACAGGTGACAGGGGAACCGTACACACCTTTTCGAAGGTCCCTACACAGTTCACACCCCACACACAGAGGTTCGTGCCAGTACGCCCAAAGGTAAGAATCACTCACCGCCGATCACACCCCAGCACTGGTCACGGGCGGTCTACCATCACCTCATGACCCGTGTACTGCTCGCCGAGGACGACGCGTCCATCTCGGAGCCGCTGGCCCGCGCACTGCGCCGGGAAGGCTACGAGGTCGAGGTGCGCGAGGACGGCCCCACCGCGCTCGACGCCGGCATCCAGGGCGGCATCGACCTGGTCGTGCTGGACCTCGGTCTGCCCGGTATGGACGGCCTGGAGGTGGCCCGCCGGCTGCGCGCCGAGGGCCTCGCCGTCCCGATCCTCATCCTGACCGCGCGCGCCGACGAGGTGGACACCGTCGTCGGTCTCGACGCCGGCGCCGACGACTACGTCACCAAGCCCTTCCGGCTCGCCGAACTGCTCGCCCGCGTCCGGGCGCTGCTGCGGCGCGGTGCCTCCGAGCCGGCGCAGCCGCCGGCCACGCACGGTGTGCGGATCGACGTGGAGTCGCACCGGGCGTGGATGGGCGACGAGGAACTCCAGCTCACCGCCAAGGAGTTCGACCTGCTGCGGGTGCTGGTGCGGGACGCGGGCCGGGTCGTCACGCGGGACCAGCTGATGCGGGAGGTCTGGGACACCACGTGGTGGTCGTCGACCAAGACCCTCGACATGCACATCTCCTGGCTGCGCAAGAAGCTGGGCGACGACGCGGCCAACCCTCGGTACATCGCCACCGTGCGCGGGGTCGGCTTCCGCTTCGAGAAGAGTTGAGCCCGCACCCGCCCGGCAGGCGTCGAACAGGTAAGAGGACATGCGCCGCCGTCTGATCCAGTCCACCCTCGCCGTCGTGCTCGTGGTCATCGCGGTTTTCGGGGTGTCCCTCGTCATCGTCGAGACCCGCACCATCAGCAACAGCGCCCAGGAACGGGTGGAGCTGGAGGCGGCCCGGCTGGCCAGCATCGTGGACAGCAGGCTGCTCGGCGCCGGGAGCGTCGATGCCGAGGTTCTCAAGGACCAGATCACGGCGGACCGCTATGCCGTGATCCGGATTCCGGGGGAGCCGGTCATCGAGGTCGGCAACCAGCCCACCGGTGACGTCATCCGGGGGGAGGCCGAGGGCGAGGAGGGCGAGACCGTCGTCGTCCAGGAGCCGCGGTCGTCGGTGACCCGGGAGGTCGGCCGTACGCTGCTGATCATCGGGCTCGTGGCGCTGCTCGCGGTGATCGCCGCGGTGGTGCTGGCGATCCGCCAGGCCAACAAGCTCGCCTCGCCGCTCACCGACCTCGCGGAGACCGCCGAACGCCTCGGGTCGGGCGACCCGCGCCCCCGCCACAAGCGGTACGGCGTCCCCGAGCTGGACCGGGTCGCCGACGTCCTCGACTCCTCCGCCGAGCGCATCGCGCGGATGCTGACGGCGGAACGCCGACTGGCCGCCGACGCCTCCCACCAGCTGCGTACGCCGCTGACCGCGCTGTCGATGCGCCTGGAGGAGATCACCCTCACCGACGACCCGGACACGGTGAAGGACGAGGCCACCATCGCGCTCACGCAGGTCGAGCGCCTCACGGACGTGGTCGAGCGGCTGCTCACGAACTCCCGTGACCCGCGCACCGGTTCCGCCGTCACCTTCGACCTCGACGAGGTCATCCAGCAGCAGCTCGCCGAGTGGCGGCCCGCCTACCGCGGTGTCGGCCGTGCCATCGTCAGCTCCGGCAAGCGGCACCTTCGGGCGGTCGGTACGCCGGGGGCGGTCGCACAGGTGCTGGCCGCGCTGATCGAGAACTCCCTGATGCACGGTGGCGGCACGGTCGCGCTGCGCACCCGGGTCACCGGCAACCAGGCGGTCATCGAGGTCACCGACGAGGGACCGGGTGTCCCCGCCGACCTGGGCGCCCGCATCTTCGAGCGCGCGATCAGCGGCCGCAACTCCACGGGCATCGGCCTCGCGGTCGCCCGGGACCTCGCGGAGGCCGACGGGGGCCGCCTGGAGATGCTCCAGACCCAGCCGCCGGTGTTCGGACTGTTCCTGTCGCGTACGCCGCTGCGGAAGTCGTCAATGCCGGACGAGGAGCCGACGGTCCGCTAGGACACGCGGCCGGGGCAGACCCCTGGGACAGGCAGGCCTACGGCACGCGCTGCCTGGAGCGCGGCTTCTTCGCCGCCGTGGCCAGAATCGACTCCGCGTCGGCCAGCGCTTCCTTGGCCGGAAGTGTGCGGAACACCCAGGTGCGGTACGACCAGAAGCGGAAGAGCGTGGCGATGCCGATGCCGACGAACTTGAAGATGTTGCTCTGCAGCGGGCTGTCCCAGTCGAAGCCGTACGTCGCCACGTAGAGCAGGCCGTTCTCGATGACCAGCCCGACCAGGCTGAACAGCAGGAACAAGGTGAGTTCCTTGGTGCGGCCGGTCTTGTCGCGGTCACGGTAGGCGAAGTAGCGGAACCCGACGTAGTTGAAGACGATCGCCACGACCGTCGCTATGACACTGGCCCGCACGACCTGGAGGTCGGTGGTGTGCCGCACCAGGTTGAACACGAGGAGATTGACCAGGACCCCCGCCCCGCCCACCGCACCGAACTTGGCGACCTCGCGCACAAGCCGGTCGACGCGCTGTCGCGCCGCACTGCGGGGCGCCGGGGGCGCCGTACGGGACCCCGAGAAACCACTTTCCATGGCTGTCCAGGCCCCCGTCTGTCGGATTCGTCAACCCAGCCATGCTAACCACCCCCCTTCGTGATCGCCTGTGGACGAGCTCATAGCCGGGCAAAGGAACTGCCCGTGGACGGTGAAACAGGCCACTGCGGCGTGGCCGATACCCTAGGGGCGTGACGTTCCCGGTAGTCGGCATGGTCGGCGGCGGTCAGCTCGCTCGTATGACACACGAGGCAGGCATCCCGCTCGGCATCAGGTTCAAGCTCCTCAGTGACACTCCCCAGGATTCCGCGGCGCAGGTCGTGAGCGATGTCGTCGTCGGCGACTATCGCGACCTCGACACGCTGCGCGAGTTCGCGCGGGGCTGTGACGTGATCACCTTCGATCACGAACACGTCCCCACCGAGCACCTCAGGGCTCTGGAGGCGGACGGCATCCCCGTCCGCCCGGGCCCCGACGCGCTCGTGCACGCCCAGGACAAGGGCGTGATGCGGGCGAAGCTCGACGCGATCGGGGTGCCGTGCCCACGGCACCGGATCGTGAGCGACCCGGCCGACGTGGCCGCCTTCGCGGAGGAGGGCGACGGCTTCCCCGTCGTCCTCAAGACCGTCCGTGGCGGCTACGACGGCAAGGGCGTGTGGGTCGTCGACACCGTGGCGGAGGCCGAGGACCCCTTCCGCGCGGGCGTTCCCGTCCTCGCCGAGGAGAAGGTCGACTTCGTGAGGGAGCTGGCCGCGAACGTCGTACGGTCGCCGCACGGCCAGGCCGTCGCCTACCCGGTCGTCGAGTCACAGCAGGTGAACGGCGTCTGCGACACCGTCATCGCGCCCGCCCCCGACCTCGACGAGGCGCTGGCACTGAAGGCCGAGCAGATGGCCCTGTCGATCGCCAAGGAGCTGGACGTCGTCGGTCACCTCGCCGTCGAGCTGTTCCAGACCCGCGACGGCCGCATCCTCGTCAACGAGCTCGCGATGCGCCCGCACAACTCGGGCCACTGGTCGATGGACGGCGCGATCACCAGCCAGTTCGCCAACCACGTACGGGCCGTGCTGGACCTCCCCCTCGGCGACCCGCGCCCGCGCACCAGGTGGACGGTCATGGTCAACGTCCTCGGCGGCGACTACCCGGACATGTACTCCGCGTACCTGCACTGCATGGCCCGCGACCCCCAGCTGAAGATCCACATGTACGGCAAGGACGTGAAGCCCGGCCGCAAGGTCGGCCACGTCAACACCTACGGCGACGACCTGGACGACGTGCTGGAGCGCGCCCGTCACGCTGCCGGCTACCTGAGAGGCACGATCACCGAATGAGCCCCGTTGTTGGCATCGTGATGGGTTCGGACTCCGACTGGCCCGTCATGGAGGCCGCGGCCCAGGCCCTCGACGAGTTCGAGATCGACTACGAGGTCGACGTCGTCTCCGCACACCGCATGCCGCGCGAGATGATCGCGTACGGCGAGCAGGCCGCCGAGCGCGGCCTGAAGGTGATCATCGCGGGCGCCGGGGGCGCCGCCCACCTCCCGGGCATGCTCGCCTCGGTCACCCCGCTGCCGGTGATCGGCGTGCCCGTGCCGCTGAAGTACCTGGACGGCATGGACTCGCTGCTGTCGATCGTGCAGATGCCGGCCGGCGTGCCCGTCGCGACCGTCTCCGTCGCCGGCGCCCGCAACGCGGGTCTGCTCGCCGCGCGCATCCTCGCCGCCCACGACGAGGAACTCCTCGGCCGGATGCGGGAGTTCCAGCAGGAACTGAACGACCAGGCCACCGAGAAGGGCAAGCGCCTGCGCGCCAAGGTCGAGGGAGCGGGCAACGGCTTCGGTTTCGGGAAGTGACGGCCATGACCTCCCCTTCGCTGGAGGAAGCCCGGGAGCTGCTGCGGGAGTTCCCCGTGGTCGACGGGCACAACGACCTGCCCTGGGCGCTGCGTGAACAGGTCCGCTACGACCTCGACGCCCGCGACATCGCCACCGACCAGGGTGCCCACCTGCACACCGACATCCCCCGCCTGCGCGAGGGCGGGGTGGGCGCGCAGTACTGGTCGGTGTACGTCCGCTCGGACCTGCCCGACGCGGTGCCGGCGACGCTGGAACAGATCGACTGCGTACGGCAGTTGCTGGCGCGTCACCCGGGCGACCTGCGGCCCGCGCTGACGGCCGCGGACATGGAGGCGGCGCGCGCCGAAGGCCGTATCGCCTCGCTGATGGGTGCGGAGGGCGGCCACTCGATTGCCAACTCCCTCGCCACGCTTCGGGGGTTGTACGCCCTCGGGGTCCGCTACATGACCCTCACGCACAACGACAACGTGGCGTGGGCGGACTCCGCGACCGACAAGCCCGGTGTCGACGGGCTGTCGGCCTTCGGCCGGGAGGTCGTGCGGGAGATGAACCGGGAGGGCATGCTGGTCGACCTCTCGCACGTCGCCGCCACGACCATGCGGGACGCGCTGGACGTCACGTCCGCGCCGGTGATCTTCTCCCACTCCTCGTCGCGGGCCGTGTGCGACCATCCGCGCAACATCCCGGACGACGTCCTGGAGCGGCTGCCCGCCAACGGCGGCATGGCGATGGTGACGTTCGTGCCGAAGTTCGTGCTCCAGGCCGCCGTCGACTGGACCTCGGCTGCCGACGAGAACATGCGCGCCCACGGCTTCCACCACCTCGCCACCACCCCCGAGGCGATGAAGGTGCACCGTGCCTTCGAGGAGCGGAACCCGCGTCCCGTCGCGACGGTCTCGACGGTGGCGGACCACCTCGACCACATGCGCGAGGTCGCGGGCATCGACCACCTGGGCATCGGCGGCGACTACGACGGCACCGCCTTCACCCCGGACGGCCTGAGCGACGTCTCCGGCTATCCGAACCTGATCGCCGAACTGCTCGACCGCGGCTGGTCGAAGTCCGACCTGGCCAAGCTGACCTGGCAGAACGCGGTACGGGTGCTGGGCGCGGCGGAGGACGTGGCGCGTGGCCTCCAGGCCGCGCGAGGGCCGTCCAACGCGACGATCGAGTCGCTCGACGGCTGAGTGCCGATACGAGTCCCAGTGCCGCTGCAAGTCCCAGTGCCGAGGGAGGCAACCGTGCGGATCGGTGAACTGGCCCGGCGTACCGGCGTGAGCGAGCGGTCGTTGCGTTACTACGAGCAGCAGGGGCTGCTGGCCGCCGGGCGTACGGCCGGCGGGCACCGCGACTTTCCCGAGGCGGCCGTCGACCGGGTCGTCCGGATCCAGGAGCTGTTCGCGGCCGGACTGCACAGCTCGAAGATCGCGCAGCTGCTGCCCTGTATGCGGGACGCCGACGGCGGTCCCTCCGTCGTCGCCACGCCGAAACTCGTCGCCTACCTCACCGAGGAACGCGAGCGCATCGACCGGATGATCGCCGACCTGGTCCGCTCCAGGGAGACGCTCGACGAGGTGATCGAGGTGGCACAGGGGCGCTGAGCCGTGCGTCAGCCGCGGGGCATGGTGTAGCCGACACCGCGCACCGTCCTGATCAGCGACTGGTCGTCGTCATTCAGTTTGCGGCGCAGGTAGTAGACGTATGTCTCGACGGTCCCGGCACGGAACGGCGCTCCCCAGACCCGGTCCAGGATCTGGCTCTTCGTCAGGACCTGGCCCGCGTTGTCCAGCAGGTAGCCGAGCAGTTCGAACTCCCGGGTCGAGAGCTCGACCCGGGTTCCGTCCCGCCAGACCTCGCGGCGCCCCGCGTCCACCGCGAGGTCCCCGTGACGCAGCAGCCGGCTCTCGTCGGCCCGGTCGCGGGCCAGCAGGTCACGGACGCGCGCGACCACTTCGGCGAGCTCGAACGGCTTGGCGACGTGGTCGTCCGCGTCGGTCATCACGCGGCGCGCCTGCGCCCCGGTCACGGTGTCGTCGCCGGCGGTCAGGAACAGCACGGGCGCGTGGACGCCGGCGGCGCGCAGTCCGCCGTACGTCTCGACGGCGTCGTCGTCCGGCAGGGCCATGTCGAGGACGACCAGGTCGGGTCGTACGGAGCGGCCGACGGGTATCGCGAACCGGCCGCGGCTGGCCGCGTACACCTCGAAGCCGAGTTCGCCGAGCGTTGCCATCAGGGGGCGGGCACCTGGGTCGGCGTCCACGACGAGGACCCGGACCGGTCTTTGAACGTTCACGTACTGAAGGACGAAGATCCCTGGCCAAAGGTGCCCGCACCCCGTACTCCGAACGCCCCGCCCACCAGGAAGGCCCTCCGGCTCCGTGCAACGGTGACCGTACTGCGATCAGGACGGAGCCGGCCATGGCAGACCTCCAGGACGAACTGCACACCACCAAAGAGGTCGGCGAGTTCGACGACCTGCCCGAGCCGCTCCCGGAGCCCGTCCCGGCGGAGCCGTACACCCCCGTCGCCGACCCCGGCACCTCACCGCTGGAGCGGGCCCGCGCGATCCTCGACGCGTACCCCGTCGCCGACGGCTACAGCGGGCTCCCCTGGGCGCTGCGCCACCTGCCCTGGTACGACCTGGAACTCGGCGAGACCGCCGTCGACACGGATGTGCCGCGGCTGCGCGAGGGCCATGTCGGTGCGCTGATGTGGTCGCTGCACCTGCCCGGGGGCCTCGACGGCGACCGGGCCGTCGGTGCCACCCTGGAACAGCTCGACCTGGTCAAGACGGTCGTGCGCAACCACCCCGAGGGCCTGCGCCTCGCCTACACCGCCGGCCAGACCACCGACGTGCGCAACTGCGGCCGCGTCTCCGTGCTGCTCGGCCCCGCCGGAGCCGCCGCACTCGGCGACTCCCTCGGCATCCTGCGCTCCCTGCACGCCCTGGGCCTGCGCGCCCTCACCCTGACCGGCGCGTCCTGGGCGAGCGAGGCCGGACTGACCCGGTTCGGCGAGGAGGTGCTGCGAGAGATGAACCGCCTCGGCGTCCTCGCCGATCTCTCCGGTGCCTCCGCCGACACCGTCCGACGCGTCCTCGCGGTCTCCAAGGCGCCGGTCCTGTGCACCCGTTCCGCCGCCCGTGCCCTGCGCCCGCACCCGGCCAACCTCCCCGACGACCTCCTTGCGGAACTGGGCGAGGCCAAGGGGCTGTGCATGGTGCCGCTGACCGCCGAGCAGACCGGCCCGACCGTCCGGGACGTCGCCGACCACCTCGACCATGTGCGCGAGGTCGCGGGCGCGGAGTGCGTGGGCCTGTCCGGCACCTACGACGCCGGCACCGCCCACCCGCAGGAGCTCGGCGACGCCTCCTGCTACCCGCACCTCATCGCCGAACTCCTGCGCCGCGCCTGGCCCGAGGAAGACATCGCCCTGCTGGCCTGGGGCAACCTCCAGCGCGTCCTGCGCGGCGCCGACTTCACCGCCCGCGCGGCCCAGCAGCGCCGGGAGCCGTCGACGGCGAAGATCGCCGACCTGGACGGATAGAGGATCTACAACGGGTCGATCCGGCAGAGGCAGAAGGGGTGGCCCGCCGGATCGGCGTACACCCGGAAGTCCTTCTTCTCGAAGTCCTCCCGGTCCAGGACGCGTGCCCCCAGGGCCAGCACCTTCTCCTCGGCCGTGTCGATCTCCTCCCAGGTGGACCCGCCGTCGAAGTCGAGGTGGAACTGCTGCGAGTTGCGGTCCGCGCGCGGCCACTGTGGCGGGGTGAACCCGGAGGCCCGCTGGAAGGCGAGCCGCGGCCCGTCGGGAATCCGGAGTACGACCCAGTCGTCGTCCTCTGCCTCCGGCGTGCCGCCGCCCACCTGGGCGTAGAACGCGGCGAGCGCGTGCGGGTCGGGGCAGTCGACGACCACGGAACGGAAGCGTGCCACGGGTGCCATGAGAATCCTCCCGGCTCGACCCGGTCGGCGATCAGCCGGCGCAGAGACAGAACGGGTGCCCTGCCGGGTCCGCGTAAACCCGGAAGCTCCGCGAACGGTCCTCCACCTCCAGCGGCTTCGCGCCGAGCCTCAGCACCTCGGCCTCGGCGGCGTCCAGGTCCTCGACGGTCAGGTCCAGATGGAACTGCTGCGACTGGTCGGCCGCGGGCCACTTCGGCGGTACGTACCCCGGGGCGGCCTGGAAGGCCAGCGTCTGGCCGTCGGACAGCTTCAGGTCCACCCACTCTCCCTCGTCCACCACGGTGCCGCCGAGCACGTCGGCGTAGAAACCGGCGAGGGTGCGCGGGTCGGGACAGTCCAGGACGACGGCACCCAGCTTGGCGAGAGCCATGACTTCCTCCTCGAAATCGGAGTTACCTGCCTTCGGTTACCTCTAGAGCAGAGTAACCAGTAACGGTTACTGCATGCACCCCTTTTGGCAGTAACGTCGCAGGCATGAGTGAGAGATCGCCCGCGCCCGGCGGCCTGGCCCTGGTCCAGTCCCTGGTGAACACGCTGGACATCGAGTCGGGCGCCGACTCGCTGGACGGGGTGGAGGGCCGGGCGCGGTTCGGCATCGCACAGGACGAGCTGGAGCAGGCCCGTGAGCTGCGCGAGTCCCTGCGCGCGGCCCTGCTCGCCCACGCGGGCCACCCGGCGCACCGCACGGTGACCCCGCTGGGCGAGCTGCTCGCGCGGGCACCCCTGGTGGTGACGGTCGACCCGGGCGACGGCTCGGCCGCCCTCGCCCCGGCGGACGAGGGCCCGCTGCTCTCCCGGGTCGCGGCAGCCGTCGCCCAGGCCCTCGTCGAGGGCACCTGGATCCGGCTGAAGGCCTGCGAGGCCGTCGACTGCCACTGGGCGTACTACGACCGCAGCCCGGCCGGCCGCGGCCGCTGGTGCTCGATGCAGGTGTGCGGCGCCCGCGCGAAGATGCGCCGCTACCGGGCCAAGGACTGACCTACGCCTCCACCTCCGCCTCCTCCCCGCGGGACGCCGCCGCCCGGGACCCGACCGGCAGCGAACCCGGTGGCGCGGCACAGTAGCCGGTACGGCAGCCGGGCGGTGCCCACGACGAGCAGCCGGTCGTCGGCCCGCTCGACCACGCGCAGCCGCAGCAGGACGGGGAAGGCGACGCCGTTCAGATCGAGGTCGCCGGCGAGCTGGAGACGGCCGTGGGACTCGCCGATCCGCTCCGAGGCGAGCGCGGCCTTGAGATGGGGGTCGTCGAACTCGAAGCGGAAGAGGGGGTGTTCGGCTTCGGTGAGAAGGGTCCCCGTATCGATGTCGGACCGGGGGTCGGACACGACGAGGGACGCCCCGGCGAGCCGGACGCGGCGGCGCCGGGTCGGCAACGGGCCTTACCAGGCGGTGAGTTCGACGAGCGAGCGGCCGGGGGCGACCGTGTACCGGCCGGGCAGGGGCAGCAGTCGGCCGGTGCCGGCGCGCGACTCCGGAGGGGGAGGGACGGTGCGCAGGGTGACGGTCGTCATCCCGGACTCCTTGGAATGCGGTTCCCGAAGCGTGGCGAAGGTGTGGAGAATGGGGAGCGCGCCGCTCCGGCCGGCTGAGCCCCGGCCGGAGCGGCGTCCCTGTGTCGTGGATCGCGTCAGCAGTTGTCGGTGAGGTAGTCCGTGCTGCCGGGCCTCCACCGAACCTGCGGGAATTCCCGGAGCTCCGTCAAACCCGTCGGGAATTCACGGAACTCGGCCCGGCGGCTCTTCGACCGCGCGCGGCCAAAAGGGCGACGGGAATCCTTCAGGCCGTCGGCCGCCCCATCGCCCGGTACCGCCACCCGGCCCGCCGCCACAGCTCCGGGTCGAGGGCGTTGCGCCCGTCCAGGATCACCCGGTCCGCCGCGACCTCGCCGAGCACCGCCGGGTCCAGCTCGCGGAACTCGCGCCACTCGGTGAGATGGAGCACGACGTCGGCGCCCCGGACGGCCTCGACCGCGGAGTCGGCGTACCCGAGGGTCGGGAAGAGCCGGCGGGCGTTGCCCATGCCCTTCGGGTCGTACACCGTCACCTGGCCGCCCTGGAGGTGGATCTGCCCGGCGACGTTCAGCGCGGGCGAGTCGCGGACGTCGTCCGAGTCGGGCTTGAAGGTGGCGCCGAGCACGGCGACCCGCTTGCCCAGGAAGGAACCGCCGCCCAGCACCTCCCGGGCCAGCTCCACCATCTGCCCGCGCTGGCGCATGTTGATCGAGTCGATCTCACGCAGGAAGGTCAGCGCCTGATCGGCACCCAGCTCACCGGCGCGGGCCATGAAGGCGCGGATGTCCTTCGGCAGGCAGCCGCCCCCGAACCCGATCCCGGCCCGCAGGAACTTCTTCCCGATCCGGTCGTCGTACCCGATGGCTTCGGCCAGCTTGGCCACATCCCCGTCCGCGGCCTCGCACACCTCCGCCATCGCGTTGATGAAGGAGATCTTGGTGGCGAGGAAGGAGTTCGCGGACGTCTTCACCAGCTCGGCGGTCGGGAAGTCGGTGACCACGAAGGGCGTGCCCGCGGAGACCGGCGTCGCGTACACCTCGCGCAGCAGCTTCTCCGCCCGCTCGCTGCGCACGCCCACCACGATCCGGTCCGGGCGCAGCGTGTCCTGGACGGCGAAGCCCTCACGCAGGAACTCCGGGTTCCAGGCCAGCTCGGCGTCCTCGCCGACCGGGGAGTTCTCGGCGAGATAGCGGGCCAGCCGGTCGGCGGAGCCGACGGGGACGGTGGACTTGCCGACGACCAGGGCGGGACCCGTGAGATGGGGCGCGAGCGAGGCGATGGCGGCGTCGACGTACGACATGTCGCAGGCGTACTCGCCGTGCCGCTGCGGGGTGTTCACGCAGACGAAGTGGATGTCACCGAACGCCGCCACCTCGGCGAAGTCCATGGTGAACCGCAGCCGCCCGCTCGACCCCTCGATACCGGCGACGTGCTTGCGCAGCAGTTCCTCGAGCCCCGGCTCGTACATCGGGACCTCGCCCCGCTGCAGCATCTCGATCTTCTCCGGTACGACGTCCAGCCCCAGCACCTCGAACCCGAGCTCGGCCATGGCGGCGGCGTGCGTGGCGCCGAGGTAGCCGGTGCCGATCACGGTGATCTTGAGGCTCATGCGGTGCTCCAGGGGGACGGCCGGGGGTGTGTCGGGTGCGCGGGAAGAGCATAGTCGGGGCATGGGAAGGGCCCCCGACGGGCAACTTTCCTGCTGTCTTTTGCCCTGTCGCCAAGCTCACGTATCCCTCCCGTGAGCAGGCCCCTAAAATTTGGGTTACTTAACGGTAATTAGCGCCAGCATCACAGCGTCTTTGGAGCGTGAGTCACCTTGGCCGGATCGGCTGACTTCGACCTGTACCGCCCGTCCGAGGAGCACGACATGCTCCGCGACGCCGTCCGCTCCATGGCCGAGGCGAAGATCGCGCCGTACGCCGCCGTGGTGGACGAGGAGTCCCGCTTCCCGCAGGAGGCGCTGGAGGCCCTGGTCGCAGGCGACCTGCACGCCGTGCACGTACCCGAGGAGTACGGCGGCGCGGGCGCGGACGCGCTGGCCACGGTGATCGTGATCGAGGAGGTGGCGCGGGTCTGCGCGTCCTCTTCCCTGATCCCGGCCGTGAACAAGCTGGGTTCGTTGCCGGTGATCCTCTCCGGCTCCGAGGACCTGAAGAAGAAGTACATGACCCCCCTCGCCAAGGGCGACGGGATGTTCTCGTACTGCCTCTCCGAGCCGGACGCGGGCTCGGACGCGGCCGGCATGAAGACGAAGGCGGTCCGCGACGGCGACCACTACGTGCTGAACGGCGTGAAGCGCTGGATCACGAACGCGGGGGTGTCGGAGTACTACACGGTGATGGCCGTGACCGACCCCACCAAGCGCAGCAAGGGCATCTCGGCCTTCGTGGTCGAGAAGTCGGATCCCGGGGTCTCCTTCGGCGCCCCGGAGAAGAAGCTCGGCATCAAGGGCAGCCCGACCCGCGAGGTCTACCTGGACAACGTCCGCATCCCGGCGGACCGCATGATCGGCGAGGAGGGCACCGGTTTCGCCACGGCGATGAAGACCCTGGACCACACCCGCATCACGATCGCCGCGCAGGCTCTGGGCATCGCCCAGGGTGCTCTCGACTACGCCAAGGGCTACGTCCAGGAGCGCAAGCAGTTCGGCAAGCCCATCGCCGACTTCCAGGGCATCCAGTTCATGCTCGCGGACATGGCCATGAAGATCGAGGCCGCCCGCGCCCTGACGTACCAGGCGGCGGCCAAGTCCGAGCGCGGCGACGCCGACCTCACCTTCCAGGGCGCGGCGGCGAAGTGCTTCGCGTCGGACGTGGCGATGGAGGTCACGACGGACGCGGTGCAGCTGCTGGGCGGGTACGGCTACACGCGGGACTACCCCGTGGAGCGCATGATGCGCGATGCGAAGATCACGCAGATTTATGAAGGCACGAACCAGGTTCAGCGCATCGTGATGGCAAGGAACCTTCCCTAGCAGTGTTTTTGCAGGTCAGAGGCTGTTTCGAGGGTTCGAGAGGACTGCTTTGGCTTTCTGTCCGTTGCTGCCCGATCAGGACCGTTCCAGGGCGTCATGCTGGGGGAATCCTGGGCGGATGCCGGACTGGAAACGGCCGCTGACCTGCACAAACAACACAGCCCCCGGCGTGATGCCGGGGGCTGTTGCCGTACGTCGATCAGGCGACCTCTGACGCCTCCGTGGGGTCGTCCGCGCCGGGCGTCAGCATCGTCGCGATGGCGGCCCTGCCGCGCTGCTCAGCCCCTTCGAAGATGTAGTGGTAGTGCTCCCTCAGTACATCCGTGCTGCTGTGGCCCATCCAGTCGGCCACGTCGTTCTCGGGGACTCCGGCGTACAACAGCCGCGACCCGTAGTAGTGCCGGAGAGAGTGAGCCTTGCAGTACTTCACCTGGCCCTTGCCCAGAGCCTCCATCCAGATCTTCGGGTAGAAGTACGACGCGTAGAGGTACCCGGTCCGCGTCACGTTGGGGAAGAGGAGTCGTTCCGGCCCCCATACCCCGTGGTTCTTGATGTGTCGCCGAAGCTCGAAGGCGACGTTCGGCGGGAGGGGGACGGTTCGCCCTGGCTCCCCTTCGTCACGAGCCTTGATGTGCCGACGCTGGATGGCGCTGTTCTTCCCCGACTCGGTGTCTCCGTCCTCCGCAATCTGGAAGTCGACGCGAAGCGTCTCGGCCTTGAAGTCGATCTGATCGCGGGATACCGCCATGGCCTCACCCAGCCGCAGACCGCACCCGGCCATGAGCCACAGCATTGCGCGGTATCGCGGAGGAGCGGCATCCAGCATCGCCAGGACTTCCCGCGTCGCGAGTCGCCGCGCGGTGCTCTTGTGCTCCCTGATCTCTTTGGCCCGGCTCCCGGCACCCTTGACTTTCTTGCACGGGTTCCGGCCGATAATCTCGTTGACGACGGCCCAGTCCATCATCCCGGAGAAGAACGAGAACCGCTGACGCCGAGTGCGGGCCGAGAGCTTCCGATCCTGCTCCATCCACAGGAGCCACTGCTCAACGTCAGCGACCTTCAAGGACACGATGGAACGGGCCTTGAAGAACGGCTCAAGGGTCGTCCTCTGGATCGACCGGTACTGCTTCTTGGTGCTGTTCTCCAGCTTCCTTTGATTCGTCCACTGCTCCCACACGGACGTCACGGGCTGCTTGCCCAGCCGGTCGTCCAGGTAGGTCCCGGCGTCAAGCTCCTGTTCTTTGCGCTTGCGCTGGTCGTCGGCCCGCTTCTTGGTCTCGAACGTCTTCTGTCGCTGCTTGCCGTCCGGGTCGTACCAGAACGTCGTCCACTTCTTCGGGTCGTCCTTGGACCGTGCAACCCATGCTCTCGCCACTGAGGCGGCCCCCTCCTGCTGCTGCCGACGTGCGGGACTGTCCCGCTGTCGCGCCGGTCGCTCCCCGGCTTCTCAAGTTTGCTCATGGGTCACCCTGGGTTGTCAACACAGGGTGGGTCACCCTGGGTGTGCTACATTGAGGGACATGGAAGCGGATGACAGCGGGTTCGAGATCACTCAGCAGCAAGGCGCGTGGGTGGTCCGAATGTGGTGGCCCGTAGGGCCGATCAACGGGGGGCCGCAGCGGATCACCATCGAGGCGGCCGAGGATGCCCCTGCTCGTGAAGTGGCGCGGGGTATCTCGACCACTGTCCTGCGCAGGCTCGACGTGGCCGCAGCCCTGAACTTGGCCAAGCAGGCGCCCGAAGCCCAGCGAACGTTGGACGAGGTGGCAGGGAGGCTGAATGGGATGGGGGAGGCGGCAGGGCTCGCTCTGGAGGGCGAAGGGGTCTCAGAGCGGTACTTGACCTTGCTTGCAGCCACGTACACCGCCATGGCTGATTTCGGGGCTCCTGCGCCTGTGCCGTGGCTATCCCGGCTCATCGGTCGTCGGCCTGAGACGGTGAAGGACCACCTGAAGCGGGCCAGAAGGGATGGCTTCCTGACCACAGTTGCCGGTAAGGCGGGAGGGGAGTTGACGGGCAAGTCAAAAGCGGTACTTGAGGAAATGGCCGAAGCGGGTAGCCAAAGCGGCTGAATTCCCTGGAACTTCATATGCATTGAGCCCCCGAGGGTCTTCGGGGGCTTTCTTGTTTCTTGGAGGACGAATGGCGCTTGCCAAGTTGATGACCGTTGACGACGTGGCCGGTTACCTGGACAAGCCCCGGTCGTGGGTGTACGGGAACTGGAAGGCCGAACAGATTCCGTTCCGGAAAGGCCAAACGCGGGGGCCTTTTTGTTTGCCGAGAGGATCACGTGACCAAGACCATTCCGCCGTATGGCGAGGGTGCCAGGGAGAAGCTGGAGTGCCAGGCGGATGCACTTCTGGAAGCGGTCGGAGGTGAGGCTGGAAGGAGTGGCCGGGGCTCTGGCCGGAGCGGGAAGAGGCGGAGTTTGAGAGAATAGCGGCGGCGCATACCGGGATGGTTTCTTTGAGTTGGGTTCCCATCGTGGCGGCATTGCCCAGTTTCGATCCGGAGTTGAGCCGTCGAGACCCGGAGTCCCTCATGCAGGAGCGTCCCGGCGCGGAGGAACCCGACCATTACGGCGAGCTTCTCTCCCTTCTTTTGACTCTGTGCCGCAGCCGGCCAGCGCGGAGCGTGAGCAGAACCGCCCAACGGTTGTCCGCCTGGACGCTTACCGCCCGGAACCCACGCAGCCCCCGGAGCCCGCGTCCGAACCGAAGCGGTCGGAACCGTTCGGAGACGCCAACCCCTTCCGCGCACTGCTCTAACGAACCAAATAAAGCCCCGGCGAAATAGTCGGGGCTTGTTGCTTCGACTACCGGACAGGGCAGGCCAGTTCCGGCATCGAGCGGTTCGGCGAACACGCCACCAAAGCCAGGGAGAGATACGAGGGGCGTTCAAGGTAGAAGCCGAGCGACACATCGTCCCCCGAGTCCAGCCGCTCAGCAGCGGAGTTGACGAGCATGGTCAGACGGGTGGTGTCACGGTTCCTCTCGGAGGCGAACCGGTGCGCATGCTCGGCCAACTGTTCCCCGAGCCAGGCCGCCGCTTGCTTTGCCTCATCCCACGTGCCACGAACCAACGAACGCGGCTTGATGAGCCAGTACGCGGTTTCCAGGGGCGGCAGATCAACAGTGGGGAACTCCGCCGCCACCTCGCGGTACCGCTGGATCAGTTCGGGCCTGCTTCCGGCCGGAGGCGGATCAGGATGCGGAGGCCGCCGTAAAGCCTCCTGATCGAAACGCTCTTTTGGCCCAACCCACAGATAGCCGTGATGGTGCACCAGTCGTTCCTGTTCGGTTGTGAAGGGTCGAAGGTGGCCGGTCCCGGTTCCACGGGGAACCGGGACCGGCCTGAGGGGGGAGGGAGGGTCAGACGGACAGGCCGAAGCGCGCCGGGTCGATACCGGCCGCGTCCAGCTCCGCCGTGGTGAACCGAAGCGGCTGCGCGTCCGGCCGCTTGCTGTCACCCAGGGCCCACGCGTCGTCACCGATGCGGGCCAGGGTCACGCATCCCTCAGTGCAAGGGCCGCCGCACGCCTTCACGAAGGAGGCCCCGTCGACGTCGAGCGCGTACAGGTCGGTTCCGTTCTGCATCGCTGCTTCCTGCTCAACTGATCGCGGCCATGGGTGACCGCCGCCGCCCATGTCGGGCGGGAGTTCATGGAGGGGAGGGAGAGACTTCAGCGCCTGGAACCTTGGCCGCGTTCCGTGCAGCGCCAGCACTCGCATGGCGGCCAAGCGCTTGTGAGCAGCGGCGGAAGATCGTCCGTCGTGGCAACGGCTTGCTCCGGCCCCCAGGTCTGCCCTGAGTCGCGAGAGACCCGCATGGTCATCAGTGGGCGGTCGGCGAAGAGCCTTGAGCCCGTTCCCTTGCTCATGACGCGTGCGCCTCTGCGTGGTGCTGGCGCATCCGTACGTTGGCGTCGGATACGGCGCTGTAGTCGAACGTGGAGCGGGCGTTCTCGCGGGCTACCGATATGGACAGGCAGTCAGCGCAACCGGGTTTGGGTGACGGCTCGCGAGGTGGCTCCGGCAGGCACGTCCGTGCTGTCGTGTGGGTTCCAGGATCGGAAGTTCTCTCTTCGCTCTCCATGGCGCCATCTTCGACGGGCCACGGATGCGGCTCTAGCCTGTTTCCTGTTCCCGCAAAAAGTCGTCGCGGATACCTTCGACCAGGCCCCGCATTTGGTCACCAGACAATGCCACTCGTTCGAATCCCTCGAACTTCTCGACGTAGAGACCAATGTCCCGTGGATCTGTTACGACTACCTCAGCGTGGACGGTCTCAACCGTGACCATTCGGTCGTCGCGGATGACGAACGCATGATTCGCAATGTCGCGCTGCTGAATCCTCAACGGGACTATGCGGATGTCCACATGAGGCAGGCGAGAAATGGAAAAGATTCGGTCGAGCTGTGCCGCCATCATCTGTGGCGGGACAATGCGCCACCGCAGGACAGGCTCTGTGATTATGAAGCGCAGCGACTTGGCGCTGTCGTAGAGGACCGCTTGACGTTCAAGCCTGCCGTTGATCGTCCGGGAGAGAGAGTCCTCGCTCAGATTGTGCCGTTGGAGAACGGCACGGATGTACTCCGGCGTCTGGAGCAAGCCCGGCACCAGGGCCGGTTGGAACAGCCGAAGCGTGGACATCTGGGCTTCAAGGGCCTTGGCGGATTGCTGACCCTTGTGGACTCCGATGCGCTTCAACAGGCGCCATGCCGTTGCCTCCGTTGCCGATGCCCGCGCAGCCTCGGTGTACTCCGCCTTGACCTCATCCGAGACACCGATGGCGGTCAGGATGCGCTCTACGTCCGTCGCGCTGGCCGCGAGCTTCGCGTTTTCAATCTTGGACAGTTTGGACGGAGACATGAGGGCGCTGCGGGCCACCGCTTTGGCCTCCTTTCCGGAAGTTACTCGCAGGGCCCGCAGCGCGGCCCCAAGCTGTGCTCTGTTCACGCCCCGTACTTGGCCCACCATTCCGTGAACGGTTCCGCGTGGGTGAGTGCCGCGTCACGGTGCCCGGCGAATTCCGCCGTTCGTTCCGATGACAGGACTTCCGAGCCCAGGTACTTCCCGGCGCCGTCGTAGTTCATCACGGCCACGGACTCTGAGTCGAAGAGCCAGAAGTCAGGCGCGTTCTGCAGGGGGTTCGGCCTGTCGGTGATGTCCAGAATTAAGAACTCCTCACCCCCGGACATGTTCTTCGGGTATCCCCACCCGAGTTCGAACCTAAGATAGTCCGTGAGCGGGCGGCGCAGAATGTGAACCCGGTAGACTCGTTTCCCTTTTCCCGTGTGTGAGCGGAGTTCTTCGACCCAGCCCGCGTTGTAGTCGTCCGGCTGTGGCTCCCCGGCCAGGAACGCGTGATAGGCGTCGACGTTCCCCGACTTGCTGTAGTCGTCGAGGGTTTCGAGCCGGAACGCCTCACGCTGGAACGTGTCGAAGAGGTCGCCGAGGGTCCTAGATGAGGTTGTCACGGATGGCCTTCTGGATCAGTTCCATCGGGATCTCGACCAGGGTTTCGTGAGCGGGAATCTGAAGCCCGTGGTCGGTCGGAGTCTCCCCCTGAACCAAGAGCGTGCAGCGATCCGTCGCGTAGATCGTCGGGCAGTCCTTGATGTCGCACGTGCTGACCAGCTTGGTGACCTTCATGGTCTGGGTTCCCCTCTCCCGTGCTGCCAGTACCCCGCATCTGGGTTGATGCTCCCGAGGCCAGGGCGCGCGGGTCAAGCGATCACGGTTGACGGAACGGGAAACCGCGTAACCTCCCCGGAGCCTGCCGCTCCTCCGACCGGTCTGAGAGGCTGCCGCCGGTACCGCGCCGGCCTGGGCAGACTCCTGACGATCATGGGGAAATGCTGGGGAGGGCTTTGCCAAGGTGGGTGTCCGTGCAGGTCAGAGCCGTATGGCCTATAAGGCACGCAGATTTGTGAAGGCACGAACCAGGTCCAGCGCATCGTGATGGCGCGGAACCTGCCGTAACGCACGCTCGGTCCGTGGTGTCCCGTCGCCCTCCGCCCGGTCTTCGGGCGGAGGGCGACGCGCGACGAAGGATTTTTTCCTCCGGTCCGCCCCGTGGCGAACCCGCCCGGGCAGGCGTAGGACGGAAGTGCGGGTGCCGACCCCGCGGTTCCCGCCACCGGAGGAGGAACCATGCAGCAGCCCACCACGACCCAGCTGAGCAAGGAGATGCAGGAGTGCATCGAGGCGTGCATGTCCTGTCACAGTGCATGTGAGGAGACGATGAGCTCCTGTATGCAGAAGGGCGGACAGGCCCAGATGCAGATCATGCGGGCCCTCATCGACTGTTCCGAGACGACCCGCATCTGCTCGGACATGATGATGCGCCGCTCCCCGATGCATGCCGACATGTGCGCCCTGTGCGCCAAGGCCTGCGACATGTGCGCCGAGGCCTGCATGTCGATGCCCGACGACCCCCAGATGACGGCCTGCGCAGAGGCCTGCCGCCGCTGCGCCCAGACCTGCCGTGCGATGGCGGGCGCCACGATGTGACGTCGGCCTGAGGGCTTCAAGGGCACCCGGCCGGGTGCCCTTGGTCCGTCTTGGGCGGGGTGGGGCGGGGCCGGTGGAGAGGTGTGCGCCCGCCTAGGCGAACAGCGGCTCCAGGGCGCGTTCCAGATCCGCGGCCTCGCGGAAGTGCACCGACCGCATCCCCAGGGCTGCCGCCGCCGCCACGTTCTCCTCGCTGTCGTCGACGAACAGGCAGCGGTCGGGGCGGACGCCGGCCAGGGACGCGGCGAGGTGGTAGATGCGCGGGTCCGGCTTGACCAGGCCGACTCGGGCGCTGTTCACGACGTGGTCCGCGAGGTCGGTCAGGCCGAGGGTGGTGAGGTCGTCCTCCAGGCGGAGGGTGGCGTTGGTGACCAGGACGAGGGGGACGCGGATACGGGCGCGGCGGAGGAGGGAGGCGACCTCGTCGTCCGCCCGGAAGGGGGATTCCAGGAGGGCCGTGCCCAGCTCCCAGGCCGTCTGCTCGGGGACCTGGCCGGTCAGGGGCTCGGCGATCGCACGCACCCACTCCTGGCCGTCGATCCGGCCCAGGACGAGGGGCAGAACCGTTTCCGGGGCGAAGGCGACCTTCATGGTGGTGCCCTCGGCCAGCCCGGCGGCACGCTCCAGGGCGTGCAGCCGGGAGGGGTCGTAGAAGCGGATCACGTTGTCGACGTCGCAGAGCACCGCGTCGAACGGTGCTCTGCCGGGTCGGGAAGGGTCACTCACTCGAGACCGTGACCTTCTCGTCGTTGTTCAGCTCCTCGACCAGGGTCTTCACCTTCGCCTTGTCCCAGACGAGGTTGCCCCCGGAGGAGCCGGAGATCGGCATGTTCATCGACGTGCCGTCGCCGCCGTTGACGCCCTTCATCGCCCAGAACATCGAGGCCAGGTCGTACAGACCCATGTCCTTGTCGACGATCAGCGAGTCCAGGCCCGAGCCCATGGTCGGGTACAGCTTGAAGGGGTTGAGGATCGTGCTCGGGGTCGCGACCTGGTTGGCGAGGGCGTTGAGGAACTTCTGCTGGTTCTTCGTACGGTCCAGGTCGGAGCCCGCCAGCGCGTACCGGGTACGGACGAAGGCGAGCGCCTGCTCGCCGTTCAGGGTCTGCTTGCCCGCCTCGAAGTCGGCGCCGGACTTGGTGTCCTTCATGCCGCCCTTCGGGATCTCGATCTCGACGCCGCCGACCGCGTCCACGATGTTCGCGAAGCCGGCGAAGCCGATCTCCACGTAGTGGTCGATGTGCAGGCCGGTGTTGTACTCGACGGTGCGGACGAGGAGCTCGGGGCCGTCCTCCGCGTAGGCCGCGTTCAGCTTCACGTGCCGGCCCGTGCCCTGGTACGTCTTGCCGGAGTCGGAGCCCTTGTACGTCGGGATCTCCACGTCCGAGTCACGCGGCAGGGATATCAGCGTGTCGCCGTTGCTGCCGACGTGCAGCAGCATCATCGAGTCGGTGCGCTTGCCCTCGGCGGACCCGGTGTGCAGGTTCTTCTTCTGCTCGTCGGACAGCCCGGCACGGCTGTCGGAGCCGACGATCAGGTAGTTCGTGCCCTCGCCCGTCTCCGGCCGGTCGATGACCTTGGACAGGTCGACCTCGCGGTTGAGCTTGGAGTCGGCCCAGAAGTACGTGCCGACGGTCGTCGCGACCAGCACCACCAGCACGGTGATCGTGGTCAGCTTGATCCGCCGGCGCCAGTTCGGCGCGGGGCGCGGGCCACGGCCGCCGTCGGCGGGACCGCCGGGGCCACCGCCGCCGTAGACGTGGCCCGTGTTGTAGCCGCTGTCGTACCCGTCGTCGTAGACGGTGTCGTCACCGCCGTTGACGTACGACGGCTGCTGCGGGACACCGCCGTACGGCGGGGCCGGGGCGCCGGGGCCCCCGTACCCGCCCTGCCCGGGCGGAGCCGCCTGGCCGCGGCGGACCTGCCGCATGACACGGGCGCTCTCGGGCTGTGAGCCTGCGCTGCCGCGTCCGTACCGGCTGCCGCGGTTGTCGTCGGACCATGCCTCGGGCCAATCGTTCATGGGCCCCAGTGTGCAGGGCACTGCCATGTCCCTCACAAGGTTCGTCGGAAAATAAGGGCACTGCTGTTGCGAAGCTGACACAAAATCCCGGCTTGTCACCTCGGCATAAGGTGGAGGCCATGACAGATCAGGCCTCCGCCGCGGAATCGGAGACTCCGGATATCCCGGGCAAGCCGACCTCGGCGTCCCGGACCACGCTCAGCCACATCATGACCAACGCCGACACGAACCTCCTGGGCACCGTGCACGGCGGCGTGATCATGAAACTGGTCGACGACGCGGCCGGCGCCGTGGCCGGCCGGCACAGCGGCGGGCCGGCGGTCACCGCGTCCATGGACGAGATGGCGTTCCTGGAACCGGTCCGGGTCGGCGACCTCGTCCATGTGAAGGCCCAGGTCAACTGGACCGGCCGGACCTCGATGGAGGTCGGGGTGCGCGTGCTGGCCGAGCGGTGGAACGAGTCGAACCCGGCCACCCAGGTGGGCTCCGCCTACCTCGTCTTCGCCGCCGTCGACGCCGACGGCAAACCGCGCCGGGTGCCGCCGGTGCTCCCGGAGACCGAGCGCGACAAGCGGCGTTACCAGGAGGCCCAGATCCGCCGCACCCACCGGCTGGCGCGGCGACGGGCGATCATGGAGCTGCGGGAACGGCGGGCGGCCGAGGGCTTCGAGGACTGAGCGCTGCCCCGAGGCCCCGTGCCGGACGCGGTAGGGCAACGCACCTGCGAGGGCGACGACCGAACCCCTACTGACACAACACCTCGTTCCCCCGCACCACCCCTGACTTCCCCTGTGGCGGATCCATCGCCCGCACCTTCCGCACCTCCCGGAAGTCCGCCCCGGCGATCACCTTCAGCGTCGCGCCGAGCCCCTTCACCGCCCGCAGCTCGCTGCCCGGCAGCGCGGCCGCGAGGGACTTCGCGGAGCGGTCCCAGCGGGGGTCGTAGGCGACGACCGTGCGCTTGAGGGTGCGGTCGGCGGCGTTCACCGGGAGCCGGGTCGTGCGGAAGCCCGTCGCCGCGAGCGCCGTGTCCACGCGCTTGCCCAGGCCAGCCGTGGCCGTGGCGTTCTCCACCTGGACGCGGATCTGCTGGGGGGCGACGTCCACGCGGAGGGCCTTGGCCTGCGGCTTGCGCACGGACAGGGGCTTGTCGTCGCGGAGGGACCGGAAGAGGCGGCCGGCCTTTCGGGCGTCCCATTTCAGGGTGGAACCGACGCCCTTCACGGCGTATCCCATCTGCCCGATCGGCACCGTCGTGAACTCGGAGGAGGACGGGGAGAAGTTGCGCATCGCCCGGCCGAGGTCGAGCAGCTCGTCCGTGCCGAAGCCCTTGTCGGCGCGTACGGAGCCCAGCACGGCCCGGGTGATGTCACGGAACTTCATCGGGTTCAGCAGGATCCCGGAGGACGTCGTGCGGTCGATGAGGGCGGCCAGGAACCGCTGCTGGCGCTGCATCCGGCCGAGGTCGGAGGCGCCGTCGACGTGGCGGGAGCGGACGTACTGGAGGGCCTGGCCGCCCTGGAGGGTATGGGTGCCGGGCGGGAGGTCGAGGCCGGTGTACGTGTCCTTCAGCGGCTCGGCAGCGCAGATCTCGACCCCGCCGAGCACGTCGACCGTCTTCATGAAGCTGGCGAAGTCGACCTCCAGGTAGTGGTCGATCTTCACGTGGGTCATGCTCTCGACGGTCCGGACGGTGAGCTGCGGGCCGCCCTCCGCGTACGCCGCGTTGATCTTGATGGGGTGGCCCCGGTGCCGTTTCCCGGTGGTCCGGTCGGTGTGCTCCGGGGTCACGGCGTACGAGTCGCGCGGCAGGCTCACCACGCTCGCCCGCTCCCGGTCCTCCGAGATGTGCACGAGCATCATCGTGTCGGTGCAGCGGCAGGGGGCGCCGCCGAGCCGGTACTTCTGCCGCTCGGCCTCGGCGATCTTGTCGCGGCCGTCCGTGCCGACGAGCAGGACGTTCATGCCGTGGCCCGCCCTCGGGCGGTTCTTCATGTCCTTGAAGGGGTCGACCCGGGCGATGTCCGCGTCGAGGCTGGTGATCACCGCATGGCCGATTCCGGCCGAGGCGAGCACGACCACGGAGAGGGTCGTCACCGCCCGCATGGCCCAGCGCGGTTTTTTCCGTCGTACGGGGGGTCGCGCCGACCGCGGCGATTGCGGGCGGCGCCGGGGTCGGGCGGCTGGGGAGCGGGGCGGCGTGGGCATGGGGGACACCTCCGCTGGGGCCGGTCCGGCGGATCGGGCCGGATCGGATGGACGGTTGCTGTCAACCGAGGTGAGCGGGGTCCGGTGCGTCCAGCTGCAAGGCGGAGGAGGGAGTCGGCCAGGACGACAACGCAGCAGATGGGCGTGCCAGAGCCCGCGACCCCGGCAGGATCCGCCGAACCGGCCCCAGGGGCCGTACGTGGGATCGGGAGCACCGTAGGCCGATACGATCTGCGGCCCGGTGCACCGCCCCGGGCGGGGCGCATCGGTGTCCCCCATTCGCGGTAACGTTTGCGCCCTATGAACGCCAAGCCCGACGTGCAGCTCCCCGCCGTGTCCGTGATCATGCCCGTCCTCAACGAGGAGCGGCACCTGCGCGGAGCCGTCCAAGCGATCCTCGCGCAGGAGTACGCCGGCGAGATGGAGGTCGTGATCGCCCTCGGTCCGTCCAAGGACCGTACGGACGAGATCGCGGCCGAACTCGTCGCGGAAGATCCCCGTGTGCACACCGTGCCGAACCCCACCGGTCGTACGCCGGCCGCGCTGAACGCCGCGATCAAGGCGTCCCGCCACCCGATCGTCGTGCGCGTCGACGGCCACGGCATGCTCTCGCCGAACTACATCACCACCGCCGTACGGCTCCTGGAGGAGACCGGCGCGCAGAACGTCGGCGGCATCATGCACGCCGAGGGCGAGAACGACTGGGAGCACGCGGTCGCCGCCGCCATGACCTCGAGGATCGGCGTCGGCAACGCCGCCTTCCACACGGGCGGCGAGGCCCAGGCCGCCGAGACCGTCTACCTCGGCGTGTTCCGGCGCGAGGCGCTGGAGCGGCAGGGCGGCTACAACGTGGAGTTCATCCGCGCCCAGGACTGGGAGCTCAACTTCCGCATCCGGGAGGCGGGCGGGCTGATCTGGTTCTCGCCCGAGCTGAAGGTGTCGTACCGGCCCCGGCCGAGCGTGCGCGCCCTCGCCAGGCAGTACAAGGACTACGGCCGCTGGCGGCACGTCGTCGCCCGCTACCACGAGGGCTCCATCAACCTGCGCTACCTCGCCCCGCCGACCGCGGTGTGCGCGATCGCCGCGGGAATCGCCATCGGCGCTCTGCTCACCCCGTGGGGCCTGGTGATCCCCGGCGGCTACCTCGCGGCGATCGCCCTCGGGTCCCTGCCCGCGGGCAAGGGGCTGCCACTGAAGGCACGACTGCAGATCCCCGTCGCCCTCGCCACCATGCACATGTCGTGGGGCTGGGGCTTCCTGACCAGCCCGCGCTCGCTCGCCCGCAAGGTGATCGCGAGCCGGCGCCCCGCGGTGCACGCGGGCGCCGACGCGCACTGAGGGTCAGCCGGGCATCAGGACCATGTGAACCCCGGGTTCACATGCATGCAGGCGTCTTCGTCGGCGCCGTTGAGCGCCTCGGCGGACTCCGGGGTCTTGTCGTCCTCCTCGGGCGCCTTGTACGTCCTGCCCTCGCGCCAGTCGGCGCCCACGACGACCGTGACCCCGGAGACGTCCGTCGACCGCTCCACCGAACTCGCCGGAATCCCGAGGGACTTGGCGACGCGCTGGGCGTCCCCCTCCAGCTCGGCGCTCGGGTAGCGGACGACCGTACGATCCTCGCTCAGCGCGGACGAGGTGTCCGCGGCCGCCTTGGTGAAGCCCTTCTCCACGAGCAGCCCGGTCACGGTGCTCGCACGTCCTGACGCGGCGCGGAGGGTGTCGGTGCGGGTGCCGTTCTGGACGAGGACGCCGATCTTGTCGTCGTCGGCGGCCGGGTCGCCGGAGGCGGTCGCCGAGGGAGTCGGGGTCGCCTTCTTCTCGTCCTTGCCGTCCAGCGCGATGTCCTCCCGGACGAGGCGGAACAGCTTCTCGGCGTCCTTGGTCGGCTCCACGCGGGCGCCGACGTAGCGGTTGGGCATCGTGGTCATGGTGATGCGCTCCGGCTCGACCTGGCGCAGCTCGTTGCTGAGGTCGTAGAGCTTCTTGACGGTGTCGAGGCCCGTGTCGACCGTGAGCGCCTCGGTGGCCTCCTCGGCGAGCTTGCGGAGCTTGTTCGGGCTGCTCAGGGTGGCGTTCTCGCGCAGTGTCCGGACCATCGAGTTCATGTACATGTGCTGGGCCTTGGCGCGGGCGAGGTCGCTGCCGTCCTCGAAGCCGTAACGCGTCCGCAGCCACTGCAGGGCCTGCTCACCCTTCACCGAGGTGGTGCCCTCCTCCAGCTTCAGACCGGAGCCGTGGCCCTGGCTGTCGCGCGAGAGGATGTTGGCGTCCACGCACACCGGGACCCCGCCGACGGCGTCCGCCATCGACACCACACCCGAGAAGTCGACCATCACGAAGTGGTCGATGTGGATGCCGGTGAGCTCCTGCCAGGTGGCCACCGTGCAGCCGGGACCGCCGTGGCCGAGGCTCTGGTTGGTCATGACGCGGCCGTCGCTCGCCGGGTACACCTCGTCGTCGTCCGGGTCGGTGCACTTCGGGATCTTCACGAGGGTGTCGCGGGGCATGCTGACGACCGACATGTTGGAGCGGTCGGCGGACAGGTGCACCAGCATCTGCACGTCCGCCAGCGGCGTCGAGCCGAACGTCTCGCGGGCGCCGCCGAGTTGCTGGTTCTCCTCGGTGTCGCGGGCGTCGGAGCCGATGAGCAGGATGTTCAGCGGAATCTGACCGGCGGCGTTCGGCGTCGGTTCGGCGACCTTGTTGTCGCCGAGGTTGAGTTCGTCCTTCCTGATGTTGTCGTTCAGGTGCCGGTAGTAGAGGTAACCGGCGGTGGCCGAGCCCAGTATCAGCACGGCGAGCGTCGTCGCGGACCAGCGCAGCAGCCGGTGCCCCCGTGGTGACCGGCGCCCGCCGTGCCGGCTGCCGCCGGTGGTGCCGACCTTCTCGGCGGCCGGTTCGGCCTCCCGAACACTGTTCCGCGTCACTTCGAGTCCTCCCCGACCCACCCGCCCTCGCGCCATGGCGCGGCCCGCCGTACGTCCTGGAGACATACGACGGGCCCGTCAGGTTGCTCTATTTCGTCAACTTGCCCACACGAGCGGTCAACTTGCGCACTCGGCCTTGTCGGCCGTGGACTTCTCCACGTCCGGCGGCTCGACCGAGGCGCCGTTGAGCTTCACACCCGCGCCCTTGAAGTCCTTGCCCAGGATCAGGGTCATCGTCGGCTGTCCCTGGGAGTTGGTCACGCTCTCGCCCGGCTTCATGGCCGAGCCGGACAGGCCCATGATGTCCGCCAGCCGGCGGGCCTGGTCGGCCTGGTCGGGCGCGTACTCGAGGGTCGTCTTCGCCTGGTCGGCGTCCGCGTTGCCCGCGTTCTCCGACTTGCTGACGCCCGCGCTGTTCTGCAGCCAGTCCAGCTGCTTCTGCGCGCTGCCGGAGGTGGCCCCGCCGTTGAGGATCTGGACCCGCACCTGAGAGGCGTCGGCCTTGGTGCCCTTGAGGCGGGCCGCCACCGCGGCGGCTTCCTTCCTCTCCTGCGCCTTGACCTCGGTGAACGAGATGTCGTTCTGGATCATGTCGAAGACCTGGGGTGCTCTGGTCTTGTCGACGACCACGGTCACCTTGACCGTCTCGGCGGGGTTGTCCACCACGGGGATCGTGGTGAAGGTGATGTTCTTCGTCGGGACCTTCTTCAGCTCCAGGGCCATGTCCTTGAGCGTGTCGACCTTGCCGATGGCGGAGTCCACGGTGAGTGCGCTGGTGGCCGCCTCGGCCAGCTTCAGCAGTTTCGTGGGGCTGGTGAGGGTGTCGCCGGAGGCCATCTTGCGCATGAGCGAGCCCAGGAACTGCTGCTGCACCTTGATGCGGTCGAGGTCGCCGCTGTTGCCGAAGCTCTTGCGGGTGCGCAGGAAGGCCAGGGCCTGCTCGCCCTCGACCTTGGATTCGCCTTTGGGCAGGACGAGCTTGGACTCCTTGTCGTTGACGGCCTTCGCCACGCACACCTCGACGCCGTCCACCGCTGTGGTCAGCGTCTTGACCGCGTTGAAGTCGGCCATCATGAAGTGGTCGGGCTGGATGCCGGTGGCCTCCTTCACCGTCCGCATGGTGCAGCCCGGGTCCCGGCCGCTCTCGCCGAGGCTCCTGTTGAAGCGGACGCCCTGCTGCGCCGACACGGACACCTCGGTGCCGTCGTCCTTCGTGGTCGGGCACTCGGGGATGTCGACGATCAGGTCACGCGGGATGCTCAGCGCGGTCGCGTTGGAGCGGTCCTTGGAGACGTGCAGCAGGATCGTCGTGTCGGCGTGGCCGACGCTGCCGGAGTCGCCGTAGCCCTCGTTGCCCTCGCCGGTGCGCTTGTCGGTGCCGATGACGAGGATGTTGAAGGCCTCGTCCTTCCTGAAGCTGCTCGCGCCCGCGTCGCCGACGTCCTTCGTCTTGACGTTGCCCTCAAGGTGCTTGAGGTAGAAGTAGCCGGCGCCCACGGTGGCGACCAGGACGAACGCCATGCTGCCGCCGGTCCATAACACGACCTTCTTCGCCTTGGACTTCGTCTTGACCGGCCGACGGCCGCGCCTGCCCGGCAGCGGTTCCTCGGGGGCGGTCCTGCGCCTGCGCGGGGGCGGAACCTCACGGCCGGGGGCCGCGGGAGGCGCCGTACGGCCACTGCGCGGCTGGGGGACGACCGCTCTCGGCGCGGAGGGCGTCAGCCGCAGTTCGTATTCGCCGGTGTTCGGATTGCGTACCCACTGGTCTGCGGGGTCGACGTGCTCCGCCCGCTCACGGCCTGGTGCGTCCAAGGTTGTCCGAATCCTCCGTCAGGGCCACGCGGCGCCTTCCCCACTGGATCGCTCACACTATCCGCACGATTCGGCGACGAGTGAAGGTTTCCCCGGTTTCCCTTGAAAGGGAGTTCGACCGCGCGGCCCGGCCATGAGGCCCGACCACGAGGCAGGGCTCTACCAGCGATACGGCTTGTACACGTCCATGCACTGTCCGGTGTCGGAGCCGTTGATGGCGTCGGAATTGCTGGGCAGATCCCCGGCCTTGGGCGTCTTCTCCTTCGGATAGGCCGTGCCGGAACGCCAGTCGGCGCCGACGACGACGGTGACGCCCAAGACGTCCGTCGACTTCTGCACCGAACTCACCGGAATTCCCAGCGACTTGGCCACCGCCTGGGCGTCGCCCGCCAGTTCGGCGCTCGGGTAGCGCACGAGGGTCCGCGCCTCGGCGAGCGCCGCCGAGTTGTCCGTCGTCGCTTTGGCGAATCCGTTGCCCACGAGTTCCCGGGCGATGTCTCGCGCCCGGCCGCTGACCGGACCGAGGGTGGAGGAGCGGGTGGCGTTCTGCACCAGGACGCCGATCTCGTCGTCGGCCGCGGCGGGGTCGTCGGTGGTCTTGCCGGCGCTCGCCGTGCTTGCCGGGCTCGCCGTCTTGGCGTCCGACTCGGCGCCCTTGTCGTCGAAGGGCACGTCGTCGCGGAGCATCGCCCACATCTTCTCGGCGTCGGCCCCGGCCGGCAGCAGGTGGTTGGCGTTCTCGGTGTCCTCGACGGTCGGCATCGTCGTCATGGTGATGCGGTCCGTCGGCACCGTCTTGAGCTGCATGCCGAGGTCGTAGAGCTCCTTGACCGTGCCGATCTCCTCGGAGACCGTCAGGGAGTTGGTGGCCGCCTCGGCCAGGTCCATCAGCCGGCCGCCGTCGGTGAAGACGTTCTGGCTCTTCAGGGTGCGGATCATCGAGTTCATGTACATGTGCTGGGCGCGGGCCCGCAGCGGGTCGCTGCCCCAGGCATGCCGGGTGCGCAGCCACTGCAGGGCCTGCTTGCCCTTGACCTTCTTCGTGCCTTCCGTCATCTTCAGGCCGGAGCCGCCGGGCACGCCCGGCAGCGGGCGGTCCCACACGTTCTGGTTCACACAGACCTCGACGCCGCCGATGGCGTCCGCCATGCTCACCACGCCCGCGAAGTCGATCGTCATCCAGTGGTCGATGTAGATCCCGGTGAGGTTCTCCCAGGTGGCCAGCGTGCAGCCGGCTCCGCCGCGGCCCAGCGTCGTGTTGATGATCTCGTTGGTGGCCGGGTACGTCTTGCCGGTGTCCGGGTCCTTGCACGCGGGGATGTCGACCCGGGTGTCCCGCGGAATGCTCACCACAGCGGCGCTCTTGCGGTCCGCGGAGAGGTGGATGAGCATCTGCACGTCGGCCAGCGGCGGGTTGCCGCGGGTGTCCTTGCCGCCGCCGAGCGCCACGTTCGCGTCGGACGCACGGCTGTCGGAGCCGAGCAGCAGGATGTTCAGCGGCGTCTGCCCGGCGGAGTTCGGCTCGGTCTTGCGCGCCTTGGAGTCGCCGCTGCTGCGCTGGCCCTTCTCGATGTTGCCGTTGAGGTGCTGGTAGTAGAGGTATCCGGCGCCGGCCGTGCCCAGTATCAGCACCGCGAGGGTCGTCGCGGACCATCGCAGCACTCGGTGCCTGCGTTTGGCCTGCCGCCGTCGGCCGCGCCGTCCGCCGTGCCCGCCGCCGGAGGGTCTGCCGGAGCCGTCCCCGTCGTCCCCACGACGGCCGTCTTCCCGTCCCGCCCCACTCGCCTGCCGGACGCCCGGTCGCGTCCCCTCCCCGTGCACACTGCTGTGCGCCATCTCCGTTACCCCACCCTCGCGCCATCGACGGATCTGCTTTGCGCCCTGTCAGACGCAAAGCAGGCCCTTCAGGTCACTTGGCGCACTCGACCTTGTCCGCGGTGGACTGCTGGACTCCCTCCGGCGCCTTCGTCGGAGCGGTGAGCGACACGCCCGCGCCCTTGAAGTCCTTGCCCAGGGTCAGCGTCATCGTCGGCAGCCCCTGGGAGTTGTCCACGCTCTCGCCCGGCTTCATCGCCGAACCGGACAGGCCCATGATGGCGGCCAGCCGACGTGCCTGGTCGGCCTGATCGGGAGCGTACTCGAGGGTCGTCTTCGCCACCTCGGCATCGGCGTTGCCCGCGTTCTCCGACTTCAGCACGCCCTCTTCGTTCTGCAGGTACTCCAGCTCCGCCTGCGCGCTGCCCGCCTGCGCACCGCCGTTGAGGACGCGCACCCGCACCTCGGAGGCGTCCGCCTTGGTGCCCTTCAGACGGGCGGCCACGGCGGCGGCCTCCTTCTTCTTCTGCGCCTTGACCTCGGTGAACGACACGTCGTTCTTGATCATGTCGAAGACCTGGGGAGCCGACGACGGGTTGACCACGACGGTCGCCTTGACCTTCTCCGCCGGGTTGTCGATCACCGGCACCGTGGTGAACGTCAGGTTCTTGACGTTGAGCTTGCCCAGCTCCAGACCCAGGTCCTTCAGCTTCGTGATGCTGTCCAACTGGGAGTCGACGGTCAGCGCCTTCGTCCCCGCCTCGGCCAGCTTGATCATCTTTGCCGGGTTGGTCAGCGTGTCGTTGGACTTCAGCTTGCGCATCAGCGCGCTGAGGAACTGCTGCTGCAGTGTGATCCGGCTCAGGTCGCCGCCGAACCCGACCGCGTGCCGGGTGCGCACGAACGCCAGCGCCGTCTCGCCCGAGATGTGCTGCGTCCCCTTCTTCAGGTCGAGGTGCGAGTCCGGGTCGTTGATGTCCTTGGCGAGACACACGTCGACGCCGCCGACCGCCGTGGTCAGGGTCTTGACCGCGTTGAAGTCGGCGACGATGAAGTTGTCGGGGGTGACCCCGGTCAGTTCGGTGACGGTCCGCATCGTGCAGCTGGGCGTACGTTCGTCCTGGCCGAGGCTGGTGTTGAAGCGGACGTCGGTCGTGCCCGGGATGACCTTCTGCGAGCCGTCCTCCTGCGTGGTCGGGCAGTCGGGGACGTCGACGATCAGGTCGCGCGGGATGCTGAGCGCGGTCGCGTTCGAGCGGTCCTTGGAGACGTGCAGCAGGATCGTGGTGTCCGCGTGGCCGACGCTGCCGGAGTCGCCGTAGCCCTCGTTGCCCGCGCCGGTGCGCTTGTCCGTGCCGATCACCAGGATGTTGATGGCCTTGTCCTTCTGGAAGCCACCGGTGCTCGCGCCGTCGTCGGCGACGGACGTGATGTTGCCGTTGAGGTGCTTTATGTAGAGGTACCCGGCGCCCGCCGCGGCCACCAGCACGAACGCCATCGTGCCGCCGGTCCACAGCAGGATCTTCTTCGCCTTGGACTTCGTCTTGACCGGCCGGCGGCCGCGGCGCCCCGGCGGCGGCTCCTCGGGCACGCCCCGCCGTCTGCGTGGCGGCGGCACCGCCCGGCCGGGGGTCGCAGGGGCCGCGGGGGCCGCCGTACGACCGCGTGGCGGGGCACCCGCCCTGTCGCTGACCGATCTACGAGGACCGGGAACGGCCGACCGCGATGATTGCGGTGCGGAAGGGGTCAGTCGCAGTTCGTATTCGCCGGTGTTCGGGTTGAGCACCCACTGGTCTGCGGGGTCGATGTCGTCCGCCCGCCCACGGCCTTGCGCGTCCACGGTTGTCTGAACCCTCCGTCGGGGCCACGCGGCGCCTTTCCCCTCCAAAGGCGCTCGGGTCTCGGTCACGCAGTGCTCGACCGCAGGACAGGCCTCTGGTCGGATGCACCGGATCGCTCACACTAACTGCCTTGTTCGGCTCTGAGCGACGCCGGTGATTAATTCCACGTCACTACAACTGGGCAATCCGCCCATTTGCCCGGAGCCTGTGGGTCACCTTGGGGAACGCTTTACGCGCACGTGTCCTCGGCTGCCGTGTTCCCGCTGAACGTGGGTGCGGGCGAATTGACGGCAGAAGGGTCGCCGGACCGCTCACCGCCCGCCTCGCGGTCCCCCTCCTCGCCCCCACTCTCGTCGCTTTCCCCGTCGTTCTCGGCCGAATTGCGGCTTTTCGGCGCCGAGTCCGCCGAGTTCCGCGGAACGTTCTCCGCGACCTCCAGGGGCGTGTCCGTGCGCAGCCGCTCGAACAACTTCTCCGCCTCGGGTTCCACGAGCTGGTCACGATTGGCGTTGTAGACGTACGACTCCCTCGGGACCGTAAGGAATTGCACACGTTCGGTGGGGATGTCGCGCAGTCCGCGGACGAGTTCGTACAAACCACGCAAGCTCGCCAGATCAGGGTCGGTCGTCAGCGAAGAAGTGGCCGCGTCAAGGACCGGATAGAGCTTCACCGGATTCAGCAGTACGTCATTGCTCTGCACCTTGTGGACCAACGCCCCGAGGAACCGCTGCTGGCGTTCCATCCGGTCGGTGTCACTGCCGTTGCCCAGCGACTTGCGGGCCCGCACATACCCGAGGGCCTGCTCGCCGTCGAGCGTCACCCGCCCCGCCGGGAGCCTCAGCTTGGCCGCCTTGTCGCGGATCGGCTCGGCCAGGCACACCTCGACGCCGTCGACCGCGTCGACCATGTCCTTGAACCCGTGGAAGTCGACGACCATGTGATGGTCGACACGGATGTTCGTCAGCCGCTCCACGGTCCGGACCGTGCAGGCCGAACCCCCCACCTGGAACGCGTAGTTGAACATCGTGAACATGGGCTCGGTGCGGCTGCCGTCGGGCCGCCGGCAACTCGGCACGTCCACCATCAGATCCCGGGGCAGCGACACGGCGGTGGCACTGCCCCGCCCCGCCGCCAGATGCAAAAGGATCGTGGTGTCGGACCGCTCGGTCCCCGAATCCCGCCCGTAGCGCCGGTTCGCGTCCCCGGACCGCGAGTCCGACCCGATCACCAGAATGTTCTGCGCCCCCCGCACCAGCGAGGTCGGCCGCTCCCCCTCGTACCGCGCCAGCTCAGCCGCCGCCGCGTTGTCCGACGTGATGTTCCCGTCCAGCTTCGCGTAGACGGCCCACCCGGCCCCGCCGGCCGCGAGCAGGACGATCACGACCCCGACCCCGGTCCCTCGCACCCACCGCCGCCGGCGCCGCCGTATCAGCCCCCCACCGGTCGCGGAGGCCCCCACCCCCGGCCCGAGCGCTCGGGCCGGCGCGGAGGGCGCGCCTGCGGTGTCGGTCACGTCGGAATCCACCCCTCATGGCGAGCGAGCGTGTCGTGCGAGCTGCTTCTACGACCATGGCGTGGATG
>NZ_LGDG01000215.1 GCF_001279775.1 Streptomyces sp. MMG1533 | reverse complement strand
AACACCGACCCGAAGCCCTACGTCTGGACGAAGACCGCAGACGAGATCCTCGAACGCCTCGCCAGTTATCTGAACAGAATTCCCGACTCAGAAGACTAGGGCGTGTGTCGGAAGTGGATCAAACCGTGTCGGCGAGTTCGACGAGGTGGCGGGCCGTGCGAGCAGCTTCAACGATCTGGTGCAGGTGCGCGCCGGGCAGGTGTGCCACACGCCAGCCGCGTTCGCGTGCCTCGGCGGCAAGGTCGTCATACGGAGGGCCGAACAGCAGGTAGGAACAGGAGTGGTCGTCCCAGCCGCTGGGGACCGGGATGTGCTGCTCGTAATAGGACAGCGGCAGCGTCGGCTGCTCCCCGATGACTGTCTGCCGCACTATCGGATCGGAGAACATGGGGGCGATGTCCGCCTCGTCCCACCAGTCGGTCCAGCGTGGCAGTCGGCCGTTCACGGCCATCGGGCGGAGAAATTCCAGCAACTCGGGTGGGGCGACCGGAGTCGGTCCGGTCCTGGCCGGCAGCGCGGCGTCGACGAAGATCGAGCTGGTCACGGGATGGTCGAGGCCCGAGCGGATCGTCGGGAGGAACAAGCCTGCGCTGCTGTGTGCCACCAACGTGACGGGGCTGCCGACCGGGACCTGCTGGAGGTCGTCGCGGACCGCCTCGGCGATGCGGGGCCAAAACGGCGGAGCGCCGGCTCCTATGTGCAGCAACGATGGAACCCGCACCTGGTATCCCGCCGCTGTCAGGTGTTCGGCCACGGGGTGCCAGGTCGAGGGGCCTACGGACGGACTGTGCACGAGAACGAAGATCGGCTGCATTGGTCGATCCTGTCGCCCACGCCATCGCAGGCGCGACCTGCTTGGCTGAGAGCAGAACGCCGCTTCGACGAAGCACATGCGTCATCACCGCATGGCCGTTCACAACCATTCGTTGATCGCCGCGATGAGCACGGTGGCCTCGTAGCGGACCGAGAGTTTGTCGTATCGCGTGGCCACCGCACGGTTCCTCTTGAGGCGATTGATGCCGCACTCGACCGCGTGCCGCTCGCGATAGTCGACCTTGTCGAACTTCGGTGGCCGTCCTCCGCGAGAGCCACGTCTCTTGCGGAGGACGGCCTGGTCGGCCTTGTCCGGATAGTGCAGCGGATCCCGCGTTTACGCAGGTAGGGCGCGGTTCTGGCGGGAGGCGTACGCCTTGTCGGCTCGACCCGGTCGGGTCGGGTGCGTGGCCGGCCCGAACTCAGGCGAGCGACGCGAATCTTGTTCAGGACGGGTTCGAACTGCGGCGAGTCGCCGCACTGTCCGGCAGTGATCACGATCGACCTGGGCTTCTGGCCTTGCTCGACGGCCAGGTGGAGCTTGGTGGTCAGGCCGCCGCGCGAGCGACCGAGGCCGTGGTCGGCCGGTTCGGCGGTGACGCCGCCGGGCGGTTCGACCTGCAGGTCCCCCTTTTCCATGCCCCGGCAGCGTGCTGGTGTGCCCGGCAGACGGTGGAATCGACGTTGAGGGTGCGGAACCATATGCCGTCGATGAGCTGCCGCCTGGTCAATATCGGAGGGTGCCCCGGCTTCGTGCCCCTGGGCAGCAACGGCTCCAGCCTGGTCCATTGCGTATCCGTCAGATCTCCACGCGAGCCGCAGCGGGAACTGCCCGCGCCGCCGACCTCGCTGAAGGCCCAACTCGACGACATCGAAGGGCCGTGCGGTGCCCCTACCAGGGGGCTGCGCGGCCCGGCTGCGCTCGGCCACCGCCTGAGCCGCAGCACCGCTGAGGTGCGCGGCGCGTACGTTGCGGCAGGAGCGGGTGGTGGCGTACCGGTCGACGGCCGGCACGGTCGCCGGTTCCGCCGGGATGCGGTCGTCCGGCCGGAAGCCGGGCCGCCTGTGAGGGGACGGCCGGCTTTCAGAGCTGTCTCAGCCCAGTTCGGCCAGTCGTCGTGCGGCCGGGGCGGCGAAGGTCTCCATCCACCGCGACGTGGCGCCCAGATGCGGCGAGATGATCACCGTGTCGATGCCGAGCTTGCCGTAGGGCTCGATGTCACGGCTGAAGGTGTCCAGGTCCTCCTCGGTGGCGGCCGCTCCGGAGTACGTGAGGGTCCGGCGGACGGCGTCGTGGTCGCGGTCCGCCTCGTCGCAGTGACCGCGCAGCACGTCCAGCTTGTGCGCGACCTCCTCGGGCGAGGTGGCGAACAGGTTGCAGGCGTCGGCGTACCGGGCGACGAGCCGCAGGGTCTTCTTCTCACCGCCGCCGCCGATCATGATCTCGGGGTGCGGGCTGCTGACCGGCAGCGGGACGCACAGGGTCTCGGCGAGTTGGTAGTAGCGGCCCTCGAAGGGCCCGTTGTCGTCCGGGTCCCACATCTGCAGGCAGATCCGCAGGGTCTCCTCCAGCCGCTCGAAGCGCTCCGCGAGCGGCGGGTAGGGCACGCCCAGACCGTGGTGCTCGCGGTCGTACCAGGCCGCGCCGATGCCGAGGGTGGCCCGGCCGCCGGACAGGACGTCGAGCGTGGTGGCGATCTTGGCGAGCAGGCCGGGGTGCCGGTACGTCACCCCGGTGACCAGCGCGCCCAGTTGCACCGTGGAGGTGTGGGCGGCCAGGTAGGCCAAAGTCGTGTAGGCCTCCAGCATGGGCGCCTCGGCGCCGCCGTTGAACTCCATCTGGAAGTAGTGGTCCATGACAGACAGCCGGCTCACACCTGCCGCCTCGGCCGCGGCTCCCGCGGCGGCCAGCTCGTCACGCAGGGCGCCACCGCCCTGCGGATGGTCGAACCGGTTGATGTGCACGCCGACGTGCATGTCCGTCTCCGTTCGGTTCATTTACGGGCCGTTGCCGACCCGTCGATACGTGCGCCACGGTCAGTTACGACGTCGTGCCGCGCCGGCCCTCGCGCTGCCGTGACCACGTGGCCATGACCAACGCCGCCCCCCTGATCGACGGCGGGCCGACGAGGACGACGCAGATGCGCCCGGCCCGTCCCGCTCACCGGGGGCATACCGGCCCATCACGCCGCCCCACCTTCACTCCCGCCCGCCGGCCGGTGCTCCCAGAGCGTCTCCCCCTGGAGCTCCATGACGACGGTGCCGGAGTCGTTGGTGAGGGTGCCCCGGCTGCGGACGACGGCGGTGCCGTCGTCGCGGGGGCGGACCTCCACGATCTCCAGCGTGCCGTGCAGCACGTCCCCGGGCCGGACCGGCGCCCGCATGCGCAGGGAGTCGATCTCCCGGCCGGCGATGAGGGCGGCGCGCGAGAACACCGCGTCCACCAGGAGGCGTTGCAGGACCGCCGCGGTGTGGAAGCCGCTGGCGATGAGGCCTCCGAAGCGGCTCGTGGCCGCCGCGCCCTCGTCCGTGTGCAGGGGGAGCGGGTCGAAGCGGCGGCCGAAATCGAGGATCTCCTCCTTGGAGATCTTGGTGCTGCCCAGCTCGAACACGGTCCCGGGCCGGAGGTCCTCGGCGTAGAGCACGGCACTCACCGCCGTGCCGGCTTCGGCGGGGGCCCTGCGTCGTCGCGCCGATGACGCGGCATGTCCGGCACGGGGCCGAACCCGGCCGGGCCCTGGCTCCGGGTCAACTGGTGGATGTGTACACCGAGTCGCATGCGGGTCTCCGTTCGTCTCGTCATGGCGGTCGCTGATGACAGCCCGGTTTTCGTTCGCCGGACGGGCGGGCCGGGACATCAGTCGAGTTCCGTGACGAACCGCCAGAGCAGGCGGCCGAACGTCTCGACGTCCTCGTCCGGCCACCGGCCGAGCCGCTCCTCGAGCCCCTTGCGCTGGTGCTGCCTGACACGGCCCAGGCGGGCGTGACCGGTGTCGGTGAGTTCCAGCAACTTGGTCCTGGGCCGCGACGGATGGGCCACCCGGCGCAGCAGGCCGTCTTCTTCCAGCCGCGACAGCTGTCGGCTGACGGTGGACTTCTCCAGGCCGTACCGCTCCGCCAGCTCGGAGGCGGTCGGCTGGGGGGAGGAGCCCACGTACGACAGCATCGTGTACGCGACGAAGGACAGGTCGTCGTACATGTTGTTCGCCCGCGCTTTGGCATTGCGGGAGAACAGGATGATCGCCTCGTGGATCACGTCGAGGGGTTCGTCGCGTGCAGGCATGGCGTCATCATGGAGTTGTACGAAGCAACTGTCAAGGTTGTGTCGTACAACCCTCGCTTCGTCGGACGATTGAGCGGCGTCACCGGCGTCACCGGCGTCGTCGGTGGTGCTGGGCGTGCAGTACCGAAGTGCGGGGGCCAAGTGATCTCTCGCCATCCCTCGTCCGACACCGCGCGAGCGAAAGTTTCGGCGCGCCGCCGCCGGTGGTGACCGAGTGCCTCCGTCTGTACGGTCGTCCACGCACATCGTGTCCACTGAGTGGCGTACGCGGACGGGCCCTCGCCGGGGGCCTCAGCAAAGGAGCCTGAACAGCACATGCGTTATCGGGAACTCGGCCGCACCGGGCTGTCCGTGTCGGAGATCGGTTACGGCGCCTGGGGGCTGGGCCAGGGGGCCTGGGTCGGGACCGACGACGACTCGGGGGTGCGTGCCCTGCACCGTGCCCTGGACCTGGGCGTCAACTTCATCGACACCGCCAGGGCGTACGACCGCAGCGAGCGCGTCGTCGGCCGTGCGCTGCGGGAACTCCCGGGCGGAGGTGAGGGCGTGTACGTGGCGACCAAGGTCGGGCCGAAGGTCCCGGTCTCCCTGGCGGCCAGCGGACTCGACCCCATGGAGGCGTTCCCCGGCGTACACCTTCGCGAGAGCCTGGAGACCAGCCTGCGCGAGCTCGGCCGCGACCACGTCGACCTCCTTCAGCTGCACACCTGGGAGGACGAGTGGACCGGCCGGGGCGACTGGCTGGAGACGGTGGACGCCCTCAAGCAGGAGGGCAAGATCAGGTTCTTCGGGATCTCCGTCAAGGACCACCAGCCCGAGAACGTGCTCACGGTGCTTCGCACCGGGGTGCTGGACGCGGTCCAGGTCATCTACAACATCTTCGAGCAGGCCCCGTCCGACGCGCTGCTGCCGGCCTGCGAGGAGTACGGCGTGGGGGTGATCGGGCGGGTCGCACTCGATGAGGGAGCCTTGACGGGCTCGATTCGCGCGGGTGTCACCTTCCCCGAAGGCGACTGGCGCAACTGGTACTTCAGGGACGACCGGCCCGCCCAGGTCGAGAAGCGCGTGGACGCCCTCCTCGCCGACCTCGGGATCGGCATCGCCGAACTGCCGTCCGTCGCCCTGCGGTTCGCGCTCGCCGGGCGGGCGGTCTCCACGGTCATCGTCGGGATGCGGTCCCTGGCGAACGTGGAACGCAACGCGGCGGTCGCCGAGACACCGCAGCTGACCGCCGAGGAGCTCGCGCTGCTGGCCAGGCACCGCTGGCAGAAGAACTTCTACAGCTGAGCCGGTGGACGTGATCGGAAAGGATGCGGTCGACGGCGATACGCGTGCCGACAGCTGACACCTGCCCTCCGCCTTCTCAGGTGACGGGCATCCGTTCGACGAAGTGCTCCAGGTCTTCAGGACCGGGCCTCGGCACACCGTCGCGTACGGCGAGCAGCCAAGGCCACGCGGCCGGTGCCGATCCCTCCTGTGCTCGTCCGCAAGCTGCGCGAGCAGGACAGAGCATCCAGGTTCTCTTCCGCTACGACGCCAAGTTCCTGGCCGAAGCACGGAACCATGCCGACCGGCTGATTCCAGCGCCGTCAGATACATCCGGCGGATGCGCAGGGGCGGGCCGACGGCGACGGCCGCTGTCGCCGTTCCCAGCGGGAAGAACAGGCCGGGCAGTGGGCGTTCGACCCGCTCCAGGAGGCAGACCGCCATGGTCGGGCTGAGCCCCCGCCCCCGAGCACCTGGTCCACCCGGCCACCAGAACATGCGCGCACGTAAAGCAAATCGGCGTCAGTCGGACGGGGGGCGGCTCGCGTGAGTTCATGGCGCGAACCCGAACCGGACCAGGCGCCCGTGTGACCGGATGTGAGGTGGCGCCGGTGCGCGGGCATGGCCCGCCGCCACCCGGTCGGTGCGTGGGAGGGGGAGACCGGACGGCGGCGGGGGCGCAGGGGAGCGCGAGGTCAGTCGTCAATCGCCCGTATCGGGTCATCGGTCAGACTGGTGGCCAGCCACTGCTCAACGGCCGTGATGTGGACGGTCGCCGCAGCGGCGGCGAGCAGGGCGTCGCGTGACTGAAGCGCGCTGAGGATCTGCTCGTGGTCCTCGTGGGCGTTGTTCAGAGCATGACTGGTCTGGCTGCCGCGGACGATGCGGACACGCTGGGTGCGGGTGGAGAGCACTTGCAGCAGCATCGACAGGACGGGGTTGCCGACCGCTTCGACGATCCTGAGGTGGAAGGCGATGTCGTGGGCGACGAACTCCTCCACGGTGGCGACGGTCCGGGACCGCTCGAGGATGTTGCGCAGTTCCCGGAGGTCCTGCGGCTTGAGCAGTGCGGCGGCCAGCCCTGTCGCCTGCGGTTCGAGCAGTCGTCGTACCTGGAGCAACTGCAGAGCCGTGTGGCCCTGGGAGACGTCGGCGGCGAAGGAGAGGCTCTCCAACAGGAGATGGGGCTCCAGACTGGAGACGTACGTGCCGTCGCCCTGCCGGGTGATCAGGATTCGCATGGCCGTCAGCGCCCGGACCGCCTCGCGCAGGGAGTTCCGGGACAGGCCGAGCTGTCCGGCGAGGATCTCCTCCTTGGGGAGCCGGGAGCCGGGCGCGAGTTCACCGGCGACGATCATCGCCTTGATCTTGTCGATCGCCTCGTCCGTCAGTGCCACGAGGGTGCCTCTCTGAGTCGGGGACGCGCCGGCCGGCGACTCCGCCGGGCCTGACGCGGGCCGGCGGAGTCGCCGCCTGCGGTACGGGGTTATTCCTGCTTCTCGCCGGAGGCGAACCGGGAGATGATCAAGGCGACGATGATGATGGCTCCGTTGAGGAACTGGTTCCACAGCGGAGGTACGCCCGCCAGGGTCATGACGTTCACGACCAGCTGGAGGGTGAGGACGCCGGTGAGGGCGCCGAACACGGAGCCCTTGCCGCCGTTGAGGCTGACCCCGCCGATGACGGTCGCGGCGAAGACCTGGAAGATCCAGCCGCTGCCCTGGGTGGCGGAGATGGAGCCGTAGTGGCCGCTGTAGAGGATGCCGGCGAACGCGGCGAGGACGCTGCCGACGATGAGGACGATCCACACGATGCGGTCGACGCGGATGCCCGCGGTACGGGCCGCCTCCGCGTTGCCGCCGATCGCGTACAGCGCCCGGCCGTGCCGGAGCCAGGCCAGTGCACTGCCGCCGAGGGCGAAGAGCAGCGCGCACACCCAGATGGCGGCGGGTACGCCGAGCCAGGACGCCTTGCCCAAGTAGGTGAAGGAGGAGGGCAGCTCGACGATCGACTGGCCCTCGGAGAGGGCGACCTGGAGGCCGCGGAGCATGGTCAGGGCGCCGAGGGTGACGATGAAGCCGTTGAGGCGCAGCTTGAGGATGAGGAAGCCGTTGACGGCCCCGATCACCGCGCCGACCAGCAGACAGAGGGGGATGGCCGTCCACTCGGGAAAGAGACCGAGCCCGTTGAACCGGCCGCCACTGCTCGGCAGGACGAGCCACACGGCGATGACGGGAGCCACACCGATGGTCGACTCGAGCGACAGGTCCATCCGTCCGGCGACCAGGATGAAGGTCGTGGCGAGCACCAGCAGGCTCAGTTCGGTGGACTGCTGGGCCACACCGATGAGGTTGTCGGCGGTCAGGAAGGCCGGCGAGACGATGAACCCGATCAGGCCGAGGACGAGGATCGCCGGGACCAGGGACAGTTCACGGAAGCGCCCGAGGTCGACCCGGCGGCGCGTGGCGTCCGCGGAGGCCGGCTCAGCCTTGCTCACTGCCGGCTCGGTGAGATCTGTGGTGGCGGTCATGACTACCTTCCGTGCTCGTCTGCGCCGGTTGAGGCGGGTACGGCGGATGCGGGGGACGCGGTGGCGGGGGCCGTGTCGCCGGTGACGCCCTCGACGGCGGCGACGACGGCTTCGTCCTTCCAGCCGCGGTCGAACTCGGCGACCACCCGCCCGTGGAACATGACGACGACCCGGTCACAGACCTTCAGGTCGTCCAGTTCGTCGGAGACGATCAGCGCCGCCTTGCCGCCGTCGGCGACCTGCCGGATGCGGCCCAGGAGGAACTCCTTGGACTTGACGTCCACCCCGTTGGTGGGGCGGATGGCCACCAGGACGTGCGGATCGGTGGCCAGGGCACGGGCGACGACGACCTTCTGCTGGTTGCCGCCCGAGAGGGCGGAGACCGGGGTTTCAGCGCCCGGTGTCTTGATGTCGAGGTCCCGGATCATGCGCCCGGCGAACGCCTTGGTGCGGGCCGGCAGCACCGTGCCGAACGGACCGAGCTGGTCGGTGACGGTGAGCGTCGCGTTCTCCGCCACGCTGCGGTTGTTCACCAGTCCCTGGAGGTGGCGGTCCTCGGGGACCAGACCGACTCCGGCGGTGAGTGCGGACGGCACACTGCCGGTGCGCACGCCCCTGCCACCGACCGTGATCCGGCCGTCCTTGGCGCGGTGCAGACCGGCGATCGCCTCACCCACCTGCACATTGCCGCTGGCGGTGGCGCCGGCGAGCCCGACGACCTCGCCGGAGCGGACCGAGAGGGAGATGTCCTGGCATACGCCGGGCAGTGTCAGGCCGTCGATCGCCAGCAGTTCCGGGGCACTCGCCCGCGCGACCGGGGACCGGCCGGCGGTGGCGGTGACCGTGGAGGCCGACTCGCCGGTCATGGCCTCCACCAGCGCCTGGTGGCCGAGTTCGGCGACGGGCGCGGTGAGGATGTGGGCCGCGTCACGGTAGACCGTGACCGTGGTGCAGAGGTCGTACACCTCTTGCAGGTGGTGGGAGATGAAGAGGAAGGCGACGCCCTGGCGCTGGAGGTCGTGGAGCCTCTCGAACAGCCGGTCGATGCCGCGGGCGTCGAGTTTCGCGGTCGGCTCGTCGAGGATGATGAAGCGGGCGCCGAACGACAGGGCCCGTGCGATCTCGACGAACTGCCGCTGCTCGACGGTGAGGTCCTTGGCCCGCGTGGTCGGGTCGACGGCCACGCCGTACTCGCCGAGCAGCTCCTCGGCCCGCCGGCGCAGTTGCTTCCAGCGGATGGGCTGCACTGCCCCGGCGCTCTGCCGGTTCAGGAAGAGGTTCTCGGCGACGGTCAGGCCACCGATGATGGTGGAGCGCTGGTAGACGCAGGCTACGCGTGAGCGCCAGGCGTCGATGTCGCCGAATGCGGGCGCCGGCTCGCCGGAGAAGCGCAGGGTACCGGTGTCGGGTTGCTGGAGGCCGGTGAGGATGGACACGAGCGTCGACTTGCCGGCGCCGTTGCGTCCGACCAGGGCATGCGCCTCGCCGGGGGCGATGGTGATACGGGCGTCGCGCAGCGCGACGGTCGGGCCGAATCGTTTGCTGATGCCGGTCGCCTCGGCCACAGGGGCCAAAGTGCCGGGGCCGGTCGCCGGGGCGGTCGCGGTGTCCGCCATGGTGGATACCGTCCTTCGTGTACGGAGGCTGGAGCCGAGGGGCGCGTGCGGGTCCCCGCGCCGGCAGGGCGGGGTAGGCGTCGGGGGCGGGGGCTGTCCTCCCCCGACGCGGCGGGCAGGAACTGACGGTCATCAGCCGACGTTGTTGCCCCACAGGGTCTTGTCGTCGACGTTGTCCTTGGTGACCAGGGGGGCGGGCAGCTGGTCCTCGAGACCGTTGGCCAGCTTGATGATGGTGGAGTCGTGGTCGGTCGCACCCGGCTTGAAGGTCTTGCCCTCGGCCGCGGCCTTGGCGTAGTACAGCGCGTACTTTGCGTAGAGGTCGGCGGGCTGGGAGATCGTGGCGTCGATCTGGCCCTTGCGGATGGCGTCGAACTCCTGCGGGATGCCGTCGTTGGAGATGATGCTGATGTGGCCCTTCTGCCCGGCGGGCTTGAGCAGGCCCTTCTGCTCCAGCAGAGCCAGGGTCGGCTGGAGGAAGACACCGCCGGCCTGCATGTAGATGCCGTTGAGGTCGGGGTGCTGGGCGAGCAGGCTCTGCAGCTTGGCGGAGGCCACGTCGCCCTTCCAGTCGGTGGGCAGCTCGAAGACCTTGATGCCGGGGAACTTCTGCTTCATGCACTCGGCGAACGCCTCGGAGCGGTCGCGTCCGTTGATCGAGTCCAGAGCGCCCTGGAACTCGGCGACCTTGCCCTTGCCACCGAGCTGCTTGCCGAGGAACTCGCAGGCCTTGGTGCCGTACGCCCTGTTGTCGGCGCGGACCACCATGTAGACGTCACCCTTGTCGGGTCTGGTGTCGACGCTGACCACGGGGATCTTCTTCGACGCGAGGGCGTCGAGGGTGGAGGCGATGGCGCCGGTGTCCTGGGGCGCCATGACGACGGCCTTGGCCCCGGTGTTCTGGAACACCTGCACGTTGGCGACCAGCTTGGTGACGTCGTTCTGCGAGTTGCTGATCGGCAGCGCGTTGATGCCGTCGGACTTGACGTCCTTCTCGATGTACTGCGCGTAGGAGTTCCAGAAGTCGGAGTCGGAGCGCGGCAGGTCGATCCCGATGGCGGGCTTGTCACCGCCCGAGGCGACCGAGCCGGCGCTTTCGCGGTTGCACGCGGTGGCCAGGGCCAGTACCGCGAGGACGGCGGTGGCGGCTGCGGCGGTGGAGCGGGTGCGAGCGAGCTTCATGGCCGTGTTCTCTCCTTAGCCAGGGGCACTGGGCCGCAGGGCAACGGTGGGAAGGGCGTACCTGCCTGCGGGGGAGGGGCGAGGTCGCCGGACGGGCAGTTGCCGATCCGGCGCGAAAAATGCGCGGATCGTGCCCTGAGGGGTGGGTGTGAGGGTCAGCCGGGGACCGAGGATGCGGAGGCGACGCGACCGCGCGGATGCGAGCCGAACGGGCGCACTGAATGCTGTGAGCATTCCTCCGATGTATCTCGGACGTGAGGACGTTACGGCGAGGTTGCCGACGTTGACAAGAGTTCGCGGCCAGAGATTTGCGGGACATCACGCCGTAGAGCGTCGAGGTGCCGTTCCGGCCTCGGCGATCCCTGCTGCCACCCGCGCGACCTGCAGAGTTTCGGCCTTCGCGTGTGACGGGCGATGCGCCGCAGCAGCTCACAATTCGGCAACGGGGGCCGCCTGGGCCGGTGGGAGGAGGCGGAAGTGGGCCACAAAGGCCCTATCTCCCTCGGGGTGGCCGGAGGATGTCTCCCGGCCTCGCTCTCACCAGGGGAGATGGGCCTGCAACTCACCTTGGATTCATCGGATGGCGGGTCGCGTGTCGACCTCGTGGCCATGTGTGACCATGGGGAATCTGCCCTTGTGAGCGCTTGGCAGGCCACGCCGACGAAATACATCCGAGGAATCCATTGTCAGGCGCGATCCCCGCATCTAAGGTCACTGTGCCGCCATACACCCGATGTCTGCGAGGCGACGAACGAAGCCCGCTGACAGGTCCGGCCCGGCGCACCGCAGGCGGCCCGGCCCTACGGCCGACCACCCCTCAGACGAAACCCGCATGGCAAGGGAGCCCCCAGTGAAACTGCTACGAGTCGGCGCCCCCGGTCAGGAGCGGCCCGCTGTCCTCACCGACGACGGCCGGCTGCTGGACCTGTCCTCCGTGACCCCGGACATCGACGGGGCCTTCCTCGCCTCCGGGGGAGTGGAGCGGGCCCGCGCGGCTGTCACGGCGGGAGGGCCGGCCGAGCTCGACCAGGACGGTCTGCGGATCGGGCCACCCGTCGCCCGCCCCGGCAAGGTCATCTGTGTCGGTCTCAACTACCGCGATCACGCTGCCGAGACGGGCGCGACGATTCCCGCGCGCCCAGTGGTGTTCATGAAGGACCCGGGCACGGTCGTGGGCCCGTACGACGAGGTGCTGATTCCCCGTGGCTCTGTGAAGACCGACTGGGAGGTCGAGCTGGCGGTCGTCATCGGACGGCGGGCCCGCTACCTCGACGGCCCCGAGGCCGCGCGGGACGTGATCGCGGGCTATGCGATCAGCCATGACGTCTCGGAGCGTGAGTTCCAGCTGGAGTACTCGTCGCAGTGGGACCTGGGCAAGTCCTGCGAGACCTTCAACCCGCTCGGCCCGTGGCTGGTCACCGCCGACGAGGCCGGTGACCCGCAGAACCTCGGCCTGCACCTGAGCGTCAACGGCGTGAAGCGGCAGGACGGCCACAGCAGCGACATGATCTTCCCGGTCGACCACATCGTGTCGTACTTGAGCCAGTACATGGTCCTGGAACCGGGGGACGTGATCAACACCGGTACGCCCGCGGGCGTGGCTCTGGGTCTTCCCGGCACTCCCTTCCTGCGCCGCGGCGACACCGTCGAGCTTTCTGTCGACGGCCTCGGCAGCCAGCGCCAGACCTTCGCCCAAGCGTGAAAGGCAGCACCACCTTGACTACAACCTCCGCCCGGATCACCGCCGTCGACACCTACGACGTCCGCTTCCCCACCTCGCGGGAACTGGACGGCTCCGACGCGATGAACCCGGACCCCGACTACTCCGCCGCCTATGTCGTGCTGCGCACAGACGCCGGCGACGGGCACGAGGGCCACGGCTTCACCTTCACCATCGGACGCGGCAACGATGTCCAGGTCGCCGCCATCGGCGCCCTGCGGCCCCACCTCGTGGGCCGCTCGGTGGAAGAGCTGTGCGCCGACCCCGGCTCGGTCAACCGCGACCTGATCGGGGACAGCCAGCTGCGCTGGCTCGGCCCCGAGAAGGGCGTGATGCACATGGCCATCGGCGCCGTCGTCAACGCCGTGTGGGACCTGGCCGCCAAGCGCGCCGGACAGCCCCTGTGGCGGCTGCTCGCCCACGCCGACCCCGAGTGGCTGGTCTCCCAGGTCGACTTCCGCTACATCGCCGACGCCCTCACCCCCGGGGACGCCCTCCAACTGCTGCGCGAGGGCCGCACCGGGCTCGCGGAGCGCGAAGCCGTCCTGCTGCAGCGCGGCTACCCCGGCTACACCACCTCGCCCGGCTGGCTCGGCTACTCCGACGACAAGCTCACCCGGCTGGCCAAGCAGGCCGTCGCCGACGGCTTCACCCAGATCAAGCTCAAGGTCGGCGCCGACCTCGCCGACGACATCCGCCGCATGCGCACCGCCCGCGCCGCCGTCGGCGAGGAGATCCGCATCGCCATCGACGCCAACCAGCGGTGGAACGTGGACGAGGCGGTCGAGTGGACCAAGGCGCTCGCCGAGTTCGACCCGTACTGGATCGAGGAGCCCACCAGCCCCGACGACATCCTCGGCCACGCCGCCGTCCGCCGGGGCGTCGCCCCCGTGAAGGTCGCCACCGGCGAACACGTGCAGAACCGCATCGTCTTCAAGCAGCTCCTCCAGGCCGGCGCCATCGACGTCCTCCAGATCGACGCGGCCCGCGTCGGCGGAGTCAACGAGAACCTCGCCATCCTGCTGCTCGCCGCGAAGTTCGGGGTGCCGGTGTGCCCGCACGCCGGCGGCGTGGGCCTGTGCGAGCTGGTGCAGCACCTGTCGATGTTCGACTACCTGGCGCTGTCCGGCACGACCGAGAACCGCGTGATCGAGTACGTCGACCACCTCCACCAGCACTTCACCGCCCCCGTGGTGATCCGCGACGGGCACTACACCGCCCCGCTCGCGCCAGGTTTCTCCGCCACCATGCGGGAGGAGTCCATCGCCGGATACCGCTACCCGGACGGCATGTTCTGGGCAGCCGACCGCGCCGCTCAGGAGGAGGTGGCATGACCGGTCTGTCAGGGCTCAGGGCCGCCGTCACCGGGGGTGCGTCCGGCATCGGGCTGGCCACGGCCCGCGCACTGGCGGCCCAGGGTGCGGCAGTGGCCGTGCTCGACCTCGATCCGGGCGGCGTCAGCGAACCGCTGCTCGGTTTCAAGGCCGACGTCAGCGACGATGTCTCCGTGCGTGCCGCCGTGGATGCGGCGGCGACGCGGCTCGGCGGCATCGACATCCTCGTGAACAACGCGGGCATCGGGGCTGCGGGCACCGTCGAGGACAACACCGACGAGCAGTGGCATCGCGTCCTGGACGTCAATGTCCTCGGCATCGTCCGCACCACCCGCGCCGCCCTGCCCCACCTGCGCCGCTCCGCGCACGCGTCCGTCGTCAACACCTGCTCCATCGCGGCCACCGCGGGACTGCCGCAGCGCGCCCTCTACTCCGCCAGCAAGGGCGCCGTGCTCTCGCTCACGCTGGCGATGGCCGCCGACCACGTCCGTGAGGGCATCCGCGTCAACTGCGTCAACCCCGGTACCGCCGACACCCCGTGGGTTTCCCGGCTGCTGGACGCCGCCGACGACCCGGCGGCCGAGCGCGCCGCCCTCAACGCCCGCCAGCCGATGGGCCGCCTGGTGACCGCCGACGAGGTGGCGGCCGCGATCCTCTATCTGGCCGGTCCGGCCGCGGCGGCCGTCACCGGCACCGCGCTCGCGGTGGACGGCGGCATGCAGGGACTGCGGCTGCGCCCGGTGGACCGGTCGTGAGAACCACCACGCTGGGCGGCAGCGCCGTACCGGTCACGGAACTGGCACTGGGCTGTGCCGCCCTCGGCAACCTCTTCCACCCGGTCACCGACGAGGCCGCTCACGCCACGGTGGACGCGGCCTGGGACGCCGGCATCCGCACCTTCGACACCGCGCCCCACTACGGTCTCGGCCTGTCGGAACGACGGCTCGGCGCCGCGCTGCGCGACCGCCCCCGTGACACCTACACCCTCTCCACCAAGGTGGGCCGGCTTCTCGTGCCGCACCGGGAGGGCGGCGCCGGTGACGACCTCGCCCACGGCTTCGCCGTCCCGGCCACCCACCACAGGGTCTGGGACTTCAGCGCCGACGGAGTGCTGCGCTCGCTGGAGGCCAGCCTGGAACGCCTCGGCCTCGACCACGTCGACGTGGCCCTGCTGCACGACCCGGACGACCACGCCGAGCAGGCGTTGCGTGAGGCGTACCCGGTGCTGGAGCGGCTGCGCACCGAAGGCGTGATCGGAGCGATCGGCATCGGGATGAACCAGTCCGCGCTGCCCGCCCGGTTCGTCCGTGAGACCGACATCGACGTGGTGCTGCTGGCCGGCCGCTACACCCTCCTGGAACAGGACTCGCTCACCGAACTGCTCCCGGAGGCAGCCGCCCGCGGCCGGAGCGTGGTCATCGGAGGGGTGTTCAACTCCGGGCTGCTGACGGCCCCGAGGCCCGGCGCCACATACGACTACGCACCCGCTCCGCAGCCGGTCCTCGACCGGGCGCTGCGGCTCCTCGCGGTCTGCGAACGCCACGGCGTGCCGCTGCGTGCCGCCGCGCTGCGCTTTCCGTTCGGTCATCCGGCGGTCGCGAGCGTCCTGACCGGCGCGCGTTCCCCGCACGAGGTGCGCGACACGGTGGAACAGCTGGCCCGCCCGATTCCGGACGCCCTGTGGGACGAACTGCGCGCCGAGGGCCTGCTCGACCCGGAGATCCCTGTCCCCGCGGCCACCCCGATCGGGGAAGCCATGCCGTCGAAGGAGCGGTCATGAGGGTCGCCCTGCACACCAAGGTCCGCGCCGACCGCATCGAGGAGTACGAGGCCGCGCACCGGGAGGTGCCCGAGCAACTGACCGCCGCCATCCGCGACGCGGGGGTCCGGGAGTGGACGATCTGGCGCAGCGGCACGGACCTGTTCCATGTGCTGGAGGTCGAGGACTACCGGGCGATGATCGCCGAACTCGACAAGCTGCCCGTCAACATCGCCTGGCAGGCCCGGATGGCCGACCTGCTCGATGTCGTCCACGACTACTCCGCGCAGGGCTCGGACGCCTCGCTGCCGGTGGTGTGGGAACTGTGACCGGAGCGGAGACCGCGCCAGGCATCGTGGACGCCCACCACCATGTGTGGGACCTGTCCGTCCGCGACCAGGACTGGATCAGCGGAGACGAACTCGCCCCGCTGCGACGCGACTTCACCCTCGCCGACCTGGCACCGGAGGCCCGAGCGGCCGGTGTCACCGCCACCGTGCTGGTGCAGACGATCACCGTGCCGGAGGAGACCCCGGAGTTCCTGGCCCTGGCGGCGCGCAGCGACCTGGTCGCCGGGGTCGTCGGCTGGACCGACCTGACCGCCCCCGATGTCGCCTACACCCTCGCGGAGTTGCGCGCGGGCCCCGGAGGGGAGCACCTGGTGGGCATCCGGCACCAGGTGCAGGGCGAGCCGGATCCGCGCTGGCTCGTACGCCCCGAGGTACTGCGTGGCCTTTCCGCGGTCGCCGATGCGGGACTCGTCTACGACCTCGTGGTGAAGCCCCACCAACTGGCGGCGGCCGTCGCGGCCGCGGAGCGCCTGCCAGGCCTCACCTTCGTCCTCGACCACCTCGGCAAGCCGCCCATAGCGTCCGGCGAACTCGCCCCCTGGGCGCAGCAGATCCGGCGCCTGGCCGCCCTCCCCAACACCGTCTGCAAACTCTCCGGCATGGTCACCGAAGCCGACTGGGCCTCGTGGACCACCGCGGCCCTTGTGCCGTACGCCGACACCGTGCTCGACGCCTTCGGCCCCGGGCGGCTGATGTTCGGCTCCGACTGGCCCGTCTGCCGGCTCGCCGCCACCTACGCCGAGGTGATCGCCGTCGCACGCGCACTGACGACCGGGCTCTGCCCCGCCGAGCGCCACGATGTCTTCACCGGCACAGCCGTGCGGACCTACCACCTGCCCATCACCGCACGGCCGGCCTCGCCCCAGGAAACTCCATGCGCATAGCCCTCTTCATCACCTGCTTCAACGACACGATGTTCCCTCGCACCGGTCAGGCCGTGACCACACTGCTGGAACGCCTCGGCCACAGCGTGGAGTTCCCGCAGGGCCAGACCTGCTGCGGTCAGATGCACTTCAACACCGGCTACCGCCCCGAGACCCTGCCCATGGTCCGCCGCTTCGCCGAGGTCTTCGCGGGCTACGACGCCGTCGTCGCCCCCTCCGGGTCCTGCGCGGGCATGGTGCGAGACCACCACCGTGTAGTGGCCGCCCAGTACGGTGACGCCGCCCTCGCCGAGGCGGTCGAGCAGGTGGTGCCGACGGTGTACGAGCTGTCGGAACTGCTCGTCGACGTCCTCGGCGTCACCGATGTCGGCGCGTACTTCCCGCACCGCGTCACCTACCACCCGACCTGTCACTCGCTGCGCATGCTCCGCGTCGGCGACCGGCCGCTCAGGCTGCTGCGCGCCGTGAAGGGCATCGACCTCGTCGAACTGCCCGACGCGGAGTCCTGCTGCGGCTTCGGCGGCACCTTCGCCCTGAAGAACGCGGACGTCTCCAACGCGATGCTGGCCGACAAGATGCGTCATGTGCAGGACACCGGCGCCGAGATCCTGTGCGCGGGCGACAACTCCTGCCTCACCCACATCGGCGGCGGCCTGTCCCGGCTCCGTACCGGCGTCGGCACGATGCACCTGGCCGAGATCCTGGCCTCCATGGAAGGGGACGTACGGTGAGCGGTGCCGACAACGTCGTATGGCTGGGCACCCCGGCCTTCCCCGAGGCGGCGCGCACCGCGCTCGCCGACACCCGGCTGCGGGCGAACCTGCGCCGGGCGACCGGCACCATCCGCGACAAGCGGCTGGCCGTCGCCGCCGAACTGGAGGACTGGGAGGAACTGCGGGAGACGGCCGCCGCGGTCAAACGCCACACCCTGCGCCACCTCGACCACCATCTCCTGCGCCTCGAGAAGGCGGTGACCGCCGCGGGGGGAGTGGTTCACTGGGCGGCGGACGCCGCCGAGGCCAACCGCATCGTGACCGCCCTGGTGAAGGCCACCGGCGAGGACGAGGTCGTCAAGGTCAAGTCGATGACGACCCAGGAGATCGGCCTCAACGAGGCGCTCGCGGACGCGGGCATCCGTGCCTACGAGACCGATCTCGCGGAACTCATCGTGCAGCTGGGCGGCGACCGCCCGTCGCACATCCTCGTGCCCGCCATCCACCGGGGCCGCTCCGAGATCCGGGAGATCTTCCGCCGGGAGATGGGGGAGTGGGGCAGACCCGCCCCCGAGGACCTCACCGACGAGCCCCGCGACCTCGCCGAGGCGGCCCGGCTCCACCTGCGGGAGAAGTTCCTGCGGGCCAAGGTCGCCGTCTCCGGCGCCAACTTCGCGGCCGCCGACACCGGAACGGTGGCGGTCGTGGAGTCGGAGGGCAACGGGCGGATGTGCCTGACCCTGCCGGAGACCCTGATCACCGTCATGGGCATCGAGAAGGTCCTGCCGTCCTTCGCCGACCTGGACGTGTTCCTCCAGCTCCTGCCCCGCTCGTCGACCGGCGAGCGGATGAACCCCTACACCTCGCTGTGGACCGGTGTCACCGAGGGCGACGGACCCGGGAACTTCCACCTGGTGCTGCTCGACAACGGCCGCACCGCCACCCTCGCCGACGAGGTCGGCCGCCAGGCCCTCGCCTGCATCCGCTGCTCGGCGTGCCTGAACGTCTGCCCGGTGTACGAGCGCACGGGTGGTCATGCCTACGGTTCGGTCTACCCCGGGCCGATCGGCGCCGTCCTCACCCCGCAGCTCGTCGGCATCGAGAACGCGGCCTCGCTGCCCTTCGCCTCGACCCTGTGCGGCGCCTGTTACGACGCCTGCCCCGTGAAGATCAACATTCCCGAGGTGCTGGTCCATCTGCGCGCCGAGGCCGTGGAGGCCAAACGCCGGGGCCGGCTGCTCCCCACATCCGAGGCACTCGCCATGAAGGCCGCGGGTGCCGTCCTGAGCTCACCGCGGCGGCTGGCCGCTGTACAGCGCCTGGCCGCCGTCGGCGCCCGGCTGCTGGCCCGTGACGGCCGGATCGGTGCTATGCCCGGTCCGTTCGTCCGCTGGTCCGGCACCCGGGACACCCCGGCGCCGGCCCGTGAGTCCCTGCGCGCCTGGTGGCGCCGTACGCGACCACCCACGAGCGGAGACAGCCGTACGACGGCGGAGAGGAAGGGATGACGATGAACGGCCGCGAGACCGTCCTGAGCGCAGTCAAAGGAGCGCTGTCCGCCGTGCCGGATTCCGAGCGCCCCGGCGACGTACCTCCTTCGCAGGGTCGTGGTGCCGACCACGCCGGACCGGACGTCGTCGGGCTGTTCGCCGAGCGTGCCGCCGAGTACCGCGCCACGGTGGTCCGTGTTTCGCCGGCCGATGTCGCGGCGGCCGTAGCCCGTGCGCTGGCCCGCACCGGTGCACGGTCCCTGGTGGTGCCGCCCGGGTTTCTCGCGGACCTGGTCCCGGAGGGACCCTGGTCCCTGCTGACGGACGTCCCGCCGCTGACCGTCGGTCAACTCGACGCGGCGGACGCGGTGGTCACCACCGTCGCCACCGCCATCGCCGTCACCGGCACCGTGACCCTCGACCACGGTCCGGGCCAGGGGCGGCGGGTCCTGACCCTGCTTCCGGACCAGCACATCTGTGTGGTCCGGGCGGACCAGATCGCTCCCGACGTGCCCGAGGCACTGCGGCTGCTCGACCACTACCGCCCGCTGACGCTGATCTCCGGCCCCTCGGCCACCAGCGACATCGAACTGGACCGTGTCGAGGGCGTGCACGGGCCCAGGACTCTCGACATCGTCGTCGTGGAGGACGCGTAGCCGACGGCGCCGGACCGCACCCTTCGCAGCGTGGCCGGGTGGCCGCGCTGCGAAGCCGTGCCCTTTTCCAGCCGTGAACAGCGCGATAGACATCCCATGTATTTTGCACTCGAATTCTGATGTCGGGGTCGTGAACGGGGAAGTTCTGAATTTCCTGTCCTTGCTCTGGACAGCAGGTGTGGCTGCGTCTGTTAATACATCCGATGACAGCGAGGCTGGTCGAGTCCCGGCGGACACGAGCCGCCGTACTCCGCCGTGTGTGCGGCGTCACGGACAAGCAGTTGCCGACATGCACTTGCCGACCCCTGTGTCCTTCACCCCCCAGGAGCCGCACGATGTCCTTCGCCCCCCTCAGCAGGCGCTCCCTCATCAAGGCCGCAGCCCTCGCCGGCGGTACCGTGGCGTTCGGTCTGCCGCAGGCCCTGTGGCCCGCCACGGCCGAGGCCTACGCCGTCGACTCGAAGCTGGACTGGTGGTACCAGGCCCGGTTCGGGATGTTCATCCACTTCGGGTCCTACTCCTACTACGGCAAGGGTGAGTGGGAGTTCAGCCAGAACCACTGGTCCAAGGCCGACTGGCAGAACAACGTGAGCAAGCAGTTCAACCCGTCTACCTTCAACGCCGCCCAGATCGCCGAACTGGCCAAGAACGCCGGCATGAAGTACGTCGTGATCACCTCCAAGCACCACGAGGGCTACGCGATGTGGGACTCCAACGTCGCGGGCTTCACCGACACCAGCGGCACCAAGCAGTACAACCTGCACGACTACAGCGGCTTCCAGCCCGACCTGCTGGCCCAGTTGAAGACCGAGTGCACGAACCGGGGCGTCAAGTTCGGGCTCTACTACTCGATCATGGACTGGAACCACCCCTCGCAGACCTGTGATCCCGAGCACTGGACCTCGACCATCTCCGCGGCGGCCCGCACCGGCTACATCAACGACATGAAGGGTCAGTTGCAGGAACTGCTGGACCGCTACGACCCGGCCGTCCTGTGGTTCGACGGCGACTGGTGCGACTGGTGGACCAAGTCCGACGGCGAGGACCTGTACGCCTGGCTGATGGCGCGCAAGCCCGGCCTCGTCGTCAACGAACGTGTCAAGCGCGACCAGGGTCTTGGCGACTTCGCCTGTCCGGAGCAGACGGTTCCCGACGCGCCGATGGACCGGCCGTGGGAGACCTGCGCCACCATGAACGGCAACTGGGGCTACACCGACTGGGCGGAGAACCTCTACCGACCCGTCAAGGACATCATCCGGGAGATGGTCACCGTCATCTCCCGGGACGGCAACTACCTGCTCAACATCGGCCCCAAGGGCGACGGCTCCATGACCGCCGGATCCGTGACCATTCTGAACGGCCTGGCCTCGTGGATGGCCACCCACAGCGACAGTATCCACGGCACCAGCGGCAGCCCCTTCGCCACCGAGCCGTCCTGGGGCAAGATCACCAAGAAGAACGGCAAGCTCTTCGCCCATGTCTTCAACTGGCCCACGGGCGGCACCCTGCAGATTCCGGCGGTGTACAACACGATCAACCGCGTCTACCTGATGAACAACCCCGGCACCAACCTCAACTACTCGGTCAGCGGCGGGCAGATCAACGTCAGCGTGCCGGCCACGGCGCCCAACGCGAACGACTCCGTGGTCTGTGTGGAGGTCAACGGCATGCCGGCCGTCCTGGCAGGCGGTGTCTACCGGCTGGTCTGCGCCCAGAGCGGCAAGGCCCTCGACAACGGCAACACCGGCAGCGACGGCACCCCGATCATCCAGTGGAGCGTCAACGGCGGCACACCACAGCAGTGGACGGTCACCGACCTGGGCCACGGCTACTACAAGCTGGTCTGCGTCCGCAGCGGCAAGGCCCTCGACGACAACAACAGCACTTCCGACAGCGCGGTGATGGTGCAGCGGACCGACAACGGCAGTCGTCAGCAGCAGTGGGCCGTCACCGCGCTGGGCGGCGGCGCGTTCCGGCTCATCAACCGGCACAGCGGAAAGGCGCTGGACAACTCCAACAACGGCGCGGACTGGACCCAGATGATCCAGTGGACCCCCAACGGCGGCGCCCCGCAGCAGTGGAACATGACCAAGGTCGGCTGAGCGGCCCCGGGGTGGCGCGCCCTGCGCCCGCCACCCCGGAGCCGCAGTGACCTGTGCAAGATGGCCGTGCTCCCGTCCAAGGGCTCTTGGGCGGGAGCACGTGGTCGTCACAAACGCCGTCTCCAGCGCTGCCGTCCGGCTGTTCATGTCCCGGACCCGGCCCGACCGAAAAATCGGCGGCAACCTTTGCGCCACCTGTGGCCACTGAGTAGTGCAAGCGACACGCTCTTCGAACGGATGGACATGCAAGAAACACGCCAGGCCGCGCGGCAGCGCAGGCGCAGACGCCGGCTGATGGTGGGCACTACCGCGGGGCTGGTCGTCACAGGTCTCCTCGTCTGCCTGGCCATGGCGATGCAGCCGGACCGCAAGGAGGATGCCGGGCGGGCTCCAGCCACGGCCGTCGCCAACTCCCAGGAGACTGACCCACCGGCACGGCCCGAGAAGAAGAAGTCCCCCACACCTTCCCCGTCCAAAGTCTCCGCGTCCCCGTCGGCCGGGGCCAAGAAACCGAAGGCCTCCGCTTCCCCGTCGGGGACGCCGTCATCGGCGCCACCGGGGAAGACGTCCACCACGTCGTCCTTGGCCGGACGGATCCGAGGCAAAGTCACCTACCCGGGAGTCGCCACCGTCTACAAGGCCGGGGTCGGGGACGGCGCCTGCTCGTACGGCCCGAGCGGCGACATGATGATCGCGGCGATGAACACCACCGACTACGAGACGTCCAAGGCCTGCGGGGCATACATACTCGTTCGCGCGGCGAACGGTGCCTCCGTCACGGTCCGGATCACCAACGAATGCCCACTGCCCTGTGCACCGGGACAACTCGACCTCAGCGAACAGGCCTTCGCCAAGCTGGCCCCCGTCTCGACCGGCCGGATCGCGATCACCTGGAGCCTGGTGAGCCCCAGCTCGGCGGGCACGATCTCGATCCGCTACAAGAACGGATCCAGCCCCTACTGGTGCGGTGTTCAGGCCATCGGGCACCGCAACCCGCTCGCCCGGCTGGAGGTCAGCACAGGCGGCGGCTGGCGCCAACTGACCCGCACCGACTACAACTACTTCCTCTCTCCCGACGGCAGCGGATGCGGCAAGGCGATCAGGCTCACCGACATCTACGGAGAACAACTGACCATCAACGGCATCGCCTTGCGGCCGGACGTCGTGCAGTCGACGGGGGCCCAGTTCGCCCGGCACTGACCCCGCCGCCCACAGTGAGCCCCCTCCGAACCAGCCATTGACCGGGGCCGGCGCGGGCGAGAAGGCCGATCCGGGCACGGCGTCGGCTTTGACGGAGGGGGCGAAACACTGTGGAGCCGGGGGCGCTCTGCGGCCGTCGGGGACCGCCAGTCGGCGCGGAGGGACCGGGCGGGTCCCGGAGGGTGAACGTGTGTCACACGGTGGTGCAGGCGGTGCCGTTCAGACTGAAGCCGGAGGGCTTGGAGAAGGTGCCGCTGGAGGTGCCCTGGAACCCGAAGGTCGCCTGGCCGCCGGACGCCACCTCTCCGTTGTGGGCCACGTTGCTCGCGGTGACAGCTCCTGACACCCCGGACAGGTTCGCGTTCCAGGCATTGGTGATCCGCTGCCCGGAGGGGAGGGTGAACGCGAGCTTCCAGCCGCTGACGGGGGAGGAGCCGCTGTTGGTGATGGTGACGTCGGCGGTGAAGCCGCCCTGCCAGGCGTTCGTCGAGTACGCCACCTTGCAGGCCGTGGAGCCTCCAGGACTGCCCGGGTCACCGGAGGAGCCCGTGTCGACGGTGGAGGAGAACGAGGTCACGGCGAGGCCCGCGCCGTTCTGCCAGGGCTCGAACCCCGCCTGAACGCTCGTCAGGTACCAGTTGTTCTGCGCGAGTCCCCGGGAGACAGCCTGCCGGGCGAAGTCCATGACGTCGAAGGTCCAGTTGGTGATTGCTGACGGTGCGACGAACGACAGCACGTCGTTCGAGCCGTTGTTGCCGGACCACACCTGCCACTCGCGCCCGGCCACGGTGGCGGTGCCGACCGGGGAGCCAATGGGCTGGACGGATCCGACCTTGTTGAACCAGATCATGATCTCGGTTCGGTTCACGCCATCGGTGCGGGGCGTGGGGTCGAGCCAGATGTCGTACGAGGCGTTGTACGCCGCGTCGTTCACGTAGTTGTAGGAGATGCTCGTGGGCGCGGTGGAGACGGTGCTGAGCTGAGCGGGAAGCTTGGTGCCGGGCGAGCAGTTGGTGTAGTGGCAGCCGTTGTAGACGGACGGGTAGGACTTCGGAGCGCCGTTCGTGGGGACGGATCCGTCGGCCTGGGTGATCCGGAACCCCGAGTCGGTGACGGCGATGCACTGGGTGGCGTTGGTGCCCCAGCGGTTGTTCTGAACCACGTAGCGGCCCTGGATGGTCGTTGCACCGAAGGGTTGGCAGATCGTGGTGTCGGCCTGCGCCACTGGCGCTGTGGTCAGAAGCGCGGCGAGCGAGACGAGCGAGGTGAGCGCCCAGTTCCAGCAGTTGATGCGGAACGCCTACCCGCCGCTGTCGTGACCTGCTGACGCGGTGCGTGACCGCCGGGGTCGGTCCCGCTTGGCAGGGCCGAGGGACGGATCCCGGCGGATCACTCGGGACGGGCTTCGGGGCCGCGTTCGACTTCCTCGGCATAGCGGCGGCCCGTACGCAGACCAGTTCTGTCTGGGGTCCGACGGAAGAGGCATCGCGTGCTGGAAGGGGGCATGCCCCTCAGGTCAGCTGGTCACCCGGAAGGTGGCGTCGCTGCGTCCTGTTGCGGTGCTGATCGGGTCGAGGCGGAGTTGGTAGGCGTAGTGGCGGATGTACCGGTCGGGGTAGTTGTACGACTGGAACGAGGACCACGCCAGGTCGGCGAGCCCGGCGACCCGGCGGAAGGTGGCGTCCGCGGCGAACTGGGTGGTGCCGTCGTTGTAGGCGAGCTGGAAGTCGTAGTTGGAGTGCCGCAGGAAGTAGCCGGGGAAGTTGACCGACTCGAAGGAGACGGTGCCGGTGCCCGCCAGGCCGGTCCGCAGCCGGAACTGGGCGTCCGGGCCGGTGATGTTCTGGTCGATGCGCACGTCAAAGTCGGTGTGCCGCACGTACCGGTCCGGGAAGTTGAACGACTGAAGCCGGTTGATCGCGGTGTTGGGCCAGCGGGCCTGAACGCGGCTGTCCTCGGCGGCCGTCAGGTTCAGGATCGAGCCGTGGCGCTTGGTGGTCCCGCCCAGGTTGTAGCTTCCCGACGCTGGGAGCCGGTACGTGGAGGAGGCGGACGGGTTGGTCGTCGTGACCGGCATGTAGCCGCGTCCGGAGGCGTACTGGTCGAGGTACAGGGTCCACTCGTTGCGATCACGGAACTTCATCCACATCGGGCCTTCCACCTGGGCGCCGGTCAGGCCGATGCCGGAGAGGTTGCCGAGGTTGGTCCAGGTGCCGAGGATCGAGTTGCTGCCCTCGAGCGTGATCTGTCCGTCGCCGGAGGCCCGTACGTAGCGGTAGTCGCCGACACCGGAGGGGACCTCGACGATCTGGGTGTCGATGATGTTCTGGGTGCCGGCACGGTCGATGTAGAGCTGCGGGGTTGTGGTGGTGCGGAAGTCGCTCGTGCGGGCGTAGTAAATGCGGTGCTTGAGCACGCCGTTGAGGGTCGCGTTGGTCGCCCAGTACAGAACGTAGTCGTTGGTGGCCGGGTTCCAGATCGCCTCCGGCGCCCACGCGTTGCGTCCGTCGGGGATCGCGCCGGCGACGTTGAGCAGCCACGGCTGCGACCAGGTCACGAGATCCGTCGACTCCCACACCACGAGATTGCGGCTGCCGTTGGACATGGAGTCGCCCCACGACTGCCCGCAGCCGATGCACAGGTCGGTCGCGATGATCCAGTACTTGCTCCCGTCGGGCGAGCGGACCAGGGCGGGGTCACGCACCCCACGCGTCCCCACCGTGGAACGCAGGGCCATCCCGCCGCCGTTGAGGTCGGTCCAGTTCAGGCCGTCCGCGCTGTGCGAGAAGTAGATCTGCTGACCGGTCGCCCCGTCGCCGATGAAGTGGGTCATCAGATAGCCCGGATCGGCGGCGGCGGCCCGCTGGGGCGTGGTCACAACTTGGGCTGTGAAGAGCAGGCAGGCGGCGACCAATATCGCCGACAGCCGTGCGAGAACAGCGGACATGTGCATTCCCTGTCTTTCTACGGGTGCCTCAATGAGAGTGGGGGTCTTGGGTGAAGCCGATGAAGCGCGGCCGGACGTCGCCGGTGACCACGCTGCCGTCGATGCCCCACCAGTCGATGGCGCCGAAGAACCTGCCCGGGTGCCGCCGCCGCCTCGGCGGAAGCATGAATCAGGCACACGTTCTGCGGGCGCGGGGTGCCCAAGCGCCCCGGGCCCGCAGAGGGCCGTCACCGCTGCTCCTCGCTACAGGCCGTGGAGGCGAGGGGCGAAAGGCAGGGTCAGGAGGGGGTGATCTGCCATTGCTGGTGCGTCTGTGCCGTATACGGCTGCTGTTCGATGGCGGCTCCGTTGGTGGTGCTGCCCTCGTCGACGGCAAGGCAGAGCCCGCTGTAGCGGTCGATGAGGAAGTAGTACCCGTCGCCGGTGGGTGTGACGGCCCAGTGCTGTTGGGGGGCGCCGGCGTCTCCCCAGATGCCGACGGTGCCGCCGTCCGCGCGGGAGAGCCCCTGGACCTCCATGAGCTTGCCGCTGCCCACACCCTTGATCTTGTAGTAGCCGTCGCCGGTCTTGATGAAGGTCCACTTCTGGTTCGTCTGGCCGAGCCAGGGCCACTGCAGGACCTTGGTGTTGTCGGTGGTGCGCTGGCCCTCCACGTCGGCGGCCTTGCCGCTGTGGCGGGCGACCAGCCGGTAGACGGTGCCGTCGCCGGGCAGTGTGGTGGACACCAGTGCCGGCTTGACCGACCGGCCGCCGATCCTGACGCCGCTGATGTTGGCGTAGCCGCCGGTGGCCGCGGTGACCTGGATCCGTACGAAGCCCACGTTCCGGTTGGGCCACTCGACCACCTTGGTCTTACGGTTGCCGGCCCAGGTGCCGGTGGCGACCTGGGTGAAGTTGACCCCGTCGGTGCTGGTCAGGATGGTGTAGGAAGTGATGTCGCCGTCGGTGGAGTTGTTGCGGCTCCACTGCTTGGGTAGATACTCCAGGGTGGAGACGTTGCTCCACACACCGCCGAGGTCGATGGTGATGGACTGCGGCAGCGGCGCCGGCAGCCCCCAGGTCGACCAGCACGTCTCGTAGCGGGCGTCGCTGAGTCCGTCGATGGCGTTGAACGGACCCTCGCCGGTGTGGAAGCCGGTGGCGTACGCGTTGACCGGTGTGACGGGATGCTCGGCGCGCAGCAGCTGGGTGGGCAGCGGCGGCCTGGAAGCGTTGGGGCTCCATGCCGTGCCGACTTCGGCGAGCCGGTTGACGACGTTGGTGTCCAGCAGGCCGTTGCGGTTGGGCGGGCAGTTGAGGATGAACGAGGTGTACTTCGGTTCCAGGTCGGCCAGGTGCGAGAGGATCGCGTCCTTGCTCATGAGGCCCTCGGTCGGGGTGGAGGGGTGCCAGAACCAGCCGTTGCTGATGGTCTGCCCCTGCATACCGGCGTAGGTGTTGCCCGCCGGCGCCGTGACGCCCAGCGGCTCCTCGAAGAAGATCGCGTCGCCGAGGAAGGGCTCCGACAGTCCGCCGAGGTCGATCATGACGCAGTCCGGCTGCAGTTCCTTCACCAGCGAACGGACCTGTTGGTAGGAGACGGCCTGCTGCCCCATCTGCCATGCGTAACCGTCGGTCATGAACATGTCTATGGTGCCGTAGTTGGTGAGCAACTCGCGGATCTGACCGAGGACGAAGGTCATGTGGCTGGGGTGGATGGCATCGGTGATCTGGAGCCCGGACACCTTGTGCCGGCTCTCCCATGCCTCGACGCCGAAGGTACGGTCCCAGACCGAGTAGTACAGCCCGACCTTCAATCCTTTCGCCCGGAAGGCGTCGCAGTACGCCTGGACGACGTCGTGCTTGTACGAGCTGTTCGCGACGTTCTGGGTGCCGTACGCGCTCGGCCACAGGGCGAAGCCGTCGTGGTGCCTGGTGGTCAGGAAGCCGTAGCTCATCTTCGCGGCGACCGCCGCGTCGGCCCACTGCGCGCAGTTGACACTCGGGGGAGCGAAGAGGGTGGGGCTCTGGTTGGGTTCCGCCCACTCCTCGTTGGTGAACGTGCCCAGGCTGAAGTGGTTGAACATGCCGAACCGCATGTCGACCATCTTGCTGAGGTTGGTCTGGGTGTCCGCGGCGAACGCCTGCGACAACAGGCCGGAGAAGCCGGGGATGAGCGGCAGAGCGGTCGCGGCGCTCGCCACCCCCGCAGCACCGAGAAACGTACGGCGAGACACTTTTGGTGAGGACATGGCCCACTCCTGGGATCGTTGGCATTGCTTGCGGTGACGGCGTGCTGGGGCAGTCGACGGCGGCCCGGGTGTCGGGGCGTGCCGGGCCGCAGGCGACAGGGCTGCCCTGGGAGGCGCAATCGGCGTCGGACGAAGCGACGTACAGGCCGGCCCGCCAGGTGAACTGACAGGCCGCGCCGTCGTCGCCCGGGAAGAGAGCCGCTCGCAGGACGTGGTACCGCCCGAGGGCGGGCTGCGGCTTGGGTGCGGATCAGGTGGGGAGCGGCGTGAACGCCCTGAGTGAGGCGCCCGGCACAAGCGTTACGGCGCGTGCTGGGCGGCAGGTCTTCCCTTCTTCTCCTGGCAGTTCGCAGGACAGCACACGGTGTCATGACAGGCCTTACGCACAGCGGGTGTTCGGGCGGAGCAACATCGGATGTATTAACGGGCACCAGTGAGGGGTCTGTCTAGGGTCTCGACAGAAATCACCAGATCACACCGAGATTGCAACAGTCGGGCGTGCTTGAGTCTCAAGGTAAGTGGCCCGATACATGGGATGTGTTTGGTCCGACAGGTCGAGTGAAGAGGGTGACTGGGCTCTGCGGATGCGGGCCCCAGCCGCGCCACCGAGATCCTGCCCTCGATGGCAGCCCTTGCCGTCGGCCTCGGTGCCTCGGCATTCACTTCTGTCACCTGGCGGCACGGCTCGAGGAGGTTGCTCCTGCTTCGCCGCCGTACGCGATTGGTCCCCGGGCAAGGCCGTCGAACATCCGGCACGGCCTGGGACTTGACCTCCCAGGGCCGCTCTTGGCCGGGCCGGCGACCAGCACGTCACCCTCGTGACCGCGGCGGGCGGCGCCGTGCCCCGACCACGGCCGCGCCGACCGTGTCCGCGTGGCGGACCTTGCGCCATGTCGCGGCTCGGGCAATGCGCCGGCAGTGCGGGCGGGGTCACCTCGCGACGACCGCCATCCGGTCGCTGATATCGGGTGCCAGGACCGTCTGGGCGATCTCCGTCTCTGCCTCCGGGTAGACCCGGAAGACGAGGGCGGCCACGCTCACTGCCGTGATGACCTGCTTGTTCCCGTCTCGGTGCGGACATTGTCGTCCGCACCCGGACGGTCGTCACGCCGCGCGCCGCTGGAACTTCTGGTTGGCGCCGGTGCCGCAGGGCCACTGGATGAGGCGTGCGCCGTTGACGGTGGAAGCGTCCGCCACGTCGAGGCACTTGCCGCTGTGCCGGGCGACGAGCCGGTAGTAGCCGCCTCCCTGGTCCTGGAACTGCCACTGCTGGTTGGTGCCGGTGGTGCAGCGGTACTGGTTCACGAAGGCGCCGTCAGCGGCGGAGCCGTTCGCGACGTCCAGGCACTTGCCGCTGTGCTGGGCGAGGATCTGGACGTACCCGTCGCCTGCCTCCTTGGTCCGCCACTGCTGGTTGAGGCCGCCGATGCAGGTGTACTGGAGGGTGACCGCACTGTCGGCGGCGGAGTTGTCGGAGACGTCGAGGCACTTGCCGCTGTGCCGGGCCACCAGGTTGTAGTACGGGCCGCCGCCCACGCCGGTGACCGTACCGGCCACGCTGTCGAGGGCGACCTGCGGGTACCACGGCAGGTTCATGGTGGTCTGGGTCGGGAAGGTCAGCGGAAGCCAGACGTACTGCGAGTCGTTGACCGTGCCGCCCATGGAATTGCCCCAGCGGTCGCCCATGTAGAGGTAGGAGCTGCCCGAGCTTCCCTGCACGGGCAGCACGAACGTGGTCTGGGATCCGTAGCCGGTGTCGTCACCGATGTCGGTCATGGCCGTCCAGGGGCCGGCGATGCTGCCGGCGGTGGCGTACTTCTGCTGGTTGGGCTTCCAGCCGCTGTTGCCGGAGGTCAGCATGAAGTAGACGCCGTTGCGCTTGAACAGCGCCGGAGCCTCGCGGAAGGTACCGGCCCAGGGGTTGGCGGTCAGACTCTCGTAGGCCGTGTAGTCGGCGCTGAGTTTCCAGATCTGCAGGTCGGCGTTGCCGGCGGCGGAGGTGATCTGGTAGCCGGTGCCGTCGTCGTCCTTGAACAGGGTCATGTCGCGGGACGTGGTGCCGGACGGGGGCCGGAAACTGCCCCGCCAGGTGTAGTCGCCGTCGACCGTGCCGGAGACGGCGACGGCGGCGCGGGCCTGGGTGTAGTCGGTGCCGTTCTCCTTGTGCATCCACATCACGAACTTGCCGGTGGCGGAGTTGTAGATGACCTTGGGCCGCTCGATGTTGGCGACTGCCAGCTCCGGGGCGCTGGCCTGGGTCAGGACGTTGTTCCTGAACTCCCAGGTCTTCAGGTCGGTCGAGCGGTAGGCGGAAACGGCTCTGAAGGTGTTGTCGGCGTTGCGGTTCTCGCCGAACCAGTAGTAGTACGAGCCGACTCTGATCACCCCGCCGCCGTGGGCGTGGACGACGGTGCCGGTGGTGTCGGTGAACTGGGTGGCGTTGGTGATGGTGACCGTGGACGCCTGGGCGGGGGAGCCGGTGACAAGTAGGGCGGTCAAGCTCAGGAGGGCGGCCAACACATAGGTGAGGGCGCGTCGGAGCATCTGGGTCCACCTCAATGAGGCTTGTGATTTGTTTGGTTGTGTGCGACTCCGTTTGAGGACGGTAGGTGGGAAATGAGGCTTCGTCAACGCCCTCGACTCGATGACACATCCGATGTCTTCGGAAGCCCGACCTCTTCTCTGCGACCCGAAGTACTGCAATTTGCACGAGATTTCGAGGCAGCCCCCTAGACACAACACGGTCTGTTGCTGATTAATACATCCGATGTCACCTAGGTGAAACACACGCCTCCGTGCGGCTCCCCTGTGTCTCGCCGTCTCCGAGGTGACCCATCCGATCTGTTCGGCCCCGACACTGAGCCGCAGCACCTGTGTGCTGTCTTGCGGACAGTCAGGAGAAGACCTTGTCACAGCCGATCACTCGCCGAAGAGTGCTTGGCGGCATGGCGGCCATGACGGCCGCCGCGGCCATCACCCCCACCCTGGCGATCCCCGCCTACGCCGCCGCTCCCCAGCCACTCCCGCTCCCCCCGCTGCGGATCCCCAAGCTCGACCTGGGTGTCGAACAGCAGCCCGACGACAAGATCCAGTGGTTGCAGGATGCCAAGCTCGGCATGTTCATCCACTGGGGTGTCTACTCAGGCCCGGCCAAGGGCGAGTGGTACATGGAGAACGCCGCCGTCACCCCGGAGAACTACAGGAAGTACGTCACCGACGCGACCGGCGAGCAGTTCACGGCGAGCGCCTACGATCCGGCCGACTGGGCCCAGTTGGCCAAGGACATGGGCGCGAAGTACACGGTGCTCACGGCCCGCCACCACGACGGCTTCGCGCTGTGGCCGTCCACCCACCCGAACGCCTGGCACGCCGGACAGGCCCCGCTCCAGAAGGACTTCATCGGCCAGTACGTCACCGCCGTACGCAACGCCGGTCTGAAGGTGGGCCTGTACGTCTCGCCGCTGAGCTGGCGCTACCCGGGCTACTACGACGTCAATGGCACCAACTGCCTGCCCAACAAGTGGGGTTACACCACGGATCCCGCGCACAAAGAGAACGCGCGGATCATGAAGAATGAGCTGTACCAGCAGGTCAGGGAGCTGGTCACCCAATACGGCAAGATCGACGACCTGTGGTGGGACGGCGGCTGGCTCGGCCAGCAGGGCTCCGACGCGGCCGCCGCCTTCTTCTGGGAGCCGGGCAAGTTCCGCGACCCGGCGAACGAGTGGCCGGTGGATTCCGCCTACAGCGAGACCGACCCCGCCACCGGCAAGCCGCTGGGCCTGACCGGGCTGGTGCGCAAGCACCAGCCGGACATCGTCACCACCCTGCGTTCGGGCTGGATCGGCGATTTCACCAGTGAGGAGGGCCCCTCCGTGCCCTCCGGCGCGATCCGCACCGGACGCGTCGCGGAGAAGTGCTTCACCATCGGCGGTGCCTGGGGCTACAAGGCCGGCACGAGCGTGATGAGCTTCGGCACGGCCATGAACATCTTGGTCAACGCCTGGGTCCGCAACCTCACCTGCCTGGTCAACGTCGGACCGGACCGCACCGGCGTGGTCCCCACCGCCCAGGCCGACCTGGTGCGCCGGATCGGTTCCTTCATGACCACCTGCGGCGAGGCCGTCTACGGCACCCGCGGCGGCCCCTGGCAGCCTGTCGACGGCCAGTACGGTTACACGTCCAAGGGCAGCACCTTCTACATCCACCTGCTGCCCGGCTACAGCGGCACAGGCTTCACCACACCCTCGATCGGGGACGCGAAGGTGACCCGCGTCTTCGACGTCGCGTCGGGTGCCGACCTGTCGTACACCGTGGACGCGGACGGGAAGGTGACGATCACCGGCATCAACCGCACCCGCATTCCCGAGGACGGCGTCGTCGGCGTGACGCTGGACCGCTCCGTGCAGCCCGCCGACGTCGCCGCCGGCAGGACGGCCTCGGCCAGCAGCGAGGAGACCTCCAAGGGAAACACCGCAGCGAAGGCCGTGGACGGATCCACCGCGACTCGCTGGTGCGCGAGCAACGGCAACACCGGACACTGGCTGAAGGTGGACTTGGGGACCACCAAGTCCCTCACCGGTACCCGTATCGCCTGGGAGCTGGACGCAACGAACTACCGTTACCGGATCGAGGGTTCCACCGACAACAGCACCTGGACCACGCTCGCCGACCGGACCGCCACCACCAGCACCAGCCAGGTGCAGGTCTCCGCTTTCCGGGCGCAGGCCCGATACGTACGGGTGACGGTCACCGGGCTCCCTGCCACGGTATGGGCGTCCATTCGCAGCCTGGAGGTCTACGACCGGCCCTTCACCGCGGATCTGGGCACCTACCGGCTGGTGAACCGCAAGAGCGGCAAGGCGATGGACGTCAGCGACGCCTCGCCCGCCGACGGCGCCTTCATCATCCAGTGGCCCTGGACCGGCGGCACGAACCAGCAGTGGAAACTGCTGCCGAATGCCGACGGCTCCTACCGGCTGGTCAACGCCCGCAGCGGCAAGGCCCTGGAGAGCCCGGACAACTCCCTCAAGGGCGCGCCCCTGGACCAGTCGACCGACGGCGGCGGCGACAACCAGTGGTGGAAACTGGTCCCCTCCCAGACCAGCGGCTACTACCGGCTCGTCAACGTCCGCAACGGATGGTGCGCCGACGTCAAGGACGCCTCCACCACGGACGGTGTCAAGGTCATCCAGTGGCCCACCACCGACGGAGCGAACCAGGACTGGCAGCTCATCGCCCTGTGACGGCGTGCCGGCGAGGGGGCCGTGCCACTGCGGCGCGGCCCCCTCGCCCTCGACCGCTCTCCCCACCCCGTGTGTTCTCGCCTTTCCGACGGAGTCGACCCACATATAGATCCGATGTATGACGCGACCTCGTCGGCGGAGCCGCCCTTCATGCTCCCGCCACCTTCGAGAATCCGCTAGAGAATCCCTTCTGCCAGGGATTTTCATCTCACCCCTAGACGTGACTACCACCGCACTAATATAAATCCATCCGATGTCTCCTCTTGGCTCTGCGCGGAGCAGAGTGCCCAGGTCGGCGTCTCGCTCGTAACTCCCTGCCTTCCCTCCCCCCTTGACACATGGAGCCGCACCCATGTCCTCAGCTCCCCTCAGCAGACGCTCTCTGATGAAGGCCGCCGCCCTTGCCGGAGGAGTGGCGGCCTTCGGGCTGCCGCAGGCTTTGTGGCCCTCCACCGCCGAGGCATACACCGTCTCCTCGAAGATGGACTGGTGGTACCAGGCCCGGTTCGGGATGTTCATCCACTACGGGTCGTACTCGCAACTCGGCCAGGGCGAGTGGGCGTTCACCAACCAGCAGTGGAGCAAGGCGAACTACCAGACCCAGGTCACCCAGAACTTCAACCCGAGCCAGTTCAACGCCGCCCAGATCGCCGAGCTGGCCAAGAACGCCGGCATGAAGTACCTCGTGATCACCGCCAAGCACCACGAGGGCTACGCGATGTGGGACTCCAACGTCGCGGGCTTCACCAACACCACCGGCACCAAGCTGTACAACCTGCGCGACTTCGGCGGCATCCAGACCGACCCGCTCATGAGCCTCAAGACCGAGTGCGAGAGCCGCGGGATCAAGTTCGGCCTGTACTACTCGATCCTCGACTGGAACCACCCTTCCCAGACCGACCGCCACGACAACGGCCTCACGACGATGTCGTCGCAGGCTGCCCGCACGGGCTACATCGCCGACATGAAGGCGCAGCTTCAGGAACTGCTGGACCGCTACGACCCGGCGGTGCTGTGGTTCGACGGCGACTGGTTCGGCGAGCCCTCCAGCCCCACCCTCGAAAACTGGTGGCTGCAATCGGACGGCGCCGACCTCTACAACTGGCTGATCGCCCGCAAGCCCGGCCTCATCGTCAACGAGCGGGTCAAGCGGGGGCACCGTCTCGGCGACTACACGGTCGCGGAGTTCGGGATACCCGACGAGCCGCTGGGCCGGCCGTGGGAGCGGTGCGTCACCATGAACGACGCCTGGGGTTACAACGCGTCGAAGGAGAACTCCTACCGCTCCGTCAAGGACATCGTCCAGGAGCTCGTCACGGTCGTCTCCCGGGACGGCAACCTCCTGTTGAACATCGGCCCCAAGGGCGATGGCTCGGTCACGCCGGGATCCCAGACCGTCCTGAACGGCCTGGCCTCATGGATGGCGACGCACAGCGACAGCATTCACGGCACCAGCGGCAGCCCGTTCGCCAGCGAACCCGCATGGGGGAAGGTCACCAAGAAGAGCGGCAAGCTCTTCGCCCATGTCTTCACCTGGCCCACGAACGGCCAGCTGCGGATCCCGAGGGTCGACAACACGATCAGCCGCGTCTATCTGTTGAACAACACCTCGGTCTCGCTCTCGTACACCGTCACCGACCAGATCAATGTCTCCGTGCCGGCCACCGCGCCGAACGCCACCCTCCCCGTGGTGTGCGTCGAGGTCCAGGGCATGCCCACGAGGGTCTCACCGTCGGTGTTCCAGAACGTCGACTACCAAGGCACCCGCGGCGTTCTGCAGCTGGGCAGCTACACCTCCTCCCAGCTGTCCGCCGCCGGTCTGGGCCCCGCCATGGCCTCCTCCATCCTGGTGCCCGACGGCTACCAGGTGACGGGCTACTCCGGCGACAACTTCACCGGCACCGCCTGGACGTTCACCTCGAACGCCGCAGACCTTCGGGTGACCGGTAACAATGACACCATCGCCTCGCTGAAGGTGACGTTCAACCCGGCCACGTACTTCCGCCTGGGCAACGCCACGAGCGGCCTGGTACTGGACAGCGGCGGAAGTTTCTCCAGCGGCTCGAACCTGAAGCAGTGGGAGCCGATAGACCACGTCAATGTCCAGTGGCAGGCGATCGAGCTCGGAAACGGCTACTACCGGCTCGTCAACCGTGGCAACGGCATGGCCGCCGACGGCTGGGGCGCCACCAACAACGGCGACCCGGTCCGGCAGGCCCCCTGGAACGGCGGCAACAACCAGCAGTGGCAGATCACCGACCGCGGACAGGGCCGGTACTCGATCCGCAACCGCAGCACGGGACTGGCCCTCGACGGCGGCGGCATGGTCTCCGAAGGGGCCGTGGCCAAGCAGTGGACGTGGCAGGACAGCACCAACCTGATGTGGACGTTCAAGGCTTGACCCGAGGCCGGGTAGTCAGCGCATTTCGCGCTGGCGGCAAGGGCGTTCGCGACGCCGTGTATTGAGGGGAAACGGGGGGAGCTCCGTTGCGGCGGGCCACGAGGGCGACGGAGGCGCCGTCTGCGGCCACCGCGCGCAGCCACGAGGGGATCCGGCCGGTCGACGCCTCTGCCCAGAACGCCGTGTGCGTGAGGACCAGCCGTCGGTGGGCGGCCGGCCGGCGCTCCGTGTCGTAGGAGTCGAGCAGCACTTCGGCACCGAGCCCGCCCGCGGCCTCGCCTCCGGAGCAGTTCGCCGCAAAGCTGAGCTTCCAGCCGAGATTCACCGCGTCCTGGATGCCGGCGTTCATGCCCTGACCGGTGGCCGGTGAATAGTTGTGAGCCGCGTCCCCCGCGAGGAAGAGTCGCCCACGGCGGAAGCGTGTGGCGAGGCTGCACTGCAGGGGCACCCGCGCGGACCACGCGAGGCGCTCGATCCGGGCGTTCAGCCCGGCGTCGCTCAGCTTGTCTTCTAACCTCGGTGCGCTTGGGGCTGCGGGCGCCACCGTCCTGTGACATCCAAGCTTGAGCATTGCCACCGAAGAGTGATGGCCAGTGGTTCGTGCCATCGAAGTTTGACCAGCCGGGGTGCTGGTGTGCCAGGAGTAGGGGTTGTGGGCTCGCGGAGGCCTGCGCTTTGGCCCGGCCTTGAGGGGGCCTGTCGCCGTCGCGGGCGGGTCTCAAGTCTCCGTTCGTCGGGTTGACCCGTGGTGGTCGCAGCGACGATGGAATATCGCGCGGTACTCCCTCGGCCGCTGGCCCGTATGTCTGGCAAAGATGCCGCTGAACGCCCCAGGGTCGCCGTACCCGACGTCGGCGGCGATGCTCGCGACGGTCCTGTCGGTCGTCTCCAGCAGGTGTCTGGCTCGACGCACCCGGACCGTCTGCAGGTACGCGAGTGGCGTCTCGCCGGCTTCGTCGCCGAAGCGGCGGAGCATGGTTCTCGTGCTTACGTGGAACTCCTGGGCGAGGGTGGGCAGGTCATAGCGAGCACTGAGGTTCTGGTCGAGCCACCGCTTGACGCTGAGCGAGAACTCCCTGCCCACAGTGGGTATGAGCCCCGGGTCGACATAGGGAGCCTGCGTGGAACGCGCATCATCAACAAGCGCGATACGCGCGGTGCTACGGGCGACGCGGGGGCCATCGTGCTCGCGGATGAACTGCAGGGCGAAGTCGTACATGGCACTGAAGGCCGCCGTGGTCGTCACCCCCCGGTCGGTCACGACCAAGCTCTCCGGGCGGAGGCGCACGTCGGCGTACCGGAGGGCGAACCGATCCGCGAACAACCAGGACGTGGTCGCTTGGCGCCCGTCGAGCAGCCCGGCTTCAGCGACCAGGAAGGCGCCCACGCAGATCGATACGACAGCGGTCCCCGAGGCCGCCTGCGATCGAATCGACGCTGCTTCCGGTCCCAGGTTTGCGAGTGTCGCGTCGAGATCGAGCGTGGGCGAAAGCTCGAACCCTGGCACGATCAGGACGTCCACCGGGCGAACCGCCGAGACGTCGAGGACCGAGCCGCCGGCCGCGATCACACGACGCCGGGGCGAGATGACCGACGCCTCGTAGGCCGGCTGAACCGACCCTTGCGCCGCGGCGACGTGAGTTGCCATTGTCAGGAGGTCAGGGACGCCGAATACCTCCGACGCGAAGCAGCCGGGGTAGGCCAGCACACCAACGCGCAGCGGACTCATGCGGCCCCTCCGGCACCTTCGAACGGGTGGCGATATTACCGTGATACGTGGCGATGCCGCCGCTTCTCAGAAGGGCGGCCGCTCGTCATCATCTCGGTCATGACAATCATGCGAGGACAGAGCGACCCCTTGGACGACTTCTCACGGAGAGCCGTCAGCGTCGATGACGTCGACAAGACCGTGTACGTTGCCGGGTCAGGACCGGCAGTCATCCTCATGCCCGAGATGCCGGGTATCAGCCCCGACGTCGCGCGGTTCGCGCGGTGGGTGCGTGATGCCGGCTTCTCCGTGTACCTGCCCTCTCTTTTCGGCGTCGACGGTGCCTATCCGCTCGCCGAGGCACGCGAGACCGTCGTTCGACGCGCCTGCGTCAGCGCTGAGTTCCGAGCCTTCGCCGGTGGCGGCACCAGCCCCGTCGTCACATGGCTGCGCGGCCTCGCCCGCCTGGCGCACGCCGAGCGTGGCGGGCCTGGCGTCGGCGCCGTCGGTCTGTGTTTTACCGGCAACTTTGCCTTGACCATGGCGCTCGAACCGGCTGTCATCGCACCAGTGGTCAACCATCCGTCGCTTCCGCTGGACGATCCCGGCGGTCTGGAGATCAGCGACGAAGACGCTGCTGCCGTGGCTGAACGCGTAGCGCGAGAGGGATTGAAGGTTCTCGCCTACCGCTTCGACAACGACAGGTGGTGCACTGGTCAGCGGTTCGCGGCTTACCGAGCGCTGCTCGGGGACGCATTCGACGGCCGCGTACTCAAAGCCGAGACTGCGAACACGAACCCTCCGCCCTTCTTCCGTGACGTCGTCGGTTGCGCCCACAGCGTCGTCACGGCACACCTCGTCGACCAGGACGGTCACCCCACCATGCAGGCCCGGAACGAGATCATCGCCTTCCTGGCCGAGCGGCTCGGGATGTGGGCTGAATGAGCCCTTGGCACTCCGGCACCTGGCGATGCGACAGAGCGCCGCCGTTTCCCGATGCGATCTGGTCGTCGACCTGGGGTACTCGTGACCGCCCCTCGGCGACCACGAGTGACACAGGCCACTCAGATTTCGATGACACACGTTCAATCTTCAGTGGCACAGGACAGCCTCTCCGGTAGGTCGTGGTTTCTGATCACGCGGAAGGGGAGAGCTGTTCGCGCACCCATTCGGGATCGGGGTTGGTGTGTGGCTGGCCCGCCACGACGACGGTGGGCACGGTCTCGTTGCCGTCGTTGGCTGCTCTCACCGCTGCGGCTGCTGCCGGGTCGCGCCAGATGTTGACCCAGTGCAGCTGGCGGGCGCTGCGGCCGAGCCGGATGCGTAGTCGTATGCAGTACTTGCAGCCCGGCCGCCAGAAGACGACCGGTCGGCCGTCGACCGCGCTGCGGCGTTGTGCCTCCTGCGCACCGATCGACCTCGGGAAGATCAGGGGTGAGTTCACGCCGGCGAGCGTTAGGAACGCCAGCAGGAGTGCTGCGGCTGTGCCGGGGCTCCCCTTGAAGATCTGCCCGGTCGCGACGGCTGAGCCGCTGAGCACAAGCAGCATCGGCAGGATCCAAGCGCGCATCATGGTGATGCAGGCTATCGATGAGTCGAATTGCTCCTCGAACTAGGTCGTTCACCTGGGTGTTCGCCGGACGTTGAGGCGGCCTTCGTCTGATCATGTGCTCCGACCAAGGACACACCTGACCACGACGAAGGCCGTAAGGGTGAGTCTGCTGCCTGATCATGCTCCGGGGGAAGCGTTCGCGAAAGCGTCACGCTTCCGGGAGGACTTATTTGACTGCCTGACCGCGCGCGGGGACGAACTGTTCGACCTCACCGACGCGTTGCTGTGCGCGGACGGACCGGTGACCTCGCCGGTGGACCTGACGCTGGTGGCCGAGCACCGTCGGGGGCACGGTGCGATGTACGACGCACTGAACAGCGGAAACGTGGACGTGCCCCGGCTGCGGCAGGTGCTGGCGGGCCTGCCCATGCCGCACGCCGCCGACGGCCGCCTGGTCCTCGGCGTCGACATCAGCAACTGGCTCCGCCCCGACGCCCCGACCAGCGCGGACCGCCTGTTCTGCCACGTCTACGGCCGCAGCGGACGGTCCTCGGACCAGTTCATACCCGGCTGGCCGTACTCGTTCGTCGCCGCCCTGGAATCGGGCCGGACGTCCTGGTGCCAGCTCCTGGACGCCGTGCGTTTCGGACCGGACGACGACGTAGCCCAGGTCACCGCCGCCCAGGTCCGCCGGGTGGTCGTCGATCTGATCGAGATGGGCCGCTGGCACCTCGGCGACCGCGACATCCTGATCGTCTTCGACGCCGGCTACGACGCCCCGCGCATGGCCCACCTCCTCGACGGCCTCCCGGTCGAGGTGCTGGGACGGATGCGCTCCGACCGCGTCATGCGACGGCCGACGCCCTCGCTCAAGGAGTACGCCATGTCCTATCCCCAGGGCGGGCGCCCGCCGAAGCACGGCAAGGAGTTCCGCTTCGCCAAGCCGGAGACCTGGGGCGATCCGGACGCGGCGACGGTGCAGGTCACCGATCGGTACGGCACCGCCCGCGCGATGGCCTGGGACCGCATCCACCCCCGCCTGACCACCCGCTCCGCGTGGATCGACCACACCGGCGAACTCCCCATCATCGAGGGCACGCTGATTCGCCTCCAGGTCGACCGCCTCCCCGGCGGCGGAGACCCGCTGCCCCTCTGGCTGTGGTCGTCGGCCACCGGACTGAGTGGCGAGGACGTCGACGTCCGCTGGCAGGCGTTCCTGCGCACTTCGACATCGAGCACACCTTCCGGCTGATGAAGCAGACCCTCGGCTGGACCCGGCCCAAGCTCCGCACCCCCGAAGCCGGAGACCGCTGGACGTGGCTGATCATCGCCGCCCACACCCAGCTCCGGCTCACCCGCGAAGCCGCAGCGGACCTCCGCCACCCCTGGGAGAAGCCGGCCGAGCCCGCACGGCTCACCCCCGCCCGCGTCCGCCGGGGTTTCGGAACCTCCGCCCGCACCTGCACGGTCCGGCCCGTGCACCGAAACCATCAATACCTGGGCCAGGAAGGCCACTTGGCTCCAAGAATCGCCGACCCGCGATCCGCTATGGCGTCGGGAAAACGACCAGACGCCCCGAGAGCATAATCGAGCGCGACGGCCTCAGAGGCTAAGAGACAAGCTCAGAAGTTGTTGCAGATCGGCACACGGGACGGCGGGTCCGGGCTGGCCGAATTCCAGTCCGGACCCGCCCGTGGACGCGCGCGTGGCCAGCAGCCGCCAGGTGGCCTGCTCTCCGAGCGGGAAGAGGAACAGCAGTCCTTGTCGCCCCGCGAACACCTGGGCTCCGGAACGGCCCGAGTCGCCGGTGAGTTCGAGGTCGGCGAGGACCACCTCTTCGGTGTAGGGCCGGCCGTGCCACCCGATGCCGGCGCAGGCCCGTACGGTGCTGGCCGGGCCGTCGCAGCCGCCGACGAAGAGGCAGCGGACCTCCTCCGTACCCTGTTGCGAGCGCAGCACGGCCCGCGCGCTGTGCCTTTCGTCGCGGGCGGTGACCAGTTCGGTGCCCCGTTCCACCGTCACCCCGCGGTCGGCGAGCGCCTGGGCCAGCACTTTCTCGACGTCCGTCTGCCGCATCAGTGACAGATGCGGGAACGCAGTGTCGGGCAGGGCGAGGTCGGCGAGACCGGTCTCGACGACGCGGGAGCCGAGATGAAGCCCGACCGTCGGTGCGGTGTCCGCCAGCTCCAGCAGGGCGTCCGTGACGCCGAGCGGGCGCAGGACCTCCAGGGTGCGTGGGTGCAGGATGAGCGCGCGGGAGGGCCGGAACGCGCCGAGGCGCCGCTCGACGATCCGGACACGCGCTCCGTGGTCATGGGCCTGCAGTGCCAGGGTGATGGAGAGACTCCTCCCGAAGCGGACGGCTGCCAGGGCCTGGACAGCCGCTGCCTGCAGAGTGCCGCTTGTGTCGACGCTGGCGACTTCCGGCCACAGCGGGCCACGACGTCCAGCACCTGTACGCCATCGGCCACACCACCATGGGCACACCGGTGGACGAGTGGGACTGGCCCCAGGAGCATCGCCTTCCTGCTGCGCAGCTTCCCGGACCCGTTTCCCGGGCCCAGTGCGCATGACGGCGGTCGCTCCCGCTCTCCGCTGCGGGGCAGCCCATCGGGTTCAGTTCGGCCTGGCTGCTCTCGCGTTGGTGAGAGACGGACAGTCGGTGACCTGGCGCTGCAGCACCATCAGTGGTCGGGCGTCAGAGTGGTCGGTGGGCCGGCGGTGACGCCGCCGTCCAGGACGAACTCCGTGCCGGTGGAGTAGGTGGCGTCGGCGGCGATGAAGAGCACCATGCGGGCGACCTCCTCGGGCTCACCGAACCGGGGGAGGGGCTGCGCGGCCGTGAAGGAGTCGTCGAAGTCGGCTGTCATCGCGGTGCGCACAGCACCGGGATGGACCGAGCAGACACGGGTCCCGTCCGGGGCCAGTTCCAATGCCGCGGCCTTGGTCAGTCCGCGCAGTCCCCACTTGCTGGCCACATAGGCTCCGATACCTGCGTAGCCGGTGATGCCGGCGAGTGAGGAGATGTTCACGATCACGCCTCCACCCGCCCGACGAAGGGAAGGGGCAGCCGTGCGCATGCCCAGCCAGGCGCCCTGGAGGTTGACGTCGATGACGCGGCGGAAGGATTCGAGAGGCTGTTCCTCGATGGTTCCCCATTCGAGGATGCCAGCGTTGTTGACCAGCACCGAGACGGGGCCTAGTTCCCGCTCCGTCTCCGCCACCACCGTCTGCCAGTCGTTCTCGGCGCTGACGTCCAGGTGCGCATACCGGGCAGGGCCACCGAGTTCGGCCGCCAGTTTTTCTCCTTCGATGTCGAGGACATCGGCGACCGTCACAGCCGCGCCTTCCGCGGCGAACAGACGTGCCACGGCGGCCCCGATCCCTCTGGCTCCACCGGTGACGATCGCCACTCGCTCGTTGAGACGTCCCATCACGACCTCCTGAACCGATGGTCGACGAAGACTCGCCGGGGAATGACAGGTCGGTCAGGAGGTCGCGCAGACGACCTCGACGAAGTGGCCCACTTGGTCCTCGGGAAGGTGACGTGCGAGGTCCGCCTCGCTGATCATGCCGACGAGGCGATGATTGTCGGTCACCGGCAGCCGACGGATCCTGTGCTCCTTCATGGTGTGCAGGACCTGGTCGGCATCGGCCTTGGCATCGATCGTGATCGGTTTGCCCTGTTCCAGCTGGCCGGCGGTCATGGTCCTGGGGTCCTTGCCCCTGGCGAGACACTTCACCACGATGTCGCGGTCGGTGATGATCCCGTGGAGCCGGTCGTCCTCCCCGCAGATCGGCAGGGCCCCCACGTCCAGTTCCTTCATCCTGCGCGCCGCGTCCTGAAGTGTTTCGCTCTCCTGTACGCAGGTGGCACCGGCGTGCATGATCTCCTGGGCAGTCGTCATGGTCGTGTCCTTCCGGCGTCGTTGTCGGCGCGGGAGGAACTCGTGGAGTGTGACCCGCCCCGGCCGGTCTCGTCCTCAAGACCAGTGTCGGCTGCTCACTTCCCCTGCGCATGCCGGGGAACAGACGGCCACGTCACCGCGTGGCGGTGCGCTCGCCGACGTCCCAGGCCGCCGGTGGGCCGCCGCGCGGCGGGCGTTCCGGTCTCAGTCGCGTCTGGAGCCGCATGACGACATGGCCGAGGCCGGACAGGGCACAGGCGATCACCAGATCGGTGGGAGACAGAGGCTCCGTACCCAGCAGGTCCTGGAGGGGCGGCAGGTAGACGCCGGCTGCCTGAAGACTCAGTGCCGTTCCTACCGCGATCAGCAGGAACGGGTTGGCCAGGCTGCCCGGGCGTGCCCGGGAGCCGAGTGCCATGCCGAGCTGGGTCGCCCCGAGCACCAGGAAGATCATGGACTGCCAGGGGCGTCCGGTCTCCCGTGCCCAGATGCCGGCCGCGAGCGTCACCGTGGCGATGAAGGCGCCCATGAACAGGATCCGCGGCCACAGGCCGGCGCCCAGCACACTCTCCGCGGGCGGCCGAGGCGGGTGGCGCATCGTGTCCGGAGCGACGGGCTCCGCACCGAGGGCGACGCCGGGTAGGCCGTGTGTGAGCAGGTTGATCCACAGGATCTGTGCGGGCAGGAGCGGCAGAGGCATCCCCAGGAAGGGGCCGAGGAGCATGACCAGGATCTCCGCCGTCCCACCGGCGAGTGCGTAGAGCAGGAACCGTCGTACGTTCGCGTAGACCCGGCGTCCCTCCTCGACGGCGGCCACGATCGTGGCAGGGTTGTCGTCGGCCAGCACCAGATCGGCCGCCTGGCGTGCCACCTCGGTGCCGCGCCGCCCCATGGCGACACCGATGTCGGCCTGACGCAACGCCGGACCGTCGTTGACGCCGTCACCCGTCATCGCCACCACGTGCCCGGCCTCGCGCCACGCCTGGACGATGTCCAGCTTCTGCTCGGGAGTGGTGCGGGCGTAGACCCGCACACCCGTCAGGTCACCCGCCGTGCCCTCCCGGATCCGGTCCCCTGTGGTGACCTGCTCGTCCCGGGTGGCGATGCCGAGGCGATCGGCCACCGCCCGTGCGGTCAGTGGGTGGTCACCGGTGATCAGCACGGGGATGATGCCGGCCCGTTTGCAGGCGGTGATGGTCGGCTCCGAGGCGTTGCGGGGCGGGTCCAGGATGCCGACGAGGCCGAGGAGCGACAGGCCGGATTCCCAGGTCGGGGGCTGTGGTGCCGTGGCCTCGTGGTCGGCCGAGGCGACGGCGAGCACGCGGTACCCGTGGCGGGCCAGCGTCTCCGAGCGTGCTGCCGCTCGGGCGACCGCCTCGGGATCGTCGGACAGAATGCGCGGGCGGAGTACGGATTCCGGCGCTCCCTTGCACACGACCCGAACTCCGCCCTCCGGCCGACGGTGCACGGTGGTCATGCGTTTGCGGTCGCTGTCGAACGGGATCTCCTCCACGCGCGGTAGTTCGCGGTCCAGTGCCGGCCTGTCCAGCCCGAGTCGGGCCCCGGCCACCAGCAGGGCGGCCTCGGTGGGATCGCCCAGCGCGCTCCATTCCGGGGAGTGGTCCGAAGGGGGCTGCAGCGCCGCGTCATTGCACAGCATCGCGGCCCGCAGCAACGCCGCCAGGTCGGGCGCCTCGCCCGGGGTCATGGTCTCGCCGCCGCGTACGGCCCGGCCCTCGGGCGCGTAGCCGGTCCCCACGACGGTCGCCTCGCCGACGGACGTCGTCCACAGATGTTCGGCGGCCATCCGGCCCTCGGTCAGGGTGCCGGTCTTGTCGGTGGCGATCACGGTCACCGAGCCCAGTGTCTCCACCGCGGGCAGTCTGCGGACGATGGCGTGCCGGTCCGCCATGCGCCGCGCTCCCAGAGCGAGAGCGAGCGTCACCACGGCCGGGAGGGACTCCGGAACGGCAGCGACGGCAAGACTGATCGCCGCCACGATCATCAGCTCCACGGGCTGTCCACGCACCAGCCCGAGGGCGAGCACGACCGTGCACAGTGCGACGGTGAGGTAGCCGAGCATGAGGACGTCGGCCTGTTTGGACGCCTTGTAGCGGTTGACCGTGTCGCCCTCCGCCTCCAGGATCCGGTCCAGCCGCCGGATGTCGTCGTAGCGCGTTCGGTAGGCGTCCCAGTCCAGCTCGGCCAGATCGTCGTAGCCCTCGAACTGGCTGATCACGCCACGGTGGAACGGCACCCACAACCGTCGGGAGATCTCCTCCCACTTGGGGGGTCGCCGTCGTCCAGCCGGATGCGATCGCGCAGTTCCTTCCGGCGCCAGGCGGGAAGGCGCCGCAGGAGGTCCAGGGCGCGGCCGAGCACCCAGGCGGCGGTGACGTTGGTGTACGTGTTGTCCGCCAGCCCCGGCAGGGCGGCGCCCGGGTAGGCGTCGTGGTACTCGTCGGGGCCGACGACTCCGCGGATGTGGTGGCGCTCCGTCTCGGGGTCGAAGGCCGCGAGGTCTGCCCAGAAGCGGGCGATCTGCAGCAGCATCTCCGCGCCTCTGGTGTGCAGGAACTCGGTGTCGCCGGTGGCCTCGCAGTACTGCCACACGTTGTAGGCGATTGCCGAGCCCACGTGGTGCTGGAGCCGGGAGTGGTCCGGCAGCCAGCGCCCCGAGTGGGGGTCGAGATGCCACTCCTGGGTCTCCTCGCGGCCGTCGCTGCCGCTCTGCCAGGGGTACATCGCCCCGCTCCGGCCGATCGCGGCGGCGGCCCGGCAGGCCCGTGGGAGGCGCCGGTACCGGTAGTTCAGGAGGGCCCGGGAGACCTCGGGGAAGTGCAGGTTGAGGTACGGCAGGACGAACAGCTCGTCCCAGAAGACGTGGCCCCGGTACGCCTCGCCGCGCAGCCCCCGGGCGGGGACGCCCACGTCCAGGTCCGCCGTGTGCGGTGACAGCGTCTGCAGGAGGTGGAAGAGGTGGAAGCGCAGTACGCGCCCGGACTGAGCAGGCACCTGGATCTCCGCGCGCCGCCACAACCGCTCCCAGGCCGCGACATGGGAGTTCAGCAGGCCCGCGAAGTCCGCCGCCGAGGACAACCGGTCGACCGCCGCCTCGAGAGGTCGCTGATCGCCGTGTCGCGTGAGGTGTGCAGCGCGACGGTCTTCTCCACGGCGACGGGACGGCCGGGAGTGAGTGGGAGCACCAGACGGTGAACGGCACGGTGGCGGGCTGGGCGGAGCTCCCATGAGGCCGGTGGCCGTTCGGTGACGACCGCCCGGGCGGCCATGGCGACGCTGATGTCGGAGGTGGTGGTCCGGCAGGTCAGCCAGACGCTGTGGGGGGCCCGCGTCCCGGTCCGCACCTGGGTCAGCTGGTGGCGGTTGAGGGCACGGTAGCGGTGCACATTGCCGTTGGTCACCTCGCCGTCGAGGCAGGACTCGATCTCGACCTGCCCCGACCAGTCCTCGGCGGTGAAGACCGTCCGTAGTGCGGCCAGATGAGGATCACCCATGTGCACCAGGCGGGTCTGCTCGACAGCGACCACACCTGCCCTCTCGTCCCGGTGGCGGAAGGTACGGGTGAGCGTGGCGCGGCGCAGATCCAGGGTGTGCCGGTGGTCCAGGAGGGTGCGCGGATGCGGGGAGAACCACGGGCCCCACGCACCCTCGGCGCGGCGCAGGCGGAACCGCAGGAGCAGCCAGTTCGGGAGGTTGACCAGGTCTTCGTTCGCCACCTGTCGTCCCGCTACGGTCGACTCCGGGCGGTTGTGGCATCCGGCCGCGTAGGTTCCCGGGTAGTGCACCAGGCCCGCCCGGCACTCCGGCACCGCGCCTCTTGTGGCGAAGTAGCCGTTGCCGAGCGTGCAGAGCGATTCCCGCAGCCGTTCGGCAGCGAGGTCGTATCCCTTCCACTCCCACGTCCACTCCGACATCCGTCGCCCCCTCAGTTCGGAAGTCGTGGGAGCGGGGCCTGCACGGCGAACCTCAGACCCGATGAGGGACGACGGCGACCGGCACCACGACCCGGCCAAGGGACCCCCGAAGGTTGCGCTCCTCGCCTCGGACGACGATGACCGGGCACATGGCGCGAGCCGCCACCGTGAGGCTGACCGACCCCAGCAGTAGCCCGGCGACCTCGCCGCGCCCACGAACTCCTGTGACAAGGGCGAACGCCTCGGACCCCGCCCGAAGCAGCGTGGACACCGCATCGGCGGCCAATACGTCGCCCGATACCTTCACCTCGGGGTCGCGAAGCCGGGCGCGTTCCGCGCAGGAGGCGACGATGTTCTGCGCCATGACCTCTCCGGCGGGGTGATCGGTGCTGAAGGAAGGCCGGACTCTTTCGTAACGCTCCCAGAAGAAGGCATGGACGAGCCGCAGCGGCAGGCCGTGGCGGGCCGCTTCGTCCACCGCCCAGTCGACCGCCAGCAGACTGGATTCCGATCCGTCGACGCCCACGACCAGCGGGAGTTCCATCGGGGCCACCGCCTTCCGTCCCGTTGCTGACAGACCCTCTGCGAATACCGTCGCACCGCCCGCGCGCCGCCGCGACATTCGGGCGGGCGCTCGGACCGGGTGGCCGTCGCCGGGTTGCGGTGCGTCGGGTCGCGACGACGCTGGAGACGTACGGCCCGACCAACCACCGGGCGCTCCTCAAGCACCTGGGACATGCCTGAGACCCCGCACGTCGTGAGGGATGCGATGACCTTCCCCGCGGTAGCCGTCCGGCGCGCCACGCCCCAGATCAGCATCTGTTTGAGCTCGCCGAGAGGGGGCGGTGACCGCCGAGGAGCACATGACCGCTCCCAGGGTTACGGTCCACCTGACGTCTGGGCGTGGACCCCGGCCGTGGACAGTCCAGGGTCAGGCTTCGATGTCGAGTACCTCCGGCACAGGGCGGCGTGGCGTGCCGGGACCGTTGGGGCCGTAGCCCAGGCGCAGCAGGACCTGTGTGTAGCCCGTCCCGGTCATCGGGTCGCGCACTGGCCAGCGCAGGTCCGTCCATTCGAGAGGCTGGGTCACGAAGGAGTTGGCGAGGCCCTCGCGGGTGGCCGGCAGCAGGACGCGTTCCATCGCCTGGCCGGCGCGGAGCCAGTCCTCCGGGCGGTCGTGATCCGTGCTGATGAGAGCCGGCTGAGGGTTCTGCTCGAAGTCCACCGCGTCACGTCCCGCCACCTGCCGGGGGCCCGCGAAGTCGCGCATGGGCGCCTTGCCCCCGAGCTTGCGCGGCCCGAAGGCGTAGTGCGGGACTCCGTCGTCGGCCGTGCTCACCGACGGGGCGTCGATACGCGTCCACCGGGCCAGGTCCTGGTCGCTGCCGCGGTCGGTGATGTTGCGTGCCTCGGCTTCCTGAACCAGTTCCAGCACTTCCCACAGATGCCATGAGTCGGGGAACGTCAATGCCGCTCCCTCAACGCGAGCACTCGCGGCGAGAGTCTCCCGCACGGCCTCGGGGATCTGTCTCTCCTCGAACGGGTAGCGGCTGCTGTGCCGTTGGCGGATCGCCGGATACAGCGCGCCGAGGCCGCTCACACCGTTCGTACGGCCGGCCAACTGCACGCTCGCGAGGAGTGCCCGGTCGGTGAGGTCGGGCAGTAGCCGGGTTTTCGGGTGCCAGCCCTCGTGGACGATGGCGGCCCTCAGGTTCAACAGGGCGGCACCGCAGCCGAGATGAAGGCCGCGGTCATCGGGGTCGGAGTGCGGCATGGCGCGCTCGAAGTCGGCCCACACCTCGAAAGCGCGGCTGCGCCGGAGATAACGGAAGCGCCAGGGCTGCACGTTGTGCATCGACGGCGCGGCCACCGCGTCGTGTACCACGGCGGCCACCCAGTCGTCGGACGGTGCTGGCTGGCTCATCGGAACACCCTTCGAGAGCCGTCGGGACCGGGAGCGCTCTTCCGTGGCCGGCGACTGCCTGGTCATTCATCGGCTGGAGTGATGCGGCGGCCCGTGAGGTGTGTGGGCCGGATCGACACCCACATCTCGCGTTCACCGCCCGGCCACGGCGTGGTGTGGGCGTGTTCGGTGAGTCTGCGCACGGTGTCGGGCTCCGTCACGACGCTCGCGGGGCCGACGGCGAGGACGCTCCAGCCCTGGCTGAGGGCCTCGTCCATGTGATCGACCTCGAAGGCGACCTCGGTTCCGACGGCTGCCGCGGGTGTGAGGTTCGGCGCGGTCCGGAAGACGATCGCGTCATCGATGACGTCGTAGTTGACCGGCACGACCGCCGGGCGGCCGCCGGACGCCGACACCGCGACGCGCCCCACGCCGTGGGTGGAGAGCAAGGTGCGGCATTCCTCCGGGCCGATGTCCCGCAGCTGAGGATGCAGCAGTGCCTGTCCGTGGCCGGGTGGCAGATCCATTCCTCCTCCGCGCAGCGTGGTGACGGTGGTGCCCAGCGCGTCGGCCAGCCTGATGAGGGTCGCCATACTCGGGTCGGCAGGCTGTTCCTCCAGGTAATCCAGATAGCCGGAGGCCATGCCGGCGCGGCGGGCCGTCTCCTCTCGGCTGAGGTTCTGTCTCCGGCGTTCGACGGCCACGCGTCGGCCGATGTCACCGGGGCCGGGTGCCCTGGGCGGCATGTCCTCCGCCATTGCCGTGTCGGGGCCGGAGGGGGCGCGGGTGCTCGCGGGCTGTCCGTGTTCGAGATGGCGGATGTGCGCGTCGGGCCCGGGGAACACGAGCGTCACTTCGTCCGTGTCCGACCAGCGCACGTCGTAAGGAGGCGTTCCGTCCTCGTGATGGAGTCCGACGATCTCGCCGTCGCGCTTGGCGGCGCCGGGCGTCGTGCGTTCGATGACGAGTTGGTCGCCGAGGTGAGCTCTCATGACGCCGCCCTCTCCTCAGAGTGGTGCTGTATCCAACGTGCCACGCGCGACGGGCGGCCGCACGGGACCGATCAGCCGGAGACCACGCCGCCCGGCTCCGCACGGCCGTCGCCCCGCTCAGCCGGTGATCTCGATACGCTGAGCCTTGCCCTTCTCGGTCTTGGGGACCTTCACCGTGAGAACTCCGTTGTTCAGATCCGCGCTGATGTGCTCGGTGTCGGAGTTCGGCGGCAGAATCGTGCGGTAGTCGAACTGGCCGACGTGACGGGTCTGCCGGCGGACCGTCCCGGGGTGTTCTTTCTCCCTGATCTCACCGTGGATATCGAGTTCGCCTTCGGCGACCTCCACGGTGATCTGCTCCTTGTCCACTCCGGGCAACTCCAGTTCCACCAGGTAGGCGTCCGCGGTGTCCTCGATGTCGGCCAGGGGTGCCCATGGCTCGGCCGCCCCGAACCCGGGGAAGCCGCCACTGGGAAAGGCGGCGTGCATGAGCTGGTCGACCCTGGTACGCAGGTCCTCCAGCTCCCGCAGGGCTGCCGGAAGCCCGCTTCTGCTGTGTCGTGCGGGATGTGTCATGGCTGATCCCTCCTTGACTTCTGCCTTGGGGTCGCTGTGTCGCCGTCGGTCACGTGGGCCACCCGGCGACCTCTCGGCCGTGTGGCTGCGGTGCGCCCATGCCCTCGATGTCGCGCTCGGCGGTCTTCAGCAGCTGCCTGGCCAGGTTGTTCATGGCCCGGCCCGCTGCCAGTTCGTCACCGATCTCCGGCACGTTCGAGTCCACCGGATGGCAGTGTGCGGTCCCGTGACCGGTGAGTTCTGTGGTGCCGGTGTCCAGGGTCAGATGGGCCTTCGTAGTTCCCGTGTCGTCCTCGAACAGATGAAGACGAACCCTCCATTCCAACGTATGCGGCATCGCTTTCCTCCTCACCTCGGTACGGACCGATGCGATCCTGATGGGACTCGTTCTGGGACTTGGGGCCGTGCGGAGGCGGCTGCCATCTGGTCCTCGATGCGTTGCCGGACGCGGGCCGTGAGGACGCTCAGTCGCTCGGAGGTTGTCGCCCGGGGCGCGACGGGCGCTCGGATCCGGCGGGCGGCCGAGGGCAGCTCTCCCAGGTCCGCGGCGAGTCTGGCCCGGCACTCGTCGAGCGTGGGCCGCCTGCCGGTGCGCCGCCCGTTCCGCATCACCGTCTCCAGCAGCGGAACGCCGTCGGCGGGGGGCTGCTCGTGGGCGAGAGCGATCTCGTCGGCGCAGCCCGGGCGGCGGAACACCTGCTTGCGGCCGGGCGCCGTCACCTTCGCCGACGAGAGCTTCATCATCGGGCGGCCGTCGAACTCGACCAGCTTGTAGGCGGAGTCCAGGTACGGCGCGTCGGCCGACACGCCGACACGGGTGCCCACGGCGTACGTGTCGATCGGTGCTCCGGAGCGCACGAGGTCGTCCACGGCGTACTCGTCGAGACCACCACTGGCGACGATCCGCACGTCCGGCAGCCCCGCGTCGTCAAGGACCGACCGGGCCCGTACCGCCAGGTCCCCGAGGTCACCGCTGTCCAGCCGCACGGCGGAGCCGGGGCCGCGGTCCAGGTTCCGCAGGACGCGTGCCGCGACGCGGACGCCTTCCTCCGTGTCGTAGGTGTCCACCAGCAGGGTCACCGGACCGGGGTGGCACCGTGCGAAGGCGCGGAACGCGTCCTCCTCCGAGGCGAACGCCTCCACGAAGGAGTGGGCCATCGTGCCGACGGCGGGGATGCCCTCAGCGGTGGCCGCCGCCACGTTGCTCGTACCAGCGAAGCCGGCCATCGCACCCAGACGAGCGGCCTGGAACCCCGCCTGCGGACCGTGGGTGCGCCGCAGGGAGAAGTCGACGACCGGGTGACCAGCCGCCGCAAGCACGCAGCGTGCGGCCTTCGAAGAGATCGCCGTCTGATGGCTGAGTCGGTTCAGCACATACGACTCGACCAACTGCGCTTGCGGAAGTGGTGCGGTCACCTCCAGCAGCGGCTCACCCGCGAATACGATCCGCCCCTCCGGGACCGCCCGCACCTGGCCGGTGAACGTCAGGCCGAGCAGCGGCTCCAGGTCCCCTGGCGGCCTGTGCAGCGCGGAAGCGAAGGCGTCGACGTCCTCGTGGCCGACATGAAAGCCGGCCAGGTAGTCGAGTGCCGACTCGAGCCCCGCCGCCACCAGGAAGCCGCGTTCAGGGGGCAGGTTGCGGACGAAGAGGCTGAACGTCGCCTGGCCGGTCATCTCCTCCCGCAGGTAGGACATGGCCATCGTGACTTCGTACAGATCGGTGGTCGTCGCATCCGACATCGGTGTCACCTCCTGGGGTTCCGTCCGGCCTCCTGCTCGTCACCGGCGGAAGCGCGCGGACCACTGCGGTTCCACCAGGTCCCACTCGGCGTCCCACTGCGCATACCTTCTCCGGTCCACGATCAGGCGCATGCCCGCCCAGGCCGCGCAGGACCCGGCGGCCACGCCGAACGCCGCCATGGCGCCCACCATCCAGCCACTGCTCGTCGCATTGAGAGTGCTCGTCGGCGGACTGGTGACGGTTTCCTCCCGCGTCACCCACACACGCACGGTGGCGCCTTTGGGAGTTCCCGGCTTCACGAGGGCCGCTCCCGTTCGCACGACACCGTGGGTGTCGGTCCAGCGGACCTGAGCCGGTCGCTTCGCCCATCCCTCGTCGCTCTGGACGCCCGCTGTCAGTCGGGCGGTGACCTGATGCCGTTCCGCCGCCTGGGCTCGCACGGTGCCCATCGACGCCTCGTACGCCGTCAGCCCCGCGCTGACCGCGGCGGCCGGCAGCCCGAGGACGAGAACGACCATCAGGACGCGGCGGAACCAGCATTCGAACCTGTCGGACGTACGTCGCAGGGAGTTCGCGCCCTTGTGCGCGTGATCGCCGCGCCGGGACGGGCCGGATGCATATGGCGAACCTTGTGCGCTCATGAGTCGGCCTCCAGCATCTCGCTGGTCCGTCCCCACCACCAGCTCCCACAGTCGACCGGCAGCGGGCTCGCGGCACAGGGCCGAAAGTCCCTGTAGGGCCGGTTTCCGGCCCAGGTTTCCGCCGGATGCCGACCTGGTCCCTCGCCGCAGACCCGGGTCATGTCGGTCACACCTGGGGAACGACCGCGACGGGACACGGCGCGTGATGCAGGAGTGCGTGATTGATCAAGCCCAGCTGTAGGCCCGGGTGGCCCTGCCGCCTGCGTGCGCCGACGACCAGCAGGTCCGCCTCCGATGCCGCGTCCAGCAGCGCTCGGCGGGCCGGGCCCTCGATGACCATTGGGCTCACCCGGGCGTCGCGATACGGCTCCGCAAGGCCGCGCAGGGCGGAATCGAGGACCTGGGACGGCGGGCGCCGATGGGCCTCCATGGCGTACCACGACGGAGCAGGCGCCGTGGTGAGAACCCTGGATGACGGATTCCAGGCGTGCACCGCCGTCAGCCGGCAGCTCCGCACGTGAGCCTCCCGCAACGCGAACTGCAAGGCGGTGCCGCTGCCCTCCCCCTCCTCGACACCGACGACGATGTTCCCGAACCGGCCGTCCCGGTGCGCCGCGGCACCGCGCACCACGACGACCGGGCAGTCCGCCCGGCCCGCCACTGCCAGGCCGGCCGCGCCCAGGAGCAGGTCGGCGAGGCCTCCGAGCCCTCTGGACCCGAGCACCTGCGCGAAGGCGTTGCGTCCCTTGTCGACGAGGGCAGCGGCGGCGTCCTCGTGCAGCACTTCGCTCGACAGCTGCGCCGTCGGAGCTCATTGCCTGGCACGTTCCGAGGCGGCACTGATCACGTCGGACGGCTCGCGGTCACCGGACGCCGCATGCACGAGGTGGAGCGGCACGCCGTGCCGGGCCGCCTCGGCGGCGGCCCAGTCCACCGCCTCCAGACTTGGTTCGGACCCATCGATGCCGACCACCAGGGGAATCGTCACCGCACCTGTCTCCTCTCGTGGCGGGTGTCACGTGCCTGCCCTCCCCTCTGTGGCTCCACATGCGCCGGGGAGGATATTGGGGTACTCCTCGAAGTACAGAAGCACTGCGCTCGGCATGTCGGCGACGTCCGGAGCATGCACGCCATCGGACTCATTCACCGTCACCCACCGTCGTATCCAGCTTCGTACGAGACGGAGGCCGCCGCCATGCAGCCAGTCATCACCGTGGGCCTCGACGGCTCACCCGAGAGCCTCGCCGCCGCCCGCTGGGCCGCCGACGAGGCCGACAAGCGCAAACTCACGCTGCGCCTGCTTCACGCGTGGCCACTGCTGGCGCCGGAACCGGCCCGCGTCCCTTCGGAAGTCGATCAGAACTACTGGGCGAAGCGCTTCGTCCACACCGCGCGCGCGGAACTGGAATCCAGCCACCCTGGTCTGACCATCATCGGGAGCCTGGTGGCCGAGGACGCCCGGAAGGCCCTGCTCCAGGCGGCGTCGGAATCCGAGCTGATCGTGCTCGGCTCACGGGGGCTGGACTCCGTCGGAAGCTACTTCCTGGGTGACGTCAGCATGCCGGTCGTTGCCCGGACGGAGCGGCCGGTGGTCCTGGTCCGCACCGGATACGGGACAGCGCAGCCGACGCCGGCGAGCCGTGTGGTCGTGGCTTTGAAACTCCACGGATCCAGCGACGAACTGCTCGACTTCGCCTTCCACACCGCCGCGGTCAGAGAGGTTCCGCTCCTGGCCGTGCACGGCCGAAGCGTGCCGCTCCACGCGCGCGTGCCCTGGGGCGTGGACCACGCCGTCACCGAAGAGATGACACGGGACGCGCAGCAGGAGTTGAGCAAGGCCCTCCACCGCTGGCGCGAGAAGTACCCGCAGGTGGACGCGGCCCACGCCATCCGGCTCGAGAATCCCGCGAAGGCCGTGGTGCATGCTGCCGAAGGCGCCGCGCTGCTCGTCGTCGGCCGGCGCATACACCGGCATGACGTGGCATCCCACCTGGGCCACGTGACCCATGCTGCCCTCCATCACGGGCGCTGCCCCGTCGCCGTCGTCCCTCATGACTGAGCCCGGCCACCACGGGCCACCGCCCCCGCGCGCGGGGGTGTGCGAGACCCATACCGCAATCGTGTTCTTCGCCGGAGACCGCGCCTACAAGGTCAAGAAACCGGTGGACCTGGGGTTCCTGGACTAGACCTCGCGCGCGGCGCGCCAGGACGCGTGCGAACGCGAAGTCGCTCTCAACCGCCGCTTCGCCCCCGACGTCTACCTGGGCCTGGGCGAGTTCCGCAGTCCCGACGCGGAGGCGCCCGAACCCCTCGTGGTGATGCGACGCATGCCCGCGGACCGGCGTCTCTCCCGCCTGGTACGAGAAGGGGCCGTCCTGGACGATGTCCTCCGGGCCGTCGCCCGGCACCTCGCCGCGTGGCACGCGGACGCGCCCCGCGGCCCGGACGTGGACGAGGGAGGGCACGCGGGACGCCCTGTCGTCGCGCTGGGAGGCCAGCTTCGCGCAGGTCCACGCGCTGGCCGACGACGGCTCCGTGCCCGAGGGGATGACGGAGACGGAACAACGGGTGCGCCGCTATCTCGCAGGCCGCGAGCGGCTGTTCGCGTCCCGTATCGAGCAAGGGCGCGTGGTCGACGGCCACGGTGACCTGCTCGCCGAGGACATCTTCTGCCTCGATGACGGCCCCGTGTCCTGGACTGCCTGGAGTTCGACGACCGGCTGCGCTACGTCGACGGCCTGGACGACGCCGCCTTCCTCGCCATGGACCTGGAACAGCTCGGCGCCCCGGAGGCCGCCTGCTACTTCCTCGCGCAGTACAGCGAGTACTCCGGTGATCCGGCGCCCGCGTCGCTGTGGCACCACTACGTCGCCTACCGCGCGTTCGTCCGTGCCAAGGTCTCCCTGATCCAGGCCCGTCAGGGCGCGCCAGGTGCGGAGACGGCGTCCCGCAGGCTGGTCTCGACGACGCTGCGCCACCTGCGCGCCTCCGCCGTCGGCCTGACCGTTGTCGGCGGGCTGCCGGGCAGCGGGAGTCCACCCTCTCCGGTGCGCTGGCCGACCGGCTGGGAGTCACCCTGCTCAGCAGCGACCGCGTCCGCAAGGAACTGGCGGGTATTCCCGCGGAGCAGTCCGCGGCGGCCGGCTACGGCGAAGGGCTGTACACACCCGAGTGGACGGCCAGGACCTACGCCACCCTCCTCGACCGGGCGGCGGCCCTGCTGTCCGCCGGCGAGTCCGTCGTCCTGGACGCCACCTGGTCCGACACGGCACAGCGTGAATCGGCACGGCTTGTGGCCGAACGCACCAGCGCCGACCTGGTTGCCCTGCACTGCCACGTCCCGGACGACGTGTCAGCGGGCCGCCTGAGCACGCGCGCCCCCGGCCCGTCCGACGCCGATCTCGACATCGCCACCGCCATGGCGGCCAGGGAACCCGCGTGGCCCGAGGCCGTCGCCGTCGACACCAGCGGCCCGTTGGAGTCCGCGGTCGCCCGGGCGCTGGCAGCCGTACGCCCCTGGGGCACCGGCCGGGCCCCGGTCTTCCGCCGCCCCGACATGGAGCCGGACTGACGGGAGACGCACGACGACGCGGCGGTCCGTGTTGCCGGGGTGTCCCGCCGGGGTGACCGTGGAGGTGGGGGAGCGAGGGAGTGAGTACCGTGCGAGCGCTCGTCTATCACGGCCCGGGGCACATCTCCTGGGACACCGCCCCGGACCCTGAGATGGAGGAGGCGACCGACGCGATCGTGCGCGTCGACGCCACCACCGTCTGCGGCAGTGATCTGCACATTCTGCGAGGAGACCTCCCTGAGGTGAAACCGGGGACGGTCCTCGGCCACGAGGCCGTGGGCGAGGTCTTGGAGGTCGGCCGTGATATTCACGGTCTGCGCCCCGGCCACGAGGTGATCGTGTCGTCCGTCTCGTCCTGCGGCCGCTGTCAGGCGTGCCGAGACACCATGCGCGGGCAATGCCGCGGGGGCGGTGGCTGGATCCTGGGAAACCAGATCAACGGAACCCAGGCCGAGTTCGTGCGGGTCCCCTTCGCCGACCACTCCACCCACCGACGGCCTCCCGCAGTCCCGCTCGACGACGCGCTTCTGCTCGCCGAGGTCCTCCCCACCGCCTACGAGGTAGGGGTACGGAACGGACACGTCGGCCCTGGGGATCTTGTCGTCGTGGTGGGCGCGGGTCCCGTCGGTCTCGCCACGGTCGCCGTCGCGCGGCTGTACTCACCCCGCCGGATCATCGTGGTGGACCTGTCCGACGCCCGGCTGGAAGCCGCCGCCCGCGCGGGGGCCGATGCCGCCGAAGTGCCGGGGAAGATGATCGCCGAGCTGTCCGAGGGACCGGGCGCCGACGTCGCCATCGAGGCATCGGGCGAACCGGACGGCTTCGTCCTGTGCACCCAGGCCGTCCGGGCGGGAGGGCACATCGCCAACATCGGGACGCACGGCAGACCGGCCACACTGCACCTCGAGTCCCTGTGGCGGAAGAACGTGACGATCAGCACCGGCCAGGTGGACACGTCCTCCACTCCGTGGCTGCTGGAGCTGCTGAGGTTCGGACGCCTGCCCGTCTCCCAACTGGTCAACCACACCCTCGGCCTCGACCGGATGGAGCACGCCTACGAGGTGTTCTCGCAGGGCGCCACCACTGGTGCCCTCAAGGTCGCGCTGCACCGGGAGTGAGAGAAGCCCGGAAGCGGGAGCCCGAACGGGGCGGCCGGTCCATCGGACGCAGTGCTGGGAGGAGCACCGATGCACTGGGAAACCATCGGCAAGGACACCACATCGGTCGTTCCACCCCGTCTCGCCGACTACGGCCGAGCCTGCTCGGACTTCACCTGGGCACAGGCGCGCACCGAGCTGGCCGGGCTGCCCGGCGGCGGCCTCAACATGGCTTATGAGGCGGTCGACCTGCACGCGGCGTCCGAGCATGCGGACAAGGTCGCCCTGTGCTGCGTGGCCCGGGACGACTCCGTCTCCACTGTCACGTACGCGGAACTGGCCCGACGTACGGCGCGTTTCGCGAACGTTCTGCGGTCACTCGGCGTCGGCCGCGGAGACCGGGTGTTCACCCTGCTGGGCCGCTGCCCCGAGCTGTACACCACGGTGCTGGGCACCCTGAAGAACACCAGCGTGCTGTGCCCGCTCTTCTCGGCCTTCGGCCCCGACCCGGTGGAGCAGCGGCTGCGGCTCGGCGACGCCCGTGTTCTGGTCACCACCGCGGCCCTGTACCGGCGCAAGGTCGCCGAGCGGCGGGCCTCCGTTCCCGGACTGGAACACGTCCTGATCGTCGGGCCCGGCACCGCGGAACTGCCCGGCACCGTCTCCTTCGACGACGTGATGGCCGCCGCCCCGGACACCTTCACTATCCCGCCGACCTCGCCCGACGACATGGCCCTGCTGCACTTCACCAGCGGTACCACGGGCACCCCCAAGGGCGCGGTCCACGTCCACGAGGCCGTCGTTGCCCACTACGCCACGGCCGCGTACGCCCTCGACCTGCACCCCGAGGACGTGTACTGGTGCACTGCCGACCCCGGCTGGGTCACCGGCATGTCGTACGGGATCATCGCCCCGCTCGTCCACGGCGTGACGGTGGTCGTCGACGAGGGGGACTACGACGCGCGGCGCTGGTACCGGATCCTCGGCGAGCAGCGGGTCGGCGTCTGGTACACCGCCCCCACGGCCCTGCGCATGCTGATGCGCGCCACACCGCGCCAGGGTCCGTACGACCTGCCGCGCTCCTACGACCTGTCGGCCCTGCGCTTCATCGCCTCCGTCGGCGAGCCCCTCAACCCGGAGGCCGTCCTGTGGGGCCAGGACGTGCTGGGCCTGCCGGTGCACGACAACTGGTGGCAGACGGAGACCGGCTGCATCATGATCGCGAACTTCGCCGCCTGTGAGATACGGCCCGGCTCGATGGGGCGGCCACTGCCCGGCGTCGAGGCGACCGTGCTGGAACAGGGCGAGGACGGCCGGGCCCTGGTCACCGACGGCCGGGTCACGCAGGTGCGAAGCCCCGAGGTCGAGGGCGAGTTGGCGCTCCGGCCGGGCTGGCCGGCGATGTTCCGCGGCTATCTCCACGACAAGGAGCGCTACGACGCCGCGTTCGTGGACGGCTGGTATCTGACCGGTGACCTGGTCCGCCGGGACGCGGACGGCTGGTACTGGTTCGTGGGGCGCGCCGACGACGTCATCAAGTCGGCCGGCCATCTCATCGGCCCGTTCGAGGTGGAGAGCGCGCTGATGGAGCACCCATCAGTGGCCGAGGCTGGCGTGATCGGACGGCCGGACCCGGTCGCCGGGAACGTCGTCAAGGCGTTCGTCTCGCTGCGCCCCGGTGTCCCGCCGACTCCGGATCTGGAGCGTGAGCTGCTCGCCTTCGGCCGCCGCAAGCTGGGGCCCGCCGTCGCACCCAGGGAGATCGTGTTCGACCAGAACCTGCCCAAGACCCGCAGCGGGAAGGTGATGCGCCGTCTGCTGCGCGCACGCGAACTCGGCCTGCCCACGGGCGACCTGTCCACCCTGGAGGGATCCTCATGAGCCCGGCCCACCCCACCAGCGCCCGCAAGGCCCCGGCTCCCCGGAAGGTCGGCAAGAAGGCCGCGAAGACCAGGCGGAAGACGGGCGCCGGATCTCCGTCCGCCCGTTCGGCCGATGGGCACCGGACGGACCTGCTGGAGGCCATGCTGCGCATCCGGCGATTCGAGGAGCGGTGCGTCGAGCTGTACAGCGCCACGAAGATCCGCGGCTTCGTCCACCTGTACATCGGCGAGGAGGCCGTCGCCGTCGGCGTCAACGAGGCCCTCAGGCCCGAGGACGCGGTCGTCGCCACCTACCGCGAGCACGGCCACGCCCTGGCCCGCGGGATCACGGCCGAGGCCATCATGGCCGAGATGTACGGCAGGGCGACCGGGTGCAGCGGCGGCCGGGGCGGCTCCATGCACCTGTTCGACGCGAGCCGGCGCTTCTACGGCGGCAACGCGATCGTCGCCGGTGGAATTCCGCTGGCCGCCGGCCTCGCCCTCGCCGACCGTATGCGCGGACAGGACCGCGTCACCTGCTGCTTCTTCGGTGACGGAGCCTTCGCCGAGGGAGAGTTCCACGAAACGGCGAACCTCGCGGCCCTGTGGAGACTTCCCCTGCTGCTCATCTGCGAGAACAACCTCTACGCCATGGGCACGGCCCTGGCGCGGCACGAGGCGCAGACCGACCTGGCCATGCGGGCCGCTTCGTACGGCATGGTCGCGTGGGCCGTCGACGGCATGGACGTCGAGGCCGTGGAACAGACCGCACGACGGGCCGCCGAGGCCGTCAGGTCCGGTGCCGGACCGCACTTCCTCGAACTGCGCACCTACCGGTTCCGTGCCCATTCCATGTACGACCCGGACCGGTACCGCGACAAGGCGGAGGTCGAGCGGTGGAAGGAGCGGGACCCGATCACCCGTCTTCTCGACCGCATGCGCGAGGACGGCGAGCCCGTCGACGAGACGCTCGCCGGGATCGAGCGCCGGGTCGCCGCCGAGGTCGACCACGCGGTGGAGGCGGCCGAGCAGGCGCCCGAAGAACCGGTGGAGCATCTCCTGCACCACGTCACCAGCGCTGCGGCGGAGGTGAGCTGACCATGGGCGACGATGAGCGGCCGCAGGCGGTGAAGACGACCTACCGGGAAGCGCTGCGCGAGGCGCTGCGGGACGCCCTGCGCGCCGACGACCGTGTCTTCCTGATGGGCGAGGACGTGGGCCGCTACGGCGGAGGCTTCGGCGTCAGCCTCGGCCTGCTGGAGGAGTTCGGTCCGGCACGCGTCCGCGACACGCCGCTGTCGGAGTCCGCGTTCGTGGGCGCCGGCATCGGCGCCGCCCTGGCCGGGCTGCGGCCGATCGTCGAGATCATGACCGTCAACTTCAGCCTGCTCGCCCTCGACCAGATCCTCAACAACGCCGCCACCCTGCTGCACATGTCGGGCGGCCAACTGGCCGTGCCCCTGGTCATCCGCATGACGACAGGTGCCGGACGGCAGCTCGGGGCCCAGCACTCGCACAGCCTGGAGGGCTGGTACGCGCACATCCCCGGCATCCGGGTGCTCGCCCCCGCCACCCTCGAGGACGCACGCCACATGCTGGCCCCGGCGCTCGCGGACCCCGACCCGGTCCTGATCTTCGAGCACGGAAGTCTCTACAACGTCTCCGGCGAACTCCTCCCGGCCACCGCGCCCGTTGACCTGGATCACGCTTCGGTCCGCAGGCCCGGCACCGACATCTCGCTGATCACGTACGGAGGTTCGCTGCCCAAGGCCCTCGCGGCGGCGGACGAGCTGGCCGCCGCGGGCATCAGCGCCGAAGTGATCGACCTGCGCACGCTGCGGCCCTTCGACGCCCGCACCGTCGCCGCTTCCGTGGCCCGTACCCACCGTGCCGTGGTCGTCGACGAGGCATGGCGGACGGGAAGTTTCGCCGCCGAGGTGTCCGCCCGTATCGCCGAGGAGTCCTTCTACGAACTGGACGCGCCCGTCGAGCGGGTGTGCAGCGCGGAGGTGCCCATGCCGTACGCCCGTCAGATGGAGGAGGCCGCCCTGCCGCAGACCCCCGACATCGTCGCGGCCGCCCACCGGGCGGTGGACTGACCATGGCCGAGTTCACCATGCCGTCCCTCGGTGCCGACATGGACGAGGGAACGCTCCTGGAGTGGCTGGTGGAGCCCGGCGACCTCGTCCACAAGGGCGATCCGGTCGCGGTCGTCGAGACCGCGAAGTCGACCATCGAGGTGGAGTGCTTCGAGACCGGAACTCTGGCCGAGCTCCTCGTCGAGCCCGGCACGACGGTGTCGGTGGGCACACCACTCGCGCTGATCGGGGTGCCGGCCAAGAAACCCGAGCACCCGGCAGGAGAGGAGAAACCGCACACGACCCGAGAACCGCGCAAGGCCGGGCAACCCGAGGTTTCTGGAAAGACCGAGAAAGCGGCGAAGCGACGAGCGGCCCGTCGCGCACCGAAGAAGGGCGAGCCTGCCAAGCCCCCGTCCCCGCCTCCCGAACCCGCCACGGTCCCGGCCCCGGTACTGACCACCGCTCGACAAGGCGTCCACACCGAGGCAGGTCCCCTGGTCCGGCATCTGGCGGAGCAAAGCGGCGTAGACCTGGAGACACTGCACGGTTCCGGGCCCGGAGGACGCGTCACCCGAACCGACGTCGAGGAAGCGGCGGCCGCCCGGCAACCGCGCCTGCGGGTAACCCCTCTCGCCCGGAGACTGGCGGCCGAAATGGGCGTCGATCTGGCCATGGTGAGGGGAACGGGCAAGGACTCGGCCGTCCGTGCCGCGGACGTACGCCACGGGGCCTTGGGGCCTGCGGCCGAGGCCCCGTCCGCGCATGTCGGCGCCCCCACGGTCCGTCCGTCCGCCGAGCGTCTCTCGGGAGACCGGGGGACCGCCATGCGCCGGGCGATCGCCGGTCTGATGAGCCGCGCCAACCGGGACATTCCCCACTACTACCTCTCCACGACCGTGGACATGGCCGCCGCGATGGACTGGCTGCACGAGCACAATCGGCGCAGCTCGATCGGGGAACGGCTGCTCCCCGCTGCCCTGCTGCTCAAGGCGGCGGCCCTGGCGGCCCGGGATGTCCCCGAGCTCAACGGTTCCTGGACCGACGACCACTTCACGGCCGGCGAGGGCGTCCACCTCGGCGTGGCCGTCTCGCTGCGCGGCGGAGGGCTCGTCGCCCCCGCGCTGCACCACGCCGACGCCCTGGCACTCCCGCAGCTGATGACGGCCCTGAAGGACCTGGTCACCCGGGCCCGTACGGGCAGACTGCGCGGCTCCGAGGTGTCGGACGCCACGATCACGGTCACCAACCTCGGAGATCAGGGAGTAGAGGCCGTGTTCGGAGTGATCTACCCGCCGCAGGTGGCCCTCGTCGGTTTCGGGCGGGTGGTCGACCGGCCGTGCGCCGTCGACGGCATGCTGGGCGTGCGGCCCGTAGTCACTGCGACCCTCTCGGCCGACCACCGAGCGACGGACGGCGCTGTCGGCGCCCGCTACCTCACGGCGGTCACCCACCTCCTGCAGAACCCGGAGCAGCTGTGAACATCAACCGAACCGACGCACTGGAAATGGTGAGGGAATCGATCTCCCGGGTCATCCCGGACGCCGACTTCGCCGCACTGGGGCCCGACGACGCGTTCCGTGACGCGCTGGAGATGGACTCCCTGGACTTCCTGAGTTTCGTCGAGGTGCTCAGCGAACGGTCCGGTGTCCGCATCGAGGACGAGGACACACCCCGGCTGACCACACTGTCCAGCAGTGCCGACTTTCTCGTCGCCCGCACGGGCTGATGTGCCCTCCGTGGACGTGAACGGCTCAGACCGCTTCGGTGTTGTCGATGACACCCACCACGTCGTCGATGTCCCGCACTGAGGCGAGCAGTTCGGGGACGAGTGCTTTGTCTGCTTTGTTGACTTTCCCCGCCACGGTCACCACGCCGTTCTCCACGGTGACTTCGACAGCGCGCGGGTCCAGCAGGTGTCGGCCGACCAGGGACTCGACCTCGGCGAGGATCTCGGCGTCGTCGCGGATCAGGGCACACAGCAGATCGTGCCGGCTCACCACACCGACGAGCCGACCGTGATGGTCGGTCACGGGGAGGCGCTTCAACCGGCCGTGCGCGGCGGTCCACGCCGCGTCCGCCACCCTCTGCTCCGGGTGGACGGTGACGGGCGGGAAGGTCATCAACGTGGCGGCCGTGTCGCCGTGGCTCTTGTCGTACAGGCGGTGCTGCCACAGCCTGCCGACGGCTCCGTGCCGACGCGGCTCACGGTGACGATCGCGAACACCTCCAACATGCCGATGATGGCGCGCGAGGCCAGTGTCCACACGGGGGTGACGGTCGCCGAGTACTTCCGTGACATGGGCCTGGACGTGGTGGTCATCGCCGACTCGACCTCCCGATGGGCCGAGGCGCTGCGCGAGTTCGCCTCCCGTACCGGCGCGCTGCCCGCCGAGGAGGGTTATCCGGCCGGACTGGCCTCGGCCATCGCGGCCTTCTACGAGCGGGCCGCCGCCGTGACCACGCTCGGCGGTGACCGGGGCTCGGTGACCGTGATCGGCGCGGTGTCCCCGCCAGGCGGGGACATGACCGAACCGGTCACGGCCCACACCGAACGCTTCGTCCGCTGCCTGTGGACCCTGGACCGCGACCTCGCCTATGCCCGCCACTACCCGGCGGTCTCCTGGGCGGGGTCCTTCTCCCGGGACGTCCCCGTGCTGGCCGCCGGACACCGGGCGGCCGGAGATCCGGCGTGGTCCCGGCGCCGTGACCGGGTGGGGGCGGCGCTGGCGGAGGCCGACCGGCTGGCCGACCTGGTGGACCTGATCGGGATCGCCGCCCTTCCGGCGCGGGAGCGGATCAGAGTGCTCGCGGGCCATCTGGTGCGGGAGGGCGTGCTGCAGCAGAGCGCGCTGTCTGAACGGGACGCATACTGCGGGCCGGAGAAGACGGCCGCACTGGCCGATGCCGTCCTGGCGGTCGTCGGCCGCTGCCGGGAGCTGGTGGACTCCGGTGTTTCTGCGGCGTCGGTGGAGGAGGTCGACTTCGGTCCGCTGCTGCGTGCCCGGGAGGACACCGGCCCGCACGACGCCACCGGGGTGGCGGCGCGGCGTGACGCCATGCTCTCCCGGCTGGGAGAAGTGCGGTCATGAGCCTCTCCGGCGGAATCGAGTACACGGCGGTGCGTGAACTCCGGGGGCCGCTCGCGATCGTCGAGGGGGTCTCGGGGGTCGGCTGGGACGAGTACGCGCACATCACCCTCGCCTCGGGCGAACGGCGCCACGGCGTGGTGCTGGACGCCGACCGCGGCCTGGCGGTCGTCCAGGTGCTGGAGGGCACCGCGGGCATGGACCCGCAGGGCGTCCGCGCGGTCTTCTCGGGCAGCCCGCTGCGCGTCCCGGTCGGCACGGACTGGCTCGGCCGCGTCTGCAACGGCCGCGGGGCCCCCGTCGACGACGGGCCACCCATATTCGGCTCCCACCAGGCCGAGGTGGGCGGTGCCCCCGTCAACCCGGTGCGACGTGAGCCGCCGTCCGAACCGGTGCTCACCGGTGTCGGGGCCGTCGACGCCCTGACCACGCTGGTACGGGGGCAGAAACTGCCGGTGTTCTCGGTGGCCGGGCTGCCGCATCTGGAGCTGGCCGCCCAGATCGCCGCGCAGGCCACCGTCGGCGGAGAGGCGTTCAGTGTCGTCTTCGCGGGCATGGGGCTGACGCACGCCGACGCCTCCTTCGTACGTGACGTCCTGGAGGAACGGTCCGCGGCCGGGGAACTGGTCCTGCTGCTGAACACCGCCGACGACCCGGTGATCGAACGGATCCTCACCCCTCGCATCGCGCTCACCGTCGCCGAGCACCTCGCCTTCACCGAGGGACGGCACGTCCTGGTGGTGATGACCGACATGACGACGTACGCCGAAGCCCTGCGCGAGGTCTCCGCCGCCCGCGGGGAGATCCCCGCTCGCCGCGCCTACCCCGGCTACCTCTACAGCGACCTGGCCTCCTTGTACGAGCGCTGCGGACGCATTCGCGGGCGACCGGGCTCGGTCACCGTGCTGCGGTGCTCACCATGCCCGCGGGCGACATCACCCATCCCGTGCCCGACCTGACCGGCTACATCACCGAGGGACAGATCGTGCTCTCGCCGGAGACCCACGCGCGGGGTGTGTACCCGCCGCTGGACGCCCTGTCCTCACTCTCCCGGCTGATGCGCAAGGGCGCCGGCCCCGGCCGTACCCGCGACGACCACCTCGACGTCGCGGCCCAGCTGCTCGCCGCCCTGGCACGAGCCCGGCAGGTCCGTGATCTCGCGGACCTGGTCGGCCAGGCGGCGCTGAGCTCCACCGACCGCCGCTACCTCGACTTCGAGGAGGCGTTCCTGAGGGACTTCGCCGACCAGCGCAGTGACGAGTCCCGCAGCCTCGCCGACTCGCTCGAACGCGGCTGGCGGGCCCTGCTCACACTGCCCCGCAGCCAGCTCTCCATGCTCCCCACCGGGCTCCTCGACGCCCACGGGGCGAAGGACGCACCGGACGTGGAGGCGTCCCGATGACCGGCGCCCGCCGTGTGCCGCCCGGTCGGGCGGGACGGCTGCGACTGCGGCACAGCCTCGATGTCGCCGAACGCGGAGCCGACCTGCTGGAGCAGAAGCTCCGTATCCTGCGCTCCGAGCACGAGCGGCTGCTGAGCGCGGAGAGGTCAGCCGCCCGCGCCTGGCGGGACTTGCTGTCCGAGGCCGAGAACTTGCTACTGAGGGGGCTCTTCCTGGGCGGGGAACAGGCCCTCGACGCGGCCACCGCGGGTATCGGTCCCGCCGAGGTCACACTGCGCTGGACCACCTCCATGGGGGTACGCCACCCCGCGGCGGCCGCTGTGTCCGTACCCGCCCGATCACCCACCGCCGCCGCTCCCACGAACACCGCCCTCGTGCACGCCGAAGCGGCCTACGGCCGTGCCCTGCGCGCCGGCGGCGAGTACGCCGCCGCTCATGCTGCCGCCGAACTGCTGGGCGCCGAGGTCATCAGCACCCGGCACCGGGTCCGCGCCCTACGGCGCCACTGGATTCCCCGCCTGCGGGAGGCGCTCGACCGGGCCGACCTCGCCCTGGAGCAGGCCGAGCACGAGGACGGCGTCCGGCGGCGCTGGGCGGCTCGGAGCCCCGAGCGGTGACCGTTCACTGGAACGCCGCGTGGATCTCATGCTCGGTCGCGTTGTGCGAGACGAGCAGGATCTCGTCACCGGGTCGGAGCCGCACCGCCGGATCCGGCACGGTCGGTTGTCCGTCGCGGACGATCGTGGCGACGACCGTGCCTTCGGGCAACGGGACGTCGCCCAGGGCACGGCCCGCCGTCCTGGACTGCGGTGTGATGGCCGTTTCGATGACGTCGACGCCGGCTTTGCTGAGCCGCAGCAGGGCGACCGTGTCGGTGGCCCCGGTGGCCTCCTCGATGAGGGAGATCAGCGGGGTGGCGGCGGGGACGGCGACGTCGACGCCCCAACGCCCGTCGAACAGCCAGGCGTTGTCGGCGTCGTTGAACCGGGCGGCCACGCGGGGCACCGAGAACTGCCGTTTGGCGAGCAGGCTGATGACGAGGTTGTCCTCGTCGTCCCCGGTGGTGGCGATGAGGAGGTCGGCGGTGAGAGCGCCGGCGTGTTCCAGAAGGGTGGGTTCACACGCGTCCCCGGCGATCAGCCGCACCGGGACGCGCCCCTCGAGTTCGGCGACGCGGTCGTCGTCGGCGTCGATCAGCGTCACCTCGTTGTGGGCGGCGGCGAGCACCTGGGCGATCTGGGTGCCGAGCCGTCCGGCCCCGGCGATGATCACGTTCACGTGCCCAGCTCCTTGTCGAGAAAGCCGCGCAGCCTGCTGAGCGCGGTCGCGGCGACGGCGAAGGTGACCAGGTCGCCTGCCCGCGCGGGCGTGCTGTGCGTGGGGATCAGGGAGCGGCCGGCGCGGGTGACCTCGACGACGCGGATCTCGCCGTCGACCTCGAACTCGGTCAGCGGCCGCCCGGTCAGATAGGCCGGCAGTTCGGAGCGGTAGAGCAGGGTCTCGCCGTTGCCGAAGCTGATTTCGGGGGAGAGGTGGCGGTGCAGCAGCATTTGGTGGATCTGGTGGACCGTCCAGCGGACGCTGGTGATGGTGGGGATGCCGAGTTCGCGGTAGATGTCGGCGCGTCGGGGGTCGTAGATGCGGGCGAGGACGTTCGGTACCCGGTAGGTCTCCTTCGCCGTGCGCGCGCTGACGATGTTGCTGTTGTCCCCGGAGGTGACGGCGACGAAGGCGTCCGCGTGCTCGATACCGGCGGCCTCGAGGACGGAGCGGCTGTAGCCGTTGCCCTCGTGGAAGCTGATGCGGGGGCTGTCGGGCAGCCGCCGGGCCGCCTTGGGACGCCGGTCGACGACCTGCACGTCGTGCCCTTCGGAGGCGAGCAGACCGGCGAGGGTGGCGCCCACACGTCCGCAGCCGACGACGATCACCTTCACTGTTGCGCTCCCTTCCGGTGGTCGGCGCGGCGGCGCAGCCACCACTTGCGGACCTCGTCCGCGATCAGGGGCAGGGTCCCGAGCCCGGCCAGTACCGCCCAGTCGGCGGCGTCGAGCGGGGCGGTGTTGAAGACGGCCTGGAGCAGCGGTACATAGCTGATCGCGGCCATGAGGGCGATGCCGAAGCCGCCGGCCGCCAGCAGGGCCGGATTGGAGAGCAGTCCCACTTTCAGGATGCTCTGGCGGTCGGTGCGCACGGCGAGCGAGATGAAGAACTGGCTGAACACGATCGCGCCCTGGGCCAGCGTGACGGCCTCCCGGTAGACGGGATTGTCCTCGGTGAAGTCGTCGAAGGGAACTCCGGAGGAATGGATGTGCCAGAAGAACACGGTGCACACGCCGAGCGCCTGGATACCGCCCAGGAACAGGATGCGCCCCACCACCGCGGAGGAGAACAGCCGCTCGCGCCTGGAGCGCGGCGGGCGGTCCATCACGTCCGGCTCGGGACGCTCCGCGCCCAGCGCCAGGGCGGGCAGCACGTCCGAGCCCAGGTCGATCGCCAGGATCTGCACCGCGCTGATGGGCACCAGTGGGAACCCGGTGAACGTCGCCGCCAGGATCGGGCCGAGTTCGCCGATGTTGCTGCTGAAGACGTAGACCAGGAACTTGCGGATGTTCTGGTAGACGGACCGGCCCAGCCGCACCGCGGTGGCGATGGACGCGAACGAATCGTCCAGGAGCACCATCGAGGCCGCCTCCCGGGCAACGTCGGTGCCCGACGCCCCCATCGCCACGCCGATGTCGGCGTGTTTGAGCGCCGGGGCGTCGTTCGCGCCGTCCCCGGTGACCGCCACGACCTCGCCGCGCCGCTGGAAGGCGGTGACCACGCGCATCTTGTGCTCGGGGCTGACCCGGCACAGCAACAGCTCGGAGGGTTGGCCGAGCAGCGTGTCGAGCGCCTCCTCGTCCATCGCGTCGAGCCGGGCGCCCGTCACCACGACCGGATCCGGCCCCCGTACGATCCCGACCCGCCGGGCCACCGCCTCCCCAGTGAGCGGGTGGTCGCCGGTGACCATGACGATGCGGATGCCGGCCCGGCGGCAGGCGGCAACCGCGTCGGTGACCTCCGGACGCGGCGGGTCCAGCATGCCGACCAGTCCCAGGAACGTCAGTCCCGACTCGGCCTCGTCCTGTGCGGGGTGGGGCCCGTCCAGCTCCCGCCGCGCGACGGCCAGCACCCGCAGCCCCTGCGACGCCAGCGCGTCACTCGCCGCGAGCACTGTCGCCCGGTCCTGCTCTGTCAGCGGCCCGCTCCGCCCCTCCCACTCCATCTCGGCGCAGCGCGCCAGCAGTTCCGCCGGCGCTCCCTTGGCGCACGCCTGGTAGCCCACGCCGTTCTTGTGCACCGTGGTCATCAGCTTGCGGTCCGAGTCGAAGGGGAACTCGGTGACTCGCGGAGCCACAGCCTCCTCTGCGCCGACGTCGAGACCGGCCTTGGCCGCGACGACGAGCAGCGCGCCCTCCGTGGTGTCGCCGAGCACCCGCCAGTGCTGCACGCCGTCGGGCGGGACCAGCCGGGCGTTGCAGCACAGGACCGCCACCCGGAGCAGCTCGCGCACCGGCGCCGCGTCGGCGACCTCCCCGCCAGGGGCGTATCCCACACCGGTCACTGCGTGCGTCGCATCCCCCGCCCACACCCGGGTGACGGTCATCTCGGCCTGCGTGAGCGTCCCGGTCTTGTCGGTGCACACCACCGTGGTCGACCCGAGCGCCTCCACCGCCAGCAGCTGCTTGATCAGAGCATGGCGGCGCGCCATCCGCCGTACACCGATCGCCAGCGACACCGAGAGGGTGGCGGGCAGTCCTTCCGGCACCAGTGCGACCATCACCCCCAGCGCGAACACGAACAGGGTCACCACGGACTCCCCGGTGGGCAGCCGTACGGCGAACATCAGGGCACCGATCGCCAGGGCCGCTCCCGCCACCCGCCGGGCCATGGAGGCCACCTGGTGCTGCAGCGGGGTCTTCTGCCGCGGGGCCGCCGCGGCCAGCCGGTAGATCCGCCCGAACTCGGTCGTCGCACCGGTGGCGTAGACCACGGCGCGTCCGGATCCGGCGACGACGTCGGTTCCCATGAAGACGCAGTTGCGGGCTTCCCGCGGCGACCCGGCCGACACCGGATCGGCCGTACAGCTCACAGGGTTGCTCTCCCCGGTCAACGGCGCGTTGTTCACCGCCAGCTCGTGCGCCTCGACCACCCGGCAGTCCGCCGGCACGGCGTCCCCGGCCTCCAGCACCGCCACGTCGCCCGGCACCAGGTCCCGGGCGGGCACCTCCAGCCGCCTGCCGCCGCGCAGCACCCGGCAGGCGTGGGGCACCATCGCCTCCAGCGCCTGGGCCGTCCGCTCGGCCGAGTACTCCTGCGCGAAGCCGATGGCGGCGTTCAGCACCACGACGCCCAGGATCGCCACCGCGAGCTGAAGAGTGCCCACGTCACGCGGCTCTTCCAGCCAGTAGGCCAGGAAAGTGATCCCCGACGCGACGACCAACACGACCGCGAAGAGGTCCGTGAACTGTGCCCCCAGCTGCCGCCACACGGGGCGGCGCCTCGTACGCGGCATTTCGTTGGCCCCGTACCGCTCCAGCCCCGCCCGTGCCCGATCCGCCGATAAGCCGCGCCGTGAGGTGCCCAGATCGGTGAACACCTCACCGGCGGTGAGTTCCCGTACCGGAGGACGCGGACCGGAACCGGACGTGGCGTCGACCACCGCGTCCGTCCCTCCGCCTGGTACCAGCGGGTCCGTACCGGCGCGCATCATCCGAACCCGTACGGCGCCGAGGCCCTAGGTTCCGGCGGAGCCGGTCGGATCGCGCGGAGGGCCTTGCGTGAGGCTTCCATCACGGACTCCAGTGAGTTCGGCGGCCGTCCGGCCGGTGTGCCGCCCCTGAGCGGCAGCGCCCTCTCATCGTGGAACGGGCCGTCCGGCGTCACCAGGGCCGTACGGGGCAGGGGATGGCGCCGTTCGGCGTCTCACACCGGGACCGTGATGACGGGGCAGTGGGCGTGGTGCAACACTCCCTGGCTCACCGAGCCCAGCAGCATGCCCGTGAAACCTCCGTGCCCGCGGGTTCCCACGACCAGGCCCAGCGCGTGTTCCGAGGCTTCCGTCAGGACCCGCACCGGGTGGCCGAGGACGACCTGGTGGTGCAACTCCACTCCCGGGTACCTCGCGGTCCGGCCCGCGACCGTCTCGGACAGCACCCGGCGGCACTCCCGCACAGCGGCGTCCTCGTCCAGGACACCGAGGAGCGGCGGATGCCACACGTACAGGGCCCTGAGGGTCGCTCCGCGCAGGGCCGCCTCCTCGAACGCCACGTCCACCGCCGCGGCCGCGTGCGGACTGCCGTCCACGCCGACGACGAAGTACGCGGGCTCCTGGGTGATGTGCTCTGGCTCCGGAACGACGACGACCGGACAGGGAGCGTGGGCGGAGACAGGCATCGCCACGGAGGCGGAGCTGAACATTTCGCGCCGGGTACTCAGGTGCCAGGAACCCACCACGACCAGCGAGGCGTTCCGCGCCTCCTCGCGCAGAACCCACGCGGGCTCTCCTTCCGCCAGCAGCGTCGACACGTCCACCGTCGGCTGCCGGAACTCGACGAAGGCGACCGCCTCCTTGAGTACCTCGGCACCCGCTTCGTGCAGAGTCCGGTTCCACTCCTCCCAGGACGGCCGTGCCTCGCCCGTGCGGTATCCACCCGTCGGCATACCCTGGGCGTGGACGAGCCGCACCGGCAGGCCACGGCGTTCCGCCTCGTCGGCGGCCCAGGCGAGTGCCAGCCGCTTCGAGGGATCGGGGTCGACACCCACGACGACCGGCTCACGCCCGCGCGCACCGCTCATGCCACCTCCAGCAGATTCCCGTGCCGCCGTCCTTCAACTGTCCTTCCAGCGTGACCCCAGCCGTCGGGAGCCGCCACGTCACGGCCTCGCGGGGGCTGATCCGGCGGTTCGTGGCTTTGCGGTGCCAGGCCGAGTGGCCGAGCCGGCCGACCGCGCGATGTGCGGCCACTTGATGCGGGGCGTCGCAGCCTGGTGGAGCCTGGAAGGAGGGAGAGGGGGCGGTCGGCGGCGGGCCGGATCGGTCTGCCGCCGGGTTATGGAGGTGCCGTGATGGACCCGGTCGTCGTGGGAGTGGACGGCTCGCCGTCAAGCTTCGAGGCGGTGCAGGTTGCGGCAGGTGAGGCCGGGCTGCGCGGCGTGGGACTGCGGCTGGTGCACGCCTTCGGGTGGCCGTCGATGCATCTGCCGCCCGGCGGACCCCCGTGGAATCCGGCGATGGCGGGGGTGCGGGAGTTGGTGGACGGCACGCTGATCGAGGCTGAGGAGCGAGCCCGCAGAGCCGTGCCGCAGGTGGACGTGACGCGCGAGGTCACCGTCGGCGAGCCGCTGATGGTGCTGGAGATCGAGTCGCGGACCGCCTCGCTCGTCGTGGTCGGCAGCCGAGGCCTCGGGGCGTTCGGCAGCCTGCTGCTCGGTTCCACCGCCGTGCATCTGACCGCGCACGGCCGCTGCCCGGTGCTGGTGGTGCGCGGCGGGCCTGACCCGAGCGGTCCCGTGCTCCTGGCGGTCGACGGCTCACCGGGGGGCGAGGCCGCCGTCGAGTTCGCCTTCGCCGAGGCGTCGCTGCGCGGCGTGGGCCTGGTGGCGCTGCACGTCTGGAACACCCGGAGCGAGCGGGCCTACGAGGGCCCTGGTGATCCTCTGAACGCGGTGGTGGACATCGAGCGGCTCCGCCAGGAGGAGCAGCAGTTGCTGGACGAGACTTTGGCCCCGTGGCAGGAGCGCCATCCCCGGCTCGCCGTGGAGCGGCGCCTGGTGCGATCCCGTGTTCGCCCGGCCCTGATCGAGGCGACCCGCGACGCGCAGCTCGTCGTGGTCGGCGCCCGCGGCCATGGCGGCTTCACGGGCCTGCTGCTCGGCTCGGTCAGCCAGGCACTGCTGCACCACGCGCACTGTCCCGTCGCCGTCGTACGAGCAAGGGAGCGGCCATGACGGCAGGGCGGTTCGTGACGGATTCCCGATGCCGCTGTGCGCGGTGGCTTCAAGCTTGGTGGCCGCCGTGACCATGGCCAGGGCCGCGGCGGGCAGCACCGGCAGCAGGTCACCGGATCGGTCACTGGTTGCAGTTGGACAAGGGGGCGCCCGGCTCTTGAGCTGCTGGTGCACTTCCCTTGTGGACAGCAGTGGCGGCCTCGCTGCGGGATGGTTGGCAGCGCTTCGCCCGTCCCGACGGATCCGGTCGGCGCCGGCGTCCTGTGGGCGGGGCAGGGAGGCTGGTATGGGAGCGCCGGCATTGCGACGACGTTGTCCGTACGGGGAGTCGGCTTGCGACGTGCGGACGCAGCTGGCGCCGATGACACCCCTATCGAAAGGGGAAGACCACATGAATCGGCGCGTCGCAGCAAACTATGGTTCGCCGGCCGGCCTGGCGGCGGCGGACTGGGCGGCGCGGCAAGCCTTGTACCGTAATCTTCCGCTGTCCTTGGTGCATTTGAGTGCGGACCGTCCCTCCGGGGAGACAACACCGGTCTCGACCGCCGCGCCGCGGGAAGGGGAGTCCCGGCTGATCTCTGAACAGGCTCAGCGGGACATGGTCCACAGCGAGCTGGACATCCTGGAGGTCCAGTTGGAGGGGGATCCGCGCAAGGTGCTCCTCCGAGAGGCGGCCGGTGCTGAAATGCTGATACTCGGTTCGCGACCTCTCAGGAGTTCGGGAGGCTTTGTTCCCGGGGACCGGGGGCCCGGGGGCTGCACCTGGCTGCTCACTCGGACCGGCCGGTGATCATCGACTCCAGTTCGAAGGCAGCTTCGTCTGGTGACTCCCGGGCGAGGGACAAGGACTTGTGACGGACGACCTGACGGGCATGCGGTCTCTGTGGGCTTCCCAGCGTTCGGCCAGCCGAACCGGCCGATTCGCCAGCCGGTCATGGAGCAGGCTGAGGGTCACCGCCCTGGTGCACCGGCTGTGGTCTAGTTCTCGGCGCGGAGGTGTTTCGTGACGTCGACGACACCATCGACGCTCTCGGAGAGGCGTACTGCGATGGGGATGAGACTTTCCTGCGGCACGGTGCCGCTGAGCGTCACCCGTCCGTCGGCGACCCGGACGGTGACCTCGCCGGATGGCAGGCCGAGGGTTCGGGTCAGCACATCCGTCGTGATCTCCTCCTGGATGGCGACGTCTCGCCGCAGGAAGACGTGCAGTAGGTCATCACGGCTGACGATGCCCACCAGCCGGCCGACGTCGTCAACGACGGGTAGCCGCTTGACGTGATGGCGGGCCATGGCACGAGCCGCCTCCACGACCGACCACTGGGGCCGCGCCGTGACGGCGGGGCTTGTCATCAACTCCTCGGCGGTCAGCGCGTGGGCCTTGGCGCTTTCTGTGGGTAGCAGATGCGCGGCGGTCAGGTGTCCGCCCGGATCCGCCTGGCTTTCCTGTTTGCGCAGCAGGTCCGCCTCCGACACCACGCCGATCGGGCGGCTTTGATCGTCGACGACGGGCACCGCAGTGATGTCGTGCTCCGTGAGGTGCTGGACGATGTCCTTGAAGCCCATGTCCCGCCGCACACTCACCACGGCCGTGGTCATGAGGTCTCCGACCAGTCGATGCAGCATGTCGCTGCTCCCTCCTCAGGCGCTCGCGGGACAGGTTCTCTCTCCACTGTCCGCCCCTTGGAGAGCGCCTGCATTTCACGCGTCCTGGGCGCACGGGCCGGGCGAACGAGGAGCGCACGCTACTGAACTTGATTGAGTGATGTCGGAGCCGTTTGCCTGACAGCGGCACCACGGCTTCGGTAGCCGTTGGGTGTGAGATACGCGCAGGGCGGTGGGTTGACCGATGCAGGGAGGGCCGCGAGGGAGCGGATCCGGTTGCAGGCCGTGGAACGCTTCGAGGGCGGGGAGAAGAACCGGGAGATCGCTACTGCATTGCGGGTCAGCGAGCGATCGGTGGAGACAGTACGAATCACGTTCAGCGGCTCAGTCCGGCGCGGCTTCCGGCTTCCTGATGCTGCGACCGGGACGTCGACGCCCGCTCTGCCTATCCGTGGGGCGTTTAGCGTCGTCTGAAAACCCCTTGCTCCCCGGTCCGCCTGCTTGGTGGGATGCAGGGACTTCGAGGGCGGGAGGGGACAGCTTGGCGGTGTTCGGGTGTGCGGGCTGCGGTGCGGTCCTGACGGCGGCGGTGTCGGAGGTGGCGTTGCCGATCCACCTGGCCGACACCCACTGGGAGACGCTGCACCCGCCACTGCTGGAGGCCGGCTCCTACGCCGTCGACCCTGCGCCGTACGGGCCGCCGTGGCGGCAGTGGGACGAGGTCGGGGCGCACGAGGCGGCGGAGCGGGGGCGCTTCGCGCCGTTCGGCGCGCTGTCCAACGGACCGTCGGACACCGTCCTCCTCGCGCCCGGCGACATGCGCGGCACCGGGCTGATCCTCGGGCGGGCCGGGGGCTACTGCATGGGGATCGACGGGAGGGACGGGCCCAACCTTGCCTGCCTGGGCTGCGATCTGCTGGTTGGAACGAGGATGGACGACTGCGGGTGCTGGCAGGTCGTCCGGCTCGTCCCGCAGGCGGTAGTGCGGCTGCCCGGCCCGCCGGAGCGGCCGATCATGGATTGGGCGGAGCTGCTGGCGACCGGCGCGCTGTGGCACCGGCTGAGCGAGTACCGGGACATCCCGGCGGGCGTGGCCCTCGCCCAGGTGGTGGTGGCCGCCGGGGGCACGCCGGTCGAGGTGGCGCCCGGGCCGGTCGCGGAGCTCCTCGGCCGGGCACTCGGCGCGCTGCTGCCCGCTGGGGAAGGTGCGAAGCGGCTGGACCTGGCGGGACCGGGATTCGGCGAGCCGACCACTGACCTGGTGCTGGTGCCGGTCCATCCGCAGACCGGAGACATGTGGCAGCCGCGTGCCGGGGCGGTGCCGGTACCTATGGATGCCGCGCTCTGGGCCGAGCTCGCCTTCCCACCACACCGGACCCGGCTGCCGGTGGTCGGCGGGCTGCCGGCAGGTGTGGAGCGGGACGACCCGCTGCCGCAGCACCCGTGGTACCCGTTCCAGCCGTCCGGGGAGGCGTTCCGGTACACGCTCGCGCGGATGCCAGCCGTCAGGGAACCGTGGCTGCGGGCGATCTACGACCGAGGATGCTGACCCGTCAGAGGTAGTGCGGACCCAGACGTTGAGCTCGACGTAGACGGCGTAGTCGTGGACCGAGTCGCAGCTGGGACCAGGACACCCCCTGATCACACATGACTGAACGACATCACGCGTTCAACTTCAGTAGTTGCCTCCGCCGAGAGCGGCGCCGACCCGCGCTCGCGGCCCGGTACCTGTTCTTGCCGCGAGGCCCGAGCACCTCTGCTAAGGGTTGTCCCGTAAATGATCTTCGGGTGTGCGCTGAAGGCCGTCCGGCTATCCGCCGAGGGTGAGGTTGTGCAAGCGGGCGATGCCGAGCATGGCGTTGTGGACGCCGTCGCCTTTGAGGCGGCAGTCTCGGAGTATCTTCCAGGACTTCATCCGGGCGAAGACGTGTCCCACGCGGGCGCGGACCTGTTTGTGCGACTTGTTGTGCGCCACTTTCCAGTCGGGCAGGTCTTCGCCCTTGCGGCGCCGGTGGGGCATGACGAGTCCGGTGCCCGGATAACCGCCGTCGGCAATCGTGGTGGTGCGGCCGACTGCGGCCCTGGCGCCGGATTCCTCCCATGCCTTGCAGTCGTTGCGGTTGCCCGGCAGTGGTCGGCCGACCACAACCACCAGGCGGGTGTCGGCGTCGACGACGACCTGGTGGTTGGTGGAGTACCGGTAATTCTTCGACTGCTCGGCTACCTCGTGGTCGCGGGTGGGCACCAGGATGCCGTCCACGATCAGCACGGAGTCCTTGGCGAACGATCCGGTCCGCCGCGGACTTCGAGACCCCGAACAGCGGGGCCAGCTGGCGCATCGTCAAGTTCGTACGCCAGTAGGCCACGACCAATAGCACCCGGTCCTCCAGGTTCAGACTCCAAGGCCGTCCCCGGCGAACCGTGTCGGCACCCTCACGCCGCAGTGCGGTCACCAACTTGTCGAACTGGCGCGGGCTCAGTCCGGAGAACGGCGTTATCCAAGACGGCTCCGACGCCGTAATCACACCAGCCACGCCGGGTTCGATGGCGAGGGAGTGGGCTCGAGTGACGCCGCGTACGTCGGCGCAGGAACTCAAGGTTCTGCCGCATCGTCCCATCCCCCTGCGCATCGCAGCTTCCGCCTGGCACGATCACCTCATGGACCGGAATCGCCCATACCGAGGCAACCTAATCATGGCCAGGGCGGCATCGGGATGAAGAGGGCATCTGGCGCTGCCTCAGTGTGATGAGTAATCGCTGCAAATGAAGAGCAGTGCTATTTTCCCGGAAACACTTCAAGAAGCCGAGAGACCCGGGGCCAGCCCCCGATCAAAATCGCCGAGACGGCCGCAGTGCCGACCAAGAACCAGGGGCGCAGACTATCTGATACGACACTTTCCGGCATCAAGGCGTTAGCGATCAGTGTTGCAGCCAATGCCGAAAGGATCACTGCTGCGACATGAACGGACTCGCGCAAGGTTGTTCTGGCCTTTGAAACGGGAACGACATCGACCAGAGCTTCTTCATCGAGAAGGGCGCCGATTCTTCCTTTCGCGTACTGTTCGCCGATTTCGGCAAGCATAGCGGAAAGTTTACTGGACGCTACATCCGGGTCACGATCCAATTCTCTCAGCTGCATGCGGAGAGCTCCAGCAACCAAAGAAGCATGGTGCGCCACCGATGCGCGCCGAGGAGATCGACGGGGTATTGTCCCCCTCCGATAGGGCACCCGGAGAATATTTCTCTCCACCCGACAGCAGAACTGATCGATGCGACGAATGGTGGCTACTTTTTTGAGAAGCGCCGGCCGCTGCTGCAAAGTCGCGCAGGCGGAAAGCGCGTGCGCGATGCTTACGTTCAACGCGTACCTGTGGGTCGGTGACCAACGACCGAGGAACACGAGGACGAGAATCGCTATCGCGCCAGAGAGTAATAATCCAAGCGTAATGGCTATCGCTAACGATTTACTCGCGCTCACGGGACCGTCGCTTGCTGCTTCAATTAGGTGGCCGTACCGGTACGCAGAATGAGCCAGCCTCCCGATGCCCATCGAATCGGCGGCATCCGCGACCCATATCAAGGTCGGTCCGAGGGCGCGGAAAACCCCACCTGTTATGCCTATCAGGCCGACCGCTGCGAAGAACGCCGGATCTTCCTTATTGAACCTATGAACCTTCTGAAGCAGGGCCCGAGAGTGCGTTACGTCAATCTCAATATTGAGATCAATTACAGCTCGATTGAGTATTGATGCCGGATTACGTTTATCGCTGTGATTCTCTTTCAACCACCTTATCGGTCTGCCGACAGCGCGTACCACCGTCCGCCCCCTCGATGATGTCTGCACTGAGCCCCCTCGCTGGCGAACGCTGACTCAGGGATGTCCTGCCCGAGCCCACATGATCCTCGTCATCGTCGAACTGGACAACCTGCTGACCAGTAGAAACGGCGAAACCGTAACAGCAGTCGCTACTTCGACGTAAGGGATGTGAGGACTCGTTGCCCGTACCCCACAGCGCGCATCGACCTCGACGGTATCCACCGCAATCCATGGCGTTGAAGCGTGACTCTCACCGCACTTACGACTTCTTGGGGAGTGATCGCTGAGGGTCACCGGAGCAGGATCATCTTGCGAAGCAGTTCGAATCCGGCCCGGCCGTAGAGCTGCCTTTTGATCTTTTTCACCCTGTTCACGGCCCCCTCGGTGCCGCCGGAGCTCCAGTGCACGGTGAGTCCGGCGATCACGGCTTCCAGGTCGGTGGTGAGCCCGTGAGCGAATCCGGTGATCCCGGGGAGCCGTGTGGTGCGGGCGGCACTGATCCAGTCCGGCAGGTCGGCGCCGGTGCGCCGGGCGAGCATCTGAGCGAAGTCCCGTACAAGTCGGTAGGTTTGATCCAGCTCAGGACATGTGTCGAGGACCGCCTTGAGTTGGGTGGTTTCGTCTTCGGTGAGGGTGTCGGGGTGGCGGGTGATCCAGCCGACGACGGTGCGCACGGACGGCCCCGCGGAGGCCGGAGCCGGTGCGTCGGGCCACTCCAGGCGGCTGCGGGCCCAGTCACGCAGACTGCTGTAGGGCACCCGGTGGCCACGGCCGGCGAGTTCTTCGCGCAGTTCCTTGATGGTGATCGCGCCATCGGATTCGTCGATGCGTCCTTGCAGGTAGGGCTGGTGCACGTCAAGGCGGCTGGAACGCGTTCGGCGTCCGGTGACCATGTCCTGCCAGCGGTCCGCCCGTGCGTACCGCTGAACGGTGTGCCGCCCCCAGCCCAGGTGACGGGCGATGGCCCGCAAGCCCATACCCTCGCTCAACAGGCCGTGGACCAGGGCATGCTGGGCCCGCATCCGCTCCGCTCTACGGCCGGTCGGCAGCACGGTGAAGGGCAGCCCGGCTTCGCTGTCGGCGGTCTGCGTGCCGGTGGCCTCACGGTCCGGTGGAGGGACGGCGGTGCCCGCGCGCATCCGCGAACTGACCAACGGGCGTGGCGTGGACGGCCACGGGCGACACCGTGAGCCCGGATTCCGCCACCGCCGGCCTGTCCCTGTTGGTGTACGGCGGTGGCCCTAAGAAGCAGAAGAAGTGATGGATGGGGGAGAGGGGCCACCATCTGCTGTGCGTTCCCCGTCGCCCCTGCGGATAGCATCAGAGGCTCCGGCGTGGCTCCCAGCAGAGGCGACGATCATGGATCCGGCCGCGGTATCTCACCCCGCACCCCTCGTACCCCCCGCAGCGAGCATCAGCCTGCGTCAGTTGCTGATGGCGTTGGGGGACTCGTTGGTGGAGGTGCAGGCCGCTCCCGCGGGGCTGGACGTCGAGATCCGTGGGGTCGCGCTGCTCGATCCCGAGGATCCGCCGACCGCGCAGCCGGGCGAGCTGGTCCTCGTCATCGGTGCCCGCGGCCGGGCCGCTTTTCCCGCGCTGCGGGCCGCCGGGCGGGACGCAGCCGCCGCCGTCGTGGTCAAGCTGGACGGGCCCGGCCAGGCCGAGGCGCTCAGCGAGACCGCTGCCGAGGCGGGGGTCGCCCTGCTCTCACTGCGCGGCGAAGCACGCTGGGAGCAGGTGAACGCGCTGGCCCGGGCCGCCCTCGACGACGCACCGCTCGGCGACCCCGGCAAAGGGGCCGAGGAGGGCGACCTGTTCTCGCTCGCCCAGACCACCGCCATCCTCACCAGCGGCATCGTCAGCATCGAGGACGCCGCCCACCGGGTGCTGGCCTACTCCCGCACCACCGACTCCGACGAGGCGGACGACCTGCGGCGGCGCTCCATCCTCGGCTGGCAGGGACCGGAGGGGTATCTGGCGAAGCTGCGCGAGTGGGGCGTGTTCCAGCACCTGCACTCCAGCGACGAGGTGATCGGTATCGACAGTCATCCGGAGCTGGGAATCCGCCGCCGGCTCGCGGTGGCCATCCGGTCCGGCGACCGGCAGCTGGGCACCATCTGGGTGCAGGAGGGCTCGACTCCGCTGTCCGAACGCTCGCAGCAGGCACTGCTGGGTGCCGCCCGGGTCGCAGCGCTCCATCTCGTACGCCGTCGTCGGGAGCTCTCGGACGACGTGACGCTCACCCGGACCCTCCTGGCCGGACTCCTGGACGGGAGTACCGGACCGCAGCCGCTGGCCACCCATCTGGGATTCGACGCCACCCGCCCGGCCGCCGTGCTGGGCTTCTCCTACGGGACCACCGAGGCGTACGAGACCCCGGAGGTCGTGGCCGCACCGGAGCTGACCCACACCGAGGTCACCAACCTGGTCTCCGTACACATCGCCGCCCGGCACCGCAGCGCCCTGGTCACTCAGGTCGATCCCCGTATCTACGTGCTCCTGCCCCAGCTGCCCCGCGGCATCGACACGGACACGCTGCGCGGCTGGGCCCAGGAGATCACCGACGCCGCGCGCCGCCACCTGGGCCTGCCGCTGCGCGGCTCGGTCGGCTGCCTGGTGCCGAGCCTCGGGGACGTCCCCGACTCACGTCGCGAGGCCGACCGCATCCTCGACGCCATGGTCAGTGCCGGTGTGTCCGCCGCGGTCGCCGCGCTGCCGGACATCCAGGCGGAAGTGCTGGTCAGCGAGCTGCTGACGTTGCTTGCCGCCCACCCCGAGATACGGGATCCACGCCTGACCGCCCTGGTCTCGCACGACCGCCGGCACCGGGGCCGGCTCGCCGAGACCCTCCTGACGTACCTGAACTCCTTCGGTGACATGCGGGCGGCCGCGGCCCAGCTCCATGTGCACCCCAACACGCTGCGCTACCGCCTTCGCCGGGCCGAGGAGCTGACCGGCCTCGATCTCAGTCGACCCGACCAGCGTCTGCTGGCCATGCTCCAACTGCGGCTGCCTCCCACCGGCTGACCCGGTTCCGCATTGGACGGACATACAGCTATCGAGGCCGAGTTTGTTCAGCCTTCACAAACCTGTAGCCCCATGACCCCCCATACGCTTGCGCAAATCCATTTCCGCAAGTGATGCGGCCCACCTCCCACGAGGAGGCGGAACGAAACGCGGACGTGCGGTGACGACCCCGTCACCAGCACGGCATCCGGATACCGCGAACGGCACCATCAACGCTTGCGGGAATCGTCAGTGCCCTGACCGCCCCTCTCCCTACCTCTTCCTGTGCATGCCCGCCCCGCTCGTCCCCGCCACCGAGGCGATCCGGCGATCCGGGCAGCCACGCCCCGCACGGCACTCCCAACCACCCATGGATGTCGACATGACTACACGTCCCCCTGATTCTCCGGCCCAAGAAACCGCTCCGCCCACCAGTGGTCAGCCTCCGGAGCAGCAGGCAGGTCTGCAGGCCGGTCTCAAAAACCGCCATCTGTCCATGATCGCCATCGGCGGGGTGATCGGTGCCGGTCTCTTCGTGGGCTCCGCCTCCGGTATCGCCGCCGCCGGGCCCGGCATCCTGCTGTCCTACGCCCTGGTCGGCGCCCTCGTCGTCTTCGTGATGAGGATGCTGGGCGAGATGGCCGCGGCCAACCCGACCTCCGGCTCCTTCTCCGCCTACGCGGACCGGGCGCTCGGCCGCTGGGCCGGGTTCTCGATCGGCTGGCTGTACTGGTTCTTCTGGGTCGTCGTACTCGCCGTGGAGGCGACCGCAGGCGCCGTGATCCTGGAGGGGTGGGTGCCGGCCGTACCGCAGTGGGCCTGGGCCCTGATCGTGATGATGGTCCTCACCGCCACCAACCTCGCCTCGGTCGGCTCCTTCGGCGAGTTCGAGTTCTGGTTCGCGGGCATCAAGGTCGTCGCCATCACCGGCTTCGTCGTTCTCGGCGGGCTGGCGATCTTCGGAGTGCTGCCCGGCTCCGACCATGCCGCGACGGGATTCGGCAACCTCACCGAGCACGGCGGCTTCCTGCCGAACGGGCCGGGCGCGATCCTCACCGGCATCCTGCTGGTCGTCTTCTCCTTCATGGGCAGCGAGATCGTCACCCTCGCCGCCGGCGAGTCCTCGGACGCGCAGCGGGCGGTGGCCAAGGCCACCCGGAGCGTGATCTGGCGGGTCGGCGTCTTCTACGTCGGCTCCATCCTCGTCGTGGTCAGCCTGCTGCCGTGGAACGACCCCGCGATCGCGGAGAAGGGCTCGTACGTCGCGGCCCTCGACTCGATCGGCATCCCGCACGCCGGCGAGATCATGAACTTCATCGTGCTGACCGCCGTGCTGTCCTGTCTCAACTCCGGTCTCTACACCGCCTCCCGGATGGCCTTCTCCCTCGGGCAGCGCGGCGATGCCCCGCGATCCTTCGTACGGACGAACAAGCGGGGTGTCCCGCAGGCCGCGATCCTGGCCTCCGTGGTCTTCGGCTTCGTCGCGGTCGCCTTCAACTACCTGTGGCCGGACACGGTGTTCCAGTTCCTGCTGAACTCCTCGGGCGCGGTCGCACTCTTCGTGTGGCTGGTCATCTGCTTCTCGCAGCTGCGGATGCGGGGGATCATCCTGCGCGAGAGCCCGGAGAAGCTCGTCGTGCGAATGTGGCTGTTCCCGTATCTGACGTGGGCGACGATCGCGATGATCGCGTTCGTGCTCGTCTACATGCTCACCGACGAGAAGGAAGGCGGCGGCCGGAGCCAGGTGCTGCTCTCGGTGCTCGTCGCCGCCGTGGTCATAGCGATCTCGTTGGTCCGCGAGCGGTCCCGCCGGAAGGACACCGAGAAGGCGGTCGCGCCGCGCTAGCCGCCGCGGACTGCCGTAAGCGGCTGGGATCGGGTGGGCGTGGGGCGTTCTTTCCCCAGGCCCACCCCTTCACGCTGTACGCGGCTGACGGCTTCACGCTTGTACGGCCGCTGACGGCAGAAGTCATCGGCGTCACGGCAGACGACGATGGCCGTCAGGTTGTGGTCGCCGCTGGTGGCGCCGGCGAAGGCGACTTGGTCGTGGCGGTCGGGTTCTTCTCCGGCGCGTTCCGGATGGGCGGGGGCGACGCGCAGCCAGAACGTGGCGTTGGGGAGGTGGTGGCCGAGGCGTTCGGCGGGCAGGTCGACGTCGTGGAAGAGGGTGCCGGAGGTCTCCAGGGCCTGGAGGCGGCGGGGCGGGCGACGCGGGCTGTGGACCAGCCGGTGCGGCTCCACCGTCATGCGCCGATTCCGGGTCTCGTTCAGGCAGGACGCACGGATGGGCCAGCCAGTTCCTCCCCGTAGAGGAAGGGGGTGTACGCCGCCGGAACCGCGCTTTGATCCGAGTCCGAGGTCTGTGCGGGGGCGGTGAGGACCCTTTCCGTCCCGAGGCCGGCTTGTTCACTGCGGCTAGTGCCGCGACCGGATAGGTTCGCCGAGTCGGTGGACGAGCAAGGCCCCTGGCGGGCAGGGGGAGATGGGCGATGAGTGACGACTACCTGACGGTGATTCCGACTGATCCGTACTGGCGGCCCAGTAAGGATGCGGCGGATCGTGCCGCGGCCCTGCTGTCCGCGATGCTTCCCGACGACGACGCCCGCCATGGCCTGGAGGCCAAGTGGCACGACAGCGTCGAAGTGGTCGACTGCGGCGCCAACCTGGAGAAGATCTCCTGCCCGCGGTGCGCAGTTCACACCCGGCTGGTGGGGGGAGGCCGTCTCGGAGCGCTGCAACGAAGGCTTTTCGACGCTCATGGTGACGGTTCCCTGTTGTGACACCGAGACGTCGCTCAACGAGCTGGTGTACGACTGGCCGATGGGGTTCGCGCGGTTCAGGATCGAGGTCCTGTATCCGAACCGGGCATGGCTGACCGACGAGGAACTGTCCTCCCTCACCAACGCGCTCGGACATCCTCTACGACAGATCCTCATCCACATCTAGGTCGTGTCTCCCAACTTCGGTGGGGCATGAAGGACTTCGCCGATGCCCGTAGACTCATGACGTGGCATTCATGAGCACCCCGCACTGCTGCTTCCTGTGATCGGAAGGCATTGAGGGCGATGCCGGACGGCGTCGCCCTCCTTTGTGTGCCTGCTACGTGAACTACGTTCCCGGCGCTGCCCGTTCCTTCCTGGAGCAGTGACTTTCTGCGTGTGCGTGCAGGCACGGTCTCTTCCCCTCACCCTTGCCAGGAGTGCCTCGTGCCCGTGTCGCTTCCCCCTGCCCTCGAACTCTCCCTCGACCTGCTGCGCTGCCCAACGTGCCGCACGCGCCACCTGCACCCCGACCGCGGCGCACTGCGCTGTCCGGTGGGCCACACCTTCGACATCGCCCGCCACGGCTACGCCAGCCTGCTGACGGGCACCCGCGCCACCAGCGGCGACGATGCGGCCATGGTCCAGGCCCGGGGCCGATTCCTCTCCACCGGCGCCTATACGCCCATCCGTAAGGTCGGGGCCCGCCTGGCGGCCGACGCCGTGTCTGAGCGGGCCACTGTTGTGGACGTGGGCTGCGGCACGGGCTACTACCTGGCCGGCGTACTCGACCAGTTGCCCGGCGCCCGTGGTCTGGGTCTGGACACATCGGTGCACGCGCTGCGCTCTGCAGCCCGTGCCCACGACCGGGCCGCCGCAGTGGCCTGGGACATTTTCCGTCCCTTCCCGCTGGCCGACGGGGTGGCCGATGTCGTGCTGGACGTGTTCGCCCCGCGCAACCCGGCCGAGTTCCACCGCGTGTTGCGCCCGACCGGCCGGTTGATCGTGGTCCGTCCCACCGGGCGGCACCTGGCCGAGTTGCGCGGCCGGTTGCCTGCGATGGTCACGATCGACCCGACCAAGGAACAGCGCCTGCACCGGGCGCTGGACCCCTTCTTCGAGGCCGCCGTCACCGAACAGGTGGAGTATCCCGTGACCCTGACGAGGCCGGGTGCCCTGGACCTGGTAGCGATGACGCCGAGCGCGCGCCACGTGAGCCATGCTGACCTGAACGAAGACGGCTTCCTGCCCACTCAGGTCACCGTCTCCGTGCTGGCCACCGCCTACCGGCCTCGGTGACCACGAGCGGGCGCATGCGTCTGCCGACTCGCGATCGTTTGTCGCTCTGCGGCCGTGCCGGCGGCGGTCATCGCCTGGCCACGGACTGTGCATCCGTGACGGTCGAGTCATGGGCGGGGTTCTCCACCGTCCCCGCCCCGCGCACGGCCGTCGCCCTGGCCGCCCGCCACCGCAGCGCCGACGCCGCCCTCGGACGGGTCCGCGACGCCATCATCCGGCTCCGCCGCGAGAGGACCCAGGTCAGTGTCGCCGCCGTTGCCCGCCGTGCCAACGTGTCCCGCACATTCCTCTACGACCACCCCGACGCCAGAGCCGCAGTCGCCGCCGTGATGGCCGAAGCCGGAGAACGACGGACCCAGATGGTCACCGACCAGGACGAGGCACACGAGGCGACCTGGCGCGAGCGGGCCTTGAACGCCGAGGACGCCCTCAGGGCCGCCCACGCCGAGATCATCGCCCAGCAGCGCACCCGCAACGGCGAACTCCTCCGCCAGGTAGGCGACTTGGAAGCCGAGTGGACCCAGGAGGCAAACCAGCGGATCACCACCGAGAACACGACCCTCAAGCAGCGCGCCATCCAATCGGAGACGCGTCGGCCCTCGACCGGCGCCCCGATCGACAGCCGCCCCGGGCCCTCTGACAGTCACTCGGATGAGCGATACCGATGGGCACCCATCCACCGTCGCGGACCTGCAGTCTATGAATCACCGCAGTTCAGAGCCGGTATCCGAGCTCCTGCAGTCGGTAAAGTCGACGAGCTTCACAATCTCGACATCGGTACACGGGCCGGCGCCGAGGCATCCGACCAGATCAAGTACCTCTCGGAACGCATCCCGGGCCCGCAACGAGAAACGGACCGCGTGACCGCCGGACTGCGGGCTCTGCCGCTTGCCCCGCCACCCGTTCACGGCGAGACGATCGGCTCCTACCTGAACCGGCTCGTCGACGCCAACCACCTCACCATCGGGCACCTCACGTCTTTGATCGGCCCGTCGCGTCAGCACCGCCGTGACGAACCGAGTCGGCTACGGGACCTCTGAGAGGCTGGTGCGACTCGCCGCCCTGACCAGCCGGAGTCCGGCCTCCCTGATCCACGCGATGCGCCCGCTCGGCACGATCGGCGACCCCATCCGGCGGCTGCCGCCGTCCGCCACCGAGGAGGTCATCGAGCCGCGGCGCCGCCCGGCCTGCCGCCCCTGCGCGGTCCGCCGGCGCATCCGCGGTCTCGTTGTCCGCAGCACTCCTCACCATGAAGGTGTCTGCCACGGGCATCACCGCCGGCTTCTCGGAGACGAGCAGCACAGCCTCACGCCGCTGTCCGAGGTTCTTCGGGCCAGCCGCCAACATCAGCGGATCGTCTGCCGGGAATCCCACTCCTCCACCGCGCTGGCCTCCCTCGACGCCCGCGACCGCCTGGTCCAGTGGTTCGCCAAGGGGGTCAGCAGCCCGCCGCTTCGGCAGCGTTGGCACCGCCAGCTCGATGTGTGGGCGAGGACCCGCTCGGTGGTCCCCACCGCCTCATCGCCCCTCCGAGGCCCGGATCGAGCTGGTCACCTATCCCGAAGCCGTCGTTCTCACCGGCCTGTTCGCCTCGCCTCACGGTCGAGACCACCCCCAGCTGCCGACCGAGGCGGCCCAACGTGTCGGTATCGATCCCACCAACTCCCGTCGGACCTGGTCCGGAAACGGCCTCAGCGAACAAATAAACGGTTGCCTGTTGGCGATGTCGGTGGATGCAATGTCCGGCATGGTCACCCAGGTGCGCCCGCCACGGCGAGATGAGATGAACGCGTACTTCCGGGCCTTGCCACCCTGCGATCCGGGCGAACCGCGACCGAATCGTCACACGGGAGACGCCAACGCATGAATGCGCCACCATCGCCACCTGGAGCGGAGCGGACTGACGGATCATCCGTCCAGATCGGCGCACTCGTTCCGCTGACTCGGCCTGGCTGGGTCGAGGCAGGCCAACACTTGCTCGCTGGACTCGAGCTGGCCGTTCGCGAAGTCAATGACGCCGGCGGGATCGTCGGAAGACCACTCGAACTGGTGGTCCGAGACACCGCGGCTGATCCGCAGAGGGCCTCGGCGGCCGTGGATGAATTGGCTCGCCTGGGCGTGGCTGCCTTGGCGGGGGAGTATCACAGCGTCGTCGCTCGCGCCGCTGCCGCCCGGGCCGACGTCCTCGGCCTGCCGTTCCTCTGCTCGTCAGCGGTTCTCGACGCGCTGACCGAACAGCCGACGGAATGGGTCGCGCGCCTCTCCCCGCCGCAGTCGCGCGGCTGGCAGGTCTACGCGGACTTCCTCCTCGGCGCGGGCCACAGCCGAATCGCCGTAGCGACCCAGCCGAGTGTCTACTGGGCATCTGGGGCCCGCATTCTGTGGGACTACCTCGCCCCGCGCGGCGGCACCGTCATCGAACTCGACATGCGCGCGCTCACCCCCACGGCGGTGTGCAACGCACTCGTCGACAATCGCGCGTCAGCCCTCCTTCTTCTGGTCGGCCACCCGGAGCCGGCCGTGCCGATCGTCAAGTCCGTCCGCCGCGACCGGCGCCTCGCCGAGATCATGATCGGTGCTCCGGCCGGGCAACCGGAGTTCGCCGAATGGGCGACGTTGCTGGGCGACGACAGCGCCGCGATTTCGTTCCTGCGCTACCTGCCCGAGCGCCTCAGCCCACTCGGTGCACGAGTCGAGAAGGCCCTGCGCGAGCGGCTGGCCGAAGCGCCCTCCTTCGTCGCCTTCGAGGGCTACGACACGGTCGCCGTCCTCGCCGATGTGCTGCGTTCTCATGGCGCGGACCGGGCGCGTACTGCCGAAGCCTGGCCGCGCGTTGCAGTCGAAGGCACCCGCGGGCAGATCCGGTTCTCCCGCACGCCAGGCATCAGCGTCTGGCAATGGGCTTCGACGCCGGTCCAAGTCGTTGATCGAGATCCTGCGGAACCCGATCGCTTTCGGATCCTTCACGCCGGCTGAGAGACAGCCCAGAGGAGGCCAGCAGTCGGACCGGCATCAAGATCAATCTCAGCGCCAACCACGGTTTCATCGATCAGAGAGGCCGGCGGGACATGGAGCCGATACGCCGCTGGCGGTCACACGCGACCAACAGGCTGAGTTCCTCGGCGAACCGCGAAAGTTGAACAGGTCCCGGTGTCCTTGCTCAGACACCAGCCGCAGTACGCCTTGAAATGGTCCGTCTCGCTCCGAGATGGGAGCGGGGCCTATGCGGGAGAGGGCCAGCGCACGTTGGATGTCAGAACACGGTCGAGCGCCGCCCGGCCTGCGGGTCCCCATGTCGGCTTGCCGCCGGGAAGGCCCTGTTCCCCGTTCTGTCCCATGAGGATGAGGAAGAGGCTTTTCAGAGCAGCCAACCCTCGGGCGCGCCGGACCGTCGCCTCGTCCGCATGCGCGTACACCTCGAAGAACCGTGAGCCCGCGCCTGCGGGAAGCAGCACCCACGCGGCGGCCAGGTCCCACGCCGGATCTCCGGCGAACATCGCATCGAAATCAATCACGCCCGAGAGCGTCCCGTCCGAGACGACGACATTCGCGGGATGGAGGTCACCGTGCAGCCATACCGGCGGGCCCTCCCACTCGGGGGCCGCAACGGCATCGTCCCAGACGTCCCAGACGGCCCGGACGTCGGCGGCAAAGCCGCCGGGGGCAATGGCTTGCAAGAACTTCTCGAAGCCGCCCGTGCACTTCTTGGGGTGAGCGCCGCGGTCCGAACTGGACGGCGCCTCAGCGGGCGCCTCCACATGGAGCGCCCTGAGGAAACCCGCCAGAGTGTCGGCCGCGTGGTCGCCGCGACTGATCGAGGTGGAGTCCAGTGGCTCTCCGCGAACCCACGTCATGATGCTCCATGGCCTCGGAAAGCGCTCGGACGGTTCGCCTATCCGCACAGGCGTCGGAACCGGGAGCGGAAGACGCGGGGCCAGGACGGGCAGCCACCGGCACTCCTTGCGCAGGAGATCCGGGGCCCCTTCCGTGCGCGGCATGCGCACGGCCAACTCATCCCCAAGGCGCCACATCTGGTTGCCCCAGCCGCCCGCTACCTCGCGGATGGGCAGCCCCGCGAGGTCCGGATGCTGGTCCTTGAGAAGATCGTGCACCAGCTCTGCGGTGATCTCGATCTCGGAGTCGGTCATGCGAAGCCACAGTACGTGAGACAGGCGGAGCGGACACTCACTCTCCGGAATGCCCGCCGCCACGCCCGTTCCGTCAGCGGGCCTCTCCAGAGCAAAAGGACGCCACGCCACCTGCGAGCCTATCGCGGCTGGTATCTGACTCAGGACATCAGGGCCGGGGTGGAGCCGATACGCAGCCAGCGACTACAAACAGTCACCAACAGGCTGGGTTCCTCGGTGAACCGGCGACAGTTGCATACGAGAGCACACCAGTACCAAGGCCGTAGACCGAACGTTACGGCTGCGGTGGCTGAGGCCGGGTGGGCAGCAGCCGGACCGTCGGAGGGACCGTCGGGGCGGGCGCTGCCCAGTTGCCCGCCGCGCCGGCGGTTCTCCGGGGTGAGCTGGTTGACCGCGCGGACGGCGTCGGGGTGCCGGCCGGGGGAGGCTGGGCCATGGCGCGACCGGTGGCCGAGCCTGCGCGGTCGCGCAGCCGAATATCGCGTGCGCTGCCGTCGGCGGGCGTAGCAGACTCCCGGCATGGTCGACATGCGCATGTTCCGGGACGAGGTCACAGGCTGGGCGGGCGGTGGCTCCGGCGCGCCGGCGAGGGAGCTGGCGGAGCTCCTGGGGGTGCACACGGCGGTCCTGCTGGAAGGGCTGAGCGACCTCGCGGCCGTCGAGGCGCTGGCCGCGGGGCGGGGTCGTGACCTGGCGGCCGAGGGGGTGTGCGTGGTGCCGATGGGCGGGGCGATGAGCGTCGGCCGCTACGCAGGGCTCCTCGGGACGTCCGGCCTCGGTCTGCGCCTGACCGGTCTGTGCGACGAGCGCGAGAAACCCTTCTTCGACCGGGCCTTCAACCCGGCCCGGGCGCCGCGCCCGGGCGTCTTCGTCTGTACGGCGGATCTGGAGGACGAGCTCATCCGCGCGCTGGGCCCGGCGCGGGTCGAGGAGATCGTCCAGGCCGAGGGGGAACTGCGCGCCTGGCAGACCTTCGTACGGCAGCCCGCCCAGCAGGGCCGGCTCCGGCACCAGCAACTGCGGCGCTTCATCGGCACGAAGAAGGGCCGCAAGATCCGCTATGGCCGCCTCCTGGTCGAAGCCCTCGCCCCCGACCAGGTGCCCGCCCCGCTGGACGACCTCCTCGCCGGCCTGTGATGGCCTGTCCCCGCAGGCAGGCACGCCGGGGCTGAGCGGTCGTCCCAGTCGGATCGGCGGAGCCGTGGTTCGGGTGGCCTCCGGCCCTGCTGCGCATCAGCGTTTGGTGGTGTGGTCCAGGATTCCTGCTGGCTGCTGGCTGCTGGCTGGTGGCCGGTCGTGCTGGGGATGCCGGTCGCCATCGGGGCGCTGGGCTGCTGGGCTGCTGGGCTCTGTGGCGGATGCGGCTGTAGTTCGTCTCGACCTGGTGCGCGGCGGCGGCCATGTGCTCCGGGGTGCCGTACGGATGGGTTTGCGCGCGGCTGGAGTCCGGGGCGGCGGGACACCCCGGACCTCATGAAACAGCGGCCAGTTGTGGCCGCCCGTTGACATATTACTGAAACGTAACCTTCCACCTGCTACCGCCGGTAACACCCTGCCCGCTACGCTCCTGACAATCCGTCTAAGAGCGGCAAGGGAAGCAGCGGTTGGACGACCGGGCCTCCTCGCCGCCGCATCCGCTCCATCGGATCGTCAACCGACCGAGCCGCACACGAAGCTCGGCCCTCCCTTCTCTCCGGAGGTCCGCCATGCCCGCACATGCCCGCATCGTGGCAGCAACCGTCACCGCTGCCGCCTGCCTCGGAGCCACGGCCGTCCCGGCCACCGCCGCGAACACGGACACCGGCACCGTGGTCTCGCGCGGCGTCACCATCCCCGCGTTCTACAACCCGCCTGCCGACCTACCGTCCGCCGACGGCGCGCTGGTCCGCAGCGAGCCCCTCCCGCTCGCCCTGAGCCTGCCGGGCGTCGTCGGCCCGTTGCCCGGCAAGGCCACCCGTCTGATGTACAAGTCCACGGACTCCAACGGTGTCCCCGTCGCGGTCACCGGCGCCTACATCGAACCGAGCGCCGCCTGGGAGGGCGCAGGCGCGCGGCCGTTGGTGGCCGTCGCGCCCGGCACCATGGGACAGGGCGACCAGTGCGCCGCCTCACTCGGCCTCGAGCACCCTCTCCAGTTCAACGGGGAGACCGTCTCCATCGGCTACGAAGACCTGGCCATCTACCGTCTGCTCGCCAGAGGCGTCGCCGTCGTGGTCACCGACTACGCCGGGCTCGGCACCACGGACCGGCTCCATACGTACGTCAACCGTGTCGACGAGGCCCACGCCGTCCTGGACGCCGTCCGCGCGGCCCGTTCCCTGAGTGGGGCATCGGTCACCGCCGACTCACGCGTGGCGCTGTACGGCTACAGCCAGGGCGGCGGCGCCACCGCGGCCGCCGCCGAGCTCCAAGCCGTCTACGCCCCCGACATCACCCTCGCCGGTACGTACTCCGGAGCGCCGCCCGCCGACCTGGCCGACGTCACCAAGGCCATCGACGGCAGCGACCTCGCCGGAGCACTGGGCTGGTCGGTCAACGGCTTTCTGCAGTCCGACCCGGCCCTGCGGCCGATCGCCGACGCCCACCTCAACGCGGCGGGCCGCGCGGCCCTCACCGACCTGTCCACCATGTGCGTCGGGGACGCGCTGTTCGCCTACAACTCCGCGCACAGTACGGACTGGACCACCGACGGGCGGCCCATCAGCGACATCATCGCGGCCGAACCCGCCCTCCGTGCGTTCCTCGCCGAACAGCGCATCGGCACGCTCCGGCCGTCCGGTCCGGTCCGCCTGGCAACGGGCACCAGCGACAACCTCGTGCCCCACGCGCAGTCCCGCCAGTTGGCCGTGGACTGGTGCGGCAAAGGCGCCGATGTCACCTACAAGCCCGTGGTCCTGCCCGACGTGGGCCGCGCGCTGATCAACCACTTCGCGCCCCTGCTCACCGATCAGGAGGAGGCCATCTCCTGGCTCACCGATCGCCTCACCGGCGAGCCCGCCACGTCCAACTGCGCCGGCCTGCCCCTGCAGCCCTGAGGACCGGGCACATTCGGATCACCTCGCACGCCGCGGTACGCCGAAAGGGCCGCCGAGTGCGGCCTGCTCGGCATACCGCCCGGGCCGTCGCGGGGGAGGAGGCCGGGGTGGGCGCGGTGTCGGCGTACAACCTCTTGGCCCTCTGGAACGTGGCCCTGGCCGCATCAGCCACAACGCGTCCGTGGTTCCTCTCCCCAGGCCACAAGCCTCCCCAAGACAGCGAGGCTGATCCAAGTCTGACGAGTCGACAAGCACAACCCAACCTACGGCGTGAAGTGGCCCAAGGCCGTCAAGAAGATCACCGACGACGTGGACGAGCTGATGGCGTTCTACGACTTCCCGGCCGAGCACTGGGTTCACCTGCGCACAACGAATCCCATCGAATCGACCTTCGCGACGGTACGGCTGCGGACCAAGGTCACCAAGGGCGCCGGCAGCGCGGCCGCCGCGCTTGCCATGGTCTTCAAGCTCGTCGAGTCCGCCCAGGCGCGCTGGCGAGCGGTCAACGCACCCCAACTCGTCGCCCTCGTCCGCGCCGGAGCCCGCTTCGAACGCGGCCACCTCGTCGAACGCCCCGAGACCGTGGCAGCGTGACCACCTTTCCCGAAACGCCGATGGAGGCATCCGCCGTGTCCGATCTCGACAGCCAGACCGCTTACTGGGACGCCTCCGCCACGACGAAGCGATTCACGCACCCGCTGCACACACCGTGGCTGGACAACGTCAAACGAAACGCCGCGATCCTCGACTACGACTGCGGCTACGGCCGAACCCTGGACGCGCTGGAACAGCAGGGCTTTGACAACGAAGCGGCCATCTCCTGGCAGGTCATCGGCCCTTGCCCGAGCCGGGCCCGGTCCGCGAGCGCGGTGAGGATGCGCTGGTAGTCCACCGACAACGCCGACCACGCAAGCCCGGAACGCCACACCGGCACCTGCGATTTCGTCTTCGCCGCTTCCGGCGTCGGCGATACCTCCTCGGCCTGCCCGTCGGCGGCCGGTGCTGTCCGGTCGGCCCGGTCGTGGCCATGCCCGGTCTCATCCGCCGGGGCAAGCACCTCGCCCACCCGTGAGCGAGCGATGGCCCATTCCTTCCAGTCCCGCTCCGCCACGGCCAGTTCAGCCTGGATGCGGTCGGCCTCCTCCCGCAGCTCGTCCACGCGACGGCGAGCGACGAGCTCGCGCTGTTCCAGCAGCCCCACGACCGACGGCATCCATGACCTCCACAGCAGCGGCGACAGAACAGGCCACCACTCCCACAGGATCGCCGACCCTATGCCTGACCAGCGGAAACGTTGTCCTCAGCTCGGAAAGACAACAGCTTCTCACGCCGCCATGTGTGGCCGTGACCTGTTCGGCCAAGTCGTGCACGGTGACTGCCGCAGCGCCGTCGGGACGGGCACAGCCACCGTCTGCTGCTGAATCAGCGGTCGTGTGGTCCGGCCGCGGCGGCTGGCGAAGACGTAAAGGCGCAGGACGATGAAGCGGGCTGTGCCGGCGAGGCCGGAGGCGCCGAGGTAGACGATCTGCTCAGTCAGCATGCCGGGTAAGGGCTGCACGACATGCAAAACGTAAACGGCGACGCTGGTCGCCACGTAGGCGGCGGTTGCCGAACCCGCGGACTGCCAGTGCTCTCGCCAACCGGCGCTGCGCCCTTTGGCGAAGGTGAAGCGGGCGTGGAGTTCGGTGCACAGCAGAGTGGAGGCGACGGTGATGATCGCGTTCGAGACCGCCCAGGGCATGGTCATGGCCAACAGCGGTACCGCGAAGCTGGAGAGGACTCCGATGCCACCTCCGAAGATCACAAACCGTATGAAGGAGGCGATGGGGCCAGGGGTGGCCAAAGTCGCCATCTCGGGCTTCTGTGCGAGCGGCGACTTCATGGTGGGTGCTCCTCAGAGGCTGCGGGCGGTGATGTTGCCGTGGGCGGTGGTGGCGTGGATGTCGAGCTGGGCGGTGGCGCCGTCGGTGTTCAGGAGGGCGTTGTGGATCCGGCCGTGGGTGGTGCCGGCGTCCAGGGCGGCGGAGACTCCGCGGGCGGCGCCGATCGAGATGTCGCCGGATTCGGTGCGCAGT
>NZ_LGDG01000214.1 GCF_001279775.1 Streptomyces sp. MMG1533 | reverse complement strand
GTCGACGTCGTCCCGGTCGACGGTCAGGTCATCGGCGAAGTGCCGGTCGCCAGTGGCGTCGGGCACGTACTTCACAGTGACAACGATCCTCAAGCTCACGCCGGCTCTCCTACTGCATCGTCAGTTTTCGGCTGCCTACTTGCAGGCAGCATAGGCGCCCCAAGCGGCCGATCCCGGTCGGGGCGACCTGCGCTCCGACCGAAATATTACTCGTCAGTACACCCAGTTCGTTCCCGCTAAGCAAGCGCTTTGAACTGTGACCTTTGCAACGCAGCGTAATCGGAACTCGACCGCTTCGCAGAAGAGCGGTCGCGTCGATCAGTCGCGCAGCCCATGGAATCGCCCCTGGTGGTACAGCAGCGGGCGGCCCGGGCCGGTGGAGTCACCGAGGACGACCTCGGCCAGCACGAGGCGGTGGTCGCCGGCCGGTACCCGGGCGACGATCCGGCACAGCAGCCAGGCCTGGACGTCATCGAGGACGGGAACGCCCTCGGGGCCTTCGCGCCAGGCGGTCGCCGCACCGAAGCGGTCGGCGCCACTGCGGGCGAAGGTGGTGGCCAGCTCCTGCTGGTGCTCGCCGAGTATGTGCACCCCGACATGGTCGGTCTCGGCCACCGCGGGCCAGCTGGAGGCGCCGGTGCCGATGCCGAAGGAGAGCAGCGGCGGCTCGGCGGAGACCGAGGAGAGGGAGGTGGCGGTGAAGCCGACGGGCCCGGCGTCGCCGCGGGCGGTGATCACGGCGACCCCCGCCGCGTGCCGCCGGAAGACGGAGCGCAGCAGGTCGGGCGAGGCGAGCCGGGTGGCGTCGAGGTCGGGCGAGGCCGTCATGGAACTGTCCTTCTGCGAGGAGTGGCGTGGGCGTCCTTGGCTGCTCAACAGCCCGGACAGCGCGCGCTCGCGGTGCGGGCCAGGTCGACGTGCACCCGCCCGAAGAGAAGGAGTTCCGAAGGCATACGGTCAGGCTGACGATAGGTGGTGCGCACAGTCAAGTACGTCCCGGCATATGGGAGATGGCTCACCCCGGTCCCCCGCCCTCACACCGCCTCGCCCAGCGCGGCGATCACGTCGGCCTTGCGCGGCTGTCCGACGGCCCGCCGCACGACCCGGCCGTCGGCGTCCAGGACCAGCACGGTCGGGGTCTTGAGGATGTCGAGTTCCCGGACGAGTTCCAGCCGCTCCTCGGCGTCGATCTCGACGTGGGTCACGCCCGGGACCATCCCGGCCACCTCGCCGAGGACCCGTCGGGTCGCCCGGCAGGGAGCGCAGAAGGCGCTGGAGAACTGGACGAGCGTGGCGCGCTCGCCGAGCGGGCCGCCCAGTTCGGCCGCGCCGAGCCGTTTTCCGTCGTCGCGCCCGCGCACCCGTACCCTCCCGCTCCGCCGCCGTTGCAGCACTCCGTAGGCGCTCGCCATCGCGAGCACCGCCACGCACACCACAAGTCCGGTCATCGCCTGCACCAGCATTCACGAGACTGCAAAGATTCCCGCCTCCCCGAAATCCGTCCGTTGCGGAATCCTTGATTCCCATGGACATCGACGCAAGAGGGCCGCGCTTCGGGGCGGCCGTGACGACCGCCGTGCTGGCGGTCGTGCTGATCACGGGGAGCGCCTGGCTGCTGGCCTGGCAGACGCTGGCGTTCGCGCTGGGCGCGGCGGGCGGGGTGGGCCGTTCGCCGTACGGCCTGCTGTTCCGCAAGGCCGTACGGCCCCGGATCGGGCCGCCCACCGAGTTCGAGGCGCCCGAGCCGCCGCGGTTCGCCCAGACGGTGGGGCTGGTCTTCGCCGGCCTGGGCCTCGTCGGCTACGCCCTGGGGCCGGAGTGGCTGGGACTCGCCGCCACGGGGGCCGCGCTCGCAGCCGCCTTCCTGAACGCCGCGTTCGGGTACTGCCTGGGGTGCGAGATGTACCTGCTTGTCCGTCGGGCGACCGTTCGGGCGGAGTAATGGCGGCGCAAAAGCCCGAGGTCGATCACTGGGTGGACGTGACGAGAATCTCGCCGTTGACGGGCACCAGGACTGGCTCCCCGTCCGTTCTTCGGGCACGATCTGCGAGATGCCGTAAACCTACGGCTGCGTAGCTTTCCCGCCGGGAGCCCCTTTTCCCAGGCAGAGAAGGAAGGGTCCACTCCGTCCATGGCAGAGCTTGTCTACCGTCCTGTCGTCGGTCTCGCCCAGGCGTTGTTCAAGGCGTGGGACCTCAAGATCGACTGCAAGGGTTCGGAGAACATCCCCCGCTCGGGCGGCGCCGTGCTGGTGAGCAATCACATCAGCTATCTGGACTTCATCTTCAACGGGCTGGCGGCGCTCCCGCAGAAGCGTCTCGTGCGGTTCATGGCGAAGGAGTCCGTCTTCCGCCACAAGGTCTCCGGCCCGCTGATGCGCGGGATGAAGCACATCCCGGTGGACCGCGAGCAGGGTGAGACGGCATACGCGCACGCGCTGGACTCGCTGCGGTCCGGCGAGATCGTGGGCGTCTTCCCGGAGGCGACCATCTCGCCGTCGTTCACGCTGAAGTCCTTCAAGTCGGGTGCCGCGCGCATGGCCCAGGAAGCGGGCGTGCCGCTGATCCCGATGGCGGTGTGGGGCACCCAGCGGCTGTGGACCAAGGGACACCCGCGCAACTTCAAGCGCAGCCACACCCCGATCACCATGCGGGTCGGCGAGGCGATCGAGGCTTCTCGGGACAAGTACGCGGGCGCGATCACCCGACAGGTGCGCGAGCGGGTGAACGAGCTGCTGGAGGCGGCCCAGCGCGCCTACCCGGTCCGGCCCAAGGACGCGGACGACACCTGGTGGATGCCGGCCCACCTCGGCGGCACCGCCCCGACTCCGGAGCAGGTCCGCGAGGCCGAGGCGCGCTGAGCCCGCACGCTGGGCAGAGCCGGATCAGAACACCGGGGACCCGACGGTGATGCGGGCTCCCGGGCTGAACTTCTCCAGCAGCTCGGCGAGTTCGGCCGCCGCCGCCTCGACGTCGGCGACCGGCATCGGAGCCAGGCTCTCCAACAGGAAGATCCCGGCGACGGTGTCCTCGGTGAGCCGGGTGCGCGGGCCCTGGCGCCAGTTCCAGCGGCGGCAGGTCACGCCCGCATCGTCGCGCCATACGACCTCGCCCGCGTCGGGGTGTTCGACGACCTCCTCGCCGCCGGCCACGGTCACGAAGTCCTCGTCCCCGATGGCCCGCACGAGGTGCATGCCTCCCTCGATGCGGTCGACGTCCTCGCCGCCCACCGGGATCAGGTGGGCGACGCTGATCGCGTTGTAGAGGTCGACGAGCAGGTTGATCCGGGGCAGCCCGCCCTCCGAGAGAGCCCTCCTCGCCAGCGCCTCCGCCGAGTTGCGCGTCCGCGAGGGCTTCGACCCGAACGCCGTGTAGACCTCGCGCCAGGCCGCCATGTGCGCGTCCTCGTGCGGGTTACGCCCGTCCAGGCGTACGGCGAGCCGGCGGGCCGCGTCGTCGAGGAGCGCGGAACTGCCGTCGGTGCTGGGCCCGTTGACGAGGCCGTGGGCCTCGATCGCGATGTGCGTGAAGCCGGGCGCAAGGGCGCGCACCTCGTCGGACACGGTCAGGGAGAGAGTCATCGCTGCCTCAGAGTGCGGTGGGGAGCGTCTTCCAGAGATACGGCCGGTCGGGGGCAGCCTTGAGCACGCCGAGGACGACCGGGTGAGGTTCAGCGTACAGGACCGGATGGTCCAGCTCATTGGACTGAGGATCGGGGGTGAAGGCCAGGCGCTCGCCGTCGAGGGAGAACCGGGCGTCCACGCCCGGCTTGTTGCCGCGCGGATCCTGTCGATGCCAGGCACCGTTGAAGCGCACGGCGACCAGGCCGTGTACCACATGGCCGTCGCCGTCGTCCTGCATGAGCAGCTGATAGCACAGGGCCGTCGGGATGTCCTCCGCCCGCAACAGTGCCGCCAGCGCGTGCGCCTTGGCGTAGCAGATGCCGGTGCCCTGCTCCAGCACGTCGGAGGCCCGCCAGGTCACGCGGAGATCGCCGGAGTCCTGCGAGTGCGGGATGGTGTCGCGTACGAACTCGAACGCGGCCTGCGCATAGGCATACGAGTCCTCCACCCCTTCGGTGAGGCGGGCGGCCGTCTCGCGCACCAGCGGATGCTCGTGATCGATGACCTCATCAGCGGCCAAGTATGCGGACAGGTCAGGCGTGTTCTGGATCAGCTCCATACCCGCAGAGCATAGGAATGCGATCACCCGCGAGTCAATAGCTTTTCGGGTGACCGCATATCTATGCAGGCGGCTCGATGGTCGCTAGCGCGCCATCTCCTCCTTCAGCGCCGCCACGAACGCGTCCACGTCCTCCTCCGTCGTGTCGAAAGCGCACATCCAGCGCACGTCACCCGCGGCCTCGTCCCAGAAGTAGAACCGGAACCGCTCCTGCAGCCGCACGCTCACGTCGTGCGGCAGCCGGGCGAAGACGCCGTTGGCCTGCACGGGGTGGAGGATCTCCACGCCGTGCACGGCCCGTACGCCCTCCGCGAGCCGCCGGGCCATCTCGTTGGCGTGACGGGCGTTGCGCAGCCACAGGTCCCTGGCGAGCAGGGCCTCCAACTGCACCGACACGAAGCGCATCTTGGAGGCGAGCTGCATGGACAGCTTGCGCAGGTGCTTCATGTGGCTGACGGCGTCCTGGTTGATCACGACGACGGCCTCGCCGAACAGGGCGCCGTTCTTCGTGCCCCCAAGGGAGAGGATGTCGACGCCAACCGCGTTGGTGAACGTCCGCATCGGCACGTCCAGCGAGGCCGCCGCGTTGGCGATGCGCGAGCCGTCCAGGTGGACCTTCATGCCGCGCGCGTGGGCGTGGTCGCAGATCGCGCGGATCTCGTCGGGCGTGTAGAGGGTGCCCAGTTCCGTGCTCTGGGTGATCGAGACGACCTGCGGCATCGCGCGGTGCTCGTCCTCCCATCCCCATGCCTGCCTGTCGATCAGCTCGGGGGTCAGCTTGCCGTCCGGGGTGGACACGGTGAGCAGCTTGAGGCCGCCCATGCGCTCGGGGGCGCCGCCCTCGTCCACGTTGATGTGCGCGCTCTCGGCGCAGATCACCGCACCCCAGCGGTCGGTGACCGCCTGGAGCGCGACGACGTTGGCGCCGGTGCCGTTGAAGACCGGGAACGCCTCCGCCGTGGAGCCGAAGTGGCTGCGGACGACCCGCTGGAGGTTCTCGGTGTAGACGTCGTCGCCGTACGCGACCTGGTGCCCGCCGTTGGCCAGGGCCAGGGCGGCGAGCACCTCCGGGTGGGCTCCGGCGTAGTTGTCGCTGGCGAAGCCGCGGACGTCCGGGTCGTGGTGGCGCCGGGCGTCGGTCTTCGGTGGGTTCACGGCTTCTCGGATCATGGCTTCTCGGTCAGCCACAGACGCTTTCCGTTCACTTCTGCGGCGGGCTTCTCCCAGACCCCGACGATCTCCTCGGCCAGGTCCTTGACGTCGGTGAAGCCCGCGAACTTCGCGTTGGGGCGCTCGGCGCGCATCGCGTCGTGCACCAACGCCTTCACCACCAGGATGGCAGCGGCGGACGTGGGGCCGTCCGCGCCCTCGGAGATCCCCGCCTTGCGGAAGTAGTCGGCCAGCGCGAGCGTCCACGCCTCGGCGGCGGCCTTGGCGGCGGAGTACGCGGCGTTGCCCGCGGTGGGCTTGCTGGCACCCGCGGCGCTGATCAGGACGTACCGGCCGCGGTCACTGCGCTGCAACGCCTCGTGGAAGGCGAGGGATGTGTGCTGCACGGTGCGGATCAGCAGCATCTCCAGCAGGTCCCAGTCGTGGAGGTTGGTCTTGGCGAAGGTCTCGCTGCCACGCCAGCCCCCGACGAGATGGACCACCCCGTCCACCCGGCCGAATTCCTTCTCGGTATGGGCGGCCCAGTCGCGGGTCGAGTCCACGTCGAGCAGGTCGACCGTTTCCCCCGTGACCGTGGCGCCGCCGGCGCTGTAGCGGGCCGCGTCGACGGCCTCCGCCAGCCGCTCCGGGTCGTTGTCCGCGCCGACGACGGTCGCTCCCGCATCGGCGAGCCTGAGCAGCGTCGCGCGCCCCGCGGGCCCACCCGCGCCCGCGACCGCGATCACCGCACCGCTGAGAGCCCCATTCCCCATGATCTTCGCCTCCTGAGCAGTGTTCCTGGTAGCGCGGTCGCTCACGCGGCGACCCGTTCGGCACTCTCCGCCGTGATGCCCTTGGTGGAGGCGATCACGCTCTTCAGCTTCTTGGAAAGGGCCTCATAGAACATGCTCAGCGGAAACTCGTCCGGAAGCACGTCATCGACGAGTTTCCGCGGCGGCCGGCTCAGGTCGAGGGCGTCGGGACCCTTGGCCCAGCGGGAGCCGGGATGCGGAGCGAGGTAGGTGGCGACCAGCTCGTATCCGGCGAACCAGTGGACGAGCTTGGGGCGGTCGATGCCGTCGCGGTAGAGCTGCTCGATGTCGGCGCACAGCTGGTTGGTGACCTCGGGCGCGCGCCGCCAGTCGATGAACAGCTTGTTGTCGGTCCAGCGGACGACGTCGTGCTTGTGGAGGTAGGCGAACAGGAGCTGGCCGCCGAGGCCGTCGTAGTTGCGCACGCGCTCGCCGGTGACCGGGAAGCGGAACATGCGGTCGAACAGCACCGCGTACTGCACGTCACGGGCCTGCGGGACGCCGTCGGCCTCCAGCTTCACGGCCTCCTTGAAGGCCGTGAGGTCGCAGCGCAGTTCCTCGAGGCCGTACATCCAGAACGGCTGGCGCTGCTTGATCATGAACGGGTCGAAGGGCAGGTCGCCGTGGCTGTGGGTGCGGTCGTGGACCATGTCCCACAGCACGAAGGCCTCCTCGCAGCGCTTCTGGTCGTGGACCATGACGGCGACGTCCTCGGGCAGCTCCAGGCCCAGGATGTCGACGGCTGCCGCGGTGACACGGCGGAAGCGGGCGGCCTCGCGGTCGCAGAAGATGCCGCCCCAGCTGAAGCGCTCGGGGGCCTCGCGCACGGCGATGGTCTCGGGGAAGAGAACCGCGGAGTTGGTGTCGTAGCCGGCCGTGAAGTCCTCGAACTTGATGCCGCAGAACAGCGGGTTGTCGTAGCGGGTGCGCTCCAGTTCGGCCAGCCAGTCGGGCCAGACCATGCGCAGCACGACCGCTTCGAGATTGCGGTCCGGGTTGCCGTTCTGCGTGTACATCGGGAAGAGGACCAGGTGCTGGAGGCCGTCCGCGCGGTTCGCGGCGGGCTGGAAGGCCAGCAGCGAGTCGAGGAAGTCGGGCACCCGGAAGCCGCCGTCCACCCAGTGATGCAGGTCCTTCACGAGGGCCTGGTGGTAGGCGCTGTCGTGCGGGAGCAGCGGGGAGAGCTCCTCGACTGCGTGGACGACACGCCGTACGGCGAGTTCGGCGTCCGCCGGGTCGGGGGCGCCCTCGGCGTCGAAGTCGATCGATCCGTCCTTGGACTGCCATGGCCGGATCTGCTCCACGGCATCCTTGAGCACGGGCCACGCCGGATGCTCCACCACCCTGGCCGCGGGAGGAACCTGGTCCCCCGAACCCACCTGCACAAGAATTTCCGTCATGTCCCATCCTCCACGGGAGAACCTCGCGTCAGCACACCGTATGCACATGGGGTTTCTCCCAGCAAGTGCGCTCTCGGGAAATTGTCCTGCGAAGGCCCGATGGTCACAGGATTTTTTCCTGCCGGACACGCGTACGACAAGCGCTTCCGCTTCGCACATCCGCTCCCGGCGCAGGCACGGGTTCATCGCGGGGCAGGGCCGTTAGGCTGCGGATCTGCCCGCGCGGCCGTCCGCCCCGGCCCGCGCGCTGCCGAGCCGCCCCCGACGGAAGCGAGTCGAACCTTGAACTTCCTCACCATCGGTCACCGCGGAGTCATGGGTGTCGAACCCGAGAACACCCTCCGTTCCTTCGTCGCCGCCGAGCAGGCGGGTCTCGACGTCATCGAACTCGATCTGCACCTGAGCAAGGACGGCGCCCTCGTCGTCATGCACGACGCCGACGTGGACCGTACGACCGACGGCACCGGCCTGGTCGCCGAGCAGACCCTCGCCGAGCTGCGCGCTCTGGACGCGGGCCGCGGCGAGCGGGTCCCGCTGTTCGAGGAGGTCCTCGACGGCGTGCACTCGTCCTTGCAGGCCGAGATCAAGGACGTGGCGGCCGCGCGTGCGCTGGCGGAGGTCATGCACCGCCGGGACCTGACCGCACGCGTGGAGGTGTCCTCCTTCCACGACGAGGCGATCGCCGAGATGGCCCGGCTGGTGCCGGGCGTACGGACCGCCCTGATCGGCAGCCGGTTCGGCACCGACATCGTGGACCGCGCGGTCGAGGCCGGTGCCGCGACCGTCTGCCTGAACATCCGCCGGCTCACGCTGGAGGTCGTGGAGCACGCACGCAAGGCCGACCTGAAGATCATCGGCTGGGTGGTGAACACGCAGGACCACCTGCGGCTCGTACGGGCCCTGGAGCTGGACGGTGCCACCACCGACTACCCGGAGATCAAACGCACCGGCCGCTTCACGGCGTAACGATCATGCGAGCTCCTTGACCAGCAGCTCGAACTGCAGGTCCTCGCGCTGCGGGATGCCGAAGCGGTCGTCGCCGTACGGGAAGGGGGTCATCTTTCCCGTACGGCGGTAGCCGCGGCGCTCGTACCAGGCGATGAGGTCGTCGCGTACCGAGATCACGGTCATGTGCATCTCGGTGACGCCCCAGGTCTCGCGGGCGATCCGCTCCGCCTCGGCGATGATCACCTTGCCGAGGCCCTCGCCCTGGAGAGCCGGGCTGACCGCGAACATCCCGAAGTAGGCGTGCGCGCCGCGGTGTTCGAGCTGGCAGCAGGCGACGACCTGGCCCTCGCGCTCGACCGTGAGCAGCCGGCTGTCCGGCGACTTGATGACCTCCAGCACGCCCTCCGGGTCCGTCCGCTGCCCTTCGAGGATGTCGGCCTCGGTGGTCCACCCGGTGCGGCTGTCGTCCCCGCGATAGGCCGACTCGATCAGCGCGACGAGCGCGTCCACGTCGGCGTCGGTGGCGTCACGGTAGGTCAGGGCGGTCTCCATGGTCGGTTCTCCGGTTTCTCGTGCGGCTCGGGCACCGCCGAGATTAGCCCTTCTGCCACTAGGCTCCGGATGCATGGTGCATGTACTGAGTGGCCGGACCCTGCTGCGTCCCACCGATCCGGAGCGGTCCCGTTCCTTCTACGGCGAGCGGCTCGGGCTCGCCGTGTATCGCGAGTTCGGCACGGGGCCGGAGCGCGGGACCGTCTACTTCCTCGGTGGCGGTTTCCTGGAGGTCTCCGGGCGGTCCGAGGCGGCGCCGTCGCCGGCCGTGCAGTTGTGGATGCAGGTCGGGGACGTGGCCGCGGCGCACGACGAGTTGCTGGCCAAGGGGGTCGAGATCGTGCGGCCGCCGGTGAAGGAGCCGTGGGGGCTGATCGAGATGTGGATCGCGGATCCGGACGGGACGCGGATCGTGCTGGTGGAGATCCCGGCGGACCATCCGCTGCGGTACCGGCCCGGGATCTGAGGCCCCGAGGAAGGTCCTCCCAGCCGCGGGTCGGTGCGGGTCGGCTCGCGGAAGACCACCGACACCAGGTGGCCGATGGCCGTGCGTGAGCCAGTCGGCGTCCTGGGCGAGGAGCCGGCGCTCCAGGCCCTCCCCCGTACGCGACCGGGTCGATGTGCGGGTTGCCGATGTCGGCCAGGCCCGCCGCCCGCTGTGCGTGGCCTTGGGGGCGGGCCGGCGTCGTGTCGGCCTCCACGAAGCCGAGCGCACAGTCGTCGGCGTGCGCGCCGTGAAGCGGGTCCCGCACTCTCCCGGTCCGGCGTGCGCTCCACAGGATCACCTCTGTGTCGCCGCTGTGCCGGAACCCCGCGCGCGGCGGGTGCCGGGGAAGGCGCCGTCGGCGTACCACGCACGGGCGTTCCGGCGGGCCGGCTGGGCCGGGCAGTCGCTCATCAGCAGTTCGGCGGCCTCCGCCGCGCCGGGCCGGAGGACTCCGGTGGGCGGCACACGAATCAGTCGATGACGCCCGCGTCCCGGTAGTGCTCGCCGACCCCCTCGTCGTCCCGGAGGCCGTCATGCGGTGCGGTACGACATCGGGGGCTACCCCCTTCCGCGGCCGCGGGACCGCCCCTCGCCGTCGGATGGCCGGGCCGACGGACCGGAGCTAGCGTGCGAAGGGGAATGCCCGCGTCGGCAGGGAGGCCGTGACGTCATGAAACTCGACAAGCCGGTGCCCGGCGGGCCGTGCTGGGCCGAGGTGGGAGCGCCGGGCGTGGACGCGGCCAAGGAGTTCTACTCCACGCTCTTCGACTGGCGGACGGAGACGGACAGCCGGGAGGAGATGGGCGGGTACACGATCGCGTACCGCGGGCACCTCCCGGTCGCGGGACTGGTGCCGCTGGGCGAGGAGCCGCAGCCCGTCCTCTGGTACGTGACGTTCGCCGTGTCGGACGTGGACGCCACCGTGGAGAAGGTGAGGTCGGCGGGCGGCTCGGTGGTGTTCGAACCCGGGGACGTCCCCGGTATGGGCCGCTTCGCCTCCGTCACCGATCCGCAGGGCGCCGCCTTCCATCTGTGGCAGGCGGCGGGCTTCGCGGGCGCGGGTCTGTTCAACGCCCCCGGCTCACTGGGCTGGGTGGAGCTGATGACCAGGTCTCCCGAGCGGGCCGTCGACTTCTACACCACGGTGTTCGGCTGGAGCGTCATCGCCTCGGAGCACTACCCGCAGTGGGGCCTGGACGGTGCGGACTTCGGCGGCATGGTCACGATGGACGACAAGTTCCCGCCCGAGGTGCCGCCGCACTGGCTGCCGTACTTCGCGGTGGCGGACGTGGACGCGGCCTCGGCCACGGCGACCGAGGCGGGCGGCACCGTCCTGATGGAGCCCACGTCCGTGCCCGACGGGCCGCGGATCGCGGTGCTGCGGGACCCGCACGGGGCGATGTTCGGCGTGTACCTCGCGGGTGGCGAAGGCTCGCGTTGAGACGTCCGCCTGCGTAGACCCGCGTCGAGTTGACCCTCGTCGAGACGTGCGCTTGCGCTGAAGTGCGCTCCAGCTCCTAGCGTCGTACGCGCAACCTGCCTGAAGGGGAAAGTGCGTGCGTTACACACTGTTCGGAAAGACCGGTCTGCGCGTGAGCGAGCTGAGTCTCGGGGCGATGACCGTCGGCGACGACCTGGGATGGGGTGCCGACAAGGAGACCAGCGCCCGGATCGTGGACGCATACGCGGACGCCGGCGGCAACTTCATCGACACGGCGAACAACTACATGGGCGGCAGTTCGGAGCGGATCCTCGGGGAACTGCTCGAAAGGCGGCGCGACGAGTTCGTGCTGGCCAGCAAGTACACCTGCGGGATCCGCGAGGGGGACGTCAACGCCGCCGGCAACCACCGCAAGAACCTGGTGCAGTCGGTGGAGGCGAGCCTGAAGCGGCTGCGGACGGAACGGCTCGATGTGCTGTGGGTGCACGCCCGGGACAACTTCACGCCGGTCGAGGAGGTCATGCGGGCGCTCGACGACCTCGTACGGACCGGAAAGGTGCTGTACCTCGGCGTCTCGGACTGGCCGGCCTGGGAGATCGCGCAGGCCAACACCCTTGCCGAACTGCGGGGTTGGACCGCGTTCGCGGGGTCGCAGCTGCGCTACAACCTGCTGGAGCGAACGCCGGAGCGTGAACTGCTGCCGCAGGCACGGGCGTTCGACCTCGCCGTGCTCGCGTGGGCCCCGCTGGCGGTCGGGAAGCTCACCGGCAAGTACCGCCGGGGCGAGCCGGGGCGGCTGGACCTCTGGGACGACAAGCCGACCTCGCAGGAGGAGGACGTCGTCACCGCCGTCCTGGACGTCGCCGAGCAGGGCGGCTGGAGCCCCGCCCAGGTGGCCCTGGCCTGGCTGCTGGGGCGCCCCGGCAACGTGGTGCCGATCGTCGCCGCCACCAAGGAGAGCCAGCTCGCCGACAACCTCGGCTGTGTCGACGTCCGGCTCGACGCCGACGCCGTGGCCCGCCTCGACGAGGTCAGCGCCGTGCCGCTCGGGTTCCCGCACGACTTCGTACGGGAACCCGCCATCACCCGCAACATCTACGGCGACCGCTGGACCGAGATCGACGACCGGCGCTCGACCTACCGCCGCACCGCCACCGAGGTCCTCTAGAACAGCCGCGTCACCGTCACCTGGTCGACGACGGGTGCGTGGGCGGAGCGCTGACCGTACTGGTTGCGCGACTCGCCCCCGAAGTCGGGGAGTTCGTCGGCGGTGAAGGTGACCGTGTTGGTGCCCTGTTCCAGGGAGACGGGGACCGAGAGGTTCCAGAAGTTGTTGAAGTGGAAGGTGGTGGGGAACAGGACGCGCCGCGGAGCGGCTCCGTTGACCAAGACGTCCGCGTGACGGCAGACGGGGTCGGGGTTGTAGTGCGTGGCGGGCGCCTGCTCGCCGTTGGCGTAGCGGACGGTCAGCGCGTGGCGTCCGGCGCGGTCCGCCGTCACGGTCAGCGTGAGCGCGTTCTCGGGGCCGCCGCCGATGCCGTCCACCGCCTTGCCGCCGGTGGCGTACGCGTATCCGGTCACCTTCGCGGTACCGGTCAGGGCGCCCTCCTCGGCCGGGTACGCGGTGGTGGGCAGCAGATCGCGGGACGGGCCGACGCGCAGCCGGTCCACGACGAGGAGCTCCGAAGTCCCGGTGACGGTGAGCTTGTTGACACCTCCGGACAGGAAGAGCGGTACGGCGCCCCGCTCGACGCGGCCGACGTCCTCGCCGTTGACCGTGAGCCGGCCTTCCCCGGGCCCGAGGACGTCCACCGTCACGGCCGCCTCACCGTCGTCGGCCGCGTGCACCCAGAAGGTGACCGTGCCTGCGCGCGGGAGTACGGCGGCGCCGGGGCCCGAGGCCCCGCGGTGCGCGTGGCTGACCACCGCTCCGCCGCCGAGGGACGCGTACTCGGCCTCGTACAGGGCGGTGCCGTCGTCGTCGCGCAGGGCGAGGTCCAGCTTGTCGACGACCGCGTCGCCCTTCGTGACGCCGAGGTCCGGGTCCTGCGCGGCGAGCGTGATGCGGTGCGCGCCCGCGGTCAGCTCCACCCGGGTGTCGGTGTGGCCCCACACCGCCCACTTGTAGCCGAGCGGCAGCCGCAGTTCGCGGGGGGCCTCGCCGTCGACGCGCAGGAAGACGTTGGTGGGGCCGAACTCCCGTACCAGGTCGGCCTGGTTGTAGGAGTTGGCGAAGACGCTGACGTCGTACGTCCCGTCGTGCGGGACCTCGACGTCGAAGGCGAGCACGCCGTCGGAACCGGTGCGCAGACCGCCCACGTGGTAGCCGCCGGAGGTGGCGAACTTGTCGACGTCCAACGGGGATCCCTCGGGTCCGTTCTTCGAGTGACCGCCGCCCGTGTAGGTCGCGTCCTCGGCCTCGTACGTCCGCCGCCACCGGAGCGAGGGCGGCAGGGACGCGGCGCCGTTGCCCCCGGGCGAGAGGACGGCCTGGTAGGCGGACATCGCGTCGAGGTCGCTCACCGGCAGGGTCACCCGCCCGTCCACGACCGGCAGTTCCTCGTCCCGCAGCCGCAACGGCTGTGCGCTCGCTCCGACTTGCCCCGTCCAGGGGATCTCCTGGAGCCGTATGTGCACGGTCGTTCCGAAGACGTCAGGGTCGACGCCCTCGAAGACGACGTCCGCCGCACCGCCCGCGCCGCCGAACAGCACGCGGGCCTGCCGCTTGTCCTGGTCCAGCGTGGCGACGCCCTGGAGCGTGTACTGCGCGTTGGGGTGTGGCGCGACGACCCGGACGGTGTTGCCGGTCAACTGCCCGTAGGCGTTGAACAGCCACCACTGGCCGTTGGCCTTGTTCGCCTCCACCGCCGAGTCGTTGAGGTTGCCGGCGATGTTCCAGTACGCGAGGTCGGCGTCGACCTTGGACTCCTCGATCGCGGAGATCCACTGCACCATCTGGCCGGGGACGGAGACGTGGTAGTTGTGCGCGTACTCGTTCAGGTTGACGGGCAGCGGCCCGATGCCCAACTCCCGCTCCAGCGCCCGGTACTTGGCGACGTTCGTGCGGACCTCGGCCGGTGACGACAGCTCGTGCCAGGTGATCACGTCGGGCAGCACCTGCTGCGCCTTGGCGAACTCCAGGAAGCCTCTGACCTCGGGGTACAGGATGCAGGTGTTGGGTCCGGCGATGCGGGCGTCGGGGTCGAGGCCCTTGATGAGGTGGTACGCCGCCTTCCAGGCCGCGAAGTAGTGTCGCGGGTCGGTGCGCCAGGAGACCCCGTCGTGGCTCCACTCCCCCTCGCCGAACATGTTGCCCTCGGGTTCGTTGAACGGGACGTACACGACATGGGACCGGTCCGGGCCGAGGGTCAGGACGTGTTCCACCTGACGGCGGACGATCTCCAGGAAACCGGTCAGCCGTTGCTCGCCGTCGGCGCCGGGCCACTCGTACGGAAAGCCTCGGTAGAAGTCGGGCAGGTAGATGTACACGTCCTTGCCGCCCGACGCGACGAAGGGCGGCAGGATCTCCAGGGCGTCGCCGCCGGGGTGCTGGATGCCGTCCTGGGCCTTGGTGGTGACCGTACGGACGTACATGCCCTCGATCAGGGTGCGGCTGGGCACCCCGTCGCCGTAGAGGCCGTAGAGGGTTCCGCTCGCGCCGCCGTGGAAGGGACCGGTCTCGGTGCCGAGGTCCACGGTGAGCGTGTCGGGGGCGGGGGTCTCGGCAGTCACGGCATCCATCCTTCGTCCGGTATGTCGTACGCCGATCGATGATCCGAACCGGCCTGGTCGAACGTAGGAACCAGGCGCCGGTCACGTCAATGGCGCGCGGCTTCCGAAACTTCCGAAACGGGAGCCCCAATGGAGGTCAGGGGCGCAGCACCCCGAGGACCCCCTCCAGCCGGCCCAGCAACCCGGAGAGCAGTACGGCCAGTTCGCCCTGCTCGGCCGGGTCCAGAGCGGACAGCACGGCGGTCTCGTACGCGAGCTGCTCGGGCAGGATGCCGTCGACCAGGTCGCGTCCGGCGTCCGTGAGGCGGACGTGGGCGACGCGTCGGTCGCGGGCGTCGCCGCGGCGCTCGACCAGGCCCCGTTCGGTCAGGGCCTTGAGGCGTTTGGTGACGGCGGCGCCGGAGGAGAAGGTCTCGCGGGCCAGTTCGCCGGGGGTGAGTTCGTGTCCGGTGCGGCGCAGCGCGCCGAGCAGGTCGAACTCGGGGCGGCTCAGGCCCGCGCGGCGCAGCGGGGCGTCCTCGGCCTGCTGGAGGAGAGCGGCGGAGCGGTTGATGCGTCCGATGATCTCCATGGGGCCGGTGTCGAGGTCGGGGTGGACGGTCTGCCACTGCCGGACGACCGCGGCGACGGTGTCGCTCCTCGTCGCTCCGGGGGCGCCCGCTCCGCTGCTCGCCGTCATGGCCGTACGTCCTCCGTCGTGTGGTCCGTGTGGCGGTCCAGGTGCAGTCCCTGGCGCCGTACCGTCGCCGCGAGCGTACGGTGTCCGGACTGTTCGGCGAGCACGACCCTCTCGTGGGGCAGAGCGCGCTGCCACCATTCGCCTGACGCGGCCTCGGCGGCGGCGCGCAGGTCGACCAGTGCGGCGGCGAGGGCGCGGCGGGCGGCCTCCAGCGCTCCGGGCGCGGGCTGCGGCTCCGTCAGGAGACGGGCGGCGCGCTCCCGGGAGCGCTCCACGGCGGTCAGTGCGCGCTCGACGCCGGTGCCCGCGCGCCGGTTGGTGACGGCGACGGCCGCGACGAAGCCGACCAGGGCGCCGACGACGGTGTCCACGATCCGCTCGGTGATCAGCCGGCCGGGCTGCTGGTAACCGGCGAACTCGGTGATGAGCAGGGCCATCGGGGTCACACAGACGCTGCCGAGCCAGTAGTTGCGGCTGATCAGTGCTTCGGCGCCGAAGTTGAAGGCGAGGCAGCACAGCACCAGGGCCGCCGGGCCGAGGTGGGCGAGCGGGGCCACGGCGGCGAACAGGAGGACGCCGACGAGGTTGCCGACGACGCGCTGGACGCCCCGGCTCCAGGTGAGGGTGAGGTTGGCCTGGTAGAGGGAGGCGGCGGTGACCAGGGCCCAGTAGGGGCGGCCGACGCCGAGGGCGATAGAGGCGTAGCCGGCGAGGGCGCAGCCGAGGGCGGTGCGGACGACGAGCGGGGTCAGCGGTCCGAGCCGGCTCCACCACGGACGGGCCGGGGCGGCGAGTTCGGCGTCCACACCGAGGAGTTCGTCGGTCTCGGCGGGCAGCGGGACGGTCTGCGGGACCGGTCCGGTGCCGCGCAGGGCGCGGGCCCAGGTGCGCAGCCGCTCCGGGTCCGTGTCGGCGGGCGCGGCGATCGCGACCTCGGCGCGTACGACGAGTCGATCGAGGGCGCGCCGGGTGCCCGTGGGGGCGCCCGCGGACAGCAGCGACTGCCAGGCGGCCTGCACGGCGGCGGCCGCCGCGGCGCGGGCCCTGGCGTGGCCGTCACCGGTGCCGCGCGTGGCGGCGTACGCGGCTGCCGCGTTGAGGGCCTGTGCGGTGGCGCGGCGCTCCGGGCCGTACGGGCGCAGCAGGCCGGGGGCCATGCCGACCAGCCAGGCCCAGGCGCCCGTCGCGGCGGCCGACGCCAGGTGGGGCGGGATCTGCCCGAGGGACTGCGGCGCGAACAGGGCGGCGGAGCTGATGAAGGTGAGGACCACGTTGCCCGGCGGTCCGATCCGGGTGGCATCGCACAGCACCTTCTGCACGGCGGCCAGGACGGCGCCGACGGCCACCAGGACGACGACACCGGAGCTCAGGGAGGCGAAGACCAGGGCGACGGCGAGGCCGCCGATCATGCCGAGGACGACCCAGGCCAGGGCGCGGGCCCGAGCGGCGTAGGGGCGGTTGTGGGCGTAGAGCGCGCACAGGGACCCGGCCATCGTGTACATCGCCAGGTCGAGCCGGTCGAGGGCCAGCAGGACCAGGTTGGGCGGGGCGACCGCGACGACCACGCTCAGGGCCGGCTTGAACCAGATGTCGGACGGCCGGCCGAGACGCAGCACGCCGGCGAGCGGGAGGCGTCGGACGGGCGGGGCGTCGGAGGTGAGGGTCGCACGGCTCATATCGATAAGATTAGCAGGTGTTTTACTCGTAAATCATGACTGTCACCTGCTGTGCTCCCTCAAATGCTCCCCGTGTACATCCCTGCGCTCGCTTGCGCGCCGCATCACCCGGGCATCCCTTGACCGACCGTCGAGCGGGGAGGTGGGCGTGCACGGACCGGCTTCGCCCGGCTGGCTGCTGGTGGCGCTGTGTGCGGCGACCGGGGCGTACTGCCTGCTGCGGATGCGCAGCACCGTCGAGGAACAGCGCCGGGCCGCGGGCGGCGAGGCGCTGATGGGCTTCGGCATGGCCGCGATGGCCGTGCCCGCGACAGTTTTCACACCCCCGTCCTGGGCGTGGCCCGTCTACGCGGTCGTCTTCGGTTCGGCCGCGCTGCACGCCCTGTGGGCGGCCCGGGCGAGCGCCCACCACCTGCACCACCTCGTGGGGGCCTCGGCGATGGTCTACATGGCGGTGGTCATGGCCGCCTCCCCCGGACACCACGCCGCACCCGGCGGTGCCGGCATCCCGCTGCTGACGGGCGTCCTGCTCCTCTACTTCACCGGGTACGTGCTGCTGTCCGGCCTGCGCCTGGTGCCCGTCGCCGCCGGCGGCGGGGCCGGGGGGTGGGGCGACCGGCCGGAGCTGGCGCGGGCGTGCCGGCTGTCGATGGGGATCGGGATGGTGGCAATGCTGCTGACGCTCTGACGCGGGTGGCGCTCTGACGCGGGTGGCGCTCCGACGCCGGTGGCTCTCCGACGCCGGTGGCGCGCGACGCCTTGCGCAACCGTTGCCTGCGTCACTTCGCGTGGCAGGCCGTACCTGTGAGTGCCACGGCGCTCATAAGCTGCGCTCATGATGCTCCCCGCGGCACTGTTGCTGCTCGGCGCCCTGACCGCCGTCGTCGCCCCACGGCTGCTGGCCCGGGCCGACTGGGCGGACCGCGAACCGGTGCTGGCCCTGTGGGTGTGGCAGTGCGCGGTGGCGGCCGTACTGCTGTGCTGCGCCCTGTCGATGACACTCAGCGCGGCGACCGCCTGGCAGGCGGTCCGCGGCCATGTGTTCGCCCCGGCACCGAACGTCGTCGTGGAGGCGTACACGCTCGGTACGGCCGAGCCGTGGGCCGCGGCGACGGCGGTGGCGCTCGCCTGCGGCGGGGCGTGGAGCGCGGCGATGCTGGTCCGTGAAGTCGTACGGGCGCGTGCGCGCCGTCGGCTGCGCCGGGCCGAACTCCTCGTCCGCGCCCCTCTGTTGCCCGGCGAGGAGGCCGCCGACAGTCGGCTCGTGGTCCTTGAGGGTGAGCGGCCCGATGCCTGGTGGCTGCCGAGCGCGGCACCCCGGCTCGTCATCACGACGGCCGCGTTGCGCCGCCTGAAGGGCCGGCAGCTGGACGCCCTCGTCGCCCACGAGGAGGGTCATGCGCAGGCCCGGCACGACTGGCTGCTGCACTGCTCGGCCGCGCTGGCCGGCGGCTTCCCGCAGGTGCCGGTCTTCGCCGCGTTCCGGAACGAGATGCACCGGCTGGTGGAACTCGCCGCCGACGACATGGCCTCCCGGCGCTTCGGCCGGCTGACCACCGCGCTGGCCCTGGTCGGACTCAACGAGGACCGGGGCGTGTTCGGTCCCTGCCCGACCCCGCAGGCGCATGTGCCGCAGCGGGTCCACCGGCTGCTCGCACCCCCGGACCGGCTCACGGCGGCCCGTCGGCTGCGGCTGACGGCGGCTGCCGCGCTGGTGCCGGTCGTGCCGGTGCTGGTGGCGTTCGTACCGGGGCTGCGCGCCCTGGGGTGAGGGGCCCGACAGTGGGCGTCGGACGTGGGATTGGCTTCCCGCCCCGGTGTTCGGCGAGGATCGCAGCATGCACACCCCGCACGTCGACTCCCCGCCCAGCCCGCCGGCGCACCGCAGCGCCGCCCGCGCCGCGGGCCTCCTCGCGCTGTGCTCCGCGCTGCTGATCGCCCTGGTCGCCGCCGACTGGCATCCCCTGTTCACCCTGGACGGCGACATCGCCCGCACCACCCACCGCTGGGCCGTGGACGACCCGGACCTCACCCAGGCGTTCCGCATCCTGACGGACTGGGTCTGGGACCCGTGGACGATGCGCATCGTGTGCGCAGTCGTCGTCGTGTGGCTGGTGTGGCGGCATTCTGCCTGGTGGACGGCCGGATGGCTGGCGGTGACCTCCGCGCTGGGCACGCTGCTGCAGCAGACCCTCAAGACCGCGGTCGGACGCCCGCGACCCGTCTGGCCGGACCCCGTCGACTCCGCCCACTACGCCGCATTCCCCTCGGGCCACGCCCTGACCGCCACGGTCGTGTGCGGCCTCCTCCTGTGGCTGTTGCACCACCACGGCGCCCACCGCCTCCTGTGGCGTGCGGCCCTGACCGTGGCCGTGATCTCCGTCGTCGGCGTCGGCCTGACCCGCGTCTGGCTGGGCGTCCACTGGGCCTCGGACGTGGTCGGCGGCTGGCTGCTGGGCGCGATGCTCGTGGCCCTCGCGGTGACCGTCCACCGGCGGCGACACCCGTGAACCCATCCGCGCGCAGCTACCGCTATGTGGGCCCGCCCGAGCTGAGACCGACGGTACGGCCGGACACTGCGGGCCGGATCGTCCGCGCCGCCGACGATCTCGCCGTCTGGCTGTCCGAGCGCGGGCAGTCCGAGAGCGCGGAGCCGTTCACCTTCGTCGTCGCCCTCGACGGCCTGCTGCGGCTCGCGCCCCGCAGAAGCGAACACGTGGCGTGCGCGGGCGGCGACGACGTCCTGGCCGCGGGCGAGATGGGGTTCCGCCGCGGATCCGGACGCTGGACGGTCCACGAGGTCACCAACCAGTCCACCGGCTACTGCCCGGACCTCGACTCCTGGCACGCCGTCGCCCGTGCCCTGGACCGCGCGGGCATCGACCATCCCGGCCGCTTCACGCACGAGATCGTGTTCCGGCGGTGCGAGCGGTGTCAGGAGCGTTCCGTGGTGCGCGAGGGCGACTTCGTCTGTGTGTTCTGTGGCAGCGCCCTTCCCTCGGCGTGGAACCTCGCCCCCTAAGATCACCCCATGCCTGCCGTGTTGTTCGACTTCTCCGGAACGCTCTTCCGTATCGAGTCCACCGAGTCGTGGCTGCGAGCCGTCCTGGCCGAGGCCGAACTCTCCCTCGCCGAGCCCGAGTTCCGCCGGGCCGCGCAGGCCCTGGACAGGGTGGGCGCGCTGCCCGGCGGGACCCACCCGATCGAGCGGATCCCCGACGAGCTCGCCCACGTCTGGGAGATCCGCGACAAGAGCGCCGAGCTGCACCGGACCGCGTACACCGGCGTCGCCCGCCAAGTACCGCTCCCCGAACCCGCGTTGTACGACGCGCTGTACGACCGGCACATGAGCCCGGGCGCCTGGGCGCCCTACCCCGACGCCCCCGAGGTGCTGCGGACGCTGCGCGAACGCGGGATCGGCGTCGGCGTGGTCAGCAACATCGGGTGGGATCTGCGGCCGGTGTTCCGCGAGCACGGCCTCGACCCCTACATCGACACCTACGTCCTGTCGTACGAACACGGCATCCAGAAGCCGGACCCCCGGCTGTTCGCGACCGCCTGCGCCGCACTCGGCGTCGAGCCGCAGCACGCGCTGATGGTCGGTGACGACCGGCGTGCGGACGGCGGCGCGGCGGCCCTGGGCTGCGGGGTGCACTTCGTCGACCATCTGCCGGTGACCGAACGGCCGGACGGGCTGCGGCCGGTGCTGGATCTGCTGGGCTGACCTCGACATCCGAGGGCCGTCAGGGGAAGGCACGCTCGCCCGCCTCGGACGATCCCCCGCGTCGCCCGAGGCAGACGGCAGCCCCGACCAGGCCAAGACGAAGGCCGGCCCGGAAGCGCTGAGTATAGTTGGCTGATAGCCAGTCAACGCAGGAGTACAGCATGTCCCCGCGCAGCGCCTCGGTCAATGAAGAGTTGCGCCGGCGTTCCCGGGAGCGGCTTCTGCAGGCGGCGGTCGAGCTGGTCAGTGAGCGCGGGTACGAGGCGACGACACTCGGCGACATCGCGGACAGAGCCGGCTCGGCGCGCGGACTGGTGTCGTACTACTTCCCCGGCAAGCGCAGACTCGTGCAGTCCGCCGTGCACCGTCTGATGCACGGCACGCTGGCGGAGGCGCTGGAGCGCGAACCGCTCACCGAGGACGGCCGGGAGCGGATGGCGCGGGCCATCGACGCGATCCTGGGCCTGGCGCGGGACCAGCCCGTGCTGATGCGTCAGCACATGGCCGGAATCCTGCAGGCCGAGGGCTTCGTGCAGTGCCCGGAGCAGCAGCGTCTGTCCCAGCTGCTGCGGGACACCGTCGCCCGCCACGGCTCCGAGGACGTCGAGGCGGACTACGCCATGCTGCGCGCCCTGCTGATGGGCGCGGTCTTCGCGGCCCTGGTGCCGGGGGTGCCGATGTCCGTGCCGGTGCTGCGGGCCGAGTTGTTCAAGCGGTACCGGCTCGACTGGGAGCTGGGGATCCCGTCGGACACCGAGGCGGCGTCCGACGGGACGTGCGACAGGGATCTGTCACGGTTCTTCGCCACCGGGGCCGCACCGGAGTGCGGTCCCGAGGCCCGTACGGCTCAGCCGAAGTAGTCCGGCTGCGTCTGGACGTTGAGTTCGCCCAGGCGGACCCGCTTCGCCGGGTCGGTGCGCCGGTCGTCGAGCTTCAGCACGTCGAAGCCCTTGGCGATGTCGTTCGAGTAGATGTAGCCGTTGTAGTAGTACGCCGACCAGGGACCGGCCGTCGTGAGCTGCTCGGTGTTCACCGGGCCGCGTTCGAAGTAGGCGATCTCCTTCGGGTGGGCGGAGTCGGTGAAGTCCCAGACGGAGACGCCGCCCTGGTACCAGGCCTGGACCATGATGTCCTTGCCCTTGACCGGGATCAGCGAGCCGTTGTGGGCCACGCAGACCTCGACGGCCGCCTGGTGGCGGGGGATCTTGAAGTAGCTGCGGAAGACGAGCTTGCGGCCGTCGCCCTTGCCAACGATGTCGTAGACGCCGTCGGCACCCTTGTTCGGGCCGATCTCCGCGTTGCAGGTGGCCGCGCCGCCGCCGCCCAACTCGTCGGTGAAGACGACCTTGTTGGCCTTCTGGTTGAAGGTCGCCGAGTGCCAGAACGCGAAGTTCACATTGTCCTGCACCCGGTCGATGACCTTCGGGTTCTCCGGATCCTTGATGGAGAAGAGGATGCCGTCGCCCATGCAGGCGCCCGCGGCCAGGTCCTTCGAGGGCAGCACGGTGATGTCGTGGCAGCCGGTGGTCTTGGAGACACCGGGGTTGGTGGGCGCGCCGGGGTTGCCGCCGCCGTCCGGACCCTCACCGGGGAAGAGCACCGGGAAGCCCACGACCGCCGCCTTCTCGGGCGCGTTGCGCGGCACCTTGATGACGGAGATGCCGTCGTGCGGCGGCTGGCAGTCCGGGTAGGTGGCGTTCGGCGAGTACGAGGAGACGTAGACGTAGACGTTTTTCCGCTCGGGCACCAGCGTGTGGGTGTGCGAGCCGCAGGCGGTCTCGACGGCGGCGACGTACTTCGGGTTCGTCTTGTCGCTGATGTCGAAGACCTTCATGCCCTCCCACGACGACTTCTCCGTCGCGGGCTGCGTGGTGCTGTTGCAACTGCTGTCGCTGCGCGAGGAGTCGGTCGACAGGAAGAGCAGGTTCCCGGAGACGGATATGTCGTTCTGCGAGCCGGGACACAGGACCTGGGCGACGGTCTTGGGCGCCTTCGGATTGCTGATGTCGAAGATGCGGAAACCGTCGTAGTTGCCGGAGAAGGCGTACTTCCCCTGGAAGGCCAGGTCCGAATTGGTGCCGGGCAGGACGTCCTTGGGGATGTTGACAAGGTGTTTGATGTTGGCGGAGTGGACGATCTCGTCCTGGCCCGGTATCTCGCCCTCGGCGATCGCCGCGCGGACCTCGGCCTCGTCGCTCTTGGACACCTCCTCGCTCACGGCCGGAGCGTCCCCGGGGTCGGGGGTCGCGGCCGCCGGGCCGGCCGTCAGCAGCGCCGCCAGGAGGCCGACGGCTGTCGCGGCAACTCCCAGGCGTCTGTGCCGCGTTCGGAGTTCGTTCAACAGGATCACTGTTTCCTCCCTAGTGCCGTTCGTGTGGGAACGGTTCACGCACCACCGAAGTATCGTCTTCACCATGCACATATCAACAGGGGGCAACGAAGACGTAATGAAGGTTTGTGATCAGTCACGCGCCCAAGCGTGCTAGGACGGTCTTCGACACTCACGAGGTGTCCCCCAACCCGCCTGCCACAGGAGGTCGTTGTGCCCTTCCTTCGCGCGTACCGCGCACCCCTCGCCGCGGCCTCGCTGGCCGCCCTGGCCGTACTCGGCCTCGGGGGCTGCGACTCCGGGTCGGACGCGAAGTCGGCCGCGGCGACCGGGCCTTCGGTGCTCGTGCCGGGCAAGCCCGGTGAGGCGAACCGGACGATGTCCGCCGAGGACGCGGCGCAGCAGCGCACCGAAGACGACTCCCCCAACTCGGCCGACATCGCCTACGCGCGGATGATGATCGAGCACCACGCCCAGGCCCTGGAGATGACCGGACTGGCCCCGGGCCGCGTCGAGTCCTCGAAGCTGGAGAAGCTGACCGAGCGGATCGCCGCCGCCCAGGGGCCGGAGATCGAGAGCATGCGGGCCTGGCTGACGGAACACGGCGAGGACGAGAAGGGCGACGGCCACGAGCACGCCTCGATGCCCGGCATGGCGACCGAGGCCCAGCTGAAGAAGCTGCGCGCGGCCAAGGGCAAGGCGTTCGACGAGCTCTTCCTCACCCTGATGATCACGCATCACGAGGGCGCGATCACGATGGCCACGGATGTGAAGGCACAGGGCAACAACATCCGGATCGAGGAGATGGCCGACGAGGTGGTTGCTCAGCAGACCAGCGAGATCACGCGGATGCGGGACATGCAGTGACCGTGGCCTGTTAGCCGCCCATCACACAACAGGACTGCTCAGCGCCGTGCGTGGCGGGGCGTCAGATAGCCCGCGTCACGCGCCTGGGCGATCAGCCGCAGCGACTTGCGGCGGCTGTGCCCCGTCGCGCACATCACCGCGAGCACGGGGTCGACGCCTCCCTCCTGGGCCGCCCGGTACTCCTGCGCGACAAGCCACCGCCCCTCGACGCCGCGCGGCCACGCGGGGCGGGCGCGGCGCGATCCGGCCACCCCGGGCTCGGGCCCGGCTCCGACTCCCGGGACTTCGGCGAGCGGGCCCTCGAGCCAGTCCGCGAGCGCGGCCAGGTCGTCGAGGGACAGCGCCGGCCGGGCCCGGACGTCCTCCAGGGAGACACACCCCTCGGCCACCACGGCGAGCGCGTCCACCCGGGCGCCGTCGCCGAACTCCAGCCGGACGTCGAACCATGTCGTCGTCACGGAGTCCTCGCCCTCCCGCACTTCCCACGCGGGCCACACGGACACGGCTCCGTCCGTCGGACATCGATCAGAAAGATTGAGAAAGGATGCTTCCAGCACACACGCAACGTAAGCGCATGATCACACTCCATACGAACGGACACGCATGCCCGTCCTGCGCACAGCACCCTGTCAGCGGAGCGGCGGCAGTGCGATGCTGGAGGTGACAGCGATCTCCCGTCGACCCCTCGGGTCCCCCGGTGAGGAGTTCCGCCGTGCTGCATGTCGCCGTCGTCGGCTCGGGACCGAGCGGGTGCTACGCCGCCCAGAGTCTCGTCCAGCAGGACGCCGAAGTGCGCGTCGACGTCCTGGACCGGCTGCCGTGCCCGTACGGCCTGGTGCGGTACGGCGTGGCGCCGGACCACGAGAAGATCAAGTCGCTGCAGAACAATCTGCGCATGGTCCTGGAGCACGAGCGGGTGCGCTTCCTGGGCGGCGTCCAGGTCGGCCCCGAGGGCGTGCCGACCGCGCGGCTGCGGGAGCTGTACCACGCCGTCGTCTACTGCATGGGTGCCGCCACCGACCGGCACCTCGGGATTCCGGGCGAGGACCTGCCGGGCAGCTGGTCGGCGACGGAGTTCGTGTCCTGGTACAGCGCGCATCCCGACTCCGCCGCCGACGGTTTCGTGGTCGGTGCCCGGTCAGCGGTGGTCATCGGCGTGGGGAACGTCGCCGTGGACGTCACGCGGATGCTGGCCCGGGGTCTCGCGGAGCTGAACCCGACCGACATGCCGCAGGCGGCGCTCACCGCGCTGGCCGCGAGCCAGGTGACGGAGGTCCACATGGTGGGGCGGCGCGGCCCCTCCCAGGCCCGCTTCACCACCAAGGAACTGCGCGAGCTCGGCGCACTGCCGGGCACCGAAGTCGCCGTGGACCCGGCGGAGCTGGCCCTGGATCCGGCCTATGCCGACCCGTCCGGGCTGCCCGCGGCGCAGCGCCGCAATGTGGAGGTGCTGCGCGGCTGGGCAGAGAGTCCGGCGAGGGGCCCCGAGCCTCACCGGATTCGGCTGCGCTTCTTCCTGCGGCCCGTCGAACTCCTCGCGGACGGGGGGCGCGTGGGCGCGGTGCGGTTCGAGCGGACGGTGCCGGACGGGCACGGCGGGGTGACGGGCACGGGCGTGTTCGAGGAGATCGAGGCCCAGTTGGTGCTGCGTTCGGTGGGCTATCGCGGGGTGCCGCTGGAGGGGCTGCCGTTCGACGCGGCGAGCGGCACGGTGCCCAATGCCGCCGGGCGGGTGCTGCGCGCGGGCGTGGTCGCGCCGGGCGAGTACGTGGCGGGCTGGATCAAGCGGGGGCCGACGGGCGTGATCGGCACCAACCGGCCGTGCTCCAAGGAGACGGTGACATCGCTGCTGGAGGACGCCCCCGCGCTCGCACGCAAAGATCTCCCCGACGAGCCGCTCGCGGCACTGCGCGCCGACGGGATCCGGCCCGTCCAGTGGTCGGGGTGGCAGGCGATCGAGCGGGCCGAGGCGGAGCTCGGGGCCTCGCTCGGGCGGGGCGTGGTGAAGCTGCCGGACTGGGAATCACTGCTGACCGCGGCGCGATCGGCCGCCCCCTAGCGGCTTCGCGGGCAACTGGGTGGGCATGACACACATCGGCAACGACGCCGAAATCAACAAACTGTTCAAGCCTCGTACGGTCTCATGCTGTTCGAATATTCCCAGCCACCCGCCGCTCTGGAGTGCCCATGGCAACGACCGCACCCGTGCATCCCGTCGACGAGGTCCCACCCGTACGACAACTCGCCGCCTTCGGTCTGCAGCACGTGCTCGCGATGTACGCGGGCGCGGTGGCCGTGCCGCTGATCGTCGGCGGCGCGATGAAGCTGTCGGCCGCGGACCTGGCGTATCTGATCACCGCCGACCTGCTGGTGTGCGGGATCGCCACGCTCATCCAGTGCATCGGCTTCTGGCGGTTCGGCGTGCGGCTGCCGATCATGCAGGGCTGTACGTTCGCGGCGGTGTCGCCGATGGTGCTCATCGGTACGACGGGCGGCGGACTGCCCGCGATCTACGGCTCGGTGATCGTCGCGGGACTCGCGATCGTGTTGCTCGCGCCGGTCTTCGGCAGGCTGCTGCGGTTCTTCCCGCCGCTCGTCACGGGCACCGTCATCCTGATCATCGGCATCTCGCTGCTGCCGGTCGCGGGCAACTGGGCCGCCGGGGGCGTCGGCGCGGAGGACTTCGGGGAGCCGAAGAACATCGCGCTCGCCGCGTTCGTGCTGGCCGTGGTGGTGGGCGTGCAGCGGTTCGCCCCGGTGTTCCTGAGCCGGATCGCGGTGCTGATCGGCATCGCGGTGGGCCTGGCGGTCGCCGTTCCCTTCGGGTTCACGGACTTCGGCGGGGTCGGGGACGCCGACTGGGTGGGCATCAGCACGCCCTTCCACTTCGGCGCGCCCACCTTCGAGGCGTCGGCGATCATCTCGATGCTGGTCGTGGCACTGGTGACGATGACCGAGACGACCGGCGACCTGATCGCGGTCGGCGAGATGACCGACCGGAAGGTGGAGCCGCGTTCCCTGTCGGACGGGCTGCGCGCCGACGGCCTCTCCACCGTCCTGGGCGGCATCTTCAACACCTTCCCGTACACGGCGTACGCGCAGAACGTCGGCCTCGTCGGCATGACCCGGGTCCGCAGCCGCTGGGTCGTCGCCACCGCGGGCGGCATCCTCGTGGTGCTCGGCCTGCTGCCCAAGCTGGGCGCGGTGGTCGCGGCGATACCGGCGCCGGTCCTCGGCGGTGCGGGCCTGGTGATGTTCGGGACGGTCGCGGCGAGCGGCCTCAAGACCCTCGCCCAGGTGGACTTCAAGGGCAACAACAACCTGACCGTGGTGGCCGTCTCGGTCGCCATGGGAGTGCTGCCGGTCGGCGTGCCGACGATCTACGAGAAGTTCCCGGACTGGTTCCAGACGGTGATGAACAGCGGTATCAGCGCGGGCTGCCTGACCGCGATCGTCCTGAACCTGCTCTTCAACCACCTTCCGGCGAAGGCGGGTTCAGCCGACGCCTCAGTCACCGAGACGGCCGGCCTGCCGGGCGGCGGCGTCGAGGAGGGCGTCCAGAAGTCCCGGGAAGAGGTCGTCTAGGTCGTCCCGGCGCAGGCCGTTCATCTTGGCCGTGCCCCGGTAGATCTGCCGGACCACCCCGGCCTCCCGCAGCACCCGGAAGTGGTGCGTGGTCGTGGACTTGGTGACGGGCAGGTCGAAGTGCGAACACGAGAGCTCGTCGCCGACAGCGGCGAGCTCTCGCACGATCCGCAGCCGCATCGGGTCCGACAGCGCGTGCAGCACGGATTCCAGCCGGATCTCCTCGCGCGCCGGATGCGGGAGGTCACGGCTGCTGACGGCGGGGGAGGTCACGGCTGCTCCAGATGCTCGGGGAGTCCATTGTACGAGAGGTCTCGTAGTTTGACACTTCCCGTACTACGATGCCTATCGTACGAGTCGTCCGTCGCCCCGCGCCGATTGGAGCAGCTCGCCATGAGCGCCCTCTTCCAGCCCCTCAGCCTGCGTGACCTGACCATCCCGAACCGGGTCTGGATGCCCCCGATGTGCCAGTACTCGGCGGCACCGGAAGGGCCGGAGACCGGCGCCCCCGACGACTGGCACCTCGCGCACTACGCGGCGCGCGCGGCCGGCGGCACGGGCCTGGTGATCGTCGAGGCCACCGGCGTCAGCCCCGAGGGCCGGATCTCCCCGTACGACCTCGGCATCTGGAACGACACCCAGGTCGAGGCGTTCCGCCGGATCACCCGCTTCCTGGTGTCCCAGGGCACGGTGCCCGGCATCCAGCTCGCCCACGCCGGCCGCAAGGCTTCGACCGACCGGCCCTGGACGGGCGGCGCGCCCCTCGGGCCGGACGCGTACGGATGGCAGCCGCTGGCACCCAGCCCGCTCGCGTTCGACGAGAACCACCCGGTACCGACCGAACTGACGGTCGATCAGATCCAGGAGGTCGTCGGCCGGTTCGCGGACGCGGCCTGCCGCGCCCTCGCCGCCGGCTTCGAGGTCGCCGAGATCCACGGCGCCCACGGCTACCTGATCGGCAACTTCCTCTCCCCGCACTCCAACCACCGCACCGACGCGTACGGCGGCTCGTACGAGAACCGCACCCGCTTCGCCCTCGAGGTCGTCGACGCCGTGCGGGCCGTGTGGCCCGACGACAAGCCCCTCTTCTTCCGCATCTCGGCGACGGACTGGCTGGACGACGGCGGCTGGACGCCGGACGACACCGTCCGCTTCGCCCGCGACCTCCAGGCCCACGGAATCGACCTCCTCGACGTCTCCACCGGCGGCAACGCCTCCGGCGTCCGCATCCCGACCGGCCCCGGCTACCAGGTGCCCTTCGCCGCGCGCGTCAAGGCCGAGACCTCACTCCCGGTCGCCGCGGTCGGCCTCATCACCGACGTCGAACAGGCGGAGAAGATCCTGGCCAACGACGAGGCCGACGCCGTACTCCTGGGCCGCGAGCTGCTGCGCAACCCGTCGTGGGCACGGCAGGCGGCGCGCGAGCTGGGCGGGGACGTGCACGTTCCGGACCAGTACCACCGGTCGGTCTGAGCCCGAACGCCCCGGGCAGGGGGCGTCTCCTCCCGGAGGAGTACGACACCGCAGGGGATTGCTTCCCCAGGGTCGGGGGCAGTGTCTCCCCGGGCACGATGTGCCCGGCACCGGGGGCGACGAGGCTGGTCGGCATCAGGCAGTCGCATCAGGCATGAGGAGGGCGTCATGAACCGCCAGACCCGCATCCGCGTCAGTCACCGTCCCAGGCCCGCGCGCGACACCGAGATCGACCGCAGGACACCCTCGGGACGGCTCCTGCCGTACTGACGCCCTCATGACCGCACGGGCGACCGGGGAGCGGCACCCCGGCCACCCGTGCAGCACGCAACGTCAACCTGTGCAGGCCGTCCCGTTGAGCGTGAACGAGCCCGGAGCCGCGCTGTTCCCGGTGTGGTTCGCCTGATAGCCGATGGTGACGCTCGCGTTCGGCGCGAGCGTCCCGTTGTACGTGGCGTTCGTCGCCGTCACCGCCCCGGACACCGGTGCGTACGTGGCGCCCCAGCCGTTGGTGATGGTCTGGCCGGTGGGGAGTGTGAACGCGAGCTGCCAGCCGTTGACCGACGTCGTACCGGTGTTGGTGAGCGTCACCGAAGCGGTGAGGCCCGTGCTCCAGGCGTTGGTCGTGGCTGTCACCTTGCAGGCGCCGGGCTGGGGTTGGGGCGCCGGCCCCGAGCTGTCCAGGCCGAAGAAGGTGAGTGCGCGGGCCGCCATGCCGCTGGCATAGAGGTTGTGCCCGATGCCCTGGAGGCTGATCGCCTCGACGGGGGCACGGTCACCGGTGGCACCGTAGCGGGTGCGGGTCCAGCCGGAGACGGGCGTGTCGGTGGCGGCCGGGGTCTGGCTGACGCCCAGGACGTTCGTCCACTGCTTGATCTCCTCCCCGAAGTTGGGATAGCGCAGCACGTCGTCCTCGGTGCCGTGCCACACCTGCATGCGCGGCCGGGTGCCCGTATAGCCGGGGTAGGCGGCGCGGACCAGGTCGCCCCATTCCTGCGGGGTGTGGGTGATCGTGCCGCCGGAGCAGGCGCTGTTCCACTCGGAGCCGTCGGTGGTGGCGAAGCAGCCGAACGGCACGCCGGAGAAGGCGGCGCCCGCCGAGAACACGTCGGGGTAGTCGCCCAGCAGGACGTTGGTCATCATCGCGCCGGAGGAGATGCCGGTGGCGAAGATCCTGCTGGTGTCGGCGGCGTACCTGCCGGTGACCCAGTCGACCATCGACTTGATGCCGACCGGGTCACTGCCGCCGCCCCGCTTCAGCGCCTGGGGCGAGGAGACGTCGAAGCACTTGCTGGCGCGGGTGACCGAGGGGTACACCACGACGAATCCGTAGCGGTCGGCCAGCGAGGCCCACTCGGTGCCGGAGTACATGGCAGGGCCCGAGCCGGTGCAGTAGTGCACGGCGACCACGACCGCAGGGTTCGCGGTGACACTGTCCGGCACGTACAGGTACATCTGGAGGTTGCTGGGGTTGGTGCCGAAGTTCGTGACTTCGGTGAGCGTCGCGGTGGGGGCGGCCTCGGCGGCCGGCTCGGGGCGGGCCGAGGCCGTGGGTGCGGTGAGGAAGGTGGCCGCGAGCAACGGCACCAGTGCCGCGAGCAGCGTCACGAGCACCGAACGCAGGGGTCTCCTCGGGGTGTTGCGGGGGGTGATGGGCACGTCCTTGTCCCTTTCTGGTCGCGGCTGTGGGGACGTGGTGCGCGGATGTCAGCAGGTGGAGTTCGTCTGGGTCAACAGGCTCAGACGCCAGGGAAGTTGGGAGTAGTCACCGCTCGCGGCCGGGTCCATCCCCTGGTAGAGGAACCGCAGCCGGCAGGGGTTGATCGTGAGCGTCTGGTCGACGCCGTCGCGGAGCATCTCGCCGTGGCTGAAGTCCTTCGTCCAGGCCGGCCGGCCCTCCGCGAACGTCACGTTGCCGGACCGGATGAACGCGTTCGCCTCGGTGTCCGCCAGAGGCGTCCATGTGCCGCCCAGGCTGTCGGCCGTCCAGGCCCGGAAGTAGCGGCGCCAGTCGGACTTGGTGGCCAGCGCCTCGACGAGCATCAGGTACTTGCCGCTCTTGCCGAGGCGGTAGACGTTGCTCGCCTCGAACAGGTCGAAGCGGTTGGGTTCGGCCAGCACGATCTCGGTGTCGCCAAAGCCGTTCGGGAACTCGGCGAGCGTGGTGCGGGAGCGGTACTGGTGACCGTTGTCGTCGGAGAAGAACAGATGGCAGTCGGTCTTGTCGCAGATGGTCCAGAAATCCAGCCAGAAGCCGTTGCCCTTGTTCTCCGTGAGGACGGGGGGCTCGCTGTCGAAGAAGTAGCGCGGGGCGCTCCAACTCTCCGGCTTGGAGGGGTCGGTGGTGGTGGAGTACGACGGCGGACCCGTCTGGTAGACCATGTACCAGAGCTTCTGTGGGGCGAAGTAGAACACCTGGGGCGCCGCGGCGTACCGGTCGCCGATGTTCGGATTGGCGTCCAGGAAGGTCTGCGGAGCGGCCGCCGCCCCGGACCAGTCCTTGAAGCTGGTGTACGCCAGACTCCACCGGCCGGCGGTGTCGGCGGTGGTCGCGTAGACGTGCCAGCGGTTCTTGTAGCGGAAGACCGTCGGGTCCTTCACCGAGACGATCGGATGGTCGGCGTCCGGCTTGGGAGCGATCAGCGGGCCGGTCGAGGACCAGGTGAAGGAGCCGGGCAGCGGGTCCGGTCGAGCGGCCCCGGAGTCGCCCGCTACGGCCGGGCCGGGCGACAGTGCGGCCATACCGACGGCCAGTAACGCGAGCACCAGCCCGCTGATGTACGTACGCATACGTGGAGTCGTCATCGACCGGCCTCTCACGGAAGGGAAGCATCCGCCGAGCATCGTGGCATGCACATGGCTGCCGTGGAAGCGCTCCCACGCTACGAAAGAATTCGCTCGCGCCGCCCACCAGGAGTGACCGAATGCGTTCTGCGCAAAGCGTTGACTAGAAAGCGCTTGCCCCCTACGTTCCGTTCAGCAGTGTGACCGACCCGCTCTCCCCCAGGCCTACACAGCCACTCTGCACGCGCGCGGCGAACAACATGACGTACGACGTTCACGTACCTGACCCACCAGGCACCCGCAAGCACCTCTGAAGGGACGCACCCGCATGCGTACTCTCCCCCCACGTACACACGCGCAAAGATCAGCACTGGCAGCCGGCGCGGCCGCTCTCGCGACGGTCGCCGTGCTGGCCCTCCCCCAGTCGGCCGGCGCCGCCGAGAGCTCGCCGATCGGGTTCGGCGCCGGAACGACCGGCGGCGGCAGCGCCTCTGCGGTCACCGTCTCGTCACTGAGTGCCTTCAAGACGGCCGTCACCGGCAACACGGCGAAGGTCGTCAAGGTCAACGGCCTGATCTCGCTGAGCGGTCAGGTCGACATCGGCTCCAACACCACGGTGCTGGGCGTCGGTTCGGCGTCCGGGTTCACCGGAGGCGGGCTGCGGCTGAAGAACGTCACCAACGTCGTCGTCCGCAACCTGAACATCAGCAAGCCGCTCGCGCCCGCCGACGGAGTGACCGTCCAGGCGTCGACGAAGGTGTGGATCGACCACAACTCCTTCTCGGCCGACCGGGACCACGACAAGGACTACTACGACGGTCTGCTGGACATCAACCACGGCTCCGACAACGTCACGGTGTCCTGGAACACCTTCAAGGACCACTTCAAGGGCTCGCTCGTCGGTCACAGCGACAACAACGCGAGCGAGGACACCGGGCACCTGAAGGTGACGTACCACCACAACCACTTCAGCAACGTCTACTCGCGCATCCCCAGCCTGCGCTTCGGCACCGGCCACTTCTACGACAACTACGTCGAGGGCGCCGACACCGCCGTGCACTCCCGTATGGGCGCGCAGATGCTCGTCGAGAACAACGTCTTCCGTACGACGAAGGTCGCGGTCACCACGAACCGCAGCAGTGACGTCGACGGATTCGCCAACCTGCGCGGCAACGACCTGGGTGGAGCCGCCACCGAGGTGTCGCAGGTCGGCACCTTCACCACCGCTCCGTACAGCTACACCGCCGAGCCCGCCTCCTCCGTCGTCGCCTCGGTGACGAGCGGCGCGGGCGCCGGAAAGCTCTGACCACCCCCCAACCAGGAAGAAGGAATCGGGACATGACTTCTTCGGCTCCTCCGCGCGCCCGCAGGCGTGCAGTGACCGGCTCGCTGGCCGCAATCGCTCTCTCGGCTGGCATGATCATGACACTTGGCGCGCCGCAGGCGACTGCCGCCACCTGGCCCACCGCGAACGGCAGCCAGGCCGTCTCCTCCACGATCTCGCTGTCCGGCACCAAGGACTACGGGATGAAGCGCCTCTACGGCACCGGCGACCTGGGCAGCGGCAGCCAGGACGAGGACCAGGGCCCGATCCTGTCGCTGGCCGCCGGCACCGTCCTGAAGAACGTCATCATCGGCGCGCCCGCGGCGGACGGCATCCACTGCGCGGGCAGCTGCACGCTGCAGAACGTCTGGTGGGAGGACGTCGGCGAGGACGCGGCGACGTTCCGGGGCTCCTCGTCGTCCAACGTGTACACCGTCTCGGGCGGTGGCGCGAAGTCGGCCAGCGACAAGGTGTTCCAGTTCAACGGCGCCGGCACGCTCAACGTCTCCAACTTCGCGGTGCAGAGCTTCGGCACCTTCATCCGCTCGTGCGGCAACTGTTCGACGCAGTACAAGCGGACGATCAACCTCAACACCATCGAGGCGACCTACTCGGGAAGCAAGCTCGTCGGCATCAACACGAACTACGGCGACAGCGCGACCCTGAAGGGCATCACGATCGTCGGGGACTCCAGCAAGAAGATCGTCCCGTGCCAGAAGTACATCGGGAACAACACGGGAGCGGAGCCGACCACGAACGGCTCCGGCCCCGACGGCACCTACTGCAAGTACTCGAGTTCCGACATCACCTACAAGTAGTCCCCCAAGTAATCCCCCCACGGTAGGTGAGGCGGCCGTCCGAAGCGTCCCCGCACGGCGCTTCGTACGGCCGCCGTGTCATGCGCCGAGAGCGCGCTGAGGCACCGTGTCCGCCAGCTCTCCCTGATAGCCCGTGTACGCGGAGCGCAGGTCCGTTCCCGGCCAGTCCCGCGGCAGCAGTTCGGGGGGCAGGACGGGATCGGCGAGCAGGTGTCGTACGACGGCCGCGAAGGCGGTGAGCCGGTCCGCGGGCCGGTCCGCGCGGGCCACGTGGGTGACGTGGTCGAGCAGCGCCCGGGCGGTGGACGCCCAGGTGTCGAGGGGCCACAGGCTCGCCGCCAGCCCGGGCGCGGGCCGGTCGGGGCGGGCCTTGTAGTGCTGGGCCACCTCGTCGAGGTCGTCCGGGAGCGGACGACTCAGGTTGGCGGGCCGGAGCCACACGCCTTCGCGGAGTTCGGCGAGCCTGAGGGCGGCCAACCGGGCGCGCAGATCGGCGCGTTCGGCGGGGCCGCGGCCCGTCGCGGTGATCACGACCATCTCCCAGTCGCCGTCCCACGCGCGCGTGCGGGGGTGTACGGCGTCGTCCTGGCGGCGCTGACGCGCCAGCAGCCGGTCGCTGAGGCGGTGGACCGAGTCCGTGCGCCGCAGATCACCGGCGGCCACCATCCGGCTGAGCGCGGCCCGCAGCGTGGAGCCGCCGACCCCGAACGGCTCCACCGCGCGGACCAGGTCCTTGACGGGGAGCTCCGGCGGATGCGCGCCCAGCAGCAGGCTCAGCACGACCGACCGGGCCGACAACGGCCGCAGGTCGACCTCGTCGAGCCGCACGTTCCTTCGCATGGTCACGTACTGTACGGCCGCCCTCCTTGTTGCATCATTGCTACAACCGCAGCGATAGTGCAACATGACCGTATGGTCTCGACACCCGCACCGGAACGGTCCACCACGCACGACGTCACCAACCAGCCCCCTCCTCTGGCCCCGTACGACGCGTCCGAGGACGCCGCCCTCCTCGAGGGGCTGCGCCGGGAGGGCGCCGAGTGGGCCGAGGAGGGCATCCGGCGGCTCGGCCTCAGGGCCGGCGGCGCGCAGGCCCAGGAGTGGGCCGAACTGGCCAACCGCCATGAGCCCGAACTGCGGACGCACGACCGGTACGGCAACCGTGTCGACGAGGTCGAGTTCCATCCGAGCTGGCACCACCTGATGCGGGTCGCGGTCGGCGCAGGGCTGGCGGGCGCACCCTGGGCGGACGACCGGACCGGAGCCCATGTCGCCCGCACCGCGGGCGGGCTGGTGTGGGGACACACCGAGGCCGGCCACGGCTGCCCCACCTCGATGACCTACGCGGCGGTCCCCGCGCTGCGCAGGCAGCCGGAGCTCGCGAAGGTCTACGAACCGCTGCTGACCGGCCGCGAGTACGAGCCGGAGCTCGGCGTGCCGACCGAGAAGCGCGGTCTGCTGGCGGGGATGGGGATGACGGAGAAGCAGGGTGGCTCCGACGTCCGCACCAACACGACGGCGGCCACGCCCACCGCCGAACCGGGTGTGTACACGCTGCGCGGACACAAGTGGTTCACGTCGGCGCCGATGTGCGACGTGTTCCTGGTGCTGGCGCAGGCCCCGGACGGACTGTCGTGCTTCCTCGTACCGCGCGTGCTGCCCGACGGCAGCCGCAACACGTTCCGCATCCAGCGCCTCAAGGACAAGCTCGGCAACCGGTCCAACGCCTCCTCCGAGCCCGAGTTCGACGGGACCGTCGCCTGGCTGGTGGGCCCCGAGGGGCAGGGCGTCAAGACGATCATCGAGATGGTCAACTGCACCCGGCTGGACTGCGTGATGATGTCGGCGACGCTGATGCGCAAGACGCTCGTGGAGGCCGCTCACCATGTGCGTCACCGCAGCGCGTTCGGCTCACGGCTGCTCGAACAGCCGCTGATGCGCAACGTCCTGGCCGATCTCGCGCTGGAGTCGGAGGCGGCGACAGCCCTCACCCTGCGGCTGGCCGGCGCGGCCGACCGTGCGGTGCGGGGGGACACCGGCGAGGCGGCGTTCCGCCGGATCGCGACCGCCGTCGGCAAGTACTGGGTCACCAAGCGGGGCCCGGCCTTCACCGCGGAGGCCCTGGAGTGCCTCGGGGGCAACGGGTACGTCGAGGAGTCGGGCATGCCCCGCCACTACCGCGAGGCTCCTCTGCTGTCGATCTGGGAGGGCTCGGGAAACGTCAACGCGCTGGATGTGCTGCGGGCGTTGCGGCGCGAGTCCGGCAGCGCTCAGGCCCTCTTCGCCGAACTCGCCCTGGCGCAGGGGGCGGACGCCCGCCTGGACACGGCCGTGACGCGGCTGAAGGGGCAGTTGGCGCAGACCTCCGAGGCCGGTGCGCGGCGGCTGGTGGAGCTGATGGCCCTGACGCTGCAGGCATCCCTGCTGGTCCGGCACGCTCCTGCCGCGGTCGCCGACGCCTTCTGCGCGACCCGGCTCGGGGGCGACTGGGGACACGCCTTCGGCACGCTTCCCGACACCGCCGACCTGGACGCGGTGCTGGCCCGAGCACTGCCCGACGGCGGCTGAGTCTGCGCCCCGAGGAATCTTCTCGGCCGGTTCGCACACAGTCACCCCGCGATTCCGCTTCGTTGTCAGTGCCGTGGTGCAGACTCACGATCAGTTGGGACTTCGCCTGGGGAGGACAACGTGTTCACGGGGATCGACGAGGTCGACTGGACCTCTCTGCAGCATGCGTACGGCAGTGCGGAGGACGTGCCCGGATGGCTGCGGGGGCTCGCTTCGGCGGACCCGGCCGAGCGGGAGATCGCACTGGACCGGATGTACGGCGCGGTGCACCACCAGGGAGACGTCTACGACTCGACGCTCGCCTGCGTTCCGTTTCTGTTCGCGCTCGCGGGCAGCGAGGAGGTGCCGGACCGAGGCGACATCGTCGAACTCCTGGTGAGTATCGGACGGGAGAGCGAGGGGCGGGCGGCGGACGGCACGTACGCGTTGGCCGGTTCCGCGGTCCGCACCCGTGCCGAGGTCTTCGCCGGGCTGAGCGGGGACACGGACGCGGCGGTGCGCGGGGCCGCCGCGGGCGCTGTCGTGCGGTTCGGCGACGAACCTGTCCGGGTGCTGGGCCTGTTGCGGGAACGGATCACGGTGGAGCGGGACGACCGGGTGCTCCTCGCCCTGGCCGAGAGCCTCGGTCTGTTCGTACGACGGCACCCCGGCCACGCCGCCGAGGCACTGGAACTGCTGGTGGCGCAGAGCGCGGCTCCGTACGGGCCCGGGTTGCGGCTCGCCGCGCTCGGTCAGCTCGCGGGGTGCGCCCCCGACCGGCTCCCGTCCGACCTGGTCCCTCTCGCCGTCAGGCTGCTCAGGGAGCGGTCCGCGCGACGGCCCGTGCGGCCGGAGGAGGCCGAGGATCCCGGCACCGACTCGCTCGTCGGCCGGCTGCGGCGGCTGCGGCCCTCGGACGAGGAGGGCTCGCAGCTGCTGCGAACCCTGCACACGGCGCTCGACGACCGGGTGGACGACCGGATCGCCCTCCTGGAAGGGCAGTTGACCTGCCCGGATGCGACCGACCGGTGCAACGCGGTGTGGATGTCGGCGGGGCTGATGCGCGAGTGGCGCGCTGACTGTGCAGGGCTCGTCGCGCTGATCGGGGCTCAACTGGGCTCGCCGGAGGACCGGTTGCGCGATGCCGCGGTGTCCGTCCTCACGGACCTCTTCGAACTCGCCGCCCCTGCCGCCGACGACCTCGCCGCGCTGGTGTCCTCCCGTCCCGGCCTGTGGGTACGGCACTGGGAGCGCGGGGTGCCGACGCTCGGCGGTCCGCTCATGGCCCTTGCCCGGAGCGGGGATCACCGGGCGGTGCCGATGCTCGCCGAGGTACTGGCCGGGCCGGTCGTGCCCGGTGATCTGGGGCAGGCGGTCCGCCATCTGGGCCCGGACGCGGCGCCGCTCTTGCCCGCGGTGCGGCGCGGGCTCGGTGAGACACCCCTCGACTCGCCCGAGACGTCCGCCCGGGCCGTGCCCCTGCTGTCGGCGCTGGTCGCCCTGGGGGACGCTGCCCCGGATGACATGTCCGGAGGTGTCGGAGAGGCCCTGCCGGAGGTGCTGCGGCTGGTCCGCAGAGTGCCTGTCGGGCTTCGTTCCGGTGACGCCTACGTGAGCTCCGTGGTCCGGGCGGTGGGCGTGTTCGGGTCCGCCGCGCGGGAGGCGGTGCCGGTGCTGCGAGGGCTGCTGGACACCGAGTACGCGAGCGCGGCGGCTCGTGCGTTGTGGGAGGTGGAGGGGGACACGACGGTCGTACTGCCCGTTCTGATACGGGAGTTGGCGTGCGGGGAGGCTCTCCGTCGCGGGTCGGCCGCGGAGGCGCTGTCGCGGATGGGGGCACAGGCGCGCCCCGCGGCGGAGGCACTGCGGCGTCTGACGCGGTCCGGTCCCCCTTGGGAGCGGGCGACCGCCGCGTGCGCCCTGTGGCGGATCGCCGGGGACACCGAATCCGTCCTTCCGGCGCTGCGCACGGTCTGGACGGAGAGCCCGCACACACGTGTCACGGTCGCCGGGTGTCTCGTCGGAATGGGGACGGCCGGAGCGCCCCTGCGGGACCTGGTGGAGTCGGAGTTGTCCGCGCGCCGACGCCACTTGGCGCTGCCAGGGGGCTACAGCAGCCACGACGTCTGGAAGGACGAACGCTTGCTGAGGCTGTGCCGCGCGGCGCCGGCGGGCGGGTAGGCAGGCCGGCGAAGCGCCTGCTGTGCCGTGCGGGTCCGCGTGCCGGTGTCACGGGTACGCGGACCCGCACGGTCAGCCCGTCGTACGCCCCCACAGCGGGCCGAGCAGCGCCCATTCCGCGTCCCACTGCTCCATCCGGCGGCGCTCCAGACGCCCGCGCAGGATCCGGCCGCCCACGAAGGGGACGGCCCCGGCGCTCACCCCTATCAGGCCGCCGACCAGGGCGGCCCGCAGCCGGGCCTGGGACTCGGTGGCGGGCTTCGAGACCAGCCGCCCCTCCGGGTCCGTCCACACGGTGACCGGGGCCCCGAAGGCGCTGCCGGGCGGGACCCTGACCTGTCCCGTGTGCGCGGAGCCGTCCGCCGTGCTCCAGCGCACCTCGGCCCACACCCGCTCGCCGCTCGACGTCTCGGAGGGCGCGTCGGACGGCCCGGGCGCCTGCTCGGTGAGGTGGGCCACGACGGGCCGCCACTCGACGCGTTCCCGGGCCAGCCCGTGCTCGACGGACCAGGTCACCGCCAGGCCCGCGAGCACTCCGGCGAGAACGGTGAGCACCCAGGCGCCGAGCACCACCCAGGCCTCCAGCACATCGGCCCCACGTTTGAGCGGACTGCGCCGCCAGCGCCACAGCCACACCTTCGGACCACGGAACGCCATCGAAGGCATCCTCCTCATCAGCGCCAGAAGTGAGCGCACGAACATGCCGTACCGCACTCCCATACGGGAGACACCTCTTCGATGCTCACGCCAACTTCCCCGACTCGCCTCTTCGCGGGTCCCTCGACGGTGCGGAATCTGCCCGAAACGGGCCCGCGGAGCTGCCCGGCAAGCTACCCTCGCCGCGCTGACCTGCGGCGGAGCCACTTCCAGGGGTGACTGTCAGTGGTGGGGTGCAGACTGGCGGATGTCTGAGACGAAGACGTCGCGGAGGTGACCGGCATGACCGAAGTACTGCTCGCCGTGGGCACACGCAAAGGCCTGTTCATCGGGCGTAGGCGAGGTGGCGCGTGGGAGTTCGACGAAAGCCCGTATTTCAACGCGCAGGCGGTGTATTCGGTCGCCATCGACACCCGGGGCGAGCGTCCGCGGCTGCTGGCCGGCGGCGACAGCGCGCATTGGGGACCGTCCGTGTTCCACTCCGACGACCTGGGCCGGACCTGGACCGAACCGGCGCAGCCGGCCGTCAAGTTCCCGCCGGACACGGCCGCCTCGCTGGAGCGGGTCTGGCAGCTGCACCCGGCGGCCGCCGAGCCCGATGTGGTGTACGCGGGCACGGAACCGGCGGCGCTGTACCGCTCCGAGGACCGCGGGGAGAGTTTCGAGCTGGTCCGCCCCCTGTGGGAGCACCCCACGCGGTCCAGGTGGGTGCCGGGCGGCGGCGGTGAGGGGCTGCACACCGTGCTCACCGACGAGCGGGATCCGCGCGCGGTGACGGTGGCCGTGTCGACGGCCGGCGTGTTCCGTACGAAGGACGGCGGCGCGAGCTGGGAGCCGTCCAACTCCGGTGTCTCCGCGGTGTTCCTGCCGGACCCGAACCCGGAGTTCGGCCAGTGCGTACACAAGGTGGCGCGGGACGGGGCGACGCCGGACCGGCTGTATCTGCAGAACCACTGGGGGGTGTACCGCAGCGACGACGCGGGCGCGCACTGGACGGACATCGGCGAGGGCCTGCCGTCCACGTTCGGCTTCGCGGTGGCCACCCATCCCCACCGGGGCGACACGGCGTACGTGTTCCCGATCAACGCCGACGCGGACCGGGTGCCCGCCGACCACCGATGCCGGGTCTTCCGCACGGCGGACGCGGGCAAGACCTGGGAGCCGCTCACCGCGGGCCTGCCCCAGGAGGACCACTACGGCACGGTCCTGCGGGACGCGATGTGCACGGACGACGCCGATCCGGCGGGCGTGTACTTCGGCAACCGCAACGGCGAGGTGTTCGCGTCGGCGGACGACGGCGACAACTGGCGGCAGTTGGCCTCCCATCTGCCGGACGTGCTGTGTGTGCGGGCAGCGGTGGTCGGATGATCAGGAACCGGTTACCGAGGGGCCGCTCGCTGGGCAGAGGCATTTCGTAAGTTCGGTGAACACCGGCGGTCGGCGTTGGCCCAGGCACAGAGCATCGCCGACGCCGGCTTCAACGTCGTCTCGCTGGCCAACGATCACAGCCTGGACGCCCGCCGCCTCAACTCGCCGACGCAGCGCCTCGCCCACAGAAATCACACCGCGTGCCTACGGACGCGTCGGCCTTCGCCTCGCGACTGGGCGTGGCGGAGGATCGCCCGGGGAGAATCCGGGGAGTATCCGCGCCACCGCCGGGGCCCTCCGACTCGCAGAACGCGCCGGGAGGTCCTTGCCCCGGCCGTCGGCGTCGGTCGCGGAGCCGCCGAGCCTCCCCCGTCCGCCATGCGCCCGGAGCGGGCGCAAAGCTGAACGGCGACGGCCTCGGCAGGGCGGCCGATCCTGGTGTCCAGGATGTGCGTGGCCACGGAGACCATGGTGCTCGTGCTGCTCTCAGCCCACCAGCCGGGTGAGACGGATGCGGTTGATCTTGCGCAGTTCGGCGCGGGGCGCGGACGATCCGGGTTCCCGCTCCGGCGCGTCGCCGATCCGCTCCTTGACGTCGTCCGGCTCCCCCACGGTCAGGCCGGTGGCGCAGATCAGGAAGGTATGGCCGAACTTGTCCTGGTAGGCCAGGTTCAGTTCGAGTATTTACGCCCCGAGGTCGTCGGAGGCCCCGGCCATGCCGCCCTGCTCCCGGGCCGAGGTGGGATGACCCGGCTTGGGTCCCGATCGGCGGGTGGTCGGCCACCGCCTCCGCCAGGTCCTCGGCCATCGCCTCCGCCAGGTCCTCGGCCATCCTCTCCTCCCCGATCACGTTGACCTGCAGCGAGACACGGGGGGCGCCGACCTCCGGAGCCTTGCCCGACCTGCGGTCCGAGAGTCAAGGGCTCCACGGCGGCGGAGTCGGTTCGTCCGTTGTGAGGCGACCCTGGCCGACACCGCCGCCCTGGAGAGCACGGGCGCTCACGAGGTTCCGGTTCTCTGCGACGGACCCGCCGCCGCGCCGCGTAGAGCAGAGGGAGGATCCACAGCGGGAGGGGAGTACAAGGTGGCAGTGCGTGTACGTGGAGGTGCCCTGAGAGGCGCGAGGGGTACGGCGATCGCGGCGGCGGCGATGGCCGCGCTCACCGCGTCACAGGCGCCGGGGACACTCATGGCAAAAGTTGCCGCGCCCGCGCGGCAGGCACCCCCGGAGCACGGGCCGAGCGTGTCCGGCGGCTCCCCGTACCGCACCGAACTCCCTCCGCTGCGGCCCGCCAAGGTACGGGCCGGCAAGCAGCGGCCGAAGGAGGCACCCGTGGCGGGCGGTGCGCTGCCCGAGACCGTGTTCGCCGCGTACCGGCACGCCGAGTCGGAGCTCGCGCGTACCGTGCCCGGCTGCCGGCTGCGGTGGCAGTTGCCGGCCGCGATCGGCCAGGTGGAGTCCGGGCAGGCGCGCGGCGGACGGGTGTCGTCCGACGGTACGGCCCTGTCGCCGATCCTCGGGCCGCGGCTGGACGGCGGCGCCTTCGCCCTCATCCGGGACAGCGACGGCGGGGCGTACGACGGGGACGCGGTGTACGACCGGGCAGTCGGGCCCATGCAGTTCATCCCGTCGACCTGGGCCGTGTGGGGCACGGACGGCAACGGCGACGGGCAGGCGGACCCGAACAACGTCTTCGACGCGGCGCTCGCCGCCGGACGCTATCTGTGCGCGGGCGGGCGCGACCTGTCGGACCCCGCCGACCTGAACCGGGCGATCCTCGGCTACAACCACTCGACGGCGTATCTGCGCACGGTCAGGGCCTGGTACACGTACTTCCTGGACGGACACCGGGTGGTGCCGGACCGGGCCACCGAGTCCCCGCAGGGCGGGGAGTCGTCCCGGCCGAGCCGCACACCGGAACCCTCGCCGAAGCCGTCCGGAGGGCCGGGCGACGCAACGTCGCGTACGCCGTCCTCCTCCCCTTCGCCCTCCCCCACCGGATCCCGGCCGGCCGGCGGCGGAGCATCCGAGGCGGAGGAGTCGGCAGCGCCTGGCGAGTCCGTTTTCCCCGTACCGGACCCGGGAGTTGAGCTTCCCGGCGACGACATACTGCCCGGTACGGGCCCGCTGGCCAGTGAAGGGAGGACCGACGCCGTCGATTAGGAGGTCGGACAACAGTGCGGACTCGATGGGTGCCACCCCCTCCACAACCGCCACTACCGGGCGGTAATGTCGCCCCCCGCCGGACAGCACGAGACCGGCGGGTGAGCGCGAAGGGGCCCTCATGGCGACGGACATGCCGGACATGCCTGCGGAGACGGCGGCAGCCGACGAGCGTTGGGAACGCATGTGGAGCCACCGTGAGCAGTTGCTCAAGGTGGCCCGGCGCAGGTCGATGAGTCCGGAGGACGCCGAGGACGCCGTGCACGAGGCGATGCTGCGCGCCGCCGAGCGCCCGGACCTCGACGACGAGCGCCTTGGTGCCTGGCTGACGACCGTGACCATGCGGCTGTGCGTCGACCGGTACCGCCAGGTGAACCGCGAGACGGAGGTGCGCAGCAGCCCCATGCTCGTCGCATCGGGGCCGGTACCCGTCGAGGAGGCGGTGTGCGACCGGGCCGAGGCCAGATGGCTGGCCGTGCGCAGCGGGGAGTTGCCCGCCCGCCAGGCGGAGGCGCTGCGGCTCAAGTCCGAGGACCTGGACGTGGGCCAGGTCGCCGTGCGGATGGGCCTCAGCTACCGCACGGTCGAGTCGCTGCTGGCCCGTGCCCGGCGCACCCTGCGGGCCTCGCTCGCCGGGACGCTCGGGCTGGTGCTCTTCCTGCTGGGCCGCGGGCGTCCGCGCTCGGGCGGGAAGGTGCAGGTCGTGGCGGCCGCCTCGACCGCCGCGACCCTGGCGGTGGCGGTGTTCGTGCTCCCGTACTCACTCGACGGCGACGAGAACGGGAGCGGCAGCACTCCGCGGCCGTCCGTGGGGAGCTCCGCCGAGGCGCTCCGGTCCGACGGCGGCGGCCGGAGCGAGGCAGCGGACGCGCGCGGCGCCTCGAACTCCACGCCCACTGCCCTGCCGGTGTCCGCTCAGCCGTCGGACGCCCTGCCGGTCGTACCGCTGTCCGTGCCGTCCCTTGCGGACGTCCCGCTGCCGGCACCCGAAGTCCCGCAGGTGCCCGCTGCGCCGGATGTCCCCGAGGTGCCCGTGCCGGATGTGCCGGGCCTGCCGGATGTGCCGGACGTACCGGCCGAGTCCTCCGTCCCGGTTGTCCTGGAGACCCCGGACGTCCCGGATGCCCCCCACGCGTCGTCGGCCCCCGCCGACGCACCCGACCTGGACGTGCTGCCGCAGAGCTGAGGGTGCTCCCGCGAACCCTCTCGAAAAAAATCCGCATCCCTGGCGACGGACGCCCCTCTCCTCCCCGTAGAGCACATGTCGGAGCTGCTCCACGGGCCGAAGGGTGTACCGGATGGGTGTCGAGATCTGTGTGGAAGGGCTGACCAAGTCCTTCGGTCAGCAGGTCATCTGGCAGGACGTCTCGCTGACGCTGCCCGCCGGGGAGGTCTCGGTCATGCTCGGCCCCTCGGGCACGGGCAAGTCGGTGTTCCTCAAGACGCTCGTCGGGCTGCTGAAGCCGGACCGCGGTTCGATCAGCATCGCGGGCCGGGACATCACGAAACTCCGTGAGCACGACCTGTACGAGGTGCGGAAGCTCTTCGGCGTGCTGTTCCAGGACGGCGCGCTGTTCGGCTCGATGCACCTGTACGACAACATCGCCTTCCCCCTGCGCGAGCACACCCGCAAGTCGGAGAGCCAGATCCGGCGGATCGTGCTGGAGAAGATGGACATGGTGGGGCTGATCGGCGCCGAGGAGAAGCTGCCCGGCGAGATCTCCGGCGGGATGCGCAAGCGGGCCGGGCTCGCCCGAGCCCTGGTCCTCGACCCGGAGATCATCCTCTTCGACGAGCCGGACTCGGGCCTCGACCCGGTGCGCGTGGCGTACCTCAACCAGCTCATCGTCGACCTCAACGCGCAGATCGACGCGACCTTCCTGATCGTCACGCACGACATCGCCTCGGCCCGTCAGGTGCCGGACAACATCGGGCTGCTGTTCCGGCGCGAACTGGTGCTGTTCGGCCCCCGCGAGCAGCTGCTGACCAGCGACGAGCCCGTCGTACGGCAGTTTCTGAACGGCCGGATGCAGGGGCCGATCGGCATGGCGGAGGAGAAGGACGCCGCCCAGGTCGAGCAGGAGCTGGCGCAGCTCGGCGACGGCGAGCAGACGAAGACCCCCGGCAGTCGGGCCCTGCCTCCCCGCCTGCTGCCGGGCCCCGGCATCACCCGCCCGCCCCGCTGGCAGGGGATCGCGAGACGCGAGGAGGAACTGCACCGCAGGGAGGTGGCGGACGTATGAGCCTGTCACCCACCGGAGCGCTGCGGCACTCGGGGAGTCTGTTCGCGATGGCGCTGGACGTGCTCCGGACCATCCCCCGACGGCCTTTCCAGGCAAGGGAGTTCATCCAGCAGGCGTGGTTCGTCGCAAGCGTCACGATCCTGCCCACGGCTCTCGTGTCGATCCCCTTCGGCGCGGTCATCGCGCTGCAGATCGGCAGTCTGACCAGGCAGCTGGGAGCGCAGTCCTTCTCGGGTGCCGCCTCCGTCCTCGCCGTGCTGCGGGAGGCCTCGCCGATCGTCACCGCGCTGCTGATCGCGGGCGCGGGCGGCACGGCGATCTGCGCGGACCTCGGTGCCCGCAAGATCCGTGACGAGATCGACGCGATGCAGGTGCTCGGCATCGACCCCATCCACCGGCTGGTCGTACCGCGTGTCCTCGCGTCGATGCTGGTGGCCGTGCTGCTCAACGGCCTGGTCTCGGTCGTCGGCGTCGCGGGCGGCTACTTCTTCAACGTCATCCTCCAGAACGGCACGCCGGGCGCGTACCTGGCGTCCTTCACCACTCTCGCCCAGCTCTCCGACCTGTGGGCGGCCGAGCTGAAGGCACTGGTCTTCGGGGCGATCGCCGCGATCGTCGCCTCCTACAAGGGACTGACGGCGAAGGGCGGCCCGAAAGGCGTGGGCGACGCCGTCAACCAGTCAGTGGTGATCACCTTCATGTTGCTGTTCGTAACGAACTTCGTGATGACCGCCGTGTACTTCCAAGTCGTTCCGCAGAGGGGCTGAGGGCATGGCGCTGTTGCATCGCCTGGAGCAGCTGGGTTCCCAGCTCTCCTTCTACGGCCGCTCGTTGGCGTGGACCGGCCGTACCCTGCGCCGCTACAAGAAGGAGGTACTGCGGCTGCTCGCCGAGGTGAGTTTCGGCCGTGGCGCGCTCGCGGTGGTGGGCGGCACGGTCGGCGTCATCGCCTTCCTCTCCTTCTTCACCGGCACCGAGGTGGGACTCCAGGGCTACGCGGCCCTCAACCAGCTCGGTACCTCCAACTTCGTGGCCTTCCTCTCGGCGTACTTCAACACCCGTGAGATCGCCCCGCTGGTGGCCGGACTCGCGCTGTCCGCGACCGTCGGAGCCGGGTTCACCGCGCAGCTCGGCGCGATGCGGATCAGTGAGGAGACGGACGCCCTCGAGGTGATGGGCGTGCCCTCGCTGCCGTTCCTGGTGACGACGAGGATGATCGCCGGCTTCGTCGCCGTCATCCCGCTGTACGTGATCGGGCTGCTCTCCTCGTATCTCGCCGCCCGCACCATCACCACCGGCTACTACGGACAGTCGACGGGCACGTACGACCACTACTTCCAGCAGTACCTGCCACCCGTCGACGTGCTGTGGTCCTTCGGCAAGGTGATCGTCTTCGCCGTCCTGATCATCCTGGTGCACTGCTACTACGGCTACTACGCGAGCGGCGGACCGGCGGGGGTCGGTGTGGCGGTGGGCCGCGCGGTGCGGACGTCGATCGTCGCCATCAACGTCCTGGACTTCTTCCTGAGCCTCGCGATCTGGGGCGCCAACACGACCGTACGGATCGCGGGGTGAGCGGGGTGAGTGGGATGAGTGGGGTGAGCCGAGTGAGACTGCGGCTTTACGGAATCGCTTTCGTCGTCGTGCTGGCACTGTTGCTGTCACTCGCCGTCGCCGTCTACCAGCAGGCGTTCACCTCCGTCGTACGGATCACCCTGGAGGCCGACAGCCTGGGCAGCCAGCTGGATCCGCGGGCCGACGTGAAGCTGCGCGGACTGCTGGTCGGTGAGGTGCGGGCGGTGCACTCGGACGGTGCGAAGGCCACCCTCGACATCGCGCTCAAGCCGGAGCACGTGCGCTTCATCCCGGCCGACGTGCACGCGCGGCTGCTGCCCAAGACGCTGTTCGGCGAGAAGTACGTCGACCTCGTGGCACCCGCCCGCACCGCGCGGTCATCGGCTCGGCCCATCCGCGCCGGGGACGTCATCACCCAGGACCGCACGACGGTCGGCATCGAGCTGCAGCAGCTGATGAACGACCTGCTGCCGCTGTTGCGCACCGTCGAGCCCGGTGAACTCAACGCCACCCTCTCGGCGTTCGCCACCGCGCTGGAGGGCCGCGGCGACCGGATCGGCGACAACCTCACCCGGGTCGAGGGCTATCTGCGCCGCCTCAACCCTCATCTGCCGTCCCTGAAAGAGGACATCTCACGGTTCGCCGACGTCGCCGAGGTCTACGGCGACGCCGCGCCCGACCTGATGAGGATCCTGCACAACACGGTCACCACCAGCCGCACCCTCGTCGAGAAGAAGGACCAGCTGTCCGCCGCGCTCCGCACGACCGCGACCGTCGCCGGCACCGCGGACGGCTACCTCGACGACAACGGCGACCGGCTGATCACCCTCGGCCGGGTCTCCCGTCCCACCCTGGAGCTGTTCGCCCGCTACTCCCCCGAGTACCCGTGCCTCCTCGAAGGACTGGTCCGGCAGGAGGCGGCGGCCGAGGAGGCGTTCCGGGGCGGCGAGATGCGCATCACCCTCGAGGCCGTCCGCCCGCGGCCCGCGTACGAGCCCGGCGAGGAACCGAGCTACGGCGAGCGGTCGGGCCCGAACTGCCGGGGCCTGCCCGGGCCTGCGGTGCCTGCGCCGCACACGAAGCTCAACGACGGTACGTCGTCGGGGAGTCCGGGTGGCGCGTTGCCCGGGAATGCCGATGTGTCCGCCACCAGGGCCGAGCAGCGGGCCGTCGGCTCGCTCGTGGCCCCCGTCATGGGAGTGCCCGCCGATGAGGTGCCGCCCGTCGCGACCCTGTTGTTCGGCCCGCTGGCGAGGGGAACGGCGGTGAGCAACGCATGAGGGCGACAGGAGCCCGGCAGACCGTGGCACCGCTGGTCAAGTTCTCTCTCTTCGCTCTGGTGACGGTCCTGGCGACGGCGCTGCTCGCCGCCACCATCGTCAACGTGTCCTTCGAGCCGAAGCACACCTACCGGGCGGTCTTCAGTGACGTCACCGGCCTGGAGGAGGGCGACGACATCCGGGTGGCCGGAGTACGGGTCGGCGAGGTCGAGGGCATCCGGATCAAGGACCGGATTCTGGCCGAGGTCAGTTTCACCGTCACCGCGAACCGACCGCTGCTGACCAGCACCGGCGCGGTCGTCCGCTACCGGAACCTGCTCGGGCAGCGGTACGTCGCGCTGACCGAGGGGGCGGGCGACGGCACCCGGCTGCGGCCCGGCGGCACCATCCCGCTGTCCAGGACCCAGCCCGCGCTGGACCTCAACGCGCTGCTGAACGGCTTCAAGCCGCTGTTCGCCGCGCTCAGCCCAGGCGACGTCAACCAGCTCGCCACCGAGATCATCCGGACCCTGCAGGGCGAGGGCGGCACGGTGAACAGCCTGCTCGCGCACACGGCGTCGCTCACCACGACACTGGCCGACCGCGACGAGCTGATCGGCTCCGTGATCGACAACCTCAACTCCGTGCTGGAGACGCTCGACAAGCGCGGCACCCGGTTCTCCGGGCTGCTCAAGCAGCTGCGGCGGGTGGTCTCGGGGCTGTCCGCCGACCGCAAGCCCATCGGGGAGTCCCTGGAAGGCATCGGCGACCTCACCGGGGCCACCTCGGGGCTGCTGGAGGACGCCCGGCCACCGCTGAAGGACGACATCGCCGAGCTCGCCGAGCTCACCGGAACCCTGAACAGGAACGAGGACACCGTGGAGGGCGTGCTGAAGCGGCTGCCGAACAAGCTCGACGAGCTGACCGGAACGGCCTCCTACGGCTCGTGGTTCAACTTCTACCTCTGCGACTTCGACGGCCGGATCGTGCTGCCGAAGACGAAGCAGGTGGTCACTCCCGAGCTGCACGTGGCACGGGCGAGGTGCGGCTCATGAGGAAACGCGTCCGGGGGCCCCGCCCGCAGCCGCTGGTCAAGGTCCGCGTCGACCCGCCGAAGCTCCCGAAGATACGGCTCCTGCCGCGCCGGGCACCCCGTCCGCGCCGGCCGGAACCGCTGATGAAGGTGCGGATCGAGCCGCCCAGGCTGCCCCGCGTACGCGTCCGCCGCCCGCGCCTGATCCCGTTCCGGGAGCGCAACCCCGTGACGATCGGCGCCGTCGGCCTCACCACCCTCGCACTGCTGGCCGTCGCCGCGTTCAACGCCGACAGTCTCCCGCTGATCGGCGGCGGCCAGACGTACAGCGCGGCCTTCTCCGAGGCGGGCGGCCTCAAGCCGGGCGACGAGGTGCGGATCGCCGGGGTGAAGGTCGGCAAGGTCGAGGAGGTCGACCTGGACGGCGCTCACGTCAAGGTGACGTTCAAGGTCAAGGACGACCCGGAGTTCGGCACCTCGACCGGCGCGTCGATCCGGGTCAAGACGATCCTCGGCGCGAAGTACCTGGCACTGCACCCGAAGGGACCCGGGCAGTTCCGGCCGGGCGGCGAGATCCCGCTGAGCCGGACGGTGTCGGCGTACGACGTCGTCGAGGCCTTCAGCGACCTGACGACCACGACGGAGGAGGTCGACACCGAGCAGCTCGCGAAGGCGCTGGACACGATCTCCACCGCCTTCCAGGACTCGCCCGAAGAGGTGCGGGCGTCCGTCAAGGGACTGTCACGGATCTCCCGGACGGTCGCGTCACGCGACAAGGCGCTGCGCGGCCTCCTCGACCACGCGCACGGGGTCACCGGCGTGCTGGCCGAGCACACCGAGGACTTCTCCGCGCTGGTCGAGGACGGCGACAAGCTGTTCCAGGAGATCAGCAAACGGCGCACCGCGATCCACCGGCTGCTCAAGAACTCCGTGGCGTTGGGCATCCAGCTGTCCGGCCTGGTCGAGGACAACCGCGAGCAGATCGGGCCCGCGCTCACGAACCTCAACACGTTCGTGAAGATGCTCGAACGCAACCAGGCGAGCCTCGACCGCAGCGTGAAGCTGCTCGCCCCCTACGTCCGGGTCTTCACCAACACGCTCGGCAACGGCCGCTGGTTCGACGGCTACATCCAGAACATGGTGGCGGCTCCCGTGGTGCCGCGGACGGGGGGTTCGTGATGATCGGCCGGCTGAGGAGCAGGCGTCTGGCCCTGCTCACCGCGCTCGCGGTCGTCGCCGCGCTCGCCCTCGTCCTGTGGCCGCGCCCGGAAAAGACGCGTGTCACCGCGTACTTCCCCCGCACGGTCGGCATCTACCCAGGCTCGGACATACGCGTCCTGGGCGTCCGGATCGGCGAGGTCACCGAGATCGCACCGGAGGGCGGCCGGGTACGCGTGGAACTGGAGTACGACGAGGGCCGCGAGGTACCGGCGGACGCGAAGGCCGCGATCATCAACTCCTCGGTGGTCAGCGACCGTTACGTGCAGCTGCTGCCGGTGTACCGCAAGGGCCCGGTGCTGCGGGACGGCGACGTGATTCCCGAGTCGCGGACGGCCGTACCGGTCGAGCTGGACAGGATCTTCGACAGTCTGCACACGACCGCCGAGGCGCTCGGCCCGCAGGGCGCGAACAAGGACGGCTCCCTGTCCCGACTGCTCGGCGTGAGCGCCGACAACCTGGAAGGCCAGGGCGAGAACCTCCACCAGACGGTCGAGGACCTCTCCCAGGCGGTCACCACACTGTCCGACGGCCGGGGCGACCTGTTCGGCACCGTACGGAACCTGCAGGTGTTCACGGCCGCGCTGGCGGCGGACGACAAGGGCGTGCGCTCGTTCAACAGCAGCCTCGCGACGGTGGCGGAGCAACTCGCCGGGGAGCGGGAGGACCTCGCGGCGGCGCTGAAGCACCTGGGCACCGCCCTGCGTGACGTGTCCGCCTTCGTGAGGAAGAACAGGACGTCGCTGGCCTCGAACGTCGAGGGCCTCAGCAAGGTCACGAAGGTGCTCGTCACCCAACGAGCCGCACTGGAGGAGCTGTTGGAGGTCGCACCCACCGGGCTGTCCAACCTGCAGAACGCCTACAACCCGGCGGCGGGCACCCTCGACACCCGCAACAACCCCGACCACCCGCAGGACCCGGCCGCGCTGCTGTGCTCCCTGCTGAAGACCACCGGGGACGAGGGCGGCGAGAACCCCGACTGCGCGGAGCTGGAGAAACTCTTCGGCTCCCTGCCCGAGGTACCCGCGGCTGCGCCGGTGACCGGCACGGTCGACCGGAGTCTCGGCGGAATTCTGGAGGCCGGCGCATGAGCGGAGCACACACGGCCCGGGCGGTCACGTGGACGGCCGCGGGTTCGTTGCTGCTGTCGGGCTGCGGGTTCAACGGCTGGTACGACGTCCAGCTTCCCGGCGGCGCCGCCGCGGACGGCCACGCCTACCGGGTCACCGTCGAGTTCCGGGACGTACTGGACCTGGTGCCGCAGTCGGCGGTGAAGGTCGACAACGTCACCGTGGGCGCAGTCGAGAAGGTGGAGCTGGACGGCTGGCACGCCCGGGTGCGGCTACGGGTCGCCGACTCGGTGAAGCTGCCCGGCAACGCGGTAGCCGAGCTGCGGCAGACCAGCGTGCTCGGCGAGAAGTACGTGGCGCTGTCCGCGCCGGGCGATGGGGAACCTGTGGGGCGGCTGCGTGACGGCGACCGCATCCCGCTGTCCCGCAGCGGCCGGAACCCGGAGATCGAGGAGGTGCTGTCCGCCCTGTCCGCACTTCTCAACGGTGGCGGGGTCGCCCAGCTCAAGACGATCACCGTCGAGCTGAACAAGGCCCTTGAAGGCCGTGAGAACCGGGCCAGATCCCTGCTGGAGGAACTCGACACGTTCCTCGGCGGCCTGGACGACCAGCGCGCCGACATCGTCCGCGCCCTCGCGGGAATCGACCGGCTGGCGAAGCGGCTCCGCACGGAACGGAAGACGATCGCCACGGCCGTCGAGACGCTGCCGCCCGCGCTGAAGGTCCTCGCCGACCAGCGGCGCGACCTGACGAAGATGCTCACCGCCCTGTCCGAGCTCGGCAAGACCGGCACCAGGGTCGTGAACGCCTCACGCAGCGACACGGTCGCGAACCTCAAGCGGCTGAAGCCGATCCTGCGGCAGCTGAACAAGGCGGGCGACGACCTGCCCAACTCCCTGGAACTGCTGACCACCTACCCGTTCCCGCGCAACGCGGTCGACGCCGTCGAGGGCGACTACGTCAACCTCAAGGTGACCGCCGACCTCGACCTGTCCGGCGTCTACGGCAACCTCACCGACGAGCCCGGCGGTTCCGGCGACCCGGGCGGAGACGACGGCGACAACGCCGTACCGGACACCCCGGGCCTCCCCGACCTGCCGGACGTCCCCGGGGTTCCGACGCCGACCGCGCTCCCGGACTCCCCGGACCTGCCGGACACGCCCACCGGTCCGTCGGCGCCCTCGGACGACGACCTGCTGTGCCCGCCGGTCTGCACGGCCGCCTACGGCGCCGCTGGTTCCCGGCGCCTCCCCGCGGGGATCGACCTCGCGCTCGCGGAGCTCATGCTGAAGGGGATGCAACCGTGATCACACGTACGGTCAAGGCCCAGTTGCTCGCCTTCGCCACCATGACGGCGGTCGGGGTGTCGTACGTCGGCGCCGAGTACACCGGTCTGGTCGATGAGGTCCTCGGCCGCGGCTACACCGTGCGCGCCGACTTCGCCGAGTCCGGGGGGATCTACCCCGGCGCCGAGGTCACCTACCGGGGAGTGCCGGTGGGCCGGGTGGGCGAGCTGCGGTTGTCGGGTGCCGATGGTGTCTCCGTTGCGCTGGAGATCGAGGACGGCGCGCCCCGGGTCCCGGCGGACACCCTCGCCGTCGTGGCGAACCGCTCGGCGGTGGGCGAGCAGTACGTCGACCTGCAACCGCGCCGGTCCGACGGCCCCTATCTGCTGGACGGCAGCACCATCCGGCGCCAGGACACGCGCGTCCCGTTGGCCACCACGGACCTCGTGCTCGGTCTGGACCGGCTGGTCGAATCCGTCGGCAAGGACGATCTGCGCGTCACCGTCGACGAGTTGGGCAAGGCCTTCTCCGGCACCGGGCCGCATCTGAGCCGCCTGGTGGACTCCGGGAACAAGCTGGTGGAGTCGGCCTCCGAGTCCCTCCCCGAGACCGTCGCACTGATCGAGGACTCGCGCAAGGTCCTCAAGACGCAGGCCGACCAGGGCTCGGCGATCAAGTCGTTCTCCCGCGATCTCGCCGCCCTCACCGCCGAGTTGAAGTCGAGCGACGGGGACCTGCGCCGGCTCGTCGGCAACACGGCCCCCGCCGCGCAGGAGGTCGACTCGCTGCTGAGGTCCACCCGGCCGCATCTGCCGATCCTGCTCGCCAACCTCATCAGCGGCGGCCAGGTGACTCTGGCCCGGCTGCCCGGCGTCGAGCAGGCCCTGGTCACCTTCCCGGTGACCGTCGCGGGCAGCTACACCGTCATTCCGGGCGACGGCACCACCCACTTCGGGCTGGTCGTGGGCGCCGACGACCCACCGCCGTGCACACAGGGGTACAACACCCGCCGGCGCGACCCGGCCGACACCAGCACACGCCCCGCCAACACCGACGCCCGCTGCACGGCACCGCGCGGCAGCGACACCTCGGTGCGGGGTGCGCAGAACGCCCCCGGAGCGTCGTCCGGTTCCGGCGCCGTCGACCGGGCCGCGTACGTCACGCCGTACGACCCGGAGACCGGCACCGCCACCGGTCCAAACGGAACGCCCGTCGAGATCGGCTCGACGGGCGGCGAACAAACCGTGTTCGGAAAGGACTCGTGGCAATGGCTGCTCGTCGGACCGATGGCATGAGCGCGGGGTTCCTCGCGGGGACCCGGGAATCCCTCACCCGGGCGGTACGACCGCTGCGACGGTTGCTCGCCGGGCGCGCGGACACACGGCACGACCCGGCCGGGCACGCGGACGCCGGGAGCGGTACGGCGTCGCCGACCGCGGGGCGCCGCAGGGCGTTGTCGGCCGGGCTCGTCGCGGCGACGGCCTTGACGACGGCGCTCGCCATCTGGCTGGGCGTCCAGGTCCACAAGGAGGGTGAGGCGGGGCAGCGCCGCGAGGCGATCCTGGCGGCGGCCCGCCAGTCGGCGCTGAACTTCACCTCCCTCGACTACCGGCACTACGACCGGGACAGCGCGAACGTACTGAAAGGTGCCACCGGTGACTTCAAGGAACAGTTCGCAGCCCAGACCGAGGAGTTGACCGCGCTGGTCGCCGAGAACAAGTCGGTGTCCCAGGGGCAGGTCCTCGAAGCGGGCATCGTACGGTCCGACACGCGTTCGGCCCGGGTCCTGGTGGTCGCCGACAGCAAGGTGACCAACACCGCTGTGCCCGACGGGGAGGCACGGACCTACCGGCTGCAGCTCGACCTCTTGCTGGCGGGCGGCCACTGGCTGACCTCCGACGTCGAGTTCGTCGGATGACGGCGACCGCCCATCGTACGACCAGGCATCAGAGTTGAGGAGACACACCGTGGCAAACCCGACCTCCCGCAGCCGTGGCGCCGGTTCCCCCGCCCGCCGCACGATGACCGCGGCCGCCCGTGCGGCGGCGAAGCGCACGAAGCGCCCGGAGCGCGGTGGGCACGGCACCCGCACGGTCGCCCCGGGCCCGGCCTGGAGCCCGGCGGAAGAGACACCGAAGCCGGCCGAGGAAGAGCACTCCGGGCGGACCGTGCTCATCGAGGCCCCGGAGGGCTGGGACGACCCGCCGGAGCCGTCGCCGGGGTCCGCCGAGGCGGCGCTTGAGGAGTCCCGTCCCGTGCGGCGGTCCTGGCGTAGAGCGCGTGCGGCAGCGCTCTGCCTCGTACTCGTGGCAGCTCTGGTCGCCGTGGCGGTACTCGGGTGGCAGTACCGGGAGGGGCGGCAGGCCGACCGGGCACGCGGGCAGGCACTCACGGCCGCGCGGAAGGCGGCGCCCGTCGTCTTGTCGTACGACTACCGTCACCTGGACCGGGACTTCGCCCGGGCGCGCACCCACCTGACCGGGGACTTCCGCGACGAATACCGGAAGACGACGCGGACAGTGGTCGCTCCGGCTGCCAGGAAGTACCACGGCGTGGTGAAGGCGACGGTGGTGGCGCCCGCGAGCGGCGGCCCTCCTGCGGCCTCCGTCGTGTCGTCCTCGCCGGAGAAGGTCATCGTCCTGCTCTTCGTCAACCAGGTGACCAAGAGCACTCAGGTGACCGGATCCCGCGTGGATCTGAACCGCGTGCGGATGACACTCACGAGGACCTCCAAGGGCTGGAAGGTGAGCGCTGTGGACGCCCTCTGACCAACCCCTGACCCTGCCCCCGCGCAGCTCGCGCGGGGGCATTTTCCTGTGCCCTCGCTCTGCACCCTTCTCGGGGTCGGCTCCCCCACCCTCGAGCGCTCCGAGCTCGACGCCCTGGGGCTGCCCTGTGCCTCGGGTACAGAGGGCCGCCATCCTCCAAGCCACCACACGCACCACGGCTTACGGCAGTCGCCAGTCCACCGGCTGACCCCCTTGCCGCACCAGCAGGTCATTTGCCCGACTGAACGGACGCGAACCAAAAAACCCGCGGTCCGCCGACATCGGCGAGGGATGAGCAGACTCGATCGCCGGAAGATCCCCGAGCAACGGCCGCAGATTTCGGGCGTCGCGGCCCCACAGGATCGACACCAGCGGCTTACCACGCGCGGCAAGCGCCCGGATGGCCTGCTCGGTGACTTCCTCCCACCCCTTGCCCCGGTGCGCCGCGGGACTGCGCGGGGCCGTCGTCAACGCCCTGTTCAGCAACAGCACCCCCTGCTCCGTCCATGGCGTCAGATCCCCGTTGGACGGCCTGGGCAGCCCCAGGTCGGAGTGCATCTCCCGGAAGATGTTCTCCAGACTCCCCGGCAACGAACGCACCTCGGGCGCCACCGCGAAACTCAACCCGATGGCCATACCCGGCGTGGGATAGGGATCCTGACCGACGATCAGGACGCGAACGTCGTCGAAGGGCTGCTGGAAGGCCCGCAGCACATTCGCTCCCGCCGGAAGGTAGGTCCGGCCGGCCGCTATCTCGGCCCGGAGGAAGTCCCCCATCGCGGCGATACGTCCGGCCGCAGGGTCGAGAGCCTTCGCCCAGCCTGCTTCGACAAGTTCATGCAAGGGTCGTGGTGCCACAGCGCGTCACCCTACTGGCACACCCCAGGGTCCCGCACAAACACAGAAGCCCCCACGCACGGACGCCGCCTCGGCGCTACTCTTCCTCCTCGTCGAGGTCATCGAGCCGGTCCAGCAGATCGCTCAGCCGGTCACCGGGAAGGAGGGGAGCCTGTTGCCTCTTGTGATCAAGCCACGCCGCCATGGTCATCGCACCTCGCCGGCCCTTCGTCGCCGAATCCCAGATCTCGGAACTCCCGCACACGCGGTGGGCCTGTCGTTCTCGGTCGCGCCGGACGTGCGTCCGCTGCCCGGCAGCCTGATCAACATCTTCCGTGAGCTGAACACCGACCTGGCGCTGCCGCAGCCCTCCAACGGCGATCTGACGCCGTGGACCCGGCAGGGCGTGCTGCTGCTCAACAGGGCACTCACCACTGCGCCGCGCAGTCCGGGGGCACACCGGGGCAAGGGCTGGGAGGAGGTCACCGAACAGGCGATACGCGCGCCGGCGGCGCGCGGCAAGCCGCTGGTGTCGATCCTGTGGGGCCGCGACGCCCGCAATCTCCGTCCGCTGCTCGGCAATCTGCCGTCGGTGGAGTCCTCCCGTCCCTCGCCGATGTCGGCCGATCGCGGTTTCTTCGGTTCCCGTCCCTTCAGCCGGGCCAACGACCTGCTGGTCGGGCTGGGCGGACAGCCGGTGGACCGGCGCCTGCCGTGAGCGGTGCGGAGGACGGGTTCCTCGCCGTCGACTCCGGCGGCTCCGGCCTCCGCGTCGTCGTCGGTGCCCTCGGCCGCGGTCCGCTCTCCCGCCGGGAGTCCCGGGAGCCGGTACGCACCGGTGACCGGGGCATCGATCCGGGGCACTTCATGGAGCAACTGGTGCCCCTGGTTCGTGCGTCGACCGCCGAGGCGGGTGTCGACGGGCTGGGTACGGCCGTTGTCGGTGCCGCCGGGCTGGCCACGCTGGGCGACGCTCTGCGCGCCGAGCTCCCGGCCGCGCTGGCGCGGGAGTTCGGGATCAGTTCGCTCGCCCTCGTCGCCGACGCCGTCACCGCCTACACCGGCGCCCTCGGTCCGTACCCCGGTGCGGTCGTCGCCGCCGGGACGGGGCTGATCGCGATCGGCACCGACCTCGCGCGCTGGCGGCGCGCGGACGGCTGGGGCCATCTGCTCGGCGACTGCGGCGGTGGCGCCTGGATCGGCCGGGCCGGCCTGGAGGCCGCGCTGCGCGCCCACGACGGGCGGGAGGGCGGATCCGTACGGCTGCTGGCGTGCGCCGAGGAGTTGTTCGGCCCGCTGACGCAGCTGCCCGGCAAGCTGTACCCGCGCCCGGACCGCCCCGCCGTCCTCGCCTCCTTCGCACCCCAAGTGTCCGCGTGCGCCGCCGACGATCCCGTCGCCGCGGGCATCCTGCGTGCGGCGGCCCGGCACATGGCCGACTCCGCGGCCGCCGTCTGCCCGTCCGCGGGCGAGCCCCGAGTCGCCCTCACCGGAGGCCTGTTCAAGATGGGCGACCCCCTTGTCGTACCGCTGGAAGAAGAGCTGGCAAGGCGGCTGCCGCACGCGCGGCGGGTGGCGGCCGAGGGCGATCCGCTGCATGGCGCGGTGTGCATCGCCACCGATCTGGCGGCCGGCTCGCTCACTCTGCCGGGTGACGAGAAGATGCTGTACGTGGTGACCGTGAAGGGTGATTGATCCCGCGGCGCGGCAGGTGTCCGACAAGTACCTCTTCACACCCCGGGACTTGTGCACGCAGCCATGAAAACCGCTGATCACTTCTGATCCGTACGTAACTCATCAGACAAAACCGGACGGATACCGCTCACCTGCACCCTCCCCGAACAGGGGAACCCAAGAAGCCAGTAACATGCGACGCCATGAGCTCCCCCACTGGGCCCGCGTCCGGCCTGCCAGTACGAATGCCGCGACCTCGCCAGCCCGGGCGGCACCGCCGACCCGAGCCGCTGGCGGCTCCCGAGGGCGCGCCCGCGCTCCTGCTCGCGGTGCCGGGCACGCCGGGCATCGCCACGCGCAGTCTCGCCGAGGAGGTCGTGAGCATCGCGCGCTCCGAGCTCCCCGGTCTGGACGCCCGGATCGGGTACCTCGACGGGGACGACGCGGAGTTCCCCACGCTGCAGGCCGTGCTGGTGCACGCCGCCGAGGAGCGTGCCGCCCGCTACGAACAGGCCAAGGCCGCCGGTGTGGACGTCAGGGAGCCGGACGGCCCCGTGGCCGTCGTCGTGCCGCTGCTGGCGGGCCCGGACAGCGCGCTGCTGCGCCGGATCCGCCAGGCCGTGATGGACAGCCGGATCGCGGCCGACCTGACCGATGTGCTGGGCCCGCACCCGCTGCTCGCCGAGGCGCTGCACGTCCGGCTGTCGGAGGCCGGTCTGGCCCGCGCCGACCGCGCCCGCCTGTTCACCGTGGCGACCGCCGCGGACGGCATCATCCTGGCCTCGGTGGGCGGCGAGGAGGCGGTACAGGCGGCCGGGATCACCGGCATGCTGCTCGCCGCGCGCCTGGCCGTGCCGGTGATGGCCGCGGCACTGGACCAGGACGGCTCGATCGCGTCCGTCGCCGATCAGCTCCGCTCCTCGGGCTCGCAGCAGCTGGCGCTGGCGCCGTACCTGATAGGGCCGGAGATCGACCCGGCGCTGGTCGCGGAGGCTGCCAAGGAGGCGGACTGCTCCGCCGCCGAGCCGCTCGGCCCGTACCCGGCCATCGGCAAGCTCGCCCTGGCCAAGTACACGACCGCGCTGGGCATCGCCCCGCCGCAGCCGCAGGGCGCGCCGGTCCGCTGACGCGCACGGCACGTTCGTACGGCGAAGGGCCCGCTCCACGTACAGGGAGCGGGCCCTCGCCATGTCCGGGGCCGGGGGCCGGCCGGGGCCCGGTGGGGCTCCGGCGGCGGCTGCGGCTCAGCCGATGACCACGCAGGACGCCGCGGGGACCTCGACCGAGCCGCCGTGGCGCGGCAGTCCCGTGTCCGGGTCGACGGCGAACCAGGAGACGTCGCCGGAGCGCTCGTTCGCGGCGTACAGGAAACCGCCCGACACGGTGATGTCCCGCGGCCAGTGGCCGCCGCAGGGCACCGTGCCGATCAGCCGCAGTCCGTCCCGCTCGACGGCGAACGTCGACAGGACGTCCTCGCCCCGGGTGGCGGTCCACACGAAGCGGCCGTCGGGCGAGACGGCGATGCCCGACGGGTAGGCGTCGCCGGTCGGGGAACCGGGCAGGACCTGCGCCTCCGCCAGTGGCTTCAGCGTGCCGTCCGTGGCCTCCCAGCGGCACACGGTGACGGTCGGGGTGAGTTCGTTGACGACGTAGGCGTACGAGCCGTCGGGGTGGAAGACGAGGTGGCGCGGCCCCGAGCCGGGCCGCAGGGCGGTCTCCCGGTGCAGTACTGGAGCGCCGTCGGTCAGTGTGCACACGCGCACGGAGTCGGTGCCGAGGTCGACACTGACGGTCCAGCGTCCACTCGGGTCGGGCTGCACCTGGTGCGCGTGCGGCCCCTGCTGGCGGGGCGTGTGCGGGCCCGAGCCGGTGTGCCGGAGCACTCCGGAGGGGGCGCCGGCGAGGGTTCCGTCGGAGCGGACGGGCACGGCGGTGACGCTGCCGGAGCCGTAGTTGGCGGTCAGGACGTGGCGGGCGTGGACGCTGAGGTGGGTGGGGCCGTTCCCGTCGATCGGCACGGGCGGGCCGGCCGGCTCGGGCTTGTCGCCGCTCACGCGGTACGCGGCCACCGCGCCCGCGGCCGTCTCACTGACCGCGTACAGCGTGTCTCCGTCCGGAGCCAGGGCGAGGTACGACGGGTCGGGGAGGCCGTCCAGGCTGCTGAGTACGGTGAGCGCGCCGGTGGACGCGTCCACCTCCGCCGTCACGATCCCCGGACCCCCGGCCGCCGTGAAGGACCCGATGAAGGCCCGCTGTCGCCGCCTGCCGCCGTCTGCCACCGCAGTCCCCTGTCGTCCGGTGCCGTTCGGGGTGACGGTAGCAGCCGATCATGCTAGGTCTAGACCAAAAGGACGGGATTCACCGGACTGCAACAAGGCGGCCGACCGGGACCGCCGGGCCGCGCGGGCAGCGTCCTGACCGGCGGCTCAGGCGCCGACCAGCGGTGAACCCGGCGGCGTCCGCAGGGGCATGGCGAGTTCCGCGAGGGCGCGCTCCAGGCCGTGGAGGTGGGCCAGCGCGGCTTCCGCGGCGGGCGGCCGGGGCGCGGGCACCGTGATGTGCTCGCGGGCGCCCGCGCTGAGCCCGTCGCCGATGAGCGCCTCGACCGCGGCCTCCACGCGCCGGCAGGCGGCGGCGAGGCGGGCGTCGTGCGAGGCCTGAGGGTCGGCGGCGATGGCGACCAGGCCGCGGATCTCGCGGGCGCAGTCGTCGAGCAGGGCCAGCACCCGGCGGGCGCGCCGCTTGCGGCCGAGCATCGGATTGAGCGGGTGCACGAGCGGGGCGACCGACAGCCGTACCCGGCCGAGCAGCTGCTCCAGTTCGGTCACGCGGGACACCGGGTCGACGCTCGGGGAGCCCGCGAGGCGGGCGGCGGCCTCCGCGGTGCACGCGTGGACGCAGCGCAGGGCCCGCCCGATCCAGGCCTCGGTGACGGTGTGGGTGGTGACGGGCAGCACCAGGAGGACCGCCAGTATGGCGCCGAGCGCTCCGATCCCGGTCTCCGCGAGCCGCAGGGCGAGCAGCGCGGGGTCCAGGACGCCCAGGAGGCCGTAGAGGAGCTCCGCGAGGAGTGTCACGCAGAGCATCATCCAGGTGTAGGACACGGCGGCCGAGTAGAAGATGCCGAAGACGCAGGCGGTGAGCAGTACGGCCGTGGGGAGCCCGGCGCCGTTCAGGGGCACGGCGACGAGCAGGCCGAGGCCGATGCCGGCCACCGTGCCGAGGACGCGGCGGAAGCCGCGGACCAGGGTCTCGCCGCGCGAGGTGGTGTTGACGAAGATCCACCAGGTGGCGCCGACGGCCCAGTACCAGCGCTGGCCGGACACCAGCTGGCCCACGACGAGGGCGAAGCCCGCGCCTGCGGTCGCCTGGATCGCCTGGCGGGTGGTCACGCGGGCGAGGCCGGTGCCGCCGGGCGGGGCGGGGACGGGGGCGGGGGGCAGGCGGCGCTCGTAGCACCACAGCCCGAAGCGGACGGCCGCGGCGGTGAGCACGGACAGCAGGACGGCGGCGTACAGCTCGGGCAGCCGGTCGGTGGTGGCGTGCAGGAACTGGGCCACGAAGAAGGTCATGAACGCGAACACGCCGAGGCTGTGTCCGCGCGGGCCCCAGCGTCGCGCGTACACACCCGCGCCGACCACGCCGAGGAAGGTGAGGTCCCGGGCGACGGGGTGGTCCTGCAGTTCGGCCGCGGCGGCGAGCACGGGCAGGCCGACGGCCGGCAGCAGCGCGGTGGTGACGGCCTGGCCGCGGACCGTGGCGTCCGTGACGGTGAACAGGGCCAGCAGCGCGGCGAGTCCGCCGGTGACGGCACCGACGAGCGAGTGCCCGGCGAGCCCGCACAGGACGACCGCCCCTCCGATGCCCAGCACGGCCCGGGTGGCGAAGCGCAGCCGCGCCCGCCCCGGGTCCGGCGCCATGAACACCCTCTTCAGCACTGCTCCCCCGCCCCCTCCGGATTCCGGCATGAGAAAGGCGCCGCGGGATCCGCAGCGCCATCGACGTGTCCATCACAGCATCAAGGCCCCACCTGGCTCAAGTGTTGCCTAGAATGCTGGACCATTGGCACAGACATCACGGTTCCGGCCCGCCCATCGGCGGGCCAACGGACCAGGTACGAGGAGCGCTGACCGCATGGCCGTGGACGAGCTCGACACCCGCATCCTGCGACTGCTGCTGGAGCAGCCCCGCACGAGCGTGCGCGAGTACGCCCGCGTCCTCGGTGTCGCCCGGGGCACGCTCCAGGCCCGCCTCGACCGTCTGGAGCGGGACGGGGTGATCACCGGCACCGGGCCGTCGCTCTCCCCCGCCGCGCTCGGCCACCCGGTGCTCGCGTTCGTGCACATCGAGGTCACCCAGGGCCACCTCGACGACGTGGGTGACGCGCTGGCCGCCGTACCGGAGATCGTCGAGGTCTTCTCGATCACGGGCGGCGGGGATCTGCTGACCCGGGTCGTGGCGCGCGACAACGCTCACCTGGAGGACGTGATCCAGAAGCTGATCAGCCTGCCGGGGGTCGTCCGCACCCGCACCGAGGTGGCCCTGCGCGAGCGCGTCCCGTACCGGCTGCTGCCGCTGGTGGAGTCGATCGGGCGCGCTGCGCGCACAGCACCTTTGAGATCGTGAAGGCATGAGCGATCTCGGCGCCCTCTCGGTCATCTTCGATCTCGACGGAACGCTTGTGGACAGCGAGCCGAACTACTACGAAGCATCACGCGAGCTGCTCGGTGGGCACGGCATCCACTTCACATGGCAGGACAACGAGCAGTACGTGGGTATCAGCACCTGGGAGACGCTCGGACTCTGGCAGGAGCGGTACGGCGTGCGGGCACCGCGCACCGAACTGCTCGACGAGTTGAACCGCCGCTACCTGGAACTGGCCCGCGTCTCCACCACCGTGTATCCCGAGATGCGGAAGTTCGTGGAGCTGCTGGCGGGCGAGGGCGTCCCGATGGCCGTGGCCTCGGGTTCGTCGCCCGAGGCCATCGACGCGATCCTGGCCGGCACGGGCCTGGGCGCCTTTCTGACCACCGTCGTGTCGGCCGACGAGGTCGCGCACGGCAAGCCCGCCCCCGACGTCTTCCTGGAAGCGGCCCGCCGGCTCGGCTCGGACCCGGGCGACTGCGTGGTCCTGGAGGACGCGGCTCCGGGCGCCGCCGCGGCCCACGCGGCCGGGATGCGCTGCCTGGCGATCCCCTACGTCGCCGTGCAGGCCGACGCCCCGGAGTTCGCCACCGCCGACCTGCTACTGCGCGGTGGACAGGCCGAGTTCACGGCACGGGCCGCGTACGACTGGCTCGTGCGGACGGCTCCGGCGACGCCTCGGTAGCCGACCGGCGACCAACAGCCGACCGACGGCGGCCTCGCCCAGGGCCCGGTACCTCAGGCCGGCGGTGCCGCCCGGCGGCGAGATCGACGTCGCCGAGAGCCGGCCGGACCCGCTGGACGCCCAAGTGGTGCCCCGTCCCGCAGCCGGGGCACCACCTGCTCGCCGCCGTCTGGTGGGTTCAGGGGCGTGTTTCGTGGCGCGGTGCCGGGGTCGGGCGGATGTTCTGGTTGAGGCGGAAGACGTTGTCCGGGTCGCGGTCGGCCTTGATGCGGGCCAGGCGGTCGTAGTTGCCGCGGTAGCTGGCCCGGACGCGTTCCTGACCCTCGTCCATCATCATGTTCACGTAGGCACCGCCCGCCGAGTACGGGTGCAGCGCCTCGAAGTAGTCGACCGTCCACCGCTTGACCAGCTCGGCGTTGGCCGGGTCGGGGTCGACGCCCGCGTAGACGGACGCCCAGCGTGCGTCGCGGTAGGCCCAGGGGGTTTCGTCCGGGCCGACGTCGTGGGCGGCGCCGTCGATCGGGTAGAGGTGCATCGTCGACTGCATGGTCGGCACCTCGGCGCCGAACTTGGCGTGCAGTTCGACGGCCTCGTCCGGGATCTCGTCGACGAAGTCGGCGCGCCAGTACCACTGATGGCCGGGCGGGTAGAGCCCGTCGAACATGGACTGCATGTCGGGATACGGCATCGGCCCGGGCGCGTGCAGCATCGGCTGCGGCAGGGCGTCGAGCAGCGGGGCCATCTCCCGGGCGGCCGCCTCGGTGTCGTCACCCGTGTAGCACCACACGACGCCGGCCGTCTTGCGCAGTTGGAACTCCTCGGGGAACGGCGGGGCGGGCGGGACGGTGCCGTACAGGAAGAAGGCGGTGAGGTCGCGGGGCGCGGTCGGGAGGAAGTCCCGGTAGGCGGTGAGGACTTCGGCGCTGATCTCGACGGGCCAGAAGGTCGGGCCGGCGACGACGGTGCTCACCTCGTGCAGCCGGAACAGGAACGAGGTGACGACGCCGAAGTTGCCGCCGCCGCCCCGGACCGCCCAGAACAGGTCACTGTTCTCGTCGGCGCTCGCCCGGACCTGCCGGCCGTCGGCCAGGACGAGATCGGCCTCCAGCAGGCTGTCGATGGTCAGGCCGCACTTGCGGGTCAGATGGCCGAGTCCGCCGCCGGTGGCGATGCCGCCGACCCCGGTGGTGGAGATGATGCCGCTGGGGGTGGCGAGGCCGTGCGCGTTGGTGGCCCGGTCGACCTCTCCCCACACGCAGCCGCCGCCGACCCGGACCGTGCGGGCCTCGGGGTCGACGTGGATGTCCTTCAGGGGCGACAGGTCGGCGACCACTCCCCCGTCGACGGTGCCGAGTCCGGCGCCGTGGTGACCGCCGCCGCGGACCGCGAGCGGGAGGTCGTGGGCGCGGGCGAAGCCGATCAGGCGGGCGACGGCGTCCGCGTCGGCGCAGCGTGCGACGAGCGCCGGGCGTTTGTCGATCATCGCGTTGTAGACGGCACGGGCGTCCTCGTAGCCGGTGTCGTCGGGGCCGGTCAACTCGCCGGTGAAGTGCGTCAGTTCGCGTCGGGCCGCCTGGGCTGGTGTGCTGGACATGCGGTTCCCCCGTAGTCGTTTCAGGTCGATCCGCCCGTTCTATTCCGTTCGCGGGGGTGCGGGTATCCGTGACCGTCACCCAGCTCGGGCCCGCCGCATACCTAGGTCCGGCGGTCGTCCAGGAGCCCGAGCTCCGTCGCGCGGACCGCGGCCTGCCGCCGCGTGGGCGCGCCCAGCTTGTCCAGGACCGCGCGTACGTGGTTGTCGACCGTGCGGACCGACACGACCAGCCGGGCGGCGATCTCCGCGTTGGTCAGGCCGTCGACGAGCAGCCGCACCACCTGGAGCTGGCGTTCCGTGAGACCGGCGGGGTTGTCGCGGGTCGCCGCGAGCGGGCCGCGGGGGATGTGCCGCACGCCGAGGCCGCGCAGTTCGGCGCGGATCAGCCGGGCCCGCGGCTCGGCGCCGAGCGTGTCGAGGGCGGTGAGCGCGGTGAGCTTGTCGGTGGGCTCCGCGCTCTGCGCGAGCGCCACGGCGTGCTCGTAGGGGCAGCCCGCCGCCTGCCAGAGCTTCGCGGCCCGGCGCCACTGCCCGCGGGCCTGCAGCGCGTACGGATGGTCCGTGTCGTCCGCCGGGACCGGGTGGCCGGCCAGGGTGAGCCAGTAACCGAGCTCGGCGCGGTAGGGGGCGCCCGGCAGGTCGCGGGCCTGGGCGAAGACGGGTGCGGCGGCCGCGACGACCCCGGCCGGGTCTCCGCGCAGCCAGGCCGCCTCCGCCCGGGCCACCGCCACGGGCCCGGTGCGCTGGAGTTCCCTGGTCCGTACGGCGATCTCCCATGCCTCGTCGAGGAGTTCCCCGGCGCCGGGCGGACCGCCGCGGCGGATGCGGACCCGGGCGAGGACGGTCAGGGCGGGGCAGCGGGCGGGGACGAAGTCGTGCATCCCGAACTCGGCGTGTTTCTCCGCGTCGTCCCAGTCGGCGGCCGCGAGCCGGCGCATGGCGAGCTCGACGTGCAGGTAGCTGAGGAAGCCGAGGTGTTCGGCCCGCTCGGCCAGGTCCATCGCCGGAGGCAGGAAGCGGTCGGCCTCGGCGTACTGGAGGGTGTCGAGCAGGTTCCAGATGATGTTGGCGTAGGCCCGGCAGGCGTGTTCGACCTCGCCCGCGGTGAGGGCGACCTCGAGACTCTCCTCCAACTGACGGCGTCCGCCGGGGTCTCCGTCGCGCCAGCGGGCCGTGCCGACGTTGTTGAGGGCGTGCGACAGGATCGCCGGATCGCCCGCCTTCCGGGCCAGGGAGATGGCGCGTTCGCCGTGGGTGACGGCCTCGGCGTAGCGCTCGGACAGCATCCGCAGCTGGGCGGTGTTGCTGACGGCGAGCGCCAGCAGCCGGTCGTCGCCCGCGTGTTCCAGGACGGCGACGGCCTCGCGGGCGGCTTCCTGGGCCGGGTCGGCGTCGCCGGCCCACCAGTGGATGCGCGACAGCCAGCGCAGGTCGGCGCCGAGGGCACGGACGTCGCCGAGGGAGCGACGCAGGGCGACCGCGTCCCGCTGGGCGGCGACGGCGGCGGCCGAGTCGGCGATGGTGTAGCACTCCACCGCATAACGCTCGAGGAGGTCGGCGAGTTCGGCCGGGGCATAGCGGTGCCGTTCGCGCAGGACGAGCCGGAGTTGGGCGGCGGCCTCGCGGTGGGCGCCGGCTCCCGCGGCGTCCTTGGCGGCGTCGGGCCCGTACCGGGCGATGGCGTCCCGGTCGCCGGCCTGGGCGGCGTGGTGGACGATGCGGGCGGTGTCGGCGCCGGGCCGGGCGACCAGCGCCGCGAGGACGGTGCGGTTGAGCTCGATGCGGCGGGCGGCCGGCAGGGAGTCGGCGATGGCCCGCCGGATCAGTTCATGCCGGAACACGACCCGCTCCGGGGCCACGGCCAGCAGGCCGCGCTGTTCGGCCGCCGTCAGTACGGCCACTCCGCCCCCGAGCAGTACGTCGATGAGCGGGCGTTCGACGGCCGAGGGGACCACGGCGAGCTGTTCCAGCGCGGCCACGGTGGCGGAGTCGAGGCCGCGCAGTCTGGCGAGCACGGCGTCGACGACGGTCGGAGGCACGGCCCCGGTGCCGCCCGCGGCCACCACCTCGGCGACGAAGAAGGGGTTGCCCGACGTCACGGCGTACACCTGCGAGGGGTCGAGCCGGCCGGGCGCGCTCAGCGTGCGTACGGCGGCCAGGGAGAGGCGGGCCAGGGGGAGGCGGTGGACGCGCCGCACTCGGGAGACCTGGCCGAGGAGGTGGCGCAGGGGGTGCCCGCTGGTCAACTCGTCGTCCCGGTAGGTGAGGACGAGAAGGGCGGGCAGCCGTTCCACGCGCCGCACCAGGAAGCGCAGCGCGTCCAGCGAGGCCTCGTCGGCCCAGTGGACGTCCTCGACGACGAGTACCGTCGGATGTGGGTTCCCGGCCAGTTCTTCGTGCAGGGCCTCGTAGACGCGGTGCCGGTCGCCGCCCTCCGTGACGGCCCGCGCCAGCTCGGCGCCGACAGAGCCGACGAGGTCGCGGAACGGGCCGAGCGGCCGCCGCGTGGCGAGGTCGTCGCACTCCCCGACGAGCATCCTGGCCCGGGCCGGGAGCCGCTCCGGCATGGCCTTCACCAGGCTCGACTTCCCGATCCCCGCCTCCCCGAAGACGAGCACCACCGATCCGGCCCCGTCCGCCGCCTCCCGGGCGGCCGCAGCCAGTCGCACCAGCTCGGTCTCGCGCTCCAGGATCCCCCGGTCCACGGGGGAGATTCTGCCACCGGGGGCGCCACGGCGGGCCTACGCCGAGAAGGGCAAACGCCAGGAGATTCCGGCTGCCAGGACCCTTCGCCGGTGCATCATCAACCCCGGCGATCACGCCGGCAACCCGTCCAACGGCCGGAATTGAACGCTCCAGACCCGTTGACGCTCCCCCGTCCCCTCCCTATCGTCTGGTCGATTACCCGCACAAAGTTCGATATTTCGAACACGCTCTGACATTCGTGAACATGGACTCGTGGAGGCGCACACATGGCACCGCCCCTCTCCAGACGGCACCTTTTCCAGGCCGCGGCGCTCGCCGCGGTCACCCCGGCCATCTCGTACGCGGCGACCGGCCGGGCCGTCGCCGCGGTTTCGGAGGAACCGTCCGTGTGGACCGTACGGCCCTTCGCGCTCGAGGACGTGAAGCTGGGGGCGGGCGTCTTCGCCGACAAGCGGCAGTTGATGCTCGACCATGCCCGCGGCTACGACGTGAACCGGCTGCTCCAGGTGTTTCGCGCCAACGCCGGTCTCGCCACGGGCGGCGCGGTCGCCCCCGGCGGCTGGGAGGGCCTGGACGGGGAGGCCAACGGCAACCTGCGCGGCCACTACCCCGGCCACTTCCTGACCATGCTGTCCCAGGCGTACGCCGGCACCGGCGAGCAGGTCTTCGTCGACAAGACACTCACCATGGTCGAGGCGCTGACCGAGGTGCGCGAGGCGTTGCGCCACGACCCGGTCGTGCTGAACTCCCCCGGGAGGTTCGGGACTTCGGCGGAGAACGTGCGCGGCTCCTACCAGTACGTCGATCTCCCCGCCGGCGTCCTCGACGGCGCCTCGGCGATCACCCTGTCCGCCTGGGTGAAGCCCACGCACGGCGCCAACTGGACCCGGATCTTCGACTTCGGCAACGACACCACGCGTTACCTGTATCTGGCCGCGCGCAACGCCGGCGGCGTACCCCGCTTCGCCATCACCACCGGCGGACCCGGCGGCGAGCAGGGCCTCGACGGCACCGCCGCGCTGCCTCTGAACCAGTGGAGCCATCTGGCGGTGACGATCGCCGACGGCACGGGCACGCTGTACGTCAACGGCACGGCCGTCGCCCGGAACACCTCGATGTCCCTCACCCCGGCGGCCCTCGGCGCCCTCGCCAACAACTGGCTCGGCCGCTCGAACTACTCCGCCGACCCGGTCTTCGCGGGCGCCTTCGACGAGTTCAACGTCTGGTCGCACGCCCTGACCGCCGCCGAGATCGGCGAGTTGCAGGGCAGCCGGGCCGCCGAGGCCTCCGCCGGCCGCGGCGACCTCGCGTCTTACGCCTTCGACGAGACCACGGGATCGACCTTCGCGGACGCCTCCGGACGGGGCCTCACCGCCACCCTGCGCCGCACCTGGGGAGCGCCCAGCCATCCCGGGTTCCTGGCGGCGTACCCGGAGACGCAGTTCATCGACCTGGAGTCCAGGACCAGCCCCGATTACACCAAGGTGTGGGCGCCCTACTACACCGCGCACAAGATCCTCAGGGGCCTGCTGGACGCGTACAGCGCCACCGAAGACGCACGGGCGCTCGACCTCGCGTCCGGCATGTGCGACTGGATGTACTCCCGGCTGTCCAAGCTGCCCGAGGCCACCCTCCAGCGGATGTGGGGCATCTTCTCCAGCGGCGAGTTCGGCGGCATCGTCGAGGCGATCGTCGACCTGCACTCGCTCACCGGCAAGGCCGAACACCTCGCGCTGGCCAGGCTGTTCGACCTCGACAAGCTCATCGACGCCTGCGCCGCGAACACCGACATCCTCGACGGCCTGCACGCCAACCAGCACATCCCGATCTTCACCGGCCTGGTCCGCCTGTACGACGCGACGGGCGAGGAGCGTTACCTCACCGCCGCGCGTAACTTCTGGGGCATGGTCGTACCGGGCCGCATGTACGGCATCGGCGGCACCAGCACCACGGAGTTCTGGAAGGCCTCCGGGGTGATCGCGGGGACGATCAGCTCGACGACCGCCGAGACCTGCTGCGCGTACAACATGCTGAAGCTCAGCCGGATGCTGTTCTTCCACGATCAGTCCCCGAAGTACATGGACTACTACGAGCGGGCGCTCTACAACCAGGTGCTCGGCTCCAAGCAGGACAAGGCCGACGCGGAGAAGCCGCTCGTCACGTACTTCATCGGGCTGACGCCCGGTCATGTGCGGGACTACACGCCCAAGCAGGGCACGACCTGCTGCGAGGGCACCGGCATGGAGAGCGCGACGAAGTACCAGGACTCGGTGTACTTCAGGAAGGCCGACGGCTCGGCCCTGTACGTCAACCTCTACAGCCCGTCCACGCTGACCTGGGCGGAGAAGGGCGTCACGGTCACCCAGACCACCGACTATCCGGTGGAGCAAGGGACCACGCTGAGGATCGGGGGCGGCCACGCCGCCTTCGAGCTTCGCCTGCGCGTGCCGTCCTGGGCGAGGGCCGGTTTCCGCGTGACGGTCAACGGCCGTGCGGTGTCCGGCACTCCGACTCCCGGGAGCTACTTCGCGGTGTCCCGGACGTGGCGCTCCGGCGACACCGTGCGCGTCTCCATGCCCTTCCGGCTGCGCGTGGAGAAGGCCCTGGACGACCCGTCGCTGCAGACCCTCTTCTACGGCCCGGTCAACCTCGTCGCCCGCAACCCGGCCACGGACTACCTGCAGTTCGGCCTGTACGCCAACGCCGGTCTCTCCGGCGACCTGCTGCCCACCCTCACGCCCGTGACCGGCAAGCCGCTCCACCACACCCTGGACGGCACCGAGTTCGCCCCGTTCTCCGAGGGGACGGAGGACCCGACGCACGCCTACTTCCGGCGTTCCGAACCGCGCGTGGTCTTCGGCACCGTCGACTCGGGCGTGGCCAACCCCGCGAAGGCCGACGGCACGACGCTGCTGGACGAGATCTGGGCCGCGGCCCCGTTCAGCGGCAAGGGTGCGCTGGTCGCACGGGTGCGGTCCGTGGTGGACACGTGGGTGTCCGCCGGGCTGCTCGCCCGGGCCGACGGCGACAAGGTGGTGAGTACGGCGCGGAAGGCGTCCTTCGCGGCCTGACGCCCCGCGGATCCGTCGTCACCGCCGTCAGGACCTCCCGAAGTAGCGCAGCCAGACGTAGCCGAGGGAGACGATCACCGTGACGGCGGTGACGATCAGGCCGTAACGGGTGAACTGCCAGAAGGAGATGGGCTGTCGGTTGCGTTCGGCGATGCCGAGGACGACCACGTTGGCGGAGGCGCCGATGGCGGTGGCGTTGCCGCCGAGGTCGGCGCCCAGTGCCAGCGCCCACCACATGACGTGGTCGTTGCCGCCGCCCATGTTGTGCACCAGGTCGGCGGTGATCGGGGCCATCGTGGCGACGTACGGGATGTTGTCCACGACGCCCGAGAGCACCGCGGAGGCGCTCAGCATCGTCATGGAGCCGACGAACTCGTCGGTGCCGATCGCGTCGGCGAGCGCGCGGGACACCTCGCCGATGACGCCCGTCTCGATCAGGCCGCCGATCATGATGAACAGGCCGGCGAAGAACGCCAGCGTGGGCCACTCCACCTCGGCCAGGACCTCGTTGGTGTCGGCCGAGGACACGGCGACGAGCAGTCCCGCGCCGAGGAGGGCGACGATGCTGGGTTCGTAGTGCAGCACCGGGTGCAGGACGAACCCGGCGACCACCAGGGCCAGCACCACCAGGCCCTGGATCAGCAGCCGTGGATCCTTGATGGCCTCCCGCTCCTCCAGCGCCAGCACCTCGGCGGCGCGGTCCTCGTCGTAGACGAAGGTCTTGCGGAACATCACCCGGCACAGCAGCAGCAGGACCACGACCAGCACCGCGGCCAGCGGGGCGAGGTGGATCAGGAAGTCGTTGAAGGTAAGGCCGGCGCGGCTGGCGATGATGATGTTGGGCGGGTCGCCGACCAGGGTCGCGGTGCCGCCGATGTTCGACGCGAAGACCTCGGCGATCAGGAACGGGGCCGCGGGCAGCGCGAGTCGTTCGCAGACCAGCAGGGTCACCGGGGCGACCAGCAGGACCGTGGTGACGTTGTCGAGCAGCGCGGAGGCGCAGGCGGTGATCACGACGAGCATGGCCATCACGCGGTACGGACGTGCCCTGGCCCGCTTCACCGACCAGATGGCCAGATACTCGAACATGCCGGTCCGCTTCAGCACGCCGACGATCATCATCATGCCCAGCAGCAGGAAGATGACGTTCCAGTCGATGCCGGCGTGCTCGGAGTAGAAGGCCGAGGTGTCGTCGGTCGCGCCGATCGCGAGCATCAGGCCCGCGCCGCCGAGGGCCACGGCGACGCGGTGGATCTTCTCGCTGATGATCAGGGCGTAGGCGCCGACGAACACGACGAGCGCCGCCCAGCTGTGCCAGTCGTTCACGGTCGGCCCGCGGTCACGAGGCGGCGGCGAGCAGACGTTCCAGCAGATGGGATGCCGTGATCACGCCGAGCAGCCGGACGCCTGCCTTGTCCTCGTCCACGACCGCGACCAGCGGGCTGCGCACCTGGGCCATCCGGGCCGCGACCTCCAGCGCCGTGTCGTCGGGCGCGGCGATCGCGGGTGAGGGTGTGGTCGTCGAGAGACAGTCGCGCACCTTCCGGCCCGCAAGCGCCTCGCACAGCCGGTCGGCGTGGCCTTCGTCGACCACCGCGGCGAGCGTCGGGTCCTCCACGACGTATCCCGGCACCAGCACCTTGATCATCTGGGAGGCGGGCAGGATCGCCCGGGGCGCACCCAGCTCGTCGACGACCAGCAGGGCGGGCAGCCGGTGCTCGGCCATCAGCCGTGCGGCGTCCAGTGCGTCGCTGTCGAGGCCGACCGTCTCGTACTCCACCGCCAGATCACGCGCCCGCACACTCGGCTCCCGTCTCGCTGTCGCCTGGTTCCGGCCCGTGAAGGCCGGTCCGGCTGGTCGCACCAGCGACGATACAGCCGCTCGGCGAGAAGCGGAGAGCGTGGCCGGGCCCGCTTCGCCCTGTCGCTCCCCGGTCCTGGGCAGGGACAGCCGGCGACGCGGCGACCCGCCTGTGGGGCGCCGCGATTCGACGCACGGAGGGGGTGGCCCCGCGGCAGGGGGGATGGTGACGACAGGGCCTAGGACCGGCGGCGGGGTTTGCCGCGTCGCGCTCCCTTGGAGCCGCCCGCAGTGCCCGAACGCCCGGCACCGCCCCGCGAGCCGGACGGGCTCCCGGCTCCGCCCCGGGAGCCCTGCCCGGCCGACCTGCCGGCCGCCGGCTTCCGGGCGCCGCCCTTCTGTTCGGGCCGCTTGCGCTGGGCCCCGGCCTCGGGTTCCGGCTTGGTGCGGCCGCGGGTGCTGTTGGCCGTTCGGCCGCGGACGATTCCGATGAAGTCCTCGACCAGGTCGGTCGTCGCGTCCTCGGGCCAGGCCAGGGCGACGCCGGACTGGGGGGCGTCCACGAGCGGGCGGTAGGTCAGGTCCTTGCGGTGGTGCAGGCGGGCCAGGGACTGGGGGACGACGAGGAGGCCGATGCCCGCGGCGACGAGTTCGACCGCGTCCTCGGTGGTGGCGGGGCGTTCGAAGGCGGGTTGTCCGGGGGGCCGGTCCCAGTCGAGGACGTCGTCGAGGGGGTGCAGCACGATCTCGTCGGCGAGATCCTCGGCGGACAACTCGTCGGCCGCTGTGACGAGGTGGTCCTTGGGAGCCACGACGACCGTCGTCTCGGTGTAGAGGGGGATCGCGCTGAAGACCATGCGGTCGACGGGGAGCCGTACGAGCGCCGCGTCGGCGTCGCCGGCGCGCAGCACCCCGGATGCCTCGGCGGCCGGCACGGCGACGAGCTCCAGGGGGATGTCCGGCAGGCGTTCCTGCCAGATCCGCACCCACTTGCCGGGGGTCACGCCAGGGACGTATGCGAGCCGGAACGAAGGGGATGCCGCGGAGCCTGTCACCAGGCCAGGCTACCGGCCGTGGTCGGACCTCTCGTCGGCGGTCGATAGTCTTGACACCATGAAGTCGCACCAGACCACCCAGACGATGAAGCCCGCGACCGCGGCGAAGAAGCTGGGTGTGTACCTCCCGGCCACCCCTCAGGAGTTCCAGGACGGAGTCGTCACCCGCGCCGAGCTGAACGAGCTCCAGGCGAACCCGCCCGCCTGGCTGCAGGAGCTGCGCAGCAACGGCCCGCACCCTCGCCCGGTCGTCGCGGCGAAGCTCGGCGTCTCCATCGCCGGTCTGGCGCGCGGCGGTGTCACGGAGCCGCTCACCACCGAGCAGATCGAGGCGCTCAAGCAGGACCGGCCCGAGTGGCTGGAGAAGGAGCGCGCCACCCAGGCCGAGGTGCGCAAGGAAGCGGTGCGCATCAAGGAGAAGAACGCCGAGCGGGACCAGCCCTCCTGACTCGAACACCGGTCGAAAACTCCGGTGCGGTGGCGGGCGCCGCTCTGCGATCATCGCGGGATGGTCGAGAGTCTGGAACCGCTGGTCGTCCGGCACACCCACCGCCTCCCCTCCCCCACCGGTCCCGCCGGTGAGGGCGACGTCGCGGCGCGGCAGTTCGACGCCGCGCTGATGTCCGTCGGCTTCAAGCTGTCGGCACAGTTGCTGGAGCGCCTGTCGGGTCTGTCCGAGGGCACGGTCGTCGACACCGCCGTGCGCACGCTGCGCACGGTCCGCGAGATGGTCGGCGACCACGTCGGGCACAACGTCTACTTCGTCGACTTCCCTGCCAACGTGCCGGACACGTTCGACTTCTGGATGCACTGCATCGCCGAGGCCCTCGACGACAGCCGGGCACGGGTCGGCGTCCTCGAGCAGCTGCGCCGGGGTGTGGTGAACCTGCTCACCCTCCCGTCGTACGGCCGCTACCAGCACACGTACGCCGAGATGCTCGCCGCCCACGACGAGCTGATCGCCGCGGCGGGCGACCGGATGACGGTGCTGCACCTCGGCGGCGCACTGGACGACGAGGTCGCCGGCCTGTACCTGGCCCTGGCCGGCAGCGCGACGCCGCTGGGCGAGGAGGGGCTCGGCGACCTGAAGGCGCTCGCGGAGCACTGCGCGAACGGGCCCCGGCCGGAGGAGATTCCGGTCCGGGAGAACCGTGCCGTCGTCAACGAGGCCCGTCTGAAGGTGGGCGCGGACCTGCTGCTGGACACCGTCACCGACGTGCTGCGCCTGGCGTGCGCTCTGTCGGGCGGTGATGTGACCCTTCAGGAGCCGACGCGGTTCCGGGCGCTGTCCCGTCCGGCGCGTCGCGCGCTGCTCGCCGGTCTGGACAGCGTCGTCGCCGAGGCTCCGGCCAAGCTCGCCGACGTGCACGCGCACCGCGAGGAGTTCAAGCGGCTCGGCGAGCGGCTGCACCCGCACGAGTACCCGCGGTGGCCGCATGCCGCCGAGGTGTTCGCCGTCGCGCGGGGCGAGTTGAAGGCGCGGTCGTTCGACGGCCGCATCGAGGAGCTGCTCGGCGCGGGCGACGTGATGGCGGCGGCCGAGTTGCTGAAGTCCGCTCCTGGAAAGCTGTTCCGGGCGCTGGACCGTCTGCTGCGCACGGCCGTCGGCGAGCAGGAGCGCGAGGCTGTCGTGGCCGCCGCCGAGGAGGCCGCTCCCTCGGTCGCCGGGCGCGTCGTGCTGTCGGTGCGCGAACACCTGCACAACCGCGCCGACGAGTCCGGCCATCGACGTGTCTTCATCAACCGCATGGGCCGTGCCTGGGTCGCCCCCGAGGACCGCCCGCCGCTGCCGGCCCCGCAGCGGGACCGTCTGATCGCCGCGCTCGACGCGGAGACGAGGCGCCGGCTCCCCGCTCCGGGGCACCTGTTGGTCGACCCCGCGGTCCTCGACGTGGCGCTCCCGCTCAGCGGGAAGGCGACGGCGGCGGGTCTCGGCGTGCTGCCGCGCGGCTCGGTCTCCCCGGTCGACGGCGAGCTGCTGCGCTTCTTCGTGTACTGGAAGCAGACCGAACGCAACACGGACTACGACCTGTCGGCGCTGATGCTGGGCGCCGACTACGAAACCGTCTCCTGGCTGTCGTACACGAACCTCTCCGCCGTGGACGGTGAGCACTCCGGCGACATCGTCGAAGCGCCCGAGGGGGCCTCGGAGTTCATCAACCTGCGTCTTGGCGCCGTGCGGGGCACCTTCATCGTCCCGCAGGTCAACCTCTTCTCGGGGGAGGGCTTCGAGGAGGTCGAGGAGTCGTTCTTCGGGTTCATGCTGCGTGACGGCGAGCAGCAGGGCCGCCCGTTCGAGGCGCGCACGGTGCGGATGAAGTCGGAGCTGCGCGGTCCCGGCCGGGTGGCGCTGCCGCTGGCGTTCCTGCGGGGCGAGGACGGCCGGTGGCGTGCCAAGTGGCTGCACCTGTACCTGAAGGGCACGCCGACGTCGAACCGGGTCGAGGGCAACCGCGTCTCGGTCGCCACGCTGCTGCGCGGCATCGTCGAGCGCGAGCAGCTGACGGTGCGGTACCTGACGGAGCTGATGGCCGACAGCGCGACGGGCATGGCGTTGTGGGACGGCGGCTCCACCCCGGACGGGCCGGTCACCTACATCGGTCTGGAGCGCCCCGAGGGGCTGCACCCGGACTCCCGGATCATCACCCTCGAAAATCTGCGCGACTTGATCCCCGAGTGACTGCTAACGTCTGATCACGGCGAGGCCATGAAGGGGCTTCCTTCTCAAACTCCCTTGAAATTAGTCCCTTCGCTTTCCTCGCCCTCCACGTCACGCCGAAAGGCGTTGTTCGTACGACGGCCCTGGCGCGCGGATCAGCGCGCCAGGGCCGTTCGTGCTTGTGCGAGGGCCTGTTCGGCGTAGCCGCGGCCGAACAGCACCGCGTGCACCAGCAGCGGGAAGAGCTGGTGCAGCCCGATGCGGTCCGCCCAGCCGTCGGCGAGCGGCGCGGCCTGCTGGTAGCCGTCCAGCACCCGGTCCAGGTGGGGGCAGCCGAAGAGGTGCAGCATCGCCAGGTCGGTCTCGCGGTGGCCGCCGTGCGCGGCCGGGTCGATCAGCCACACCTCGCCGTCGGTGCCCCACAGGACGTTGCCGTTCCACAGGTCGCCGTGGAGTCGGGCGGGCGGTTCGGCCGGGCCCGCCAGCTCGGGCAGGCGCGCGCAGACCTCTTCGATCACGCGGGCCTCGGCGGGGCGTACGGTGCCGTCGTCGACCGCGCGGCGCAGATAGGGCAGCACCCGGTGCTCGGCGTACCAGGACGGCCAGTCGGTGCCGTCGGCGTTCCGCATCGGGGCGTGCCCGATGTACGCGTCCCTCGGGCCGCCGGGCGGCGGGGCGCCGAACGCGGGTGCCCCGGCGGCGTGCAGGGCGGCGAGGTCGCGGCCGAACCGGACCGCCGCGCCGCCGGCAGGGCGGCCCTGCGGGACCCGGTCGATCACCAGTCGACGTCCGTCGTGGCCGTGCACGACCGGGACCCGGACCGCGTCCGCGTCGGCCAGCCAGCGCAGCCCGGCCGCCTCTGCCTCGACCGCTCCGGGCTCCTCCCCCGCCTTCAGCATGACCACCCGCCCGTCGGCGAGGGTGACTTCGGCGAGCGTTGCGGACAGCGGGCGCACCTCGGTGACGGGGCGCCCGGTGAGGCGCGTCGCCACGTCACCGAGCCCCTCGCGCGTCACGCCGTACCGAACCATGCCTCGGCGAGCGAGGTCAGCGTTGCCTCGGCGGGCGCGTGCAGTTCGCGCAGGTACCAGGGCAGGTTGCTGTACACGTGCAGCAGTGTGTACGCGAGCAGTTCGGTGGGTTCGAAGGCGCGGCCGTACGACGCGGTGAGGCGGGCCGGCAGTCGGGGGTCCCCGCGGGTCACGAAGAGGCCGACGCCGACGAAGTCGTAGGCCCTGTCGCCGATCATGGCCGGCTCGAAGTCGAAGAGGCCGGTCAGCCGGCGGGCACCGGGATCGACGAGGAAGTGCTGGGCCATGACCTCGGTGTGCAGCAGGGCGGGCCGTGGGGCGCGTGGGAGGTCGACCGAGGCGAGGAAGTCGGGGATCTGCTCCAGCCAGGCGGCCGGCAGCCCCTTTTGGCGCTGCTGCTCGACGACGGCCGCCCGGCGACGGTCCAGGAACGCGCCCCAGTCCCCGGGCCCGAGGACATCCGCGAGGGGATCGGGGTCGAGGGTGTGGAGCACGGCGAGGGTCTCGCCGACGTCGGCGACGAGCCGCTCGTGGTCGGCCCGGGGCAGCCGCCCCCTGGCGTGGGCCAGGTTCTCGCCGTGCAGGCGGGACATCAGGACGTACTGCCGGCCGTTCTCGTACGGGCCGAAGCCGTGCGCCCGGGGTGTGGGCACGGGCAGCAGCCCCTGGAGGTGGGACAGCACCCGGCCCTCGGCGACGCCGTCGCGGGCGGCGGCCGAGGGGAAGAGCTTGAGGACGAGGTCGTCGCCCACCGCGTAGACCGGTTGTGACCCCTCGGGGAAGCGGGTCAGTGGTGCGCCGGCCAACCCGAGTCGTACGCAGAGGTCCTGGGCACCGGCCCGCATGACCGTCTCGTCCGGGACGACCGTGTCCCATTCCTCGTCCGTTTCCACCAAAGGCAGCACGCCCGAAACCGTAGGGCCGCCGGTCCGTCCGTGACAACGCGTCGGTCCTCGGAGAGCGGCTCCGAGGACCGCCACCCGGCCGTGTGTGACGCTGGTGAAATGTTTCAGCCATGTATTGACATACGGGTGAAACGATTCGTAGCTTGGGCGATCATTTAGATTCGTGAAGAGAGTTCACGGATATGAACGGAGAGTGCCCATGGGCGATCGTCGACGAAGTCGCCGCCTGGCCGCCGCGCTGACCGTCGCGGGATTGGTGTTCGGAACGGCCGCCTGTGGCTCCGGTTCCGACAGCGCCGGTTCCGACGACCCGAACACGCTGGAGGTGTGGACGCGGAGCAATCCGGACTCCGCCGCGACCTACGACCGCGTCTTCGCCGCCTTCACCAAGAAGACCGGAATCAAGATCGACTATCAGCCGGTGGTCAACTTCGACCAGCAGCTCCAGAGCCGGGCGTCCACCAAGGACCTGCCCGACGTCATGATCAACGACACGGCTCTGATGGGCAGTTACCAGAGCCAGGGCCTGCTCAAGCCCATCGCCCCGGACTCGATCGCGGGCCACGACCAGATCACCGGCAAGTCCTGGTCCTCCACCGTGGGCATCGACGGCAAGCACTACGGCATCCCGTACTCCCGCCAGGCCATGACCCTGATGATCCGCAAGGACTGGCTGCAGAAGCTCGGCCTGGATGCGCCCACGACCTGGCAGGAGATGCTCCAGGTCGCCCAGGCCTTCGCCACCGGGGACCCGGACGGCGACGGCAAGGCCGACACCTACGGCATGGTCGTCCCCGGCAGCGCCCAGAACGGCTACGCCGCCTGGTGGGGCGCCAGCTACCTGTGGCAGGGCGGCGCGAAGATCATCGAGCCGGGCGGCAACGGCCGTTACCGCCCCGCCATGGACTCGGCGGCCGCCGTACGGACCGTCACCTGGCTGAAGGACAACCTCTTCTGCGGCTCCGAGAACGTGGTCCAGCCGGGTGCGCTCACCGCCATCACCGGCAACGCCACGAACTTCCAGGACGGCAACGCGGGCATGTACCTCACCGGCCCGTACAACATCACCACCTTCGACGCGACGCCCGGCAAGGACAAGTACGAGGTCGTGGCCGCTCCGGCCGGGCCCGCCGGGTCCGACGTGCTGGCCGACGGCGAGAACGTGTACTTCGGCGCCAAGACCGGCAAGACGAAGCAGGAGCAGGCGCTGGCCGCGTTCCTGATCTCCCCCGAGGGCCAGCGGATCGCCATGACCAGCGTCGACGGCCACCAGCCGGTCGTCCGCATCCCCGTCAACTCCGCCCTGGACGCGGCGAAGGTACGGAACGACTCCCGCTGGAGCGTCGTACAGAAGGCGTACGAGGACACCTCGGAGCAGTTCCCGAACGCGCCGGACTTCGCCCCGATCAAGCAGGACACCGCGGACAGCCTCAACGCGATCTTCACGTACTGCGGCAGCGACGTCAGTTCGAGCCTGAAGGAACTCAACGACACCCTCGCCGGTGACCTCAAGGACCAGGACCTGTTGAAATGACCGCGACCGTCACCACGCCCCAGCGGCGCAGAGTTCTCACCAAGAAGGCAGCGCTTCCCTGGGTGTTCCTCGCCCCCGGCCTGCTGCTCGCCCTCGTCTTCAAGTTCCTGCCCATGGGCAAGGGCGTCTGGCTCAGCTTCTTCGACGTGCGGCCCTTCCTCGGCGACAAGTGGGTCGGCCTCGACAACTACACCCGGGTCCTGACCGACCATCGCTTCCAGGACGCGATCGGCCACACCCTCCTCCTCGGCCTCGGCCAGTCGCTGGGCGCCATCTTCGTCGGCTTCCTGCTCGCCCTGCTCCTTGAGGGCCAGGCCCGCTCCCTGAAGATCATGCGTACGGCCGTCTTCCTGCCGGTCGTCACGGCGACCGCGGTGGTCGGCGAGATGTGGCGGCTGCTGTACTACCCGACCTCCGACGGCCTGATCAACCACGGCCTCGGCTTCCTCGGGCTCGGGCCCACGCAGTTCCTCGACAACCCGAACACCGCGCTGTGGGCGACGATGGTCATGGCCGTCTGGATGCTCGCCCCGTACAACATGGTGATCATCCTCGCCGGTCTGGCCGGTGTGGACCGCACCCTTTACGAGGCCGCCGCGATGGACGGCGTCTCGCTGTGGCAGCGGCTGCGCTACGTGACGCTGCCCGCGATCCGCCCCGCGCTCGGCATCGTCCTCACGCTCGCCGCGATCCGCGGACTGCGTGTGTTCACCGAGGTGTACGTCCTCACCGGCGGCGGTCCGGCCGGGTCCACCGAGGTCTGGATGACCCGCGCCTACAGCCTCGGCTTCACCCGCAACGACATCGGCGGCGCCTCCGCGGCCTCCGTGGTGCTGCTCTGCGTGACCCTGCTGCTGACCGTGACGGTCAACCACTTCCGCAAGAGGGGAGACGTGCGATGAGCGCACCCACCATCGACACCGTCCGCACGTCGGTGCCTGGTTCACCGGCCGGGAATGCCTCGGCCAGGCAGCGGGCGACCCCCGCCCGCTTCGACACCGCCCTCGGCTGGAGCGACCGGCCGGGCGTCGCCTGGACGTTGCGGATCCTGCTCTGCGCGATCGCGCTCGGCATCTTCGCGGCGCCGTTCCTGACGATCGTCTCCGGCGCCTTCACCGCACACGCCAGCGGCTCGTCGCTGTCCTTCCTCCCGCACGACAGCACCTTGCAGAACTTCAAGGTGGCGGGCGAGCGCGGGATCTGGGACTACTTCACCAACTCCCTCGTCATAGCGGGCGGCGCGCTGCTGCTCCAGCTCGCGGTGTCGGTGCTCGCCGCGTACGCGCTGGCCCGGCACAGGTTCCGCGGCCAGGCGCTGGTCCTGACCCTGTTCATGCTGACGATGATGCTCCCCGAGGAGGTCATCGCGATCCCGCTGTCCCTGGTCCTCGGTCACGTCCCGGTGGTCGGCGTGGACCTGAAGGGAACGGCGTGGGGCGTGATCCTGCCGCTCGGTGCCTGGGGCTTCTCCGTGATGCTCCTGACCGAGTTCATGAAGGACATCCCCACCGAGATAGAGGAGGCCGCCCGGCTGGACGGCGTGGGCGAGTTCAGGATGCTGTGGCAGGTCGTCCTGCCGCTGTGCAAGCCCGCCCTCGGCGTGGCCGGTGTGCTCGGCTTCGTCATGATCTGGGACCAGTACCTGCTGCCGTTGATCGCCTCCAAGGACCCCACCGACTACACGGTCACCGTCGCCCTGTCCATCCTGCGCACCGACCCCGAGGTCGGCTCCGGGGTCGTGCTAGCCGGTGCGGTCATCGCCCTGGTCCCCAGCCTGATCGTCTATCTGCTCCTCCAGCGCTCGCTGGTCACCGGCATCGCCGCCGGGGCCACCAAGGGCTGACCCCCGCCGACCTCACCCCCCACGCACACTCGCAGTTACGAGGGAGACATGAAGTTCCAAGGAGTGCTGTTCTTCCCGGTCACGCCGTTCGCCGCGGACGGCTCACTGGACGAAGGACGGCTCGCCCACCACATCGAGGCGGGCGTCGCGGCCGGCGCGGGCGGCGTGTTCGTCGCCTGCGGTACCGGCGAGTTCCACGCGCTGACACCGGAGGAGATCGAGCGGGCGACACGGGTCGCCGTCGGAGCGACCGCGGGGCGGGTGCCCGTCCTCGCGGCGGCCGGCGGTCCCGTGCGGGTCGCCCGCGACCAGGCGGCCCGCGTCCAACGCGCCGGCGCCGACGGCCTCCTGCTGCTGCCGCCGTACCTGGTGAACGCCCCGCAGCAGGGCCTGGTGCGGTACGTCGAGGAGGTCACCGACGCCACCGGCCTGCCCGTCGTCTTCTACCAGCGCGGCACCGCCCGCCTCACCGAGTCCACGGCCGCGCAGATCGCCGCCCTGCCCGGGGTCGTGGGCCTCAAGGACGGTCTCGGTGACATCGAGCGGATGCACCGCATCGTCCGGGCCGTGCGCGCCCTCCCGGACGGGCAGGACTTCCAGTTCTTCAACGGCCTGCCCACCGCCGAGATGACCGCACCCGCCTACCGCGGCATCGGCGTCGACCTGTATTCCTCCGCCGTGTTCGCCTTCGCCCCGGAGATCGCCCTGGCCTTCCACCGGGCGCTCACCGAGAACGACGAGGCGCAGGTCAACACGCTCCTCGACGAGTTCTACGGTCCACTGGTCGAGCTCCGTGACGAGGTCCCCGGATACTCCGTGTCGCTGGTCAAGGCCGGGGTGACCCTGCGCGGCCTGGACGTGGGCGGCGTACGGGCGCCCCTCGTCGACCCGACGCCGGAGCACGTCGCCCGGCTCGCGAAGCTCATCGACCACGGCCTGGAGGTGATCGGCGCATGAAGCCCACCAGGATCAGGGAGCTGATCGTCACCCCGATCGCCTTCCGCGACCCGCCCCTGCTCAACTCCAACGGCGTCCACGAGCCCCTTGCACTACGTGTGATTCTCCAACTCGTCCTTGAGGACGGCACGGTGGGCCTCGGCGAGTCGCCGGGCGGCACCGCCCGCCTGGAGCGACTTCAGGCGGCGGCGAAGGTGGTCGTCGGCATGGACGTCTTCGACACGACGGCCGTCGCGGCGGCGATCGACGCCGCCCTGCTGCCGACCGTGCCCAGCTCCCACGAACGCGGCTGGACCACCTCCGCGGTGGAGGTCGCCTGCCTCGACGCGCAGGGCCGACTGCTCGGGCGTCCGGTCGTGGACCTGCTCGGCGGCGCGGTGCGGGACTCCGTGCCGTTCGCGGCATACCTCTTCTACAAGTGGGCCGAACACCCGGCCCTCGACGGCCGCGCGGCCGTCGGCGACGACTGGGGCGAGGCACTGGACCCGGCCGGGATCGTCGAGCAGGCCCGGCTGATGCAACAGCGGTACGGCTTCCGCTCGTTCAAGCTCAAGGGCGGGGTCTTCCCTCCCGACGACGAGATCGCCGCGATCAAGGCGCTGGCGGAGGCGTTCCCCGGGGAGCCGCTGCGCCTGGACCCGAACACCGCCTGGACGGTGGAGACGTCGAAGTGCGTCGCCCGCGAACTGGACGGCGTACTCGAGTACTTGGAGGATCCGACCAAGGGCATCCCGGGCATGGCGGAAGTCGCCGAGGACGCGCCGCTGCCGCTCGCGACCAACATGTGCGTGATCGCCTGGGAACACCTGAAGCCGGCGATCGAGCAGAACGCGATCCAGGTCCTGCTGACCGACCACCACTACTGGGGCGGATTGCGCCGCACCCGTGAACTGGCCGCAGTCTGCGAGGCGTTCGGGCTGGCGCTGTCCATGCACTCCAACTCTCACCTGGGCATCAGCCTCGCCGCCATGACCCATGTGGCGGCGGCCATCCCCAACCTCGACCACTCCTGCGACACGCATTACCCGTGGAACTCGGCCGACGACGTGATCGTCCCGGGTGTGCTGGAGCTGCGCGACGGCGCGGTCGAGGTACCCACCGGGCCCGGTCTCGGCGTGGAACTCGACCACGACGCCCTCGACCGGCTGCACCGGTTGTACATCGAGTCCGGTGTGCGCACGCGGGACGACACCGGTTACATGCGGCGGATCCAGCCGGAGTACGAGCTCAAGCTGCCGCGCTGGTGACGGAGTCCGCCCAGTCCTCGACGAGGCGGACGGTACGCCGCGGGTGTTCCTCGTGGAGGTAGTGCCCGGTTCCCGGCCAGTGGTCGACGCGTGAGCCGGGCACGTGCCGGGTGCCGCGTTCCCAGGCGGCGGCCTCGGCCGACGTCCATACGGTCAGCGCCCGCCGGGCGCGGCGGCGCAGGTACTGCTCGCTGTGCGGGTACGCCCACCGCGCCCGGGTCGGTGTACATCCCGGCGTACGACCGGGCGATGACGTGGTCGGGGGTGCCGAGCACGGCGCGGACGTGGGCGGTGCGCAGTCCGGCCGGGGCGTCCGGTGCGAAGGCGCCGGCCACGAAGTCGGCGGCGGCGCGTGAGCCGCGGGCGCGATCTGCTCGGCCTCCTCGCCGTGTGCGCCGTGGGCGGGGTCGAGCTCGATGACCGTCCGCACGGTGTGCGGGTGGTGGACGGCCGGCAGGTTGACGACCTGGCCGCCCCTCGAGTGCCCGACCGCGACCACGGGGCCGGTGCCGAGGGCGTCGATCAAGGCGGCCAAGTCCGCGGCCGTCTCCACCGGGGTGTTGCCCTCGGCCGGAACCTCGGAACGGCCGTGTCCGCGCAGGTCGGGCACGACCACCCGGAACCGGCCGGCCGGCGCCTCCGCGTGCGGCGACCACTCCCGGCCGTCACCGCCCCAGCCGTGCACCAGCAGCAGGGCGGGGCGTCGGCGGGGCCGGGCCGGGGCTGGTGAAGAACAGGCGGATGCGGCCGAGGTCGACCACCGGTGGCTCTCCTGAGTGGACGGGGCAGCGGGCACGCCTCTCGGACGTGCCCTGTTCCTTCAGGAATGGTGCTCCAGGAACAACCTGCCGGTGTCAGGCGGTGCCAAGCGCCGTGCGCAGCGTGCTGACGGCCTGGTTGACGGCGGCCTCGGCGGCGTGCGTCCCGCGCAGGGCGTCGAGCATCACGAAGTCGTGGATGATGCCCTGGTAGCGGACGGCCGTGACGGGGACGCCCGCCTCGCGCAGCTTGTTGGCGTAGGCCTCGCCCTCGTCGCGCAGGACGTCGGCCTCGCCGGTGATGACCAGCGCCGGAGGCAGGTCGCGCAGTTGGTCGGTGGTGGCGCGCAGCGGCGAGGCGGTGATCTCGGCACGCTGCTGCTCGTCGGTCGTGTACTGGTCCCAGAACCACTGCATGGCGTCGCGACGCAGGAAGTAGCCCTCGGCGAACTGCTGGTACGAGCCGGTGTCGAAGGCGGCGTCGGTGACCGGGTAGAACAGCACCTGCTGGACCAGGGGGACATCGCCGCGTTCCTTGGCCATCAGCGTCAGCGCGGCGGTCATGTTCCCGCCGACGGAGTCGCCGGCGACGGCGATGCGGGTGGGGTCCAGGTAGTGGCCGGCGCCCTCGGTGACGATCCAGCGGGCGACCGCGTAGTTCTGCTCGATCGCGATCGGGTAGCGGGCCTCGGGCGAGAGGTCGTACTCGGGGAAGACCACCGCTGCACCGGTGCCGACGGCGAGTTCGCGCACCAGGCGGTCGTGGGTGTGGGCGTTGCCGAAGACCCAGCCCGCCCCGTGGATGTAGAGGATCACCGGGAGGACGCCGGTGGCGCCGGCCGGGCGGACGATCCGGGTGCGGACCTCGCCGGTGGGGCCGCCGGAGACGGTGACCCACTCCTCGTCGACGTCGGGCTTGGCGATCTCCCCGGACTGCACCTCGTCGACCGTCTTGCGTCCCTCGACGGGACCGAGGTCGAAGAGGTACGGCGGGTTCGCGGTGGCCTCGACGAAGGACTGGGCGGCGGGCTCGAGGACCGGGCGGGTCTCGGTCATGACGATCTCCTCGGATCGGGTGCCGCGGGCAGGCTCCGGCGGGGACCCCGGCCCGGAGAGGCGGCACACCTGGAGAGTAGCGCTCGATTAGATCGTGCACAACTCATTAGGGCAAGATTCATTAGGACTGGACTCATTAGGGGTGGACTTCTTAGGGCTCGATAGAATCGAGAGGACTTCAAGGATAGGGTGGTGAGCCTCGATGACCAGCGCAGGAAGCAGGAGCCGAGCCGTGAGTACAGCCCCAGAACCGGCCGAAGGGTCGCTGCTCCTGGACGACCAGCTCTGCTTCGCGCTGTACGCCGCCTCCCGCGCGGTGACGGCGCGCTACCGGCCGCTGCTGGACGAGCTGGGGCTGACCTATCCGCAGTACCTGGTCATGCTCGTGCTGTGGGAGCAGGACTCGATCTCGGTCCGCGAGCTGGGTGCCTCGCTCCAGCTGGAGTCCAGCACCCTCTCGCCCCTGCTGAAGCGCCTGGAGGCGAACGGCCTGCTGCACCGCGAGCGCCGGGCGGACGACGAGCGCTCGGTCGCGATCCGTCTCAGCGAAGCCGGAGCCCTGCTCCGGGACCGCGCGGGTACGGTCCCGCTCGCGATCGGCGACGCCATGGGCCTGACCCCGGAGCAGGACGCCCTGGCCAAACAGCTGCTCCGCCTGCTCACCTCGAACGTCAGCGCCGACTGAGGCACGCGGTGAGGGCGGAGCGGCCGTACACCGTCACTCGTTGTGCAGCACCTCGGCGACCGTCAGCCGTGCCGCTCTGCGCGCCGGGACGTACGCGCCCAGGACGGCGATCGCCACACCTGCCGGGGCCAGGGCCAGCAGGGCGGGCGCCTGCCATACGTCCGTCATGTACGACGGCAGGGTGATGTCCACGGCGTCCGCCATCCGCGGCACGACCAGCTCGTGGCCGACCATGCCCAGCGGTATGCCGACCACGGTCCCGAGCGCCCCGAGCACCGCCATCGAGGTCACCGTCATCGCCGTGACCTGACGCGGCGTCATGCCGATGGACTTGAGCATGCCCAGGTCGCGGCGGCGGTCGCGGGTGTTGAGGACGGCCGTGTTGAAGACGCCGAGGGAGGCGACCACGGCGAGCATCACGGTGAGCAACGATGCCGAGCCGACGATGGTCTGCGTGACGGTGTTGGCGCCGACCGGGTCCGGGCTGATCCCGGGGTCGGCGGCCCGGGCCGCGCGGGCGTAGGCGGCCTGGTCCGCCCCGTCGCGGAGCCTGACGTGGTAGGCGATGGGCTTCTCCTGGGGGGCCAGGGCGGTCAGTGTCGACTGGTCGGTGACGACGAGTCGACGGTCGTTGTGCATGAACTCCCCGACGATCACCACCGTCTCGTGCCGGTCGCCTTTCTCCAGGCGGAGGCGGTCGCCGACCCGCAGGTCGTTCCGGCGCAGGAAGGCCGAGCCGGCGACGATCTCGCCGCTCCGGTGCATCCACCGGCCTGCGGTCAGCACGCTGTCCAGCTGCGGCCGGTCTCCCCGGCGGCCTTCGAGCATCACCTCCTGCGCGGAGCCCGCCATGCGCACCTCGACGTCCGCCCTCGCGGTGACCTCGTCGGCGCCGGGCAGGGAGCGCAGCATCGACTGGAGTTCGGCGTCGCCGTGCGTCGGCCGGATCTCCTTGCCGTCCTTGTACTTGCCGACGTACACCGTGACTTGGAAGGCGTCGCGGCCCGCCTCGCCGAACCTGGTCATCGACGCGCCCAGGCCGGTCGCGAACGTCACGGCGGTCACGCCCAGGACCACCGCGGCAAGGGTGAGGGCACTGCGCCCGGGCCGGGCGAACGGCAGGCCCATGCCCAGGCTCACCGAACGCGGCAGCCCGCTGCCCGCCAGCCGCCGCTGGATTCCCAGGGCGCGCCCGGCGCGCGGGGCGCTGCCCGCGCTGATGGCCCGGGCCGCGGGCAGCCGGTGGGCGCGTGCCGCCGGGGCGAGCGCGGCGAGGAGGCACACGCCGGGCATGCCGAGCAGGGCGAGGACGTTCACCCAGGGCGCGATGCCCACGCTGTCGTGGAACACCCCGGCGTCCGGCCCCATGAAGACGAACTCGAAGAGGGGGCGGGCCAGCAGATTGCCGACGACGGTGCCGAGGACACAGCCGGCGACCGCGGGGACGGAGATCATCGTGAGGTACACGGCGAGCACCTGTCCCGGGGTGAAGCCGAGGGCCTTGAGGATGCCGATGTGCCGGAAGCCGGAGATCACCGCGCCGCTGACGACGTTGGCGACGATGAGCACCGCCACCACGATGCCGAGGATGCCGAAGGCCATCAGATAGGGCGTGAACGCGCGGGCCGAACTGCCGATCTGCTGCTTGAGGGTGAGGTACGACTGCGAAGCGGTGAGCGCGTCCGGCGGCAGCCCGTCGGTGACGGCGGCCAGGCTCGCGCGGAGCCGGTCCTGCGAGGAGGCGTCCGTGAAGCGGAAGAGCATCTGCGTGGCCGTGGGGTGCAGGGCCGCGATCTGCTCGGGGGCGACCCAGGCGTCCGCGGTCCGGCCGAGGTCGAAGGCGAACCCGACGACGGTGAGGTCCGGGCCCGACGGCACCCGGAGTTTCTTGCCGAGGTCGTCCGCGGTCCAGTCGGACTGCCGGTTCAGGACGACCTCGCCCGGCCCGGTGGCCCAGCGGCCCGCCCACAGGTCCAGCCGGTCCACCGGGCCTGCCGGGTCGGCCCGGCCCACGACGGTGAGGTCGCTGCCGAGTCCGAAGTTCATGGTTTCGCGCGGCAGTTCGATCGCGGCCTGGGCGAAGGGCCCGGCGGCGGCCTCGACGCCGGGCTGCCGGGCCGCCCGCGCCAGCTCCGCGTCCGAGACCCTCGCGGGATCGAAAGCGGCGGCGACATGCGGGCCACGCTGCTTGTCGAAGGCCTTGTCGAAGGGGGCGGAGGCCGCGTCGACCAGACCGAGCGCCACCACGATCGCCGCCGTCGAGGTCAGCGTGACCAGGGCGATGACGAGGGTCTGGAGTCTGCGCCGCCGCACCGCCGCGCGGGCGGCTCGCCACACCGCCCTCATGCGGACGGCTCCAGGGTGTGCTCGCCGGTCACCCGGCCGTCGGCGAACTCGACCAGCCGACTGGCGCAGCGCCGGGCGAGGTGCTCGTCGTGGGTCACCAGGATCAGGGTCTGGCCGATCTGGTTCAGGTCGAGCAGCAGATCCATCACCTGCTCGCCCGCCCGGCTGTCCAGGGCTCCGGTCGGCTCGTCGGCCAGCAGCAGGGCCGGACGGTTCATCAACGCCCTCGCCACGGCGACGCGTTGCCGCTCGCCGCCACTGAGTACCGCCGGGTAGGCGTTGCGGCGGTCCGCGATGCCGAGTTCGTCGAAGAGCTCCAGTGCGCGGCGGCGGGCCTGCCGGGCCGGGGTACCGGTCAACTGCGCGGCCAGCGCCACGTTGTCGAGCGCCGACAGGTCGTCGACCAGGTTGAAAAACTGGAAGATCATGCCGATCCGGCGGCGCCGGTACAGGGCGAGGCCCTTCTCGCTCAACTCCCCCACGTTCTCCCCGTGCACGACGACCGTGCCGCCGGTCGGCCGGTCCAACCCGGCGATCATGTTGAGGAAGGTGGACTTGCCACACCCCGACGGCCCCATCACGGCGACCGCCTCCCCCGCCCGGATCTCCAGCGACACACCGTCCAGCGCGGCCGTCTCGCCGTACTCCTTGCGCACACCGTCGAGCCGTACGACGGCCTCTCCCCTGTTCTCCTCAGTGATCATGCGGAAAACGCTACGGAGGGTACGGCGGCCTGAACATCCCTCCGTGGATGGCAGATCGGGCGGCCGCTCATCCTGGAGATGCAGGGCCCTGGATCCACAGGCTGATGCGGATCCCGTGAGGGTCTGCCAAGGTGATGCTCGTGTGGGACGGGGAGACGAACGCGCTGATGGCGGCGCTGGGGGTGGCGTGCGCGGCGGCCGTCGGGCTGGCGGTGGCGCTGTGGCGTACGCGACGCCGGTGGCAGGCGGCCGTCGGGGAGCGCGGCTGGTTGCTGGAGCGGGAACGGGAAAGTGCCGCGCGGGCCGCGGTCACGGCCGAACGCGACCGTATCGCCCGGGAGTTGCACGACATCGTCAGCCACAACGTCAGCCTGATGGTGGTGCAGGCCGGGGCGGCCCGCGAGGTACTGGGCACGATGCCGGACGAGGCCGCGGTGGCTCTGCGGGCGGTGGAGGACGCGGGACGCGGGGCGATGACCGATCTACGGCATCTGCTGGGGCTGTTGGCGCCGTCGGCGAGCGGCGAGGACCCGGAGTCGGAGGAAGAGGGCGATGTCGGACCCCCTGTGGAGCTGGCTCCGCAGCCCGGCCTCGACCGGCTCGGTCCGCTCGTCGACCGGATCTCCTTCGCCGGCCTGCCCGTCGAGGTGCGGATCTCCGGGGAGCCGCGCCCGCTGCCGCAGGGCATCGACGTGACCGCCTACCGGATAGTGCAGGAGGCGCTGACCAACGCGCTCAGACACGGCGACGGCGGCAAGGCCGAGGTCACGGTGCGGTACGCCGACCACGCGCTGCGCGTGGAGGTGCTCAACACCGGCCCGAGCGTGCTGACCGGCAACCCGCCCGCGCGGACGAACCCCCGGCACCGGGACGGCACGGGCCGCGGGCTGCTCGGCCTGCGCGAGCGGGTCGCGGTGTACGGCGGTGACCTGGACGCCCGGCGTCGGCTCGGCGGCGGCTACCGGGTTCGGGCCCGCATCCCCCTGGACCGCCCGTGACGGCGGCCGAGCGGTCACCCCGCGTCCTCGTCGCCGACGACCAGAACCTGATCCGGACCGGCTTCCGGCTGATCCTGAAAGCGCGGGGCATCGAGGTGGTCGGCGAGGCGGCCGACGGCGCCGAGGCGGTGGCGATGGCCCGCGAACTCGGCCCGGACGTCGTGCTGATGGACATCCGCATGCCGAACATGGACGGCCTGGAGGCGACCCGCCGCATTCTGGAACACTCCCCGGACTGCCGGGTGCTCATGCTGACCACCTTCGACCTGGACCGCTACGTCTACACCGCGCTGTCGGTCGGGGCCAGCGGTTTCCTGTTGAAGGACGTCACGCCGGAGCATCTGGCGGCGGCCGTACGCCTGGTCGACACGGGCGACGCCCTGCTGGCCCCGTCCATCACCCGGCGCCTGGTGGAGCGCTTCGCCTCCCACGGTGACCGTCCGGCCGCCGTCCCCGCGAATCTCGCCGCCCTCACGCCCCGCGAACTGGAGGTCCTGACCCTGCTGGGCCGCGGCCTGTCCAACACCGAGCTCGCCACCGAACTGACCCTGAGCGAGGCCACGGTGAAGTCCCACGTGGCCCGCATCTTCGCCAAGCTGGCCCTGCGCGACCGCGCCCAGGCGGTCGTACTCGCGTATGAGGCGGGGCTGGTCAGGCCGGGCGGGCTGCCGGACCGGTGAGACTCATGGGCTCTTCCGGCGCGGTATCGGGACGCCTAGCGTACGGCCCATGGATCACCAGGAGCCGTCCGTGCGGCACTTCGACCACTGTCCCTGGCTGTTCGCGGAGGATGCGACCGAGGAGCAGCGTCTCGCCCAGCGGGAACGGCAGCGGGCGATCGACGGGGACAGCGAGATCGGCGAGCGGTGCTACGTCGCCGAGTCGGCCGCGGTGTTCCCGGACCGGCTGCGGCTCGGGGCCGGCTCGTACATCGCCGCCCACGCCTATGTCACCGGGGAGTTGGCCACCGGCGCGGACTGCACGCTGAATCCGTTCACCACCGTCCGAGGTGCCGTGGCCCTGGGTGACGGCGTACGGATCGGGGCCCACACCTCGTTGCTCGGCTTCAACCACTCCATGGACCCCGACCGGCCGGTCTTCCGGCAACCGCTCACCAGCAGAGGGATCAAGATCGGGGATGACGTGTGGATCGGCTCGCACGTGGTCGTGGTGGACGGCGTCACCGTCGGCGACCACTGTGTGATCGGCGCGGGAGCGGTCGTCACCAAGGACCTTCCGGCGTGGACGGTGGCCGCCGGGAATCCGGCACGTCCGGTCCGTGACCGCCGGGACACCCCGCCGCCCCCCGCGGTCGGCACGGATCTGAGCCGGTTCGCCGACACCGCCCGCGCCCAGGCTCCGGACCTGCTGGCCCGCTGCTGGGACGGCGAGCGGTACGTCGACCGTCCCGGCGCCGCGCCCACGGTACGGGCGCACTGCGACGCCGTGGAGATCGCCGACCTGCTGCTGGATTCCGCCCCGGGACAGTTGGCGGCCGACGAGCACCGCGGGCGGCTGGCCGCGCTCCAGGACCCCGGAACCGGGTTGGTGCCCGAGTTCGGCGAGTCCCTGCCGGACGACGGCTTCCCCGGCGAGGGTGCGGCGCTGTACCACGTCCTCTGCGTCGGCTACGCGCTGGACCTGCTGGGCGTGGGCCTCCCCCATCCGGTGCGCGGGGTACAGGAGATGACGGTCCCCCAACTTGTCGCGCGGCTCGAAGAGTTGCCCTGGCGGGACGGTGCGTGGGGTGCCGGAGCCTGGATCGACTCCTGGGCCACGGCCGCCCACTGGAACCTGCGGCGGCCTCAAGGCGGCGGTACCGAACCCGGAGCGCCGGAGGCGCTGTTCGGCTGGCTGCTCACCCGTGCCGACCCGTGGACCGGGATGTGGGGCGTACCCTCGCCCGGCGCCGGGCGGTTGCAGGTGGTCAACGGCTACTACCGGCTGACGCGCGGTTCCTTCGCCCAGTTCGGATTGCCCGTGCCGCACCCGGAGCGGGTCGTGGACGCGGTCCTGGACCACGCCCGGGACACCCGGTACTTCGGGACGGGCCGGGAGAACGCCTGCAATGTGCTGGACGTCGCCCACCCCTTGTGGCTGTGCACGGGGCAGCTCGGGACGGGCGCCGGGGGCGCCGGCTACCGCACCGCCGAGATCCGCGCCTGGGCCGAGCGGCAGCTGGCCCTCGCCCTCACTCGCTGGCGGGACGGCCGTGGCTTCGGCTTCGGCCCGGGCACGGCGGGCCCCGGCCCGGAACCGGGCCTCCAGGGCACCGAGATGTGGCTGGCCATCGTCTGGCTCCTGGCCGACCTGCTGGGCCGCTCCGACGAACTCGGCTACCGGCCCCGCGGCATCCACCGGCCCGACGCGGCCCGAGGAGGTGCTGGGGACCAGAGAGGCCCGGACGGGTGAGTGCGACGCGGCCGGGCGAAAGGGACCCCACACGGCGCAGTGGAGCCGCCGACAACGATCACAACTCAGCCATGCATGTTCCCTTTCCACAGTGTCATGCCCGACCCTGACCGTTGGGGCACCGATCGCAGCGCCCCGGACGTACCGGTGACCGGCACTGAGGAGCAGGGCGTGGGCAAAGGCGGGGCGACGGTCGTCGCGGTGACCGGCGGCAGTGGTTTTGTCGGCAGCCATCTGGTCCGGCGGCTGCTGGAACGTGGCTACGCGGTGCGCACCACCGTACGGAGCCTCGCGCACACGGCCAAGGTGCTGCCGCTTCGGGAGATGCAGGAGGAGTTTCCGGGCCGCCTCGACCTGTTCGAGGCGGACCTGCTGCGCGAGGGGTCCTTCGACAACGCGATCCGCGGCTGCCGGGTGGTCTTCCACGTGGCGTCGCCGTTCTTCATGCCGGAGAAGATCAAGGACGGCCGACGGGACATGGTCGACCCGGCCCTGCTCGGCACACGCAACGTGCTGGGGAGCCTGGAGCGGACCCCGACGGTCGAGAGACTGGTGTTCACCTCCACCGTGGGCGCGATCTTCGGCGACTACGCCGACGTGCTAGACATGGACGACCAGGTGCTCTCGGAGAAGTACTTCAACACCACGAGCACGGTGCGGAACAACCCCTACCACTATGCGAAGACCGTCGCGGAGCGCGCGGCATGGGAGGCCGAGACGGCCCAGAACCGCTGGCGCATGGTCTCCGTCAATCCGGGCCTGATCCTGGGCCCGTCGCTCGCCCCCGCGTCGGAGTCCGGCAGCCTGTTCCTGCTGGAAGAGCTGTTCAAGGGCTACTTCTTCTACGGCGCACCGGACTTCGCCTTCACCACGGCGGACGTACGGGAGGTGGCCGACGCGCACATCGCGGCGGCCGAGAACCCCGAGGCAAAAGGGCGCTACATCGTCGCGGCCGAGACGATGACGTCGTTCCACGACATGTCCCGCATCATCCGGGCGCACCACCCCCGTGACCTGCGCCTGCCGCGCACCGCGCTGCCGCACTGGCCGGTGCACGTCCTGGGCCCGGCCTTCGGCCTGACCCAGGACTACATCCGGGGGCACCTCGGCATCCGCTTCCGGGTGGACAACAGCAGGAGCGTGCACGAACTCGGCGTCACCTACCGCCCCGTCGAGCAGACGGTTCTCGACCACTACGAGGCCTGGCGGGGGCAGCGGGCCGCGCGGTGACCGCCCGCGCCCTCAGGGCCGGGCGCCCGGCTTGTCCACGACCCCCCACGCGGCACGTGCGACGACGATCGCGGAGTCGGCCTCCGCGGGCAGCGGCATCTTCGTGCCGTTCGTGGTGATCGACTCCAGAGGCGGGACCTCTTCCCTCGCCCCGAGGTACGCGTAGGTCTCCGGGTCGAAGAAGATCTCCTGTTTGCCCTGCAGGCCGTTCGCGGTGCGCTCGGGGTAGTTGACGGTCACCGCGATCGCCTTCCGCCCGAGGGGGTCCTCGACGCCCTGTTCCACCCGGGCGCCGGGGATCTTCGCCAGGGCCCGGAACATGCCCGCCTGCACCTTCGGCGGAATCAGGACGGAACGGTAGAGGACGTGGATCTCCCGCCAGTCGCGCTGCGCCGGCGTCTCCCCTTCGATGTCACCGATGGCGTGCTCCTGACGGATGCGCCGCATCATCCGGTCGGGGTCGCCGGGCAGGGTGGCGAGGAAGCGGTAGAACTGCCGCTGCGAACGGTCGTCGTAGCCCTCCTTCTTCCACTTCTCCTCCTGGTTGGGCCCGTACCAGACCTGGAGCTTGTTCGGGTCGAAGTCCGAGATGTCTCCGGACCGGGGGACGCCGGGCAGACTGGCCGACCCCGTGCCGTCCCAACGGGTCCACTGTTCCGCCGACTGCGGTGTGCCGTGCTGGAAGCTCGTGGACTTCTCGTACACCCACTGCTTCGGCCCGGGCTCGGTGGCTCCGAGCTGCTCCACCGTGTTCGCGGCCAGTTCCAGGGCGTTGGCGGATGCCCGCGCGGACAGCAGCCGGGGGCCGTCGGCAGGAATGTCGGTGCCGCCCGGCAGATCCGCGACGACGATGCCGGTCACGGCGACCGCCGCAGTCGCCGCCGCGGTCAGGACGATCCTGCGGCGCGGGAACCCGCCGCCCGTGCCGCGCAGTGTGGGGCGCCGGCCGGCGCCGTCGACCCGGGCGGCGTCCAGCACGCGGTCCCGCAGCGGGGCGAGCCTGGCGTCGTCGGGGAGCGGGCAGTCGTCCCGCAGCGCGCGCGTCTCGATGATCTCGTTCATACGGTGCCACCTTCGGGTGCGGGTGCCTCGACCAGGGAACGGTGCTCGCCCAGGACGCCGCGCAGCTTCCTGCGGGCCCGGTTGAGCCGGGAACGGACGGTTCCCACGGGGATGTCCAGGGCCTCGGCGACCTCCTGGTACGTGAAGTCGGCCCAGGCGAACAGCAGCAGGACATTCCGGTCGCCCTGGGAGAGCCGGGTCAGCGCCTTCGCCAGCGCCGGGGAGGCGGCCTGCGCCGCGACCCGGTCGTCGGCGTTCTCGGTCCAGGTCTGCGCGACCGGGTCGGTTCCGCTGCGGGCCAGGACCTTCAGCGCCTTGACCTCCTCCCTGCGGTGCCTGCCGATCAGCTTCGCCGCGATGCCGTGCAGCCAGGGGCGGGCGGAGGTCCGGCTCGCGTCGTAGCGGCTCCGTATCCGAAACGCCGTCAGGAAGGTCTCCGCGGTGACGTCGTCGGCCGCGTCACGGCCGAGCCGACGCGCGATGTACCGGTGGATGGCGGGTGCGTGGCGGTCGAACAGCTCCGCGAAACGCTCCGGCTCGTCCAGCGACGCCACGATCAACGAGGCGTCGTCGTCCTCGGCGGCACCGTGGGGAACGCCGGCTCTCGGGGAGGGCCGGCAGGGCAGATCGGTCATCGGCAGTCCGTGGGGTCGGCGAAATCGACATCGTTCACCCGTACTTGCCGACCCGAACGGAACGAGTTCACGCTCCACCGGAGGTCCCTCGGAGCAACACGACGAAGGTCACAGTTACGTATCGGACATTTTACCCTTGAATCTTCACACCAGTCACACAAGTTGGCTAAGTTGGCCGCCTGACCGCACGACTTCCCCCGGCGAAACCCGTCGTGTCGCGCGTACCTTGGTCGAGTCACCCCTGACCGAACCCGACATCCGCCTCGGCGGCAGGAGTTCGGTGACGGGCTACGGAAGGAGTACCTCTTCCATGGCGCCGGAGCGATCCCCGCGCCCCGGAGGCATCGGCCTCCCGGGCATGCGCAACTCCGCACTCGCCACGGCGGCTCTCACCTCCGTGGCCCTGCTCTCCCAGACCGCGGGCGCCACTCCCGCGGCGGCCGAGGACGGGCCGAGCCGCGACGAGGTCCGGCAGCGGATCGACAACCTCTACGACCGGGCCGAGACCGACACCGGGACCTTCAACGCGACCCGCGCGGCGACGAGTCCGCGCAAGCGCGCCGGTTCGCTCGCCGACACCGGACGCGGGCAGTCCGGTACGGCCGCCGACGCCGGAACCGGCAACACGCCGCGCAGACAGGCCGATCCCGCCCTCGGCGACGTCACCCGGCAGTGGTTCGACGTGGCGCGCGCCAAGCTGGGACCGACCACGCCGGCATCGCTGCCGCCCGACCGGAGGCCGGCCTCGTCGGTCGACACCCGGCCCGCTCGCCCGGCGGCCGCCCCCGGCGTCCGTGAGCAGGCGGCTGCCGACCGTCCCGTCGCGGAGCTGACCGCCAGGTCCGTCCCGGCGCTGCCACCCGCTCCGGAGACGGCTCCCAAGGCGCTGCCCGCCGCCACGGCCGAGTCGGGCCCGTCCTCGCTGCGGACCACGAAGGAACGCGTCCAGCGTCAACTCGCCGCCGCCCGCGACCTGCTGACCGCCCACGCCGCCCAAACCGCCCTGACGAGCGCACCTCTCGCCGCGATCGAGTCCCGCCCGGCCGAGGACTCCTGGGCCACCCCGGCCCAGGACACGCGCCACGAACCCGACCTGTTCTGGCAGCAACAGCAGCCGACCGCCGCCACGATGGGCGGGCAGCTGACCATCGAGCCGCCTCCGGTCATGGACGCGCCGCTCACCACGAACGCCCCGCTCACCATGGACACGCGGCTCACCACGAACGCGCCTCTCCCCACGGACGCACTGTTCACCACGAACGCCCCGTTCACCATGGACGCATCGCTCACCACCAACGCGCCTCTCCCCACGGACACACCGTTCACCACCGACGCGTCACTCCTCATGGACGCGTCGGTGGTGAACGGTGTGTCCGTGGGGAGAGGCGCGTTGGTGGTGAGCGATGCGTCCATGGTGAACGGGGCGTTCGTGGTGAAC